>DASPKX010000165.1:0-16884 GCA_035627835.1 Candidatus Methylomirabilota bacterium
TGGATAAAAATGTTGTGCTGGTCACAAACTCCACCCTGCTCGCCACGCTGCGAACGGTGTCCCATGTTTGGCGGTTGGCCGAGCAGCAGAAGAACTCTCAGCGCATCGCCGATCGCGGCGCCAAGCTTTACGAAAAGTTTGTCGGCTTCATCGAGGATATGGATAAGGTGGGCCGCGCCATCAAAAGTTCCCATGAAGCCTGGGAATCAGCGTCGAACAAACTTCATCAAGGCTCAGGAAATCTCGTGCGCCAGGCGCAGCAGCTTAAAGACCTCGGTGTTCACTCCGATAAGTCGCTCCGGGCGGACTTAATCGAGAAGGCACAGAACGAGGTTGCTCCCCCCTAACGCTGGAGCATTGAGGGATTCGCTTTTCGCTTTGGCTGGGATGAGTAATCTTTCCGCGATGCCAAGCGGCCAGCCCATTCTCGAAGTCGATAAGTTGAGCAAGGTGTACCGAAGCGGCGAGCGCCAGGTCACGGCGCTACGCGAGCTTTCCTTCACCCTCGCTGCCGGAGCAACCTGTGCCATCACCGGCCCGTCGGGCAGCGGCAAAACAACATTGCTCGGCCTCTGCGCAGGATTGGACACCCCATCATCAGGCCGCGTCTTAATCGATGGGAATGATCTGGGCGCGCTCGATGAGGATGGCCGCGCCAAGGTGCGCAATAAGCTGGTCGGTTTCGTTTTCCAAAATTACCAACTGATTCCAACCCTAACAGCCTTGGAAAACGTGATGGTTCCGCTTGAGTTGCAGGGAGCGGGCTCAGCTCAGCAACTCGCGACCGAGTTGCTCGACAAAGTCGGCTTGGCTGAACGCCGCACGCATTATCCGCTTCAACTTTCCGGGGGCGAGCAGCAACGCGTTGCCCTGGCGCGCGCATTTATCAACTCACCCAAGATACTCTTCGCTGACGAGCCGACGGGGAATCTCGACGAAGACACCAGCCACGGAATCGTTGAGTTGCTCTTCAACCTGAACCGCGCCAGCGGCACCACGCTCGTGATCGTCACGCACAACATGGAGTTGGCTGCGCGGACGGAACGGATCATCTCCTTACGGAACGGCGCTCTCGTCGAGCGCTGACAACTAGCGGTTCAGTCCCGGCGCAGCCACAAAGCTGAACGGGGTTTCGGCGTTCGGCCGAAAGATGTGGACAGACCCCTCGTGGGTGCCAGCGGCCACGCTGTCTTTTCCTGCGGCGACTGTGTAAACTGGCAAACTCCCCACCTTGTGCGTTCGCAGGATCGCCTTCTTGGCCAGATCAATCTCCCGCACGGTCCCGTCTGAAAACGCCGCCCATAGCCGCTCATTAGCGAATGCGAGGTCGAGTGGCTCCGCGCTCAGCCGCTCAATCTTTGCCACCGTGCTGCCGTCCGCAGTCCTCCAAACGCGAATTGATCTGTCCCGTCCGCAGGAAACCACCTGATCTTTTCCTGCGACCGGCAAGGCGACCCAAACCGCGCCCTCGTGCTCGGCATAGGTCGTCTGCAACTCGCCAGTGTCGAGATCGTACGTCCGCGCCGTCTTATCCCGGCTCGCGGAGATAATCTGCTTACCATCCGGCGTGATTGCGACGCTCGTCACCCAGTCTGCATGTTGCTGAATGACCCTCAACTCCTTGCCAGACGCGGCCTCCCAGACATGAATGCTGTTGTCGGACCCTCCACCAACTAGCAGTTTCCCATCCGGGCTGAAGGTCACTTTCAGCATCACATCATTGAAGCGGCCGAGCACCCGCTTCGCTCCGTCACCGAGCGCAAATAAGCTCACTTCGCCCTGCCGTCCTGCGTTGCCTCCAGCCAAAGCCAGCAACGATCCATCGGGAGAGTAAGCTAACGACTGAATGCTGCTGGGCGCATTTGTAATGCGGCCCTGCAAGGCGCCATCATCGCTTTTCCAAACCGTTACCTCGTGATATCCGCTCACCGCGACAACTTCACTGGTCGGGCCAAACCCTACCGCTCTGAGAGGCAGCGGACGTGGATAAGCCGCAGGCGGAGCAGGGTGGGGCGCCGCGACCATGCCGCTCAAAGGCTCGTTGGTATCGCATCCCGCGAAGCTGGCGCCGGAGCTTATCCACTCTCGCACAAGCTGGATAACCTTTGAATCGAGAGGCTCATCTTTCTGCGGCATCCGATCATCTACATCTGACGTCGCGATGAGATTGAACAGATAGCTCTCGTCTGGCTTGCCTGGCACAATAGGAGCGCGGCCAGACTCTCCCGCGCGAAGCATCGCGCCGACTGTGTCCAGACGGTATCCGCCCTTGGCCTTTTCGGCGTTGTGGCAGCCTGCGCATTCCCTCACCAAAACAGGCGCAATCTCTTCCTTGAAGATGGCTTCCGCTCGTGATGAACCAACCTCACCCAAACTCAGCGCGATCACAAGGAAGCTGCAAATCGTCCATCTTATATGTGAAGCGGGCATTTGAGCGGCATTCTATGGAGTTGCGCGCCTCGCGCATCATTATTCAATCCGCATCCCTCGCTTGTCATTGGGACGGGCCTTGGCTAAGTGAACCGGATGCAAAAAATTGCGCTGATGTTTGCGGGCCAGGGCGCGCAGCAAGTGGGCATGGGCCGCGATCTCGCTGAACAATTTCCAACAGCGAAGTCTCTGTTCGACAAAGCCAATGAAACCTTGGGCTACGACTTGGCGAACATCTGCTTCAACGGGCCCGAAGCCGAACTCACGAAGACTGAGCACGCCCAGCCAGGCATCTACCTCGTGAGCTGGGTTGCCTTTCAACTCCTGCGCGAAAAGCTGCCGCACCTGCAGTTCGCCTGCACTGCCGGCTTGTCGCTCGGCGAATTCACCGCCCTTGCTGCCGGAGGCGCTATCGCGTTTGAAGACGGCCTTCGCGTCGTCCGCGCGCGCGGCCGCTTCATGCAGGAAGCCTGTGACGTCACCGCCGGGTCGATGGCCGCGATCATTGGCCTTGAGGAGTCGGCGACACGCGCTGTCTGCGAGCAGGCGGGGGTGCAGCTTGCGAACTTGAACTGCCCCGGCCAGCTCGTCATCTCGGGAGCGAAGGAGAAGATCGAGAAAGCGTGTGAACTCGCCAAAGCTCAAGGCGCGAAACGCGCTCTCCCTTTAGCGGTCGCAGGAGCTTATCACTCGCCCCTCATGGAAAGCGCCCAGCCGAAACTCTCCGCAGAATTGGCTCGCATCGCCGTGAACGCCCCCTCCGTTCCAGTCATGAGCAACGTCACTGCGCAGCCTCACGGCGCCCCTGCGGAGATTCGTGCTCGCCTCGTCGAGCAAGTCACCGCGTCTGTGCTCTGGGAAGCCTCCATGCGCGCGCTCATCGCCAATGGCTTCAATCTGTTCATCGAGTTAGGGCCAGGGACAGCGCTGAGCGGTTTCATGAAACGCATCGACAAGTCAGTGCAAGTTCTGAACGTCGCGGACGCGGCCAGTCTCAACGCGACGGTCGCCGCCCTTCAGCCACAGTAACGCCGCTTTCGAGAAGCCCGTCCCTCTGCTTTACTGACTCCATGCAAGTCACCTGCTGCCAGCTCGACATCGTTTGGGAAAATAAGCAGGCCAACTTCACACGCGTGGAGCAACTCCTCTCCAGAGCCACGGTCGAGCCGAATGGCTTGATCGTCTTGCCGGAGATGTTCGCGACTGGCTTCAGCATGAATGTTGAAGCGATTCACGAAGCGGAGCACGGCGAAACTGCGGCGTTCCTCCAACAACTCGCCCGGCGCACCCGGTCGTGGCTCGTCGCGGGTGTGACGTCTAAAGGAGCCGACTCCCGTGGCCGAAACATTGCGGCGGTTTTCTCGCCGGAAGGAGAATCGCTCCTGCGGTACACGAAGTGCCAGCCGTTCTCCGCGGGCGGAGAGTGCGATCACTACACAGCGGGCACGGAGATCCAGACCTTTAAGTGCGGTGATTTCCTCGCAGCGCCATTTGTCTGTTACGACCTGCGCTTCCCGGAGTTGTTCCGAGTCGCCGCGCTAAAAGGCGCCGAGCTTCTCGTGGTTATTGCGAATTGGCCAGCCAAACGCGTTGACCATTGGGCCACTCTGCTTCGTGCTCGGGCCATTGAGAACCAGGCCTATGTCATCGGCGTCAATCGCCCTGGGAAAGACCCATTCCATCAATATCCTGGCCGCAGCATGGTTGTGGATCCGCATGGGAATGTGCTCGGCGAATTGCACGACACCGAAGGGCTCGTCCAAACCCACATCGATTCAGCGACCGTTCAAGCGTGGCGTCGCGACTTCCCAGCTTTGCGGGATATCCGCAAAGCATGGTTTGCCGGAGTTTAGCCGAGGAGTTCCGCTGGAGCCACTTGGATCTGGTCCGCTAGACCCGCAGGAATCGGCACTGCCTCCATCTTCCCAGGAACGTGGCTCACGCAAACAACCGTTAGAGCGCCCCGGGCGATCTCTTCGGTCTCACCCTCTTTCCGAAATTTGAAAATGTAACTAAGCACCCGCGCGCGCTTCTCTTTCACCAGCAGGTGAATCTCGAGCATGTCCTCGAATCGAATCGGCTTCTTATAATCGCATGAGGCGTGCACTCGCGGGAATCCGAGCGGCGGGTTCAGGTGCGGCATAATCACCGAGTGCCCAAGCGAGCGGTAGAAATCGTGCTCGGCGTATTCCATGTAGCGGAAGAAATTCGTGAAGTGAACGATTCCGGCCATGTCCGTTTCCGGGAACTCCACTCGTCGAATTAACTTGTGCTCGTATGGCATAGCTAAGGCTGAATCAACTTCTCTTCCGTCAAAATGGAAAGAAAATCCGAGGCCATACGATTAATGGTGAATCGCTCGTGAACCGCTCTTACCCCATTCGTTCCCATCTCCCGCGCGCGTTTTTCATTGGACAACAAGCTGATGAACCCCTCAGCCAAAGCTTTTCCGCTGCCGGGCTCGACCAACAACCCAGCTTGTGTGGATTCGATCAATTCCGGAAACGCAGCATGCCGCGGTTGCACCACCGGCAAACCACACGCCCACGCTTCCAGCAGGTAAAGCCCAAACCCTTCCCCGTAGAGTGCGGGGACCGAGAAAATCGAGCAGCCTTGCAGGAAGCGAATCTTCTCCTCCCGCGTGACATTCGGATGCAGTTCATGCCTGCCCTCCAACCCAGCGCGGTCCAGCTCTTTCTGCAAATCGCGAATTAACGCCTCATCCTGCTTGCCCAGGCTCCCGCCAATCTTCACGCGAAAAGCTGGCGACAGCCCGGACTTCGCCACGTCAACACAGGCTTCAACGAATGTGACAATCCCTTTCTCCCGGCAGATCCGGCCGAAGTACCCGATGGTCGGCTCCGCCGGTGTCATGGTTGCTGGACTAAACCCCTCCAGGTCGATCCCGTTCCAAAGCACACGCAGACGTTCGCCCGGAATCCGCAACCGTGCCTGCATGTGGTTCGCAAAGTATTCCGACGGCGCGATGAACAGGCGAATGTCCTCGCTCCTCCGCGCGAGTTCCTCCCAAACCTGTTCGCGATGAGGTGACGCCAGTGAATCGAGGAAGAAGTCTTCTCCCTGCAACGTGCAGAGCACAGGCGCAATCTTTCCAAGCCTTTTTGCCAGCCCAGCGAGCATGACGTTTGAGAGAATGATCACGTCCGGCTTCGGCTGCGTCGCCAGCCAACTCACTAGATCTTCCAGCTCCTGCCGCTGGCGTCCATCCTCTCCGCGAGCCATGGAGAGTGTCAGTTCTCCCAAGTCCTCGGGCCGCGTGGCCGCCGCCCCGCCCGCTGCCAGTTTTAACAATCCGCGAGAGGCGAGCATGTCGCGCAGGAACTTTGGAGCGCGACCGAAGATCGGCGCGAGCTGTTCGAGATAAACGCTGATCCCGCCGAAGAATACCGGAGCATTCGCGCTCTGGTCCGGAACGTCGAGTGTGAGCGGGAGATACAGCGGCAGCATCGTCGCTTCCGCGCCTCTCCGCCGTAACTCAGCCACTAGCGCATTGTCCCGCAGGCAATTCCCGCAGAACATTGTCCCTGCGCCAGGCGTTAATTGAAGCACCCGCAGCACAGCCTCTAGACTGCACCCGCAACTTCCTTGTCCTGCGCCAGCAGCGGCCCTCCCACTGGCAACGGTTCAGGCACAGGCACAAATTCTCCGATCGCGGTGAACAAGCGGGTGAAATCCTTGTTTACGTCTCCAGAGAGGCAATCGGTGATGTCCCCCGCGAGATCCGGATATTTGTCCGTTAACTGCCGGAAGCTGAAGCTTTGATCGTAGAAGGCGTAAACCAGCTTCCGCATGTTCTCGATCCCTTCACGCAGGGTTCTTGCGTAATCCGCAAACCGCGCAATGGAGATATCCCCTGCAAGCAGCGCGTCGTGCGCAGCGTCCGCGACCATAACCCCGCTCTTCAAGGCCAGCATCAATCCCGAAGAAAACACAGGATCGAGGAAACAATACGCATCGCCTGCCAAGACCAACCCGTCCATGCCGCAATAGCGGGAATGGTACGAATATTCCCCAGTGATGTAATAATCACCAAACTGCTGCCCGGGCGCGAGGTGGTCCTTGATCCAGAGATTCTGCTCGATTTCTCGTTTAAAAATGGCTGCGGGATCCTTTACGCCGTCCCGGCTGAGATACTTCCCTTCGGCAACCACGCCAACACTCACCACATCATTGTGCAGCGGGATGTACCAGAACCAACCTTTTTCCGGAACGAACGCCACCGTAGTGCCGCCCGCGTCAATGCCTTCGTCGCGCTTCGCCCCGCGGTAATAAGTCCACACCGCAACCTTATGCAGCTCTGGGTCGCCCATCCGCCAACCATTGCGAATGGTGGAAAATGCCTCCCGCCCCGACGCATCAATCGTGAGCTTGGCCCGAAACTCGTGCTTCCGCCCATCCTTCGTCACTGCGCGAACTCCGCGCACCTGCCCATCTTCCTTGATCAACTCAGTGACCGAGGTCTCCTCCATCACTACCGCGCCCTTGTGCCGCGCATTGTTCAGAACCATCTCGTCAAATTCAGACCGCAGAACCTGCCAGGTTTGCGCCACGTCCGCGTCATAGCGGTTGAAAAAGTAAAACGGCTGGGAAGCTCGCCCAGACGGCGACACAAACTGCACGCTATACTTTTTCACGAACGCCGACTGACGCATCGGCTCAATCAACCCAAGCCGTCTCAGCGGCTCGTAGGTGAATGGCAGCAACGATTCTCCAATATGGTACCGGGGGAACTTCTCCCGCTCGAGCACCAGGACATCGTGACCATGCTCCGCGAGGATTGTTCCAGCGGCCGCGCCAGCGGGGCCTCCTCCGATCACCACGACGTCGAACTCACTTTGCATCTCAGCTTCACTCATGGCGGCAATATCTCCACAATTTCTGCAAGGGGCCTTCCTTGAGGATCCCAAAGCGTGTTGCGCCTTCCAAACAGCACATGCGGGCTCTCCAAGGCCAAAGCCTTCTGGATGTACCCATCGGAACGAATCTTCAGGTAAGCCTTGGGCCGGCTCGTGTGCTTGATATGTTCCTGGGCGAGTATCCGCCCCAGCGGCGCTTGCTCTTCACGAATCGCTCGTTGAGCTGGCGGGCTGAAGAGCCCCAGGTTGATTTTGATGGCGCCAAATTCCACCACCTTGCCCGCCTCGGTCAGCAACAGCACCTGGCGGTAATAGAAATCGGTCCGCTCCTGCCGGTGGAGCAACTTCAGTCGCAGGCGCGCCTGGTAAAAGGCTTCCAACGTCGGCGTCATGTCCGCCTCATGCACCAGCAAGCTCCGTTGCGGCTCGGGCAATTCTTCGCCAGCCACAACTTGCGTTGAGGGCAGTTCCATTCCCGCCTGCGCGTAGAATTCATCCAGCGGATGCAGGTGCGGGGCGACAATCACTTTCGTTTCAGGAACCGGTCTGCTCATTACGCGTAACGGGAGTTCTTGTGCTCAGGCAGGAAAAACTCATGCAGCAAGCGATCCACCTGCAGCAATCCTTCACGGTTCAGCATGATCGCGTCGCCTTCCACGGTCATGAAGCCCCATCCTTTCAGTGTCTCGATCGCAGATGCGAAGCGCTCGCGAGGGTCACTTCCAAACTTCTCCGTGAAATACTTCGCGCTCACGCGGCCGAGCTTCAGTTGAAGAATGAACTCGCGAATGTATCGCTCATCTGCGCTGGGCGTTAAGGCGCGGAAAACAGGAAACCGGCCTTCCCGCAGCGCGGCCACGTACGTGTCGAACTCATGCTGGTTCTGGTAATGCGTCCCGTTAATGTGCCCAAACGACGCGACTCCGGTCGCGAGCAAATCCGCTCCCGCCCAAAGACGATCGCGGTAAACGAACTTCGTCCTGGCTTTGTCACGCACGGCTGTGTAGGCGCTGCCCACCGTGTAACCAGCCTTCTCCAGTTCAGCGTAGGCGTAATCAACCCAGCGCCGCTTAGTCTCCCAATCCGCCACGGGAGCCACCAGCTTCCCTTCTTCTTTCATGCGGCGATAAATGGTGGTGTTGAAGGGCACCTCCATCTGGTAAATCGTCACGCTGTCCGGGGCATAAGCAATCGTCTTGCGAACGTTCTCGCGCCAATTCTCCTCCGTCTCCTCCACCATCCCCGCGATCAGATCGATGTTGATTTGCGGGAACCCTATCGAGCGCGCAAAGTTATACGCCCGCTCGATTTCTTTGGTGTGGTGGGCGCGACCGTTGATCTCGAGAATATGGTCGTCGAAGTTTTCCACCCCCAGGCTCAAGCGGGTCACACCCATTTCCCGGATAGCGCGAAGCTTCTGTTCCGTTAAGGTTCCAGGCTCGCACTCGAACGTGACCTCCTCCACTTCATCCCAGGGCAATTCCGCTTTAAGCCCGTCAGTCAGGTGACGCAGTTGATCGACGGAAAGGTACGACGGCGTCCCGCCCCCAAAGTAAACAAAGTTCGGCTTTCTGCCGCCAATGAAGCGCCGCTTGGCATACATGCGGAACTCTGTGAGAACGGCGTCAATGTACGCCCGAATTGAGGCCGCATCCTTGTCCGTGTAAACCTTGAAATAGCAGAAGTGGCAGCGCTTCCGGCAGAACGGAATGTGGACGTACAGCCCGAGCGGGTTGCCGGGACGCGGATCCCGATCAAGCGCGCTCTCAAACTCCGCCACGTTCTCGGGTTTCCAAAATGAGAACGGAGGATAGTTCGAAACAAAATAATTTCCCGCAGTCGTCTGCTTCTCGATTGCAGGGCCGGGCGTTTGTGTTGGGGCAGTTACAGTCACACTCATCGTTTGTTTCCTTTCGCGGGCCCAAATGCATGCACGTTCCCATCCTCGCTTCCCACGACCACGAGGTTATTGATCACTCCAGGGGAACTCGTCACGGCCTGGCCAAGATCGTAGTTCCAAAGTTCCGCGCCATCCTTCAGCCCAATCATATACAGCCGACCGTCCTCGCTTCCGACAACGACCTTGTCCTGCGCAATCACGGGCGAGCTATCCACTTTCCCGCGTGTGGCGAAGGTCCAGACCTGCTTGCCATCGGCGCGGTTGATGCAATGCACCTGCTTATCGCGCCCCCCAAAGACCACACGATCGGCCGTTAGGGCAGGGGAGGAGAAGTATGGGAAGTTTCGGTCCCGGTACTTCCAGGAGATCTCACCTTTATCAAGGTCCGCGGAGAGAAATTCGTTATCGTAGTGCCCGATGTAGAAGCGCTTTTTATCCAGCGCGCCGGACCCGGCCATGTACGCGCCTGCCTCGATTTCTTTGACCTTCTCGCCCTTTTCCAGGGAGATCACATGCAACAACGCATCGCACCCGCCGAAGACGGTCACACCTTCGGACACTGCTGGCGCGCCGTTGATGTAGTTGCCGGTTTCATACGACCAATTCGTTTTTCCCGTCCCTGCGTCCATGGAGTACAGCCGGTAATCGTAACTCCCCACTACGATGGACTTGCTCTTCTTATCTGCACCAGCCACCCAATTCGGCGCGCCAAGAATCTTGTCCCCCGTCATTGTTTTCCAGGCGAGTTGCCCGCTTTTGGCATCAACAGCGTAAAGTGCGCCGTCCGCTGATCCGAAGTAAACCCGGCCATCCAAAACAAGGGGGGAAGACTCGATAGGTCCTTCAGTTTTAAACGCCCATGCTTTCGTCCCATCCTTCGTGTTTAACGCATAGAGATGGCCATCGTCCGAGCCGATGTAAACCCGGTCACCAACAATTGCCGGGGACGATTTAACTGGTCCACCGGTCTTAAAGCTCCAGGAGAGGGAAAGCGTGTTCGGCAGAGTTGCGCCTGTGAACCCAGTCAAACCGGGGTTGCCGCGAAACATGGGCCATGCGGTTTGAGACGGCCCGAATGGTTGCTCGGCTGCGGGGGTAACCTGGATAAAACAGAGGCTGGCCGCAAGGCTCAGGCAAATCCGCGTGTTTGATCTCCAAGGCGCCATACTGAAAACCGTTCCTGAATTCAGGAATAGCTCCGAAAGTATGACGCAGGTCAAAGGCGTTCGCAACGAAAATAATACGAACACGTATTATATTGTCTCTTCAAGGCACAAAAAAACCGGGCCTGCCAGTCAGAGGGTGACCAGTCAGGCCCGGGGAATTTTCGATAGTACAAGTAGGCTAACGTAGGATACTCTGATCGAGATTGTACGAGATCCCCATCAGAAATCTGTCATCGAAACCGTCTGACAAAGAACAAACCAACATTCGGTTTCGCAAAGCTTACGTTTCGTTAGCTTGGTGACAGTTAGCCAGAGTTCCGGCCCACCGTCAAGCCCCCCTTTCAAAAACTTTCTGCTTACGCTCGCCAAACCACCGGCTCCTGAGAAGCCAATTCGTGTGGTGCATGGATATCCACGTCTACCCCTTTAGAAAAAATCACATGCGCAGGTTGGTCGGTAAACGCCCCTAACCCGTTGACGCGCAGCATCTCATCATCCCAACGACCCAGTTGCGCCTTGAAGAGCGAATACGGTTGATGCCACACCCGAGCGGAGTAAACCCGACCGGCCAGGCTTCGAGAAAACAGGTAATACCGTTCAATCAGAAAAAACTCCAATGTTTCCGCCGCTGCCTGCCCGAGCGCCTCGCCCACCGTGTACCGGAACTCGCTCGCGCGCGGCTGTCCTTCTCTCTGGCAGGTGTAACGCACGGAATTGCCCACCAACTGCTCTGTGCTCACAACGGCAGGATAATACGGGAGCGAGTACGCCACGCGCGCCCCCGCCACCGCGAGAGCTTGGGAGCAATCCAATGAGTAAAACCACACGCCGGGCGTTCCGTTCCGATCATGAACATAGGTTCGCACGTTGAGTTCGTAGAAGTCGGACACAAGCGGCACGGGGGAAGCGAGCCTCAATCTTGTGTTTCGGGCGTAAAACGGAATCACTCCGACGTAGGCCCTGCCATGCCAGGTCTCCACCCTCAACTGTGGCGGCAAAGTGCGCTGAACTGCGTCTGGATCGCAGGCCCAATGCGCAAAAAGAAGGTTCTCCCAGGTTTGTTGGATCAGCGGCGGCTCATCCGGCCGATTTCGCACCCCCAGCCGCTGTTGTGAAGTTGGCGTAAGCATCTGTTCCCCGGCCCCACCTCATCATAAAGCGCGCCGCCCCTCAATAGGGGCTGGCCCTTGCTCGCCGTTCGACTAAACTGCCGAGCACATATTCCCCTTTGAAGCTCGCGTTTATATCCCGTGCGCCTTGCGCTTCGGCACTCGCTCTCCTGAGTTGCGCGATGCTCCTTCCTGCAAACGCGCGGGAACCTCGCGTGCAACCGTTTCTTGAAGCGCATTGTTACGATTGCCACGACAACGATAAGCAGGAAGGTTCCCTGAACCTGCAATCCTTGAAGGCTGATCTCCGTGATCCACACAACCAGGAGCTTTGGACCAAGGTTCATGATCGCGTGCGCGATGGCGAGATGCCTCCGAAGAAACGCAAACGACCGGCGCAACAGGAGATACTCCCATTCCTTCACTCACTCTCCAATTCCATTGCAAAGGCTGACCAGGCTCGTATCGCGGTGGAGGGACGCGCGCGTGTTCGGCGGCTGAACAGGTTTGAATTCGAGAACAGCCTGCGCGAAGGGTTGAACGCGCCATGGCTCCAGGTCGCTGATCTGCTCCCAGAGGACGGCGTGGCCCACCTTTTCAATAAAGTGGGCGACCGCTTGGATATTTCGCACGTCCAGATCGCGAAATATCTCAGCGCTGCCGAACACGCGCTTCGGCTTGCCGTTCAGGCGGCGGCCTTCCCGACAACAACAAACCGCTTCTACGCGCGGGAAGAGCCGGTGATGCACAACTATCTCCGTTATCGTTTCGGGCAAATGGCTGCCACCCGCGCTGCCATTCCGCTCCTGGGAACCACGCCCGAGCCGGACGTGATTCGTGGTAAGCAGCCTTTGACCGTGGGCGACTCCGATCCCGAGCGGCGCGAGCAGGAAGCGTTTGGATTTGTCTCGGGCACTTACACTGCCACGACCAAATACGATTTCACCCGGATGAATATTCCCACCGATGGTCGATATCGCCTTCGGATGAAAAGCTACACCTTCATGGCTGGCCCAAATGGCGCTAACGGAGGCGACGATCACGGGCTTACAGGCGGAACCCCGGCGTGGTGGCGGCCGAGCCGCACCGTCGCTTTTCCTGGGATTCGCAGTGAGCCTGTCACTCTATACGCGCTCGCTGATAGCGGCGATAGCCGTTGGCTGGCCACCTACGATGCTCTTCCTGAGCCAGCCGTCATTGAGAGGGAAGTGCATCTGAAAAAGGATGAAAAAATCCGGCCTGACGCAACACGACTGGTGCGCACGCGCCCTGGGTGGAAAGGCAATCCTCTTGCAACCGCCAATGGCATCCCTGGCTTAGCGCTCAACTGGCTGGAAGTGGAAGGACCGCTGCATGACCAATGGCCTCCTGCCTCCTACAAGGCTGTCTTTGATGATCTTCCCTTCGAAGTCACTGCGAACAAGCGCGTGGTTGCCGTCAGCAAAGATGAAGCTAGCGATGCCCGTCGTTTGCTTCTTCGATTCGTGAAGCGTTTTTGGCGAGAGCCATCGATGCAGCCTCGATCGGTCGAGCCCTTTGTCGCAATCTATAGCAATGCGCGCGCGCTGGGCGAGGATTTCACCGAAGCTCTAATAGCCGCTTGCGCTTCCTCGCTCTGTTCAGCGGATTTTCTCTTCCTCGATGCGGAGCCGGGCTCGCTGCCAGTCTCGGCTTTGGCCTCGCGGCTCGCGTTTTTCATCTGGAATGGCCCGCCCGATGAGGCGCTGCTCCGCCAAAAGAAACTCGCGTCACCCACCCAACTCCGCGCGGAGACGGACCGTTTGCTCAATGACACGCGGTCCTCCCGCTTCATCAACTCCTTCCTCGATTATTGGCTCGACCTGCGGGAACTGAACGCGAACGCGCCGGACGCCGAGCTTTACCCCGAATACTATCTCGATGACTGGCTTACAGAATCGTCGTTGCTCGAGACACGCGCGTTCTTCGCGGAACTCATGCAGAAGGATCTTTCGGTGCGCAACCTCGTCGACTCAGATTTCGCTTACGTTAACGAGCGTTTGGCGCAGCACTATGGATTCGAGAGCTTCGAAGGGGCCGGCTTGAGGCGCGTGTCTATTCCACAAGGCTCACCGCGTGGCGGACTGATAACCCACGCCAGTGTCTTGCGTGTGACCGCCAACGGCACCACCACTTCACCCGTGATCCGCGGAGCGTGGGTTGTCGAACGGTTGCTCGGCGTCGAAATTCCTCCTCCACCTTCTGGCGTGGAAGCGATCACCCCCGACACCAGAGGCGCAACCACTATTCGAGAGCAGCTCGACAAACATCGGGCTGCGCCTTCCTGCGCCGCCTGCCACGCAAAGTTTGATCCCGTCGGTTTTGCGTTGGAAAGTTTCGATATCGCTGGTGGTTGGCGGGAGCGCTATCGGGCGGTTGGAGAGCAAGGTGAGTCTGTCAGCGGCTTCGGCAAAAACGGCCACGCGTTCGTATTCAAACTGGCCCAAACGGTGGACTCCACCGGAGAACTCGCGAGCGGTAGCGCATTCAAGGACATCCGCGAGCTTAAACGCTTGCTAGCCAAAGACGAGCGCGCGCTCGCGCGGAACCTCGTTCATCGCTTTCTCGTTTACAGCACCGGCGCGCCCGTTTCGTTTTCAGACCGGGCCGCAATTGAAGTCATCCTCGATAAAGCTGCCGCTAACAATTACGGTGTGCGATCCCTGCTGCACGAGGTTGTGCAAAGCCCTCTTTTTCGCATAAAGTAAACAAACTCATGGAAGCTCCCTTCATTGCAACCCGCGGCCCAATGAGCAGGCGAAGCTTTCTTCGGGGCGCAGGCGTGGCTCTGGCCCTGCCCATGCTCGAAGCGATGTCTCCCGTGTTCTCCCCGCGCGCTCGCGCCGCGGAAGCCGCCTCTCGCCCGCAACGGCTTCTTGCCGTTTGCAATAACCTTGGGCTGCTTCCCGACCGCTTCTTCCCGGCGAATGCTGGCAAAGATTACACCCCTTCGGCTTACCTGGCTGAGTTGGCCGAGCACCGCTCGGACTTTACTGTCCTTAGCGGTGTCTCGCATCCTGGCGTGGACGGCTCACACTCGTCCGATGTCTCATTTCTAACCGCCGCTCCGCATCCTGGCGGTGGTGGCTTTAGGAACACGATTTCGCTCGATCAATTCGTTGCGGGCAAGATTGGGCACCTGACTCGGTTTCCTTCGCTCACGCTCGGAGTTAATGCCCAGGCTGGCCGCCGCAGCCTCTCGTGGACAGATTCTGGGGCTCTAATCCCTTGCGAAACGAAGGCCTCCGAAGTTTACAAAAAGCTCTTCCTCCAAGGCTCTCCTGCTGAAGTCGAAGCTCAGCTCCGCAAGCTCCGCCTCGGCGAGAGCATCATGGACACCATCGCCGACCAGTCACGCGCGCTTCGCGGCCGACTCGGAGCCAGCGATCGTGAGCGGCTGGACCAATACACCACCGCGGTGCGCGACGTGGAAAAGCGTCTCCTTCAGGCGGAAGAATGGGAGCGTCGCCCAAAGCCTCAGGCGCCCATTCCCATGCCCAAGGATCCATCCGAAAAAAGCGCCTACATGGAGATGACACAGCTCATGTATCAAATGGCTCGGCTGGCATTCCAAACAGACTCCACTCGGGCTATCACCCTCCTGCTCGACAGCAACAATTCGCCGACTATCAACGTGCAAGGGGCGGACATCACCGATGGCTATCACAACCTTTCCCATCACGGCCTGAACGAGAAAAAGCTCGCCCAACTTGAGGCAATTGACCGGGCTCACATGAGGCTCCTGGGCGGCTTGCTGAATGATCTAAAGCAAATTGAGGAGGATTCCGGCTCTTTGCTTTCCAGCTCGGTCGTCATTTACGGCAGCAATTTTGGCGACGCGAACAAGCACACCACTGACAACATGCCCATCATCGTTGCTGGGGGTCGGCTGAAGCATGGCCAACATCTCGCTTTCGATAAGACGCGGAACTATCCGCTGCCGAACCTCTTCGTCAGCGCGCTGCAAAGCCTCGGCATTGAGGCCGACCGCTTTGCTTCTTCCACCGGAACCATGCGGGGCCTTGAGCTGGCTCGAGGTTAGCCCGCATGACCTTGGTTGCGCTTGCCACCCGTTTCATTACTCTTAAAAGTAGTTATGAAGAAAACCTTGGGAATTGCCTTCGCAGGCATCGTTGCCGCGTTGGCTCTGGTGGTCACGGCGTTTGCCGCAGATTCCGCCGCGCCAATTAAAACCCTGATCGTTGGCGGCGGCAGCTCGCATGATTTTAACAAATGGTTCCGAGACGCGGATCTCGCGATCTTGAGCGGGCCTCAATTCCAGGCAAAGTATACCGACCAAGTAGGAACGGTTACCGAGCAGCTTGGCGGGATTGATGTTCTCTATCTTTCCAACAACCAACCATTCACGAACGCCGCCACCCGCTCCGCGATCTTTGATTTCGCCAATTCCGGCAAAGGCCTCGTCCTCGTTCACCCGGCTCTTTGGTACAATTGGCGCGATTGGCCGGAATACAACCAAAAGTTGGTCGGTGGCGGCGCGCGCAGCCACGATAAATACGGTGAGTTCGAAGTCACCATTGACCAGCCGGATCATCCCGTCGTTCGTGGCCTTCCCAAAACCTTCCGCATCAAAGACGAACTCTACCACTTCCAAAAAGACATCAACGGCTCAGCCTTTGACGTGCTGGCCACCGGCCGCAATCTCGAAACTGGCAAAACTTACCCTGTCGTGTGGGTAACGAAGCATCCCAAGGCGCGCATCGTCTGCATCACGTTGGGCCATGATGGCGAAGCTCATCAGCATGAAGCATGGAAGCCTCTCCTCAAAAACGCAGTGGGTTGGGCCGCAGCGCAGAAGTAACATCCGCCTGCGAGAAGGATTCATCTGATCTCAATCATCCCTGGATTTGTCGCAGGCGCGGTCCACGTCCTGGCCGGGCCTGATCATCTTGCTGCTGTCGCGCCTCTTACTGCGCAGCAGCGCCAATCACAATGGCGCACTGGCTTTCGCTGGGCAATGGGCCATTCTGTTGGCGTGCTCGCTTTGGGCGCTCTCTCGCTCGTCTTCCGCGAAGTCATTCCCATTGATCTCATCTCAAGCTGGTCTGAGCGCATCGTTGGCGTCGTCCTGATTGCGATCGGCTTCTGGGGTTTGCGGAAAGCTTTTCAGAACCGCGTTCACTCCCACGCCCACACCCACGATGGCTCCACCCACGTGCACATCCATGTGCATGACAAGCAATCCAGCCACTCGCATGGGGAAGGCGCGCCACACAAGCATGACCACGCCGCCTTTGCCATTGGCGTGCTGCATGGCTCCGCAGGAGGCGCTCACTTCCTTGGCGTTCTTCCAGCGCTTGCTTTCCCCACGCTGCTTCAAGCCACCGCCTACGTCGCCTCTTATGCTGTGGGCACTGTGGCGG
>DASPKX010000166.1:0-33533 GCA_035627835.1 Candidatus Methylomirabilota bacterium
TTCCTCGATCTGGCGGCGAATCTGGCCGACGCGGCCCTGGATTTCGCCGGGCTTTCCGTAGCCCTCAACGATCGTCGTGTTTTCCTTGTCGACAACGATGCTCTTGGCGCGACCGAGATCTTCGAGTTGCACGTTTTCGAGTTTAATGCCGAGGTCTTCGGTAATGCACTTGCCGCCGGTGAGGATGGCAATGTCTTCGAGCATCGCTTTGCGGCGATCGCCGAAGCCAGGGGCCTTCACAGCGCAGACGTTCAAGGTGCCGCGGAGCTTGTTCACGACGAGGGTCGCGAGAGCTTCGCCTTCGACATCCTCAGCAATGATCAGGAGAGGCTTGCCGAGCTTGGCAACCTTCTCGAGGACTGGGAGGAGGTCTTTGAGGCTGCTGATCTTCTTCTCGAAGTTCAGGATGTAAGCGTCATCGAGCTTCGCTTCCATCGACTCAGCGTTGGTCACGAAGTAAGGGGAGAGATAGCCCTTGTCGAACTGCATGCCTTCGACCACTTCGAGGGTGGTTTCGATAGACTTGGCTTCTTCGACAGTGATGGTGCCGTCTTTGCCGACCTTGTCCATCGCGTCAGCGATGATCTCGCCGATGGTGGTGTCCCAGTTGGCGGAAACGGTCGCGACTTGCTTGATTTCTTCCTTGTCCTTGACCTTCTTGGCGATCTTGGCGAGCTGCTCCACAGCGGCGTCAACGGCCTTCTGGATGCCGCGTTGGATGCCGATTGGGCTCGCGCCGGAGGTCACATGCTTGAGACCTTCGCGGAAAATAGCTTCTGCGAGGACGGTCGCGGTGGTGGTGCCGTCACCAGCAGCGTCGCTGGTTTTGCTGGCCACTTCACGAACCATTTGAGCGCCCATGTTCTCGTATGGGTCTTCCAGCTCGATTTCCTTGGCGACGGTCACGCCGTCCTTGGTCACGAGAGGAGAGCCAAACTTTTTGTCGAGAACGACATTGCGGCCTTTAGGCCCGAGGGTTGCGCTAACGGCTTTTGCCAGCTTGCTCACACCTTTGAGCAGGATCTGGCGCGCGCTTTCATCGAATACGAGTTGTTTTGCTGCCATAGTACTATTGGATTTTAAAAATGGGTTTGTGGGGGATTAGTCAACGATCGCTAGGATGTCGTCTGAGCTGTAGATCTTGTACTCACGGCCATCGAGCTTGATCTCAGTGCCGCCGTATTTGCTCACGAGGACGCGGTCGCCCTTCTTGAGTTCAAAGGGGATCTTCTTGCCAGCTTCGTCGGTCTTGCCGGTGCCCAAGGCGATCACAGTGCCTTCGGTTGGTTTTTCTTTAGCGGCGTCAGGAATGATGATGCCGCCTTTTTTCGTTTCACGCTCTTCGGACAATTCGACCAGAACGCGGTCGCCGAGAGGTCTGAGATTAACTGCCATATCTTGTTTCTGCTTTTCGTTTCGAGTTTAGGGTGTTTGCTCTTTGAATTGCTTCCCGCCAGCACCCGCTAGGGGAAAAAGTCGCTTACTCTGCTCTAAGTAGGGGAATAAGCAAGCAACCACGTCTCCCAACGCAGCTCTGCTTGCCGGAGCGCGGCCGGAACTCCCGGCCTGCGCCCGTCCCATGTGGGAGCCTACTTTTTCTCGTCGACGACTTCCGCGTCGATGATTGGGCCTTCGTCCTTGCCGGTTTGGGTCCGAGTGCCCGTGTTCGGCTCCCCGCCTTGGCTGCCGCCTGTGCCGGGCTGGCCGCCAGCTCCTCCTGGCGTCTTGGCTGAAGCTTGTTTGTAAAGTTCCGCTGACGCAGCTTGCCAGACTTCGTTCAGCTTGTCGGAAGCTGATTTGATTGCGCCGGTGTCGCTGCCTTTGAGAGCTGTCTTCAGCTCGTTCACAGCGCTTTCGATCTTCGCTTTCTCGTTGCCGGGCAGCTTGTCGCCATTCTCGCGCAGCATCTTCTCGCTGCGGTAAACCGCGCTGTCGCCTTCGTTGCGAATCTCAACTTCCTCGCGTTGCTTTTTGTCCTCTTCAGCGTGCGCTTCCGCATCACGGCGCATGCGTTCGACTTCATCCTTGGACAAGCCGCTGCTCGCGCTGATGGTGATCTTCTGCTCCTTGCCCGTGCCAAGATCCTTGGCGCTGACATGCAGAATGCCGTTGGCGTCGATGTCGAAGGTGACTTCGATCTGCGGCACACCACGCGGGGCAGGGGGGATGTCCGTTAACTGGAACTTCCCGATAGTCTTGTTGTCCCGGGCGAATTGGCGCTCACCTTGGAGGACATGAATCTCAACGCCAGGTTGGCTGTCGCTCGCGGTGGAGAAGATTTCAGACTTCCGCGTAGGAATCGTGGTGTTGCGCTCAATCAGCTTGGTGAATACGCCTCCGAGGGTCTCAATGCCCAGCGAGAGAGGAGTGACATCCAGCAGGAGGACGTCTTTGACGTCGCCCTTGAGCACACCGCCTTGAACGGCCGCGCCGATGGCCACGACTTCATCCGGGTTCACCCCTTGATGCGGAGCCTTGTTAACGAGGTTGCGGGCCGTTTCCACCACGCGAGGCATGCGAGTCATGCCGCCGACAAGGACCAGCTCATCGATTTCGTCGGTGGTGGTGCCAGCGTCTTTCAAGCAGTTGCGGACAGGAGCCATCGTGCGCTCGAACAGGTCGTCGCACAGTTGCTCCATCTTGGCACGGGTGAGCTTTGAGCTGATGTGCTTTGGCCCGCTTGCATCCGCCGTGATGAACGGAAGGTTGATCTCGTAATTTTGGGCGCTGGAAAGGGCAATCTTTGCCTTTTCAGCCTCTTCCTTGATGCGTTGGAGCGCATCTGGCTGCTTGCGGAGGTCAATGCCGCTCTCACGTTTGAACTCATCCAGGATCCAATCCATGATGCGGTTGTCCCAGTCATCGCCGCCCAGGTGAGTGTCACCGTTGGTGGCTTTGACTTCGAACACGCCTTCGCCAATTTCCAGAACTGAAATATCAAATGTGCCACCGCCCAAGTCGTAAACGGCGATCTGCTCATCCTTCTTCTTATCCAGGCCGTAAGCCAGGGAAGCAGCGGTTGGTTCGTTGATGATGCGCAGAACTTCAAGGCCCGCGATCTTGCCGGCATCCTTGGTGGCCTGGCGCTGAGAATCGTTAAAGTAGGCCGGAACGGTGATAACCGCTTGGGTGACGGTTTCGCCGAGACGCATCTCGGCGTCAGCTTTGAGCTTCGCCAGGATCATCGCGGAAATTTCAGGTGGGCTGAAAACCTGGGCTTTACCGTTCACCTCGACCTCAACGGCGGCATCGCCGTTGGCGGCGCGAACGACTTTGTAAGGCACGCGCTTGAGTTCTTCCTGGACCTCATCGAACTTGCGGCCCATGAAGCGCTTAACCGAATAGACGGTGTTGCGCGGATTGGTTACGGCTTGCCGCTTGGCAGCTTCACCAACGAGACGCTCACCGGTCTTGCTGAAAGCAACGACGGACGGGGTGGTCCGTTTGCCTTCGGAATTCTCCAAAACCACTGGCTCGCCGCCCTCCATGACCGCCATACACGAGTTGGTGGTTCCTAAATCAATGCCAAGTACTTTCGCCATAACTCTGTGGAAGTCCTCAGCAAGGGCAGAGCCAATCTTCTTGTAATCGTAAGTAGTTGAATGACAACGTATTCTGAGGTCAATCCCTTTACTTTTCACTGCTTTCGGTGTGACATGTGAGCCAAGTTGTCCCACATGCCCGGCATTCTTGTAAGACTTAGTGGCTCGTTGTATTAGGAAGCATGCGGATCACCGTCACAATAGACGATGATTTACACGAAATACTCAGCCGTCAGGCCAAAGCAGCGGGCATCACGTTGGGCAAAGTGCTCTCTGCGGCCGCGAGGCGTGGGTTGGACGCACGTGTTCAGATCCAGCGAGATCCTTTAACCGGCCTGCCCGTAATCGTGCAGCCGCCTGGTTCTCCAGTGATCACGAGCGAGCAGGTTGCCCGCCTTCTTGAGGATTTTCCTTAGGCCTTGAACAGCGGGAAGGCCGTCCCAAAAACGGCTTTACAACCTTTGTGACGGCACCCACATAGTATGCCCGTGTCTGGTCTCAAATCGGCAGGGTCAGTTTCTCACGTCCAGAAGGAATCCACAGGGGTTGAACTCAGGCTGGGAATGGAGCGCGCCATCGAACGCTCCCAAGCCTGGCTTCTCAACGAACAAAAGCCTGAAGGTTACTGGGTGGGTGAGTTGATTGTGGATGCCACTTTAGTGGCAGACACGATCGCGTACCATCATTGGAACGGGAAAGTGGACAAGAAATGGCAGCGCAAAGCTGTGAATCACATCCTGTCCATGCAGCTCCCGAACGGCGGGTGGAACATCTATTACGGCGGCCCGGCTGAGGTGAACGCCACCATCAAGGCTTACCTCGCCTTGAAGCTGGCCGGAGTGCCGGTGACTGATCCGCGCATGCTCAAGGCCCGGGAAGTCGCGCGCAACCTCGGTGGTGTTCCGCGCATGAACACCTTCTCGAAGCTGTATTTGGCTTTGATCGGTTTGTATCCCTGGGAGTACGTGCCAACCATTCCCGCTGAAATCATCCTGATCGGAAAGTGGTTCCACGTGAACTTCCACGAGATGAGTTCATGGAGCCGGTCGATGCTCGTTCCGCTCGCGATCATCAATCATTTCAAGCCGACGCGGAAAGTTCACGTCACCTTGGACGAACTTTATCCAGAGGGTTATCACGAGCGCGATCTTGCGCTGCCTCGCGATCCTGAGCCGTTCACCTGGCGCAATTTCTTCCTGTGGCTTGATGGGTTGCACAAGTTCGTCGAGAACAACCATCTGCGTCCCTTCCGCAAAGCTGCGCTCAAGAAAGCGGAGCAGTGGATGCTGGAGCGGTTTGAAGGCTCGAACGGATTGGCGGCGATTTTCCCGGCGATGCTTAACTCGCTGATCGCGTTGAAAGCGCTCGGGTACGCGGATGATCATCCGCAAGTGCTGCGCGCTGAGCGGGAGTTAAAGAATCTTGAGCATGAGGATGAGGACACAGTTCGCATTGAACCGTGCCTTTCACCCGTTTGGGACACGGCCATTGTCGCGATTGCGCTCCATGAATCTGGTGTGTCTGAGAACCATCCGCTGATGAAGAAAGCCTGCTCCTGGTTGATGGATAAAGAGATCCGGTTCCGGGGAGATTGGCAGTACAAGAACCCGGTGGATGTGGAGCCGAGCGGTTGGGTGTTCGAGTTCGAAAATAAGTGGAACCCGGATGTGGATGACACCGCGATGGTTCTGCTGGCGCTCCGCAAAATTCCCACAGACGACTCAAAGCGTCGCGACGAATGCTTCGCCCGCGCGCTGAAGTGGATGATGACCTTCCAGTGCAAGGACGGGGGCTGGGCCGCTTTCGATAAGGATTGCACGAAAGGCATTCTGGAGAAGGTGCCGTTCGCGGATCACAATGCGATGCTCGATCCAGAGTGTGCCGACATCACCGCGCGCATTCTCGAGCTGCTGGGGTACGAAGGCTTCCCTGTGGACCATCCGCAGGTGAAGAAAGCGCTCGAGTACCTGCGGGGTCAGCAAGAATCCGATGGCTCCTGGTACGGCCGGTGGGGTGTTAATTACATTTATGGCACGTGGCAGGCTTTGCGTGGCTTGAGCGCGATGCGCATTAACATGCAGCAGGATTGGATCCTTCGCGCCAGGAGCTGGCTTGAAAGCGTGCAGCATTCTGATGGCGGTTGGGGCGAGCGCTGCAACACTTACGACGATCCCGTCTTCAAGGGGCAAGGCCCGAGCACTGCTTCGCAAACGGCATGGGCGGTCATGGGCCTGTGCACGTTTGGAGATGCGCAAAATCCGGCGCTCATCCGCGGCATTCGTTACCTGATCGAGAACCAGAACACGGACGGCACCTGGACCGAGCATGAGACGACAGGCACAGGCTTCCCCAAGGTGTTCTACTTGAAGTACGACATGTATCGGAACAGCTGGCCTTTGCTCGCGCTAGCGACCTACCGCAACCTGCTCGAAGGCAAAATGCCAGAGGTGAAGGCAACCGTGGCAAACAGCCGCTAACGCATGCGCCTGCTATCCACAATTTTAGCCACCCTGGCCTGCGCGCTGGTGGCCGTTGCCGCTGACGCAGCGTGGCGCGCGCTGTTTAACGGTCGTGACCTGGAGAACTTCGTGCAGCACGGGAGCGCGAAGTGGCGCGTTGAGGATGGCGTGATCGTTGGCGGCCAGGACGGCGATCCTAAGCGCGCAGGCGTGCTCGCGAGCAAGGACCAGTTCAAGGACTTCGAACTCGAGCTGGAGTTCATGATCGATGAGCACGGCAAGTACAACAGCGGCGTCTATCTTCGAAATGAGCCGGGCAATGGTGGACGCAGCGGGTATCAGATCAACCTGGGCCGATGGGAGGCTGAAGAGCCGATCGGGTTGTACACCGACAAGTGGCTTTCCAAAGGGGACCACAGCAAAGATCTCCGCAAGAAACTTGAGTGGAACAAGCTCTACATCTACGCCAAGGGCCCGCACATCAAGGCGCGCCTGAACGGTGTCGAAATCGTCGACTTTACCGACCAGAACCCGCCGGAACGCTTTCTCAAACCAGGTGTGATTGCGTTTCAGACTTACGGCGCGGAAGGGCACGCGGGCTTCGTTAAGTTTCGCAACTTGCGCATTCGCGAGTTGAGCGACTCCACACGTTGAAGAAGCCCTGCAAGGCTATCATCTTCTTTGCTGTGCCCGAGGAGGCGCGGCCGTTTCATGCACCAACGGGTGTCGAGGTCATCGTAACCGGCATGGGCAAAGCGGCTGCGCGACGCGCTGCCCGGGCCGCGTTCGAAAGCTTCGACCCTGAACTTGTTCTCACTTGCGGCTTTGCCGGCGCGTTAAGCGCGGAAGTTCCGCTTCACACGCTTCTCTTCAACGCGGATGCACCGGTGCATCTGCACGGCGCGCTGCAAGAAGCTGGCGCGAGGCCGGTGCGGTTCCATTGCGCTGAACGCGTGCTGGTGACCGCCGCCGAAAAGGCGGCGGCACATAGGGCGACGAAGTGTGAGGCTGTCGAAATGGAATCGGCGGTCATCCACGAACTCTGCCGGCAACGGAAGCTGCCGTGCGTCACTCTGCGCGTCGTGAGCGACATTGCTTCCGAAGACCTGCCCCTCGATTTCAATCAATTCACGACCTCAGACGGCAAGACCAACCTGCCCAAGCTCGTTGCGCATGTGCTGCTTCATCCGGGACGCGTTCCCGGTTTGTTGCGCTTCGGGAAGCAGACGGGGCAGGCGGCTTGCGCGTTGGCGGCGGCGCTGAGGAAGTTTCTCAGCGCACAAGGAATCACACAATCGTCACGGGTTTAACGGATGCGCCGACAATCGGCGCGCTGTCGGCACGGAGCCATTGCTGCAGGATGCCCGCGTAGATAGAGCGAAAGTCCACCGTGAATTTGGGATCGCCGTTGTGCAGGTCCTTGGGCGCTAGGCTTGGGAACTTCCCGTGGAGGCCGGGTTTCAGTTTGCCACCGAAGAGGAACATGGGAGCAGCCGCGCCATGGTCGGTTCCACCGTTAGCGTTCTGTTTCACTCGGCGACCGAATTCGCTGAAGGTCATCACCAGAACGCGCTCATGGTTTCCTTGCGCTTTCAAATCCTGGATGAACGTGTGCATTGCCGCGCTAATGTCACGCAGCAGGCGCTCATGTGAGCCGCTCTGGCCGGTGTGAGTGTCGTACCCGCCTTGGGACAAATAGAACACGCGTGTTGGGAGCCCGCCCGCAATCAGGCGTGCAACGAGCTTGAGATTGTTGGCGAATTGGGAGGCTGGGTATTGGGCTTTGTTCGCGGCTTTCTGAGCGATGCTGAGGATTTTGTCAGAGCTGACCTGGGCATCCAAAGCTGTGCGCTCCAAGTAATCCAAGGCGGAACCGGGTGCGCTGATGGTTCCGTTCACTGCGGTGATGCTCGCGCCGGATTGGGTGGCTTCGTCCGTGAGCATGGCGGGGTCGCTCATTCGGCGGAGGAAGGGCTCGCTCGATTCCATCTCGTCTTCGGCGGCGAGGTCCATGCTGCCAAGGCGATATTGCTCCGGATTCTCCAAGGCCACACCAGTTGGGCGTTTGGCGGCAAAGGCTTGGGGCATTTGGCGGCCCAGGGCGAGCCCAACGGTTGGGTCCGCTCCCTGGCAGGCATTGTCGAAGTAACGTCCAAGCCAGCCGTGACGTTCGAATTTGTCAGCATCGCTCGCTGTGTGCCAAATCTCTGTTGAACGGAAGTGGGATCGGTTTGGGTTGGGGTAGCCGACACCGTGATACACCGCCATTTGGCCAGCATCGTAAAGCGCTTTGAGGCCGGATAAGGCAGGATGAAAGCCGAAGGTGTCGTCGACCTTCAAGACTTCGCCACCTTTCAACGCGAGGGTGGGGCGCGCGCTTAGGTAATGATCGTTGGTGTAAGGAACGATGGTGTTCAGGCCGTCGTTGCCGCCGGCTAGCTGAACCGCCACGAGGATCGTTGAGTCTTTGCCGGTGACGCCTTTCTGAGCCTCCGCGCCCAGAGCGTTGAAGGTCTGCGAAAGGAACGCAGGCAGAGTCCAGGTGAGCGCGCCGCCGATGACAGCGCTTTCGAGGAACTTGCGGCGAGTCTTCAGGGACGGTGGGTTCTTCATAGTCGTTCCTTAAGCGAGTTGATAATCGGGAGTTGACATGATCAGCCGCATGGCATGGAGCACATCCTGCTGGTCGAGCTGGCCCTGCGCATTGAGGTAATCGTGAATTAACTGGCGCTGCTTTTCGCGCAGCCGCGCCTGGATGAAGCGTTTCTCCAAGGCAGCCAGCAGTTTGATTTTGTCCTTCAGCTCTTCGGGTGTGAACAATTTCGCCACATCAGCTCCACCGCTGAAGCCCATGGATCGACGACCCTTTTTCCCTTTGCCGCCAGGAGCTTTTGCGAGCGGGTTGGCGCCGGTGACCAGGAATGCGGCGAAGTTATTTCGGGTGAGAAGGTTGCTGGTGGTGATCCAACTTAACCCGCCATCCCAACCTTTGACGTTGGGCGGCAGGAGGAGATCCTGCCCAAGTGTGCGCAAAACACCCTGAGTCATGGGTGTAGGCGGGAGGCCGCGCTCAAGGAGGTTGGCGGAGCCGACCAGCCATTGCACCGGGCTCTTCACCTGGTTGCGAATCAGTTTCGAGGCATAGAACTCTTCGCTTAAAAGCATCGTGCGAAGGAGCGGTTTAAATTCATGGCCTGAGGCTCTGAACGTCGCAGCCAGGGCGTCATTGAGCGAGGGTTCCGGGGCCTCGCCAGCGAAGAAACTCCACAGTTTAGCGGTGATGAACCGTGAGGCTTGCGGCTTCTCCAGAATCAGGCGGATCACGTCATGGCCATCCCAGTTGCCAGTCTTTCCGAAGATGGTTTTTGGCTCGCGGTCGTGCAGGGCAGGGCGGTTGGCGAATCGTTGGTGGAGCCGATCATAGCTCCAACCGGTCAGCGCGCGAGCGGCTTCGGTGACGTCCTTCTCAGTGTAGTTGCCTTCCCCGAGAGTGAACAACTCCATCAACTCGCGAGCGTAATTTTCGTTTGGGCTTTGCTTGCGGCTTTGGGCCTGGTCCAGCCAGACGAGCATTGCTGGATCTTGCGAGACCTTGGTCAGTAAGGTTCGCCAAGTTCCCAAACCTTCGGTGCGGAAAAGTTGGTTCTGACGCCACATCAAATGAGCATCGCGAACTTTCTGGGCGCTCGTCGCAAAATGGCCATGCCAGAACAAGGTGAGCTTTTCCTGAAAAGCATTGGGCGCGGTGAGCATCCGTTGAAGCCACCATTGGCGAAGCTCGACGAGCAACTCACGCTGGCGCCGTTGCTCTTCCTGGCGGAGTTTTTGTTTCTCCGGCCCTGAAAGCGATGCTGCTTTCTTGATGCGCTCGGCGCGATCAGCATCAGCGGTCGCGCAGGTGGGCAAGCTCTTGACCTCCTCGAAGGCGAGCAAACGGTCCACAGCAGTGGCTTGAGGAGCTGTTGCGAAGGCTTTGATCTCAGCAGGCGTTCCGCCAAAACCCGCCCGATTCAGCAGATGGGCTGCTGTTTCTTCTGTCCATTTCGCGGTGGGGAGCGGAGAGAGCATACGAGGTTGGACGACAGTTTACCTCAAGTGGTTACGTGGTGCATTATTGCTTCACCAGCATTGGTGCGACGACTTCGCTAAAGTTGGTCTGGCCGAAGAGTCCAATACCGGCCTTCCATCCTGGCAGGGGTGAACCCGCATGGAACGCTTCGACATTCTGGCGCCAGTTTTCCTGCGCAAAGTCTCTGAAAGTGGGCGCATAATCCGACCACACAGGCAACCGCCACAGATTCGAGAGAATCGGTGAGACGACTGTTATCACGGTCTGCGCCTCCAGAAGCGGGAAGCGCAAAGGCCCTGTGGCTCTTGTGGGCTCTGCAATCGGCCCATTACTGCCGACTTCTTGTGGAAGAAACGGGATGCAATAAACAGCACGTTCGTTGGTGTTGCTGATGGTGAAAACCGCTTTGGTTTCCCCCATCTCGTTCGTAAAACCAACCCAGCGAATGGACAGCGGACGGAGGGCTGGACGTGGTCCTGGCGTTAGGAAAACGACTAACCCCAGGATGAAGAGGCCTGCGGTCACGATCAGTGTTTTGCGCAGCGTTTTCATAATTCTTTTTCACGGAACAGGGCTGATCGCTTCGCTGAAATTCGTTTGCCCGGGGAGCTTCATGGATACTGCCAACCCAGCGAAGCGGCCATTGCTGGCAATCTCGGAGACATTCCTTTTCCAAACCGAACGCATCCGTTCGCTGCGATTCGGCTCGAAATCCCACCACACGGGCAATCGCCACGTGAGTGATGGGGCCGGGGAGATGACGGTGACCCCCTCACCTGGTTTCAAGCTTGGCATATTCACGGGTTGGGACGGCCACTCCACAGGGAGAGCTTCCAATGGCGCATACCTTTGCGGCATCAGCGCAGCAACGACGATCGTGCGATCCATCGTGTTGCTGATGGTGAATATGCTCTTCGTTTCACCATTGATGTTGGTGAAGCCACAAAACTTGATGCGCGGCCCCGCGCCGAACCGAGGCTGCCGCTGAACGAGCACCATCCCAGCAATTCCCGCGAGTGCCAGAACGCTTGCGGTTATTGCGAGGCGACGCTTCATGGAATTATTCGACTTTTGAGAACCGAGCGCTGCGGTTGCTTTCGCGGCGGGCAACCGCTTCATCGAAGGATTGTGTTCCCGCTTCTTTCGCGACGAGGTCTCGAATGTCTCCGACGAGAGCGTGGACATCTTCGGGTTGGGTGTCCCAGCTGCACATGAAGCGGCATCCGCCGCGGCCAATGAATGTGTAGAAGACCCAACCTTTGGCCCAGAGCTGTTTAATCACCTTCTCCGGCAACTCGGCAAAGACGGCGTTGGCCTGACGCGGGAAGAGGATGTTCACGCTGGGGATCTGAGTGAGACCGGTGTGGAGCAGCTCGGCCATGTTGTTGGCGTGAGCCCCATATTTTAGCCACGCGCCATCTTGCAACATCCCCACCCAGGGAGCGGAAAGGAAACGCATTTTGGACGCGAGCTGGCCTGCTTGCTTGCAGCGGTACGCGAATTCTTCAGCCAGCTCCAGGTTGAAGAAGATTACAGCTTCGCCGACGTGAGTGCCGTTTTTGGTTCCACCGAAGCAGAGAACGTCGATGCCGGCTTTCCAGGTGACTTCCTTAGGTTTAACGCCGAGGCTGGCAACGGCGTTGGCAAATCGCGCACCGTCCATGTGCAGCTTGAGGCCGAGGCCTTTGCAGGTGGCGCCGATCGCACGGACTTCCTCAGGGGTGTAAACGGTCCCGACTTCGGTGGCTTGCGTGATTGTGACCGCGCGAGGCTTCGGAAAGTGGATGTCGGTGCGGCGCTTCACGGCCCGGTCGATGTTTTCGGGGTCAATCTTCCCGTCTTTAGTCGGAAGCAACAGAACCTTGGTGCCGTTGGAAAAGAATTCAGGCGCGCCGCATTCGTCTGTTTCGACGTGGGCAATCTCACTGCAAAGAATGCTGTGGTAGGACTGGCAGGTCGAGGCGAGCGCGAGGGAGTTTGCGCTGGTGCCGTTGAAGACGAAAAATACCTCGCACTGCGTCTCAAAGACATCGCGGATGAGGTCGGCAGCGCGAGAAGTCCATTCATCATCCCCGTAGGCCTTGGCATGGGCCTGATTGGCTTGAGCCAATGCGTCCCAGGCTTCTGGGCAGATGCCGGAGTAGTTGTCGCTCGCGAAATGGCGGCGGGGTCGAGTGTCCATGGGCGTGAGGTTAGCGGAGGGCGGAGGGCATTAAAAGCGCGTGTGCGTCATAAAGAGGACTCGCAGTTGGTCGAGTAGATAAAGGCGGTCAAACAAAAGGGGCGCGCAAGTGTGTCTGGGTGTCTTTTGTGGGGGATGTGGTGTGGTTTTATGGTGGTTAACCGATGACATTCGTCTGCAAGGTTTTTCACGTGGGCGACAATGCCCTGCCGAGAGAGCAGACGGCAAAACGGGGATTGGGGAGCGGGTCGAGGTTAGTTGTGCGCCTCCATACGGAGGCTGTCATAGAGGGGCAAGAACCCACAGGCTTCGCTGGCGCTTCGCCTGTGCGCTGGTCTGTTCGGCCGCTACGCGGCCCCGGTGACGTGCGGAGCGTTGGTGGGCAGGCGTTCGCGAGGCCCTTCGGCTGCCTAGAAGCCGCCGTGGCGACATCGAAGTTGAGGGGCGCGACCTGAAGGTCGCGGCTACATGGAGCCAGAGCGCCTATGGGGAGAGGCGGTCGATGCGCCAGGATGAGCCGTCTCTGGTATAGAGGAAACGGTCGTGGAGGCGGTTGGGGCGGCCCTGCCAGAATTCGATTTCCGTTGGCTGCAGCACGAAGCCCCCCCAATACGGCGGCATCGGAACTTCGCCAGCGCCATATTTTTCCTCCACCTCACGCAGGCGCTCTTCAAGTTCAGCGTGGTCGGGGATAACTTCGGTTTGGCGGGAGACCCAGGCGCTCATGCGGTTGCCCATGGGGCGAACTTTAAAGTATTCCTCGGATTCTTCGCGGCTTAATCGGGTGCAGGTTCCGCGGATCCCCACCTGGCGCTCAAGCTCGGGCCAGAAGAAATTGAGGGCGGCATGGGGGTTCTCTGACAGCTCAAGGCCTTTGCGACTCTCGTAGTTGGTGTAGAAGCTGAACCCCCGGTCATCGACGGCCTTCAGCAAAACGATGCGCGCTGAGGGCTGGCCGAGCTTGTTGGCTGTGGCAAGGGTCATGGCGTTCGGCTCCGCCACACCGCCGCTCTTGGCCTGTTGAAACCATTTGGCGAATTGCGCGAGGGGATCCGACTCGAGCGTGGAACGGCGCAAGCCGGCGAGGGTGTATTCACGCCGCAGATCAGCGAGATTGAGTGCTGTGCTCATTTTGTTTTCTTAACGGAGTAGACGGCGAACATTTCGTGGTTTACCTGCTCAAAGCGTTTTAGGCGGAGTTGGGTCGCGTCCGCCAGGCGCTCGACTCCTTGACCATCCGCGAGGGTGGGGGAGTCGCGCCCGCCAAAGATGCATGGGCAAATGGTGAGATGAACTTCGTTCACCAACCCTTCGGCAAAAAGCGCGGCGTTGACTCCGCCCCCGCCCTCCGATAGCAGCCGCCGCACGTTGTGTTTGGCGCGGAGCCATTTGAAGGCTTCGGTAAAGCAAAGGTCGGTTTCGCCGAACACCGCCACCTCATCCGCAACCTCCCGGAGCCGCGCCAGCTTTGCCTTGGGCGCGCGTTCGGTGGTGAGAACGATTACGGGGGAGTCGTGTTTCTTGAATAGGTCGGCCTGAGGGCGAAGTGAGCCGCTCCCGCTAACGATGACGCGGAGCAAATGGCTGCTGACGTTGTTGCGCGCACGTAGTTGTTGGTACTTCCTGCCGCCACTGCTGAAGGTTACGCCAGGCTGATCGGCTGTGGATGTGCCTGCAAGCACAGCATCTGCCTGGGCGCGGAGTTGAAGCATCAACTCACGGTCGCGCTTGCTGCCGAACGGCTCGAATTTTCGGTTAGGCAGCGCAAGTTTGCCGTCGGCGCTGATGGCGGCGTTCAGGAAGACAAAGGGGAGTGAACCGCGCTTACTCAAACTTGATTTTCTCCAGTTGCGGCCAAAGCGGGCGCAAATCCTCATCGGAACGGGCCATTTTCAAGATTTCTTTAATGCCTCCGAGCTTTACGGCCTCATTGATCCAACTCAGAGCCTCTTCGAGCTTGCCGAGTTGGGCGGCGTAGCACGCGAGGTTGTAAGGTATGATGCTGATGGTGGGGAAGTTGCCGATGATGTGGGTCAAGGTTTCGTGAGCCTCCTGCGTTAGGCGAACCTCGTGAAGGGCAAAGGCGAGCTTTATCCAGCCATCGCTTCGCTCAGGTGCGAGTTGGATGGCCGTTCGAGCGGCATTGATAGCGCGGCGCCAGTCGCGGGCCGCAGCGGCGAGTTCCCACTCGGCAAGGGAGGTGTCGGGGTGATGGCGGAACTGGCGGGGAATGAGCGTGAACTCCCGTTCGGCTTCCTGCAGAGCCCCGAGTTCAATCCAGCCAATGACCGCGTTCAAGTGGTGAGCTAATGGTGGTCCCACCTGCTCCATGCCTCATATTTAGCTTCTGGCAATGCGGTTGCCAATCGATCTCCGCCCAAAAAAGAAGGGAGTGGGCTTGCGCCCACTCCCATCACGAAATGAACTGTTTGACTTAGCCCTGTTATTTCGACCCTTCCGGCTGATTCTCTGGGCCGCGACCGGTGAGGTCTTCAGCGCCGTGATTCTCTTCGGTGCTGTCAGCAGCGCCAGAGCTATTCAAACTCCCGCCTTCAGAGCGGCCGCGAGCGCTGGCGCCAGCGCTCACCGAAGAGTCCCCCGCGGATGTTGCTGCGTTCGCCGACGCGCCACGGGTGGCGGACGCGTTGGCTTCAGCGCCGATGGAAGCGTCGGCCACAGAAGCGCCGCCGCTGATGGACGCGCCAGCGGGAGCGCCCTGGCTGTTGGATTGCCGGGTGGCTGCATCACCACGCGCAGACTGGTCTCGTGCGACTTCAGCCCGCTCACGCCGGACTTCGCCGCCAACGGTTTCACGCTCGGTTTCGACGTTGGTGCGAGCGCGGACGATTTCAGAGAGTTGGACCTCTTTCTGCACGGTTGGGACTTCCTCCATGAGTGGAATGAAGATTTCGCGATTGGCAAAGGCGTTCTCGGCTGCGCCCTGGCGCCCGGTCACGCGCTCGCGGTCAACCTGGACATCCTCGCGGCGGAGCTGAATGGGCTGGCTGACGCGCTCTGTCTCAACGGATTTGCGGAGGACCACACGTCCGGCAGGGATGCGGCGCTTGGCCACTTCAAGCCTCTCTTGATGCAGGTAAAGCTCCCCCTCGTTAGCCGAGGCCTGGGTGGCGCGTTGAGGCGCGTTCTGCTGATTTGCGCCAGACTCGGCCAGGGCTGAAGCGCCCTGCGCGCTGCTGGAGCGGGTGTCTGCATTGGCCTGCAGGTTCTGGCGGTCGATATGAATTTGCTCGCGGCGCACGGTGTCGCTGACGGTTTCCTGGCGAGTGTCGGTTGTTTTACGCGCGCGAACGACCTCCGTGACCTCCGTGCGTTTTTCCACAGTGGGCACTTCGCGAGTGAGTTCAATGACCATTTCCTTCGAGTTGAAGGCTTCGCCCGCGGAGCCCTGGCTCAGGCGTTGCTGGGCTTGGTCCGCCGTGATGCGCTCGATGACAACCTCCTCGCGCTGCAGTTCGACTGGCAAGGATTGGCGCTCGGACTCAACCACTTTGCGAATGACGACGCCGCCGCGTGGGACTTCGCGTTTGCCCACACGAAGCTCCTCGCGATAAAGCGGCACTTCGACAACACGATCAGTCGTGGAAGTGGCTTGGGACCGCGCGCTGCGATCGTCGGATGTCGCTGCCATGGCGCTGGCGCCTTGCGAGTAAGAATCGCCCTGATGCATGGCTGCATGGGCATGAGCGCTGCCATGGCGCTGCTGAGCGGTCCTGTTTGAGTCCTGATGAGCGCACCCGGCCATGAGGCCTGCGGCGGCAAGAAGAATTGCACACTGTTTCATACCTGTCCTTTAGATCTCCCGTTGAAGTATTTGCGCGTATCCCGCGCTGGATGCCCGCTTCCCTTAGTGTCTGCGAGCGTCTGTGCAAACCTTCCCCACAATCTGGAGCATGCCAGACGGGTTTTCCCTGATAAGCTTGCTAGCGAAGGGCTGATGATGCGGATCAAACGGCGCGTTTTAAGCGGAGCAGGGTTCTTGCTCCCGCACTGCCACGGCACGGTCAAGCGTCGTCATCGGCCTCTTCGTGCCAGAGAACTCAGCTTTGCCCCTAATTGCCACTCCTTGGGTCTGACTGGATGTTGCAGGCATGCCGGTGCCCCGAGTGATCCTGGTCGAGGATAATGCTGACGACGAATTCTTCTTCCTGCGGACGTGGGATAAAGCTGGCTTGCGGGGAAATGTTCAGGCCTTGCGGGATGGGAATGAGCTTGTCACCGGCCTTGAAGCTTTGCGGTCAGGCTCAGCCGAAAGACCTTGCCTGGTTTTCCTCGATTCAGTGATCCAACCGCTCTCCACCGAAGAGATATGCGGGGCGATCGAAAACCTGGGAACCAATATCCCGATTATCCTGCTCTCCGGCGCCGAGGACAGTCCCTTGGAGCGGCGTCTGGAAAAGGGAAGGCTGGTGCGTGTATTAAGGAAGCCGATTACCGTCGCGACGCTGAGGGAGTCGGTGCTTCAGCATTGTCCGAACCTCGACAGTGGATTGACGCCTTAAGCGCTCCAAAAGGGCGCGGCTTTTTACAGTTTTGCGTCCAGCGCTTGAGAGGCGCGAAAAGCATCAAACTTGCCGACAACTCGTCGTTGGCTCTGCGGCGGGCGATGCAGCACCAGAGTTGGCACCGCGACGATATCCCATTCCTCGGCGGCAACGGTGTTTTTGTCGAGATCGTAAACCTCTATGGCCGCAGGAAAGTTGCAGAGCTTCGCGCCTTCTCGAGCGGCTTCAATGGCCGCGCTCTTGTTCCGTTCAGTGACGAATAAGAGGCCACGAACAGGATGCGCTGAGGGCTTCATGCTTCAAGCTTAAGCTCGGATTTCCAGACCTAACAGTCAGGAGATTTCCTACGGAGTTTATGTTAGAAGCCGCCCAACGAGCGCAACGCAGAGTCTAGTCGTTACTGAAAGAGCATTGGAGCAAACTCGTTGAGATATTCACGCCATTTATCCCAAGTGTGGGCGCCCTCGGTTTCCTTGTAGATGACATTGAAGCCGTTTTTCTTGAACATTTCCACAGTCGCGCGTGACGTTTGCACGAGGAAATCGTCCTTGCCGGTCGCGAACCAGAAGACCTTCAACCCTTCCTTGAGCTTCGGATCCGTGAGCTGAGTTTTGTGGCGCTCTTCAAAGCTGGGGCCTTGTTGTTGCGGCCCACGCTGGCCGCCGGCGATTCCAAACACCCCGGAGCTGAAAACACCGAGATGGGCGAACTGTTCCAGGTGAGGAATGCCAATATTTAATGTTTGGGCGCCGCCCATGGATAGCCCCGCAATGGCTCGATGATTGCGGTCGGCGAGGGTGCGATAGCGCTTATCGACATGGGGCATAATGTCCACGACGAACTCTTTCTCAAATTCACCCGCTGCGCGGGACTGGCCGGTGTGGCCGTGTGGCATAACGACGATCATCGGCTTGGCTTTGCCGGCGGAGAGGAGGTTATCCATGATTACTCCTGCACGGCCAACGGTGTTCCAGCTGTTGTCGGAATCCGATGCGCCATGCAAAAGGTAGAAGACAGGATAGCGCGAGGAACCGGCCTCGTAACCGGGAGGGGTATAAACATGCAGGCGACGGAACCGGTTCAGCGTGGAAGACCAATAGGTCACTTCGCTGACTGAGCCATGCGGAACGTCGCGGTTGTCCATCCACTCGGCGCCGGGCACGTGGACCAGACTCCAGATGTTCTGGTTGGATTCGCTCACAAGAACGTTGCGGGTGTCCACGGTTGTCATGCCATCCACATTGAAACTGTAGCGGTACGCGCCTGGCGGAATTGGGCCGATGGTAAGCTCCCAAACGCCATTGGTTCCCTTGGCAAAGTCCCGCACCAGATTCGTGCCACCAGGGATATCGCCGCCCGACAAACGGACCTCCGCAGCCTTGGGCGCCTGGACGCGGAAAGTGACCTTTCGGTCGGGGCTCACCTCTGGGGAGACCACGGGCGGTGGCGGCGAGGGCCGGTTTTGGCCATGGAGGGAGACGGCAAACAGGGTTCCGGCAACCAGGCTGCTTAAGCATTTCAGCACGAAGGCACGTGTTTTCATGTGATGACTGAGCGTTAGTCGTCGCAGTGGCAACTCAAAGCAAAAAAAGGTTCAGGCCACCGAAGCTACAGGCAACGGTGGCCTGATAAGAATCGAGGAAAACCAGAGTAAACCAATAGTTTTCCTCGGCTCATTGCGCTGATTTCAGCGCAATCCTTTGCTGGGAGATCCCGATCCGCAGCAATTATCCAGACGCACCGCATTGCGTTTGGTTACAGGGTGGCTTTTAAGCCAAAGTCATCAGATAAAAGAAGAGCAATATCAAAAGGAACGACATTACAGAGGCGAGCCAGGCCCCTGCCGCGTTCATCGAGCGGCTTTCCCTGGGGTCATAACCGATCAGCCCAGGGTCCAGCTTCGTGGGGGCGTACCCGGTCAGGGGGCTGCCGCAAGCTGGACAGATCAAGCCGCCCTCGCAAGTGTCATGCGCCGCCCATCGACACCGGGGGCAGATCCGCCCATCGCGAGCGAAGATGATGGATTGCTTGCAGCAGCCACACTGGAGACCGGCAATTTGCATCTGAACGATGCCAGACGCTAACATGGCGAAGTGTTTTTGTCCCACTTGGCCTTGCGCTGTTTTGATTCATCGCAGCTTTTCGAACGCCTCTCGTTGGCTGGGATGTCTCGTGATAAAATCCTGCCGGAGCCGCTCGGCTTCGCTGCGCCGACCTTGCTGTTCGAGGAGCCTTGATAAATGTGCGGTGGTTTCCGGGTTTTCCGGCCACAATTCGGAGCTGAGCCGATACGCTTGCTCGGCTTGCTTCGGAAATCCTCGCGCTGCGAGGAGATTGGCGGCCGCCGCCGCGTGATGAGAATAGGATTTGAATAGGCTGGGGGAGTCCTTCGGAGTCGAGGCTAGTTGCGCAGCGGCGGAGCGCTCCTTCCAATAAGCCAGTGAGTCATTGGCAACATCCTCTGTGAATGCGACGGCACCATCGGCGGTGCGCGTGTTCAGGTGCATGATCGGGCCGTTGGGAATGCCGGTTGCATGTGTGCTTGGCAGCGGGACCGATTCTTGAAGCCCGAACGATAATTCCGGATTTTTCGCTATTAACCTTTGTAGCAGCTTCTCGTTAATAGCCATGACTGCCCCCACTCCGGAAATGTGAACATTGCCCTCGTCCAAACGGAGCTGTTCTGTTGGCTTCACACGCTTGGGTGCGGATGGATTTTGCTGATCGTGCGCAAGTCGTTCGCGCGCGTCCGCGATGTACGCTTCGAACGCGGCGGCCGAATCCTTCTCGTCCAGGAGCGCGAGACGCCCTTCGTACTGCACCCGCATATATTCCAGGTATGTGGCGTCGGCCAACCCGTTTTGCGTAAGCACGACATGCCGCTCACCGTCACTTGTGTCGCTGAGAAGGGCAGGGATCCAACGGCCACTATCCGTGCCGCCGATGTAGATCATCCCGGGGTCGAGCGCATTCAAAATTTCGTTCCCATAGTCGAGCAACTGTTGCGCTGGCCAGAGGTGCGCCTGCTCCGCGACCCCATACGCATCGATGATGGCGGGCCAAATCCATGTCAGGGCCGGATCGCGACTTCCTGAGAATCCTGCGCTGCTATCTCCGCCATTCAGCGCTTTGAACGTTCGTTCGACTTGTTCCCAATCCCCCTTCTCCACCGCGTCAAAGAACCGATCGACATCCGCGGAGAGGGTCACGCCCTTGCGCCTCGCCAATTCGCGCGCGAACTCCCGCCGCATCGCGCCGAATCGCGCGACTTTGCTGCGCACGATTTGTTCAGCGCCTGGCGCGGTCCTGTTCGCCAAGGCGCTCACTCTGTGGAGCGGCGAGCTTACACTGTGCTGCGTCTGCGTGACTCCATCGATAGCGACGGGCGTGCTGCGTCTTTCCTCATGGTCTCGGAGGCCTTCCGCAGATTTGGAAACGAAAAGAAACAAAATGGCGGTCAAACACCCCAGAACAGTTGCCGCGACCCATCGGCGCCAAGAGCGCTGAGCTTGATGTCCCATTCACATATAAGACACCACGCATAAGTAATTTGTATGTCACGCTGCCGCGTCACGACTTGGAACAGTGTTCGCGCCAGGGCGCGAAGGCGAGACCGCGTTAGGGAGCGTCGGCCTAAGAGTTCAGAAGGGAGGAGGGGTGCCGTAGATGCGCTCGAAGAGTTGGCGCTTCAACTCGTCAGGGGGCGGGTCTTTGGGAAGGGATGCAAGAACCATTTGGCGGGCGGCGTCGAACATTCTGGAGCCCATGATGAAACGCTGTTCGCCAGAAAGGCTCATCAGTTTGGCTCGCACCATTTCGGCAATTTCTGGGGGTGTGTCAGTCATGCGAGAGTTCCTCCCATAGGTTATGCACCCCCAAGTCATGTGTCCACCGCTGGATGTAGACCCGATCGCACCCGGTTAAGATCAGGTTTTTAACATCCCGCAGTTGAACCTCGGAGCGCGAGTCGCGCGCCCAGAAGAGCTTTGAAAGAAAATGCCTGTCTCTAGCTAGACGGCATTCAACAACTCTTTCCGGGCGTGCGGATAAAGCTCGCTCCTGTTGGAGCGCTGCGTAGCCTAGTGGCGGAGGTATGAATCAGGTTCTGTTCGAGATTGGGATAATTCTCATCCTGCTCGCGGCCAATGGCGTGTTTGCGATGGCGGAGATCGCGGTGGTGTCGGCGAAGCGCGGTAGGCTGCGTGTGTTGGCAGATCAAGGGCGTCCCAGTGCGCGAGCGGCGCTCGATTTAGCGGAGTCACCAAACCGTTTTCTTTCCACAGTGCAGGTGGGCATCACGCTAGTCGGGATTTTTGCCGGTGCGTTTGGCGGGGCTAGACTTGCCTCGAAATTGGCTGAGCCTATCGCGACAGTGGAGTTTTTAGCTCCGTACTCGGAGCGAATCGCGTTCGTTGTTGTGGTGGGCGTGATTACCTATTTCTCGCTCGTGCTCGGCGAGTTGGTCCCCAAACGCGTTGGGCTGCGGGATCCGGAAGGAATCGCGATGAAAGTGGCGCTCCCGATGAATTGGCTTTCCAGGCTCGCGTCGCCATTGGTGGACTTCCTCTCGGCGTCCACGGATGCATTGCTGCGGCTGATTGGTTTTCGGCCGAAGCAGGAAGCAGCGGTGTCAGAGGAGGAGGTTCGCATCTTGATGCAGGAGGGTGTGCGCGCCGGGCGTTCCATAACGTGGAAAGCAACATTGTGCATAACGCGCTGGAGCTGGATGAGCTGGAGGTGCGCGAAATTATGACGCCACGACCGAAGGTCATTTGGCTGAACGTGAACGATCCCCATGAGCAAATCTGGCATAAGATCGTCGTCAGCAACCATTCGTACTTCCCTGTATACGAGCAGAATCGGGATCAAGTCGCGGGGATCGTCTCGGTAAAATCAATTTACGCGCATTTAGCGGCGGGCATTCCTATCCGATTGAAGGATCTGATTGTTCCCCCCCTCGTTGTCCCATCAACGCAGAAGGTCCTGCAGCTCGTTGAATTGTTTAAGAAGTCAGGACGGCATATAGCTCTGGTGACCGACGAATTTGGAAACATCATCGGGCTTCTCACCATGAACGATGTGATGGAAGCGATTGTGGGAGAGTTTGCACCCCAGGATGCCCGCAGCCGGCCCGAGGCCAAGAGCCGCGCGGACGGAACCTGGCTGATTGATGGATTGCTCGACCTGGAATCTGTTCGCGAGGCTTTGCCCGGTTTCAAGGCCGAGCCAGGCGACGCGGATGTGCAAACGCTCGCAGGGTTCATGATGAAACGCTTCGGCCACGTTCCAGTGGAGGGAGAAAAACTCGAAGCCTATGGATACACTCTGGAAATCCTGGATATGGACCGGCACCGGATCGACAAGGTATTGGCGATACAGAAGCCGGAGGCGAGCCCATCCCCCGAAAGAGTCGGCGAATAGTTCAATTTCGAGTATTCACGCCACCTTGGAAGACTTTGATTACGCTTTCCAAAAGAGGGTCTGTCTGAGCTTCGTGTTGTCCGACTGAGATCCCGATTGCTAAATTCAAACTTGGGGCGAAGGCAGCCGATGTTCCCCAATATCCATTGTGCAAGTAGACCTTAATGCCTGCAATCTCTTTGACGGCGATGCCCATTCTGTAGTGGCTCGTCTTTTCGCCTTTTGGTGCGCTCACCATGATCTCCAGGGTTTCGGGCCTTGTAAACACTTTGCCCCCAAAAAGCCCCTGCATGAATCTAGCCATGTCACCGACTGTTGAGACAAGGCCGCCCCCGCCATAGAGATCAATGGAGGGATCAATGTTATAAATGTCGCGCTTACCTTCAAATTGATGGGCTCGCGGGAGCAGCGCTCTGGGCTCTGGTTCGATGCTCTCATGCCATGTGGAGTGCATGTTCAAGCGTGAGTAACCGATCAGCTGCCGAAGGGCGGCGCCAAGGGATGTTCCGGTTCGCCGCTCCATTATTTCGCCGAGCAAAATGTAGCCCGTGTCAGAGTAATGATACCCTGCGCCTGGAGCGAACAACGGCTGGCCTGCCTCGACCGCGTATGTGAGCTGCTCAGCCCGAGTCCAGCGACGTTGCGGGTTCTCGGCAGCGAGCTGCATAAATGTTTGGTTCTCGTAATAATCCACCAGACCAGCTCTGTGCGTGAGAAGATGGCGCACCGTCATGCGAGCTGTTCGATAGTTTCCTTTCCTCAGCGTGGTGAGGGAATCCGTGCTCAGATAATGATCAACGGAGCGATCCAGGTGCATTCTGCGTTGCTCTACCAGTCGGAGAACGGCGGCAGCCACGAAGGTCTTCGTCACGCTCGCAATCCTGATGGGGTGTTCCGCCGTCAGAGGCGTTTTATTTTGTGGATCCGCGAAACCCACAGCTCCCGCCCAAGTGAAATGATGGCGATGCTGGTCCACAAATACAGCCACGCCAGGAATCGTTGCATTATTCGCGGCGAATTCTCTGATAACTTGGTCCAGCTGGCTTTGAATGCTGGAGTTCGCGAGTTCACTCGCCAGATGCAGGGTGGCAGAAGGCTTCTCGGAAGCTTGAGCTTGCAGGCAAACCACCAGCACACAAATCAAAGCGATGAACAGATGCTTCATGCGCCAAGCGCCGCCGAGAGCGGCCTGTGCCGCCGTCGCGCCTGAATGCATGCGTGGCGTGAGCAATGGAGCTGATTTCATGAGGGAGTCCGGCTCCTTAGATACTGCCCGACGCTTCAGGTGAGAACCAAAAAGTGGCCTCGGAAACATTGCCCTCCGATCGAACAACAAAGCGTGAGTTCGGAAGGTTAGCGCGCGCACTCGTTCGCAGAAGGAGTGCGGCCTTGCTTTGCCTGTGAATGGAGGATGCCTTCCGTGCTGCGAACCCTTAATGAATACTCTAGAAGCCGTCTCACAAAGTACCCAAGCAGCGTCTTGCGGGTCTTTTGGCCGGATGCTTCGTTGCTCCTCAGTCGCAGATCCATGCGGATATGCTCCTTCGTCGCGCCTCGCCTCCGACCAAAATCCCGCGCAATCCACTTGCTGATTATTTATGAGGCGGCTTCTAGAATGGGGTCGTGAGCAGACCGGAACGGAGCACCGCCGCCGCCTTTCCTCGTTACCTTTCTGGTGAGGTGATCGCTGATAGCGTTTCACTCCAATGGTCCGGGCTCTACGCACGCCTCTGGAAGCTCCCGCGAGTGGTGGATCGGTTGCTTGTGCCCGCAACTCCAGAGCCGCACATCTCCTGCACTCTTCGCGGCGTGGCAGAATTCCAGGAACGTGATGTCGGTGGCGCGTGGGTCACACGACAAATCCGTCCCGGAGACTTATTCGTTACCCGCTCGCCGACACCTTATGAAGTGCGCTTCGAGTCACCGCCAGGGCAGGCCCTTGAAAACCTTTCGCTTCACATTGCTGTTGAGCCCTTTCGCGCCGCGTCGGAGGCGCGCTACCCTGGTTCCGCAGCGAACGTGGAAGTGGTCGATTACTTCGGACGTGATGAGATCCTGCACCCGATCTGCGTGGCTTGCGCAGAGCTTCTGAAAGCCCGGGTCCCGGGCAAGTCGGCCCGGGTGATCGCGCTCACTCAGCTGATGGCCGCTCACATTGTTGAGCAATATACCAGATCGGCGCAGGCGCCGGCTTTGAAGGGCGGGCTGCCAATTCGGCAACTCCGCAAAGTGGAGGATTACATTGCTGAGCATCTTTCCCAGGAAGTGTCGGTGGAGAGCCTTGCTGAGCTTGTCGAACTAAGTTCGTCCCACTTTGCTCATGTCTTCAAAGAAACCACCGGCATGACGCCTTTGCAGTTCGTCACTCGACAACGCATCACGCGGGCTCAGCAGTTGATCCGCGAAACTTCTCGCAGCCTTATAGATGTGGGACTGGAAGTTGGCTATTCCAGCCCGAGCCATTTTGCACAGGTGTTCCGGCGTGTGGTCGGCGTGACGCCGACGGAGTTTCGCTGCTCTCTTTGATTGCCGCAGGATTGCGACAGGGACCGGAGGATCACAAGAGAACGCGGGGCGTACTGCGCGGATAGTGTCGGTAATGACAACGAACACTATTCGCACCCGAACTCAAAAAGTTGTTGCAGGTTTGACTCTGGCTGCAGCAATTGCATCACCCGGAACCACTCGAGCTGATGAGTCGGCCTGGGATAAGACTTTCCAGAAGAGCGAGCAGGTGGAGCATCGGAAGGTCACGTTTAAGAACCGATACGGCATCACTCTCGCCGCTGACGTCTATCAACCGAAGAACACCACCGGGAAGCTCGCCGCAATCGCCATTAGCGGCCCATTCGGCGCTGTCAAAGAGCAGGCGTCTGGGCTTTATGCACAGACAATGGCGGAACGTGGGTTCATCACGCTCGCTTTCGATCCGTCCTACACAGGGGAAAGCGGTGGCGAGCCGCGTCATGTGGCTTCGCCAGACATCAACACCGAGGATTTTAGCGCCGCGGTGGATTATCTCGGTTTGCAACCCTCGGTTGACCGGGAGCGCATCGGCATTATCGGAATTTGCGGATGGGGCGGGATGGCCCTGAGCGCCGCTGCTGTGGACAAGCGTATTAAGGCCGTGGCGACCAGCACCATGTATGACATGTCTCGGCTGATGTCCAAAGGGTATAACGACAAGATGACTCGGGCTGAACGCACAAAGGCGCTGGAGCAACTGAGCCAACAGCGATGGATGGACGCGGAGAAGGGGAAGCCCGAGCTTGGCCCGACGCACAATGAGCTGAAAGGCGGCGAGCCCCGGTTCATGGTGGAATATGCTGATTACTACAAGAAGCGGGAGCGAGGCTTTCACCCAAGAGCTATTAACTCGAACAGTTCATGGACGCTTACCAATCCGCTCTCATTCATGAACCTGCCGCTCTTGACTTACGTCGCTGAAATATCACCCCGGCCTCTGCTGTTGATCCATGGCGAAAACGCTCACTCGCGGTACTTCAGCCAAACTGCTTATGAAGCCGCAGCTGAACCGAAGGAACTGGTGATTATCAAAGGTGCAAACCATGTTGATCTTTATGATCAGGTGGACGTAATTCCCTTTGCCAAGCTGGCAGAATTTTTCGCCAAGAATCTGAAGTAATCACCTGGTCGCGCGCCCGTGTAATCATTGGCGCGCGATCTTTTAATTTTTCGAATACCATGAACAGCACAGCAGATATTTTTCTCCGGCTTAAAAACGGCCAGACTGTTCCATTTGACGATCCCGACTACTTCAAGCTTCGCGAGGCCGCTTTTGCCACGAGGAAATTGCTTTTGAAACTCAACCAGTCCGCAGACGTGCAGGAAATTCGCATGTTGCTCAGCGAGATCATCGGAAGAGAAATTGATCAAGGGACGACCGTCTTTCCTCCTTTTTACGTAAATTACGGGAAGCACACGACCATCGGAAAAAACGTCTTTATCAACTTTGATTGCGTCTTTCTGGACCTTGGAGGAATCACGATAGAAGACGGGGTTTTCATAGCCCCGAAGGTCAGCCTGCTGACAGAAGGTCACCCGCTTGATCCGCGCCAGAGACATTCCCTGACGGTCGCCCCCATTATGATCAAAAGGAACGCTTGGATTGGAGCCAATGCGACGATAACGCAAGGAGTCACGATTGGGGAAAATGCGGTTGTAGCGGCAGGCGCTGTCGTCACAAAGCATGTGCCGGACAATCGGGTGGTGGGAGGAATCCCGGCCAAGATTATCAAAAGCGTCTGAAGCCGAACGCACCACGCAGCATTTAGCTTTCGTATTGCCTTCCGACGCGCGCGTTCGCTAGAAATCACCGCCTGTCGGATACCGTGAAGCATTATATCTTCTTCACCGCGCTTTGCGGACTCATTCTGAATGAAACTTCGAAGGCGGCTGATTTCCTTTCGGCTGCGCCTGTTCCGGGCACGATTGTTGATGTTGCTGCCATGCCGGCAGGCGGATCCGTGGCTGTCGGGCGCTTTAGCGGCACGCAGCAATTTGGGAGCGCCTCCCTAACGGCGGTCGGCTCACATGATTCCTACGTTGCAACGTTCGACAAGGCGGGAGCGGTTTCGTGGGCGGTTCGCATTGGCGCCACGGTCACGTGGGCGTCTGAAGCTCTGGGCGGGGTTGATGTTGATAAAGCCGGCAATGTTTTTGTGACGGGCACGCTGTTCCAAACGACCACTTTTAACGGAACGACTGGCTCCACAAACCTTGTTGCGTCAGGGAACGGCGACGTATTCCTCGTTAAGTACAACCCCACGGGCGGTTTGCTCTGGGCGAAACGTTTCGGCGGGAATCACGGCGCCAAAGCAGATTCCGGCAACGGACTGGTCATCGATGGCGAAGGCAACGTCTACGTTGCGGGTGTGTTCGCTAACACCGCTGCGTTTGGCGCGCTCTCGGTGACAGCTCGCAGGAATCTACGCGATCTTTTCCTGGCTAAGTTTAGCAACGAGGGCGTGCCCCAGTGGGTGGCCCAAGCGGGTGGCACCACTGGTGACAACGACACGGGCCGCGCCCTCGCAATCGATCCTGACGGCAATGTCGTGGTTGGCGGGGAATTTGCAGGCACGTTGTCCTTTGGGCCGCAAGCCTCGCCCTCCAAAGCTCTGACCTCCGTGGGCAATGTTTCCAACCTGGAGAGTGACTATTTTCTCGCGAAGTACTCGAGCAGCGGAACGCTCACGTGGGCGGTCGCGTCCGGTGGTTCGAAGATGGAAACGATTCACGGCGTCGCCATCGATGCTTCGGGAAATGTATATGCCGCCGGGGATTATTTCGGATCGTTAACGGTCGGCGGGAGCGCTGTGACCCGGCAGGGCAACGGACTATTCCTCGCGAAGTATTCGGGCACGGGCGAGCCGCGTTGGGTGCGCCACAGCAGCCATATTAACGGCTCCATTGCTCGTGGCGTTTTCGCGAGCGGCGACAACACTGTTTACCTCGCCGGTGACTTTAACACCGCTGTCACTCTTGAGGGTCGAACCCTCACCGGCGCCAGTTCACAAGCGTTGATCGCCCAGTATGACGCTGATGGCCAACTGCTGAACACCTGGCAAGCCGGTGGCCCCGGTTGGGACACCACGGCATCCGTCGCTCCAATCAATGCCACATCGTTTCTGATTGGCGGCAGCTTTCAACAAACAGGCGATTTCGGTTCGACCTCCTTAACTGCGCCAAGTGAGGACTACAGCTTCATCAGCCATTTTGGGATGCAGGTTCCTATCGAACAGCCGCGTCTTACCTATCAATTGCGGGAAGGGAAGATGGAACTCACCTGGCCAACCACGCCACAGTTCGTGCTCGAGAGCGCTTCTGGATTAAGTAGTGCGCTGCCCTGGCTCAGCCTTTCAGATCAACCGGTCACGGAAGGCGAAAACAGTAAAGCATCCATTCCCGTTACAAGCTCTGCCGCTTACTTCCGGTTGCGCAGGCAATAGGTTGTCCGGCGAGCCCGGCGAGCCCCAATGAGGATTGTATACACGATGGTACCGGTGGTCGGACTCGAACCGACACGAGGTTTAACCCTCCCAGGATTTTAAGTCCTGTGCGTCTGCCATTTCGCCACACCGGCGGCAGTTAATGCCAAGAATTTACGACGTTCCGATGCTAGTTCCGCCAACGTTTGTATTCTGGTTAGCCCTGCCAGCTCGGCCCCGTCATAAAGGCGGAGGCACCTTACCCCAGAGCGCGAGACCACCGCAAGCAGCCCTTCGAAATTGGCTATTCAAAGCGGATTAGCAGGCAAGCCATGCCAGCAACGCTGCTGCTTCTGCACGAAGCCGCGCCGGTCAGCGCCGTTTGCCGATTCCGGTTTGGAGATATTGCGCGACTGCTTCGCGGGAGGTGCTCACCTGCAGTTTTTCATAAATCCTCCGCAGGTGCTCGCGAACGGTGTTGATGCTGCAGGAGAAAGCGTCAGCAATTTCTTTGTAGCGATATCCTTTTACGAGGAGTTGCAGGATTTCGTCTTCGCGCGGGGACAAACGAACTTCGGGGCGAGCGGGAGGCGCTTGCGGCTTGCTCTGTGAATGGAAATGCGCCACGACCATTCGGGCAATGCCGCTGGACATGGGTGATCCTCCAGCGTGAGCGTCCCGAATTGCTTCCAGGATTTCGGCTGGGGCCGTGTCTTTGCGCAAAAAACCGACTGCACCCGATCCCAGAGCGTCGAACACGCATTCTTCATCCTGATACACCGTCAGGATGATAATTTGCGTTTTCGGCAGCTTTGGCTTCAAGAGGCGGACGCATTCAATCCCTGACAGTTTGGGAAGCTGAACATCCATCAACACAACATCGGGCTGAAGCTGGGGAAGTTCGAGCAAGGCGGACTCCGCATCGGGGAATGACCCGACTAATTCATACCCCGGCGTGCCGCCAATAAGCATGATGAGGCTGCCGCGCACCCGCTCGTCATCCTCAACGAGCGCCACTCGTATGTTGGTCGTTTGGCTCATCGCGAGCAGAGGGGCAGGAAGCCCTGAAATGGGTTTGTGCTCTGGGCGCCATGGACGATTTGCGAATTCATGAGCGCGCTGACGGCAGAGTGACTCGTGCAACCACTCTTGTTCCTCGGCCGGGGACGCTTTCAATGGAGAGTTCCCCACCCAGATCTCGGAGGCGTTGCTGCATGTTCCCGAGGCCGCGACGGTCTCCTTGAATTCCGCTCATGGCAAATCCCTTTCCATCGTCCTCGACAATTAAGTTCAGCTCTTGATCGCGTAGAACCAGGCCGAAACGAAGCTCCGACGCTTCCGCATGCTTCGCCACATTGTTCAGAGCCTCTTTGACGGCCAGGAACAAACCTCTGCGCAACTCCTCCGGAAGGTCCAGGGCCGGGATTTCCGCTGGAATATCGAAGCGCAGCCTGATGGATGTCCCGGAAAAGAATCGCTCCGCGTAGCTCGTTAAGAATGAGACGAAGCTTGGAAGCGCGCCTTTTGTCGGATCGATCATCCAGATGATCTCCCCCATGGTGCGGGTCAATTCGCGAGCAGACTCGGTCAGGCGGGTGGCGAGCTGCTCCACTGCGCGTGGCTGCTCCACATTTTGCCGCACCTGCTCGCCGACCATGGCGAGGTGGGTCAACCCCGCGCCGAGGTGATCGTGCAAATCGCGCGCGAATCGCACTCGCTCCTGCCACAGGGCAGCTTCCCGGCTTTTGCGCCGGTATAACGCCAACGCAACGAACGCCCAGACCAACAGCGCCAACACAGCAGCTCCGCCTGGGAAGATGACCCACCCGTTGGCGTACCACGGGACGGCCGCCCGAAATCTGAGCTGGGCGAATTTTGAGTAATTCAGATCCCGGTCAATCGCTTGAACTTCAAACGTGTGCCAGCCTCCTTTGCGAGGCGTCCACTCGAAGAGGCGGTCGCGAGTGATGCCCGCGAAGAGTGTTTCCCCGGAAGGGCCTTTCACGCGATAGCGGAATTGCCGCTTCTCGGGATGCGTTTTCAGGTCAATCTCCTGGTAGCGCACACTCACGCGCTTGCCGGTGGCGGCGGGTGGCAGATCGTTAATATCCGTAAACCTGCGATCCTCCAGCTGAGCTTCCAGGATGCGAATTCCAGGCTGCGTCTTTGTTCGCCGATACCGCCCAATCCCGTCGCCGAGAAATCCGATCAGGAGGGAGCCATCGCTGTCTGGGCGCACCGTAAACACGCTGTTGCCGCCCAAGCCGTCGCGTTTATCCAACATCGTGAAAGCGGCGCCGTCGTAACCGAGCAAGCCATTCTTGTCTGTCGCCATCCAGAGAATGCCATCGGGCGTTTTTGCGCTGCCCCATACGCTCTCAATTGGCGCTTCCGCGCTAGGCATCAACGAAAGAACATTCGTCCCCTTCAATCGATGCAGCCCCGCCCCCCCAATCCAGAGCGCGCCTTCAGCATCCTCCCTCACGTTGAGGACCGCGCCGCACGGAATGCCAAGCTGGGCGCTGACGTGCTCCAGTTTGCCATCGCGCCAGAGGCTTAATCCTTTCTCGGTTCCGATCCAGACGCCTCCGCCAGTCGCTCGCGCCACGGAAGAGACGACGTCATTGGGCAAACCATCTGCAGTGGTGAAGCTTTTTAGCTGACCGGTTAAGGGGTCGAAGCGAGAGGCACCTCCTCCCACCCATCCCTGCCCAAACCATATTTTGCCCGCTTCATCGGTCGTGAGCCCGATGATCCATTTGCTATCCAAGACTTTGCTCGCGCGCCCGTCCACCACTCGATAGAGGCCATCGCTCACTCCCAGCATGAGCGCGCCGTCCGGTGCGCGCGTAATATGCCGGACATATTGCATTTTAAGAAAGTCTGCGGCGGTCAGGCGGTCCTTGTCCCTAGGCTTGAGATGGTGAACACCACCCCACTCCGTGCCGATCCAGTATCCGCCAGCGCCGTCCGGCTCAATCGCAAAGACGCTCGTGGAATGGCGCTGGGTGTTCCAGAGCCCATCGCCAGTTGCGAGGCGAGAGAAGGTTTTTGGATCGAGCCGAAACAATTGCAGGAAGCTGGCGCCCCAGATCAGATCATCCGCATCCACCACAATGTCCTGCACACCGCCTCCGGCGGTTCCGATAGGGTAGGTGATCACCACCGCTCCATCGAAGCTGCTCAGGCCGGTGTCAGTGGCGAACCAAAGTGTGCCGTCGGATGTCTCCGCGATGTCGAGCACCTTGTCGCAAACGAGCCCCTCTGCCCGGCCCAAATGTTTCAAGCTTTGGCCGTCGTAACGATAGACCCCTTGCTCGTAATCCCGACTGGAAAACCAAATCGCTCCATCCCTGGCTTGAAAGAGCCGGTCGCGATTGAGTCGTCTTAAGCTGGAAAGGAGCACGGGTTCGGTGAATTTGCCATCCTTGAACCGGGCAAGGCTATGCAGTGTGCTCACCCATACTGCGCCATCGCGCGACTCGAGCATCCCGCCGACTTGGTTTCCTGGGCTTCCCTGGCCGAGGCCCCAGTTGCGGACTTCCTTCCCGTCAAACCGGGCCAGTCCACCGCCAGAGCTGAACCAGACCGTTCCCTCAGCGCCAACATGGATTCCGCTGACGTCGCTTAGCGAGAGTTTCTGATTGAAGGGAGTTGCTTCGACGCGCCCACCCGCAACTATGCTCGCGGCTTTTTCGCTTCCGATCCATATCACCCCGCTCGCATCTTCGCCAATCGCGCGGACATCCCCATGCCCGAGCGGCCCGATTTCCTTGAACTCAACTCCATCGTAGGAGTGCAACGTGCCTTGAAACGTGCCGACCAGCAGCATGCCGTCCCTCGATCGGTGCAGCGTGGAGGGGTTTAGCTCAGCGAGCCCTTTGCGCACGACGTGTGTTTGCCATGTGGCTTTCCGTGCTTCGGGGAATTTAAACGTCAGACGATGCGTTTGGTTTGAGGCGGCTGTAATCGGGCGATCCGGGCTGCCCAGATTTCCCTCCGCGTAAGCATGCCCATGCCTTCCATGCGCGCGAATGATATGTGGGCCCGGACGAAGATTAATGAACTCGAAATTCCCGTTGCTGTCGGTGAGCATCGACTGTGTCTGACGCGGAACGGAAAAGGCCGAGCCCCACGAAGAGGGTCTCGCTGCGCGAGACTCTGGATCATTCGTTGGGGCGTGCTCGGGGTTCAGGATCGCCCGCCTCCAGACGCCTGATGAGCTGGAGTGTGCCGCTGCCCCCGCGGTCGGTGAGCTTGGCGCGCTTTCAGGGCTGAGGACTGGAATCGCTTGAACAACGATCGAACTCTGCGGCACGCCATCCATTGCGAGCACCTGGCCGGCTACCGAAACCGCAGGGTGGAGAGTGACATGAAACTGCCGCCTCTCACCGGCTTTCAAGGAGAACTTTTCAACCCATGCTCCCGAGGAGCCTGCGCGAATCGGGCCCTCATAATTGGCCGCCAAGGGATGCAGCCAAGCCTCTGCGCGCCCGCTCGCGTCTGTTCGGAATCGGCTGACCTGGTCTGTGCCATGGAATAACTCTATGAGCGCATCACCTGCAGGCTTTCCGTCAGATCCGGTGACTTGGAAAACGGTCGTTGCGGCCGCAGCGGGCAAGAGCTGGAACGCAAACGCGTAGGGCGGCTCATGCTCGAAGCGAATTTTTAAGAGGCAACGGTTCGTTCCGGCCTCAATCTGGACCGGCAGAGCTGGATGAAGATCGAAGTGCAGCGGCGCGCCTGTTTCACCAATGCGCTCTCCGTTCAGCCAGACCGCGCCGTGCGGGGCCGCGTTCAGGCGAACCGCAGTCTCTAATCGATGAGGAGAATCCACCTCGCAATAAGCGTAGAAGAGGCTCCACGAAAGATTGGTGAAGCTTCGCTCGAGATCGACGACATCCCGAGCCGATTTCACTCGCTTCCAGGCCAATTCGCCACCTTCCTTTGTTTTGACCGTGTCGCCCTCCCTTGGCCGGGCTGCGGCTTCTCCGCCAGCGTTTGCGAGAAGGTCGTTGTTTAAATCTCTAGCGGGAAACGGTCCAAGCACCAGCCATTCGCGCGCAAATTGCCCGTCGATGCTGGTGATGGGCGCATTATTACCGGCAGCCATGGAGGTCTGCGCCAGCATCCAGAAGATCGCGAGCAGCAGCATCTCAAGCCCAAAGCATCCGTTCCTGCATTGCATTCTCGGAGCAGCCGTGGGAGCCAAATCAGTCTTCGGTTGAAACCTATTCCATAGCATGACCGCGCGCGGATCAGGGACAACCGAGCGAACCATCCGCGTCGCCGGAAATCAAGAACAAGACCAGCCTCGCGCGGCCGGGGCAATAACTCAGAGAGGCGAGGGGAGCGCCACTTGCGGACTCGCTGATAAGTTAACCCCGTC
>DASPKX010000167.1:0-5168 GCA_035627835.1 Candidatus Methylomirabilota bacterium
GTCTTCGGGCTTTAATTGGAACTGACCGCGCACTTGAGTTAAGAAAGAATGGTCTTGGCTGCTTCACCTATGGCGCGTTGGCCTTCTTCAGAAGTCGCCCACCTTACGCCGTAATCTGCAAGCTTGGAAAGAAAACTGCGCTGCCATGTCTTCTTCGGCAGCACCTCAAGTGATGCTTTAAGATCGGCTATGACTGATTTCAATTTCTCGATCTCGGTTGCATTTAAGGCTACTTCCGTTTTTTGAGCCTCCATCGCGACTTGAAATGCATCCAGCTTCTTCCGCAGGTCGATTATCTCAGATGGTGTAAACGGCTCTTGAGTGTCTTTGACCCGTTTTTCAAATTCGCCGAAAAGCGCATTTGCCAGCTTGTCTCGCCGTGCCAGAGCCTGTTTTGCTTCGAGTTCCGCGGCAAGGTTTCTGAGCCAATCCTGAATGTGAAAGACCACGGAGGTAATAAACGTGTCGGTTGGTTCGTTCAGGATGAAAGTGTGCTCCTCAGTCACATCACCGGGGCTGTAAAAGCCATGAGTTCCGGCGTCGCTATTGTGACCGATGAAAAACTTGAATGTTTCGTCATCGCGGAAGCCTATATGAAGAACCCCATCCTCTTCAGCGAGTTGCCTGATCATGAAGGCTTCAGACCCGAAACAGGAATCGTCAAGAGCCTCCTTTATGCTCAGGAGCGAGCGGCGATTTAGCTTCATTGCCGCACTTTTCTAAGCGGGCGGAACGCCAGTGTCACGCCCTTAAGGTCAAAGCTGGAACAGATCGGGTTGGGAGGTTTGTTTTTTGGGCTTGGTCGGGGAGCGGCGCGGTTGTTTGAGGAGGTCGCGGCGGGCTTCGGCCATCACCGTGATGGGATCCACCTTTGCAGCGGCGCTGCCTGCCATCTGCAACGCCGTTTCAATGCTCGCGCGGAGGGCTTTGGCTTCGTCGTAAATGGCGTCCTCCTGATGCTTGAAGCGCTCCTGGACGCACTTCATCAGGTAGCCTGGCCAATACTTCACCACCCCTGTCTTGCCGTGGACTTTGATCTCATTGAAGACATCCAGGAGGAGCTGCTTGTAGCGTTCGGGCGGGAGCGTCACGCCGCGTTTGTTCAGCCAGGCGGCGGGCCAGAGGACCACGTTCTTGCGGATGAAAGCGGCGTCTTGGGCCCATTTCTTGGGCTCCGCATCGGCATAAAATTGGTTCCGAATTGCCGAAAGGAGGTCAGAAACGACCTCAGAAGGGGTGTTTTGGGTGGGTCGAGGGGCTGTTTTCGGCTGCTTGGACATTCACAAAACCCCTGGAAACATTGAAAAAGTGCGTTCGCGTTGACTCGCCTCCATTAGCATGGAAACGAATCCATGCATACAAATCGCCCAATGGGCGGCGGAACAACTGTTATCCGAGGCCGAGTCAGCCATTGTGCTTTGGCCATTAAAACTCGTTTGCGGGTTCATTTGGCGGCGCCTTAAGAAGGCACTTCATTCCACTCGTGGCCGTCCAGGAGGCGGCCTGCGGCTTTCTTTCCTACCCGATCCATCAGCCAAGCGGTGGCATCTGGTTGGTGGTCCTCGGGAATGTCGCCATTAAACTCCAAAGCAATTACCCGGTCGGTTGAACCATTCTCGTGCTCGTCCCGATCCTCTGCGTAAAGGTTACAGAGCGGCTTCCACTCGCCCCATTGCTTGAAGAAAAAGCCCACGCCATAGCTTCGTGACCTTTTCTGAACTGACCGGAACCAATCAGGGTGCGGCGGGCGAGCGCCAGGGCCGCTCTCACCTCCGGCAATAATCCAGTTCAAGCCCGCAAGGTGCCATGGGTCTAGGCGCACGGGGCCAAGGAGCGGTTCCATGCTGAGGAAACGCACGCGCGCGGGAACTTTGAGCAGCTCGGGAATGCGGCTGTCGGCGCGTTGTTGATCTTCAACGGTTGTTCCAGCCCAGACGTTGTCGGGCCAGCGATTGCGCCAGGCTTCTGGTGCGAAGCGCTTCATGTTCTCTGGTCGCTTCGTTAAAAGCATCCAGGTCAGCGCGGGCGTGGCGGCGATCAGAGGCCAGAGCTTCTGGCGTTCGTTATTCGCGGTCGGGTGGTCCTCAAACACGTCGCACATCGAACCGCAGAACACGCGCCAGGGCTGGCCAGAGGCGGCGGCTTTGCGATTCCAGGCGAGCGGCTCGGTCCAGTGCTTTTCGCCAAAGAGGCGCCGCGGGGCTGTTGCGCCCCAAACTTTGTGGCCGTAGCGGTTAGCTAGCGTTTCCGCGTAGCAGTGAGCGCAGGCAGGCGAAACCTTCTCGCACCCCCACCAGGGGTTAAACGTGCTGTGCGCCCACTCGATCTTTGTCTCCTCGCCCATAAATCACCAGCGGATGAGGTTGCCGTGGAATGGGAGGCCGTGGACCTCTTCGAACCAATCGCGCATTTCGGTCCAATCTTTGAAGCCGTCCTCTTGTGCGACAAAATCAATAATGCTTGGTGTGTCAGCCGCCAGAATCACGAGATCGCCGACCTTGGCAAACGTGAGGTGGATTTCCACTGGCTTCACTTCCTTGCATTTGTGCTCGCCGAGCTTGCGGGCCTGCTTGGTGCGGCAGCCGGTCCAAAGATAAAGGGTTTCGCCCACCTTCGGCACTTTGCCGTCCTTGCGGATCGCGCGGATGGTTTGGCGTTTGCGGCCGTTCTGCACTGGCTCGGCAAAGCGAGGGCTAAAGTTCAGGAGCATAAGGGTTGTCGTTGTGGTTGATGTCGTAGCTGGCGAGGACCGCGTCAGCATTCGGGTTAAATCGGCGGATCAGGCGCGCCATGCTCCGCTTCTCCTCAAGTGTGCCGTGTTCCAGCACGAGGGAGATTTCACCGGCGAGGCGATGGCGGTCGATCTCGGCAGAATCAAAGCTTGCTTCTGGATCGTTCATCAGTGGGGAACGAGTTGGCGCTGGTCAACCCTTCTTGGACAATGTCAGGCACGGGCCGGGCTTTGTGGAGAGCTATCGCGAATTCAACCACCTCGCGGAGTGATCTCTGATCGTAAGGGCCTCGACGGGAAAGCCTCTCCTGGTCTTTGTAATCGAGGTCGTAACAGTAAATGCGAAAGCTGACGTGGCGGTCGCACAATCGCTTAGAGTTCCGAAATGACAGCTCAATGCTGAAGTCGGCGTCGGCCCCGAAGTGTGCGCGGAGCGCTTCCACAGCTTCAGAGAACGTCATCGGGGGCTTTGATTGCTCGTTCATACGTGTCATCCGATGCGGGAGTGGGCGTAGCGGCGGACGGCCAGGGCGCGGTCTGCCATGCGTTTGCACTGGCTCTCCATCCGGTTCACAAAGTGGGTTATTTCCTCAGCGGTGGCGCGGTCGGTGTGCCGGTAGCCTTTGTCGCCGCTGATGACCTTCGGGCTCGCGTGCTCGGCGAGGTCGCGGATCTGGCGGTCATCCAGGAGCATGCGTTTGGCGATCTCCTTGGCCGTGAGCCAGTCCTCAGCATAACGGAGCAGCTCGACTAACGCGGCCGTGCGGCGCTGGCGGAGTTCGTCAGCGGGCTTGCGGACTTGGTAAAGTTCGAGCTGCGTTGGGGTCTCCACAGATTTCGCAGATTACCGCAGATTAGTTGAATTCCCGCCGCCAGGACTGAACAAGTTCGCGTCCACACCCGTGGTCGAACACCGATTATGAGCGTCACCTGGCGGCGGGAAATTGGTCCCGCCACCGTCCTCCAGCCCAGTAGCGAGCGGAACGTCCAAAGCCATCATGGACGTGGGTGGCGGGGTCTGTGCTGGGCGGTGAATGCCGCTCCAGATCGTGGCGCGCATCTGCGCAAGCGTTTCCTCGTTCAACCGCACCTGGGGGCGGTTGGGAATCAAGCAACGGAAGCATTGCCGGCCGAGATGCCAGCCGTGCGCAGCGCAGCGACGGAAAGGGAACAAGCGGAAGAGGTGATCCGCAGATTGCGCAGATTTCGCAGATGAAGTTTGCATGATCAGTTCCGCGCCATTTTGATCGCGCGCACGAGGCGGCGGGTCGCGTAAAGGTTGTGGCGCTCGCGTTCGGGCAGCTCGGCCAACTCGGTGCCGGTCAGCGGCTGGAAGCTGTTCATCCAGAGGATGGCGCCGCATTCACCGCAAACCACGATGCGGCGGCGGATCCGGTTCACGTCAGTGAACATGAAGAAGGAATAGTAGTTGGAGGCGTCGGGATGCTCTGTTTTGCAATCCCCGCATTTTGGAGCTTCAGTGTTCGCGAGCATAATCAGAATGGGCAGTCGATGCCCTGGGCTTCGGCTTGTTGTTTGAGGGTTTGGCGTTTGGAACGGGCTTCTGCGGTCATTGGGCGCAGGGAGCGGGATTGAACGGGCTTGCGGCCGGTCATCTGCATTTCTTTCACTCGATGAGCGAGTTCGAACGTGGACATCTCCGCAGCCTGGCGCAGGCGGGAGACGCATCGGGCGAGTGTGAAGCGGAGTTTCTCCAGCTCGCTGTCTTCGATCAGGTAGCCCTTTTGGCTCATGTGGACCTCCCGGTTCGCGCTGAGGTCTTCAAGGACCTGCTCCAGGCCGGGATGTTGGTCGGCAACGATGGAGCGGGCGTACTCGAGCGGGTTTCCCACATCGAGTGCAGCCAGCTCCTGCAGGTGTTCTTTGATTGCGTAGAGCTGGCGTTTCTTCGGCTGCTCAAGCTGGCGCACTTGCGCGTTGAGATTGTGGGGCTCGCTTACTGCGCGAAACGCGGCAAGGACTTTGTCCAGGTCAGCGTTCGTGAATGCTTTGCTGGACTTGGGCTTGCCCAAGGCTTGCGTGTGGAGCGCGTGGCGATCAGCGGACGGATCGACCGCGCGGACTTTGGCCCATTCGCGCCAGTAGAGGGCTTGTTGTTTCGGTGTCATGTGTCAGGAGTTTCCCGCTGAGACGCTGAGTTCGCAGAGGTGCGTGCCGCACGGGCCTATAGAGGGCTAATGTTTATGACCTTGCCGTTGGCGTCGTAGGTGACGTAGGCGAGGATTCGGCGGCAGGCCGGGTTCATCGCCGCGAGCTTTTCTTTGGCCAAATCCCTAGCCTTCTGGAATCGGGTGGCAAAAGCCGGTTCGACTTCGCAGCGATCCTTCAACACTCGGACCCCGTTCGTGACGCAGCCAGGGTCGCGGTTTACGAAAAAGCCAATGGTTTCAAGGGATTCTTCGGTGAGTTCTCGCGC
>DASPKX010000168.1:0-14874 GCA_035627835.1 Candidatus Methylomirabilota bacterium
GGATTCGTTGATGGTGTTTGGCGATGCCATCATCAATCCAGCCAGCCGCGGGCCCGGCGTCTTGCCTGAGCAATACTGCGTGGATCATCGCGCGTTGGAGAACGAGTTGATCCAGCTAGTGAATGCGCGCAACTTCAACATCGCGCTGACCGCGCACGGCAAACCGCTGACGATGAAACCGGTGAATCGCATCCGACTGCTCCTGCGCCTTCAATCAGACATACCACCCCAGAGCCCCAAGAACTGAGTGTCGGCGGGTTACGCGAAGAGCCGTTGATCGAAAGCAAAAGGGGTGGGTGGGTCTATGCGCAGTTTCCTGATCTCACGGTGACGCGGGTTAATTAGGTAATTGAGTTCGCTGGGAATGATGATGCTAGGCACAGCGAGAACCAGGGAACTTCCAGCAGAAACCCAGTCTCTCCCTATAGCCTGAAGAGAGGGCGGCGGTGGTTGGTCGCGCCAGTTTTTGGGCAGCCGCTTGAGGCTTAGCTTCTCCAGCAAGCTATCATCAAAGTGGAACTTGAAACAAAGGTAAGGTTTGCGCATCCGGGTCTTGTCGATGTGAACGCGCAGCTCCAACGCAGCCAGGGACTGGTGCTGGGAGCCATACACAATGGGAATGCCAACGGGATTCCACCGTCCGCCGTAAAGGCGCGCCCCCTCTCCGTTGAAGGCGCCTGCCGCGGCTTCGGCAGGCACGATCCGCCAGCCAGTTAGCGTCATGAGTAAACGCCATGCTCAATCCGACCCAACAGATTCTCAACCTCGCGGGCGCCCACCTCAGTTTTGGCGTAGTCGAGCGGGGCGGCGCCGCCTAAGCCGAATTGCGCGGAGGTGAGCCATTGCCGAGCGTCCTCCTCGTTGCCGAAAACAGCGACCGCCTTGCCCACTAAACGGGCGAAGCGCCAGACGCGGTCAGACTCTTCTGGCGCGAGCTGCCCTTGCTGTTTCCGCCGTTGAATCGTGGCGATGGAAATGCCGAGTTTCGGTGCAAGCTTTTCCATAGGAATGTCGAGGCTGGCTTGCAGGTCCTCCAATTCTTTAACTGGCAAGCCAACTGTGATCATATTGATCAGCTTCCCTGTCGGCAGCGCCGAAGCCTTCCCGTTGCCGCCATATATCTGGCTGTTCACAATCCCTAGCCGAGCGTGAGTTCCGTGGGACGGAGTGCGGCGGCGTGGTTTTTTGTTCGCCAAGGGCGCGATCATTTGATCAATAATGTCTCCTCATTTGATTGCCGTGTCAATGCGGCGCATCTCAAGAGACGCGTCCTACTCGCGGGCTAATGAATAGAACTTGCTGCGCGCGGATGCCTGCACCTGCGCGGTGCGAGCCCCGCCAGCGGTTATTACGGGAGCTGCGCTGGGACGCCAGATGGTTGGCGTCGTAAGGGAGTCGGCTTCCATGAGGCGATAGGGGCTGATTGGCCAGGTGAGCGTGAGGACGCCATCTTCGTTACGCACTATCTTCAATGAGGGCCGGGAGACAACGGCGGCGCCAGAGAGTTGAATAGATTCAATTGCAGCTTCGTGCCCGTGGAAGCGTTCTCCGAACGGAACGAGTCGAAACTCGACGGGAGCGTCGATTGCGCCCCAACCATCAAAGGGAAGCTGGAAGGTCATCTCAAATGGCTCATCGATGGATTCCACCGGAGCGCTGACGCCGAGGGCGGCTGCCTCAGAGAATCCATCCTTGCTGCTGAATAATGCCCAGGCGCGTGGGGCGTGTCCGGAGAGGCGGCGCCAGTGCAGTCTCAGATGCGCGCCGCGTAGGTCGAATTTTTCGCCGGTTGCAGGAGCAATGGTAAAGTTGAAGCGTTCATTAGCCGCGAGGGCTTCGCTCAATGTTTGCACGGAGCCCGACCCGCTGCCGCTCACCCAGAAATGTAGCCGGTCATTTCCAGCTTTGAGGTTCACCGCTGGGTTTGCGGCAAAGCCGGTCCAAGTTGCGAGCGCGCCGAGGGTCGCGTTGGTCCATGGCAATCGCAATGCCGGATCTGAGCCAGTGAAGTGGATGCTCAGCAAGGTTTCGCGAGCGGCCGCAGGAGCAACGACGATTTCCACGGTGTTTGACGCTGGTGCTCCCGCGGAATCAGTCACCGTCAGTTCAGCGCGATGTTTGCCGAGTGGCAGCGTGATCTGTGGGGCGCTTCCGCTGAGGACATTCGTGCCGTTCACGCGCCAGTTAAAGGTTGTGATTTGGCCATCGAGGTCACGTGAAGCTGTTCCGTTCAGCCGCACGAGCGCGCTTTCGCCGTTTACAGCGAAGATCCTTTGGAGCGGACCTGGCTCCGCTCGTGGAGGGATGTTTGTTCCTTCTGATGAGCCATGCCACTCGATAAAAGCGGACCACTTCGGCGCCTCATTGGTTGATTGCAGTAAATCTTCGAGCAAGCCCCACGACCCAAAAATGCTCGGGGCGCCCACATGGTAGTAAAGCAGTGTGAGTGCGGCGCCTTCACGTTGTTGTTGATCCAGATACTCCAAATACAGCTCCTTCATGCGAGGGTCGCGATTGGCCGCGATCAGCTTCTCTGTAAGCATTTCGTTGAACCTATTACCGCCGGTGGCGGCCAGATGCTGGCCAGCCTCGTAGTTCACGAGCCATAAACCATGTTGCTCTGCGAGTAGATGGTGAGCGCGTGTCCATTCCGCAACTTCACCCCTCAAACTGGCAGCGGCTGCCTGAATGAGTTGATCAACAGTGAGGGACTCGGCGTTCTGTGCAACGGCGTCGGCAACTGCACCGCCGAAGTAAGGCGCGATAGCCAAAGCATCCGCGCGAATGTGCCTTCCGTTGATGCTTACGAACTTGAGAGCGTCCAAACGTGCAGCGCTGAGCTCCACCCGCCCTGCTTGCGAAGCGATGACCTTAATCAACCGGTTTGCGGTCTCGATTGGGCCGAACTCCTCCTCGAAAATACCCCATGCTTCCGCGCTTTTGCGCGCGGTCATTTCATCCGAGGTGAGGCCGAGAGCCTTGGCTTGATCGTCCAGCTCGAACGCCTGGTCGAAGCCGGGGCTGAAGTTCCAGGTTTCGTTAGAAAATTCTACGAACAGTTTCAGGTCAGGCGCCAGGGAAGCCTTTGCAAGTCGCGCGAGTTGCCGGACGTAATCAGCGTTCGCGCGATGGGGGATACAAATCCAGGCAGATCGCTGTGCGCGATTGGCCAGGTCGAACATGAATTCATAGGCCACACCTGCGCGCGCGAGCTGGGTGTAGGTCGTGGGCAGCGTCCGTTGGTCCCAACGTTCGACGGGGTTGCCGTTGATTTGCCCCCAATCCATAAAGCGGAGGACGCTGAACTGTTTCACTGAATCCAGGAACTCCGGTCGAAACGCGCCGGTTGAGCCCGATTTATCGCGGACCCCGGGCGGGAAGAGGCGGATATCGCGAAGCGGATCGCCGGGGTCTGACTCGAGCAAATCCACGAACACCAACTGCCGGGCGTTTGTGTGAAAGCGCAGCGTGAATGTGTTGGAACCGCCGGGAGCGTTAACAGTTACTGAGCGCAGGAAGGGGCTGTTGGTGTCGAGCAGGCGGTTATCCGCGGTGAAGCTGAGCCGGCCTTTGCCGAGCAGCGTTAGTGTGTACTCTCCAGCGCCTCGTGAGCCGATGACCGTGTGCGGGAGTTGCAATGGCGATCCATCTCTTGGGTCGAAAGGGACTGCGAGCGGCCAACCATTGGTGTTCACCGGCATGAGGGCCGCCTTTTCAGTGTCGAAGGGGCCGGAGCCATCCGCCTGCCGGGTTTGCCAAGGGCGCGCCTGGCAGAAGAGATCGAGGAATACGTGCTGATCGGCGCTTTCGCCGATGGTGAGATTCCCGCCGACGCGCATGGCGGAGTCCGGGTGGGCGGAGGAGGTGAACACCCAGGTAACCAGAAGCGCTATCAGGAATGTTCTCATCCGCGCAGTGGAGTGTTGCTCCGGTGGTCTAGATTCGTTCGAAGTACCGGCTTTTCTCCCAATCGGTGACCGCATTGTCGAAAGCTTGAACCTCAAGGCGCGCGGTGTGGACGTAATAATCAACCACATCATCACCGAGGATGCGACGGGCGATTTGGCTCTTGTTCAGCAACGCCGCGGCATCCGAGAGGCTGTGCGGGAGGGCGGCCAGTTTCTCATCCACATACGCATTGCCGCCGTAGGATTCCCCGCAATCGAGGCCTTCCTGCACGCCGGCGAGCCCGGCAATGATCATGGCGGCGAAGGCGAGATATGGATTGGCGTCGGCGCCGGGCATGCGGTTCTCGATGCGGAATGAATTCCCCTGCCCCACCACACGGAAACCCACGGTGCGGTTGTCGTGAGACCAAGCCATCTTCGTCGGCGCCCAACTCCCGGGCTGATAGCGTTTGTAGGCGTTAATGCTCGGCGCGTAGAAATAGCAAAGCTCTGGGGAATACTTCATGAGCCCAGCCAAAAAGCCTTTGAAGAATTTCGAGCCGGTTTTCTTCTTGTCGTCCCAGAAGATGTTTCGGTTCTTCTCGAAGATGCTGATGTGGATGTGGCAACTATTGCCCGCCTCGTTCATCGACCACTTCGGCATGAAGGTGATCGACTTGCCGTGCTGGTCGGCGATCTCTTTCACGCCTTGCTTGAAGACGACGTGCATGTCCGCCATTTCAATGGGCCGATCGTAGATGAAGTTAATCTCGTGCTGACCTCGGCCCCACTCGCCTTTGCTGGATTCGACGGGGACGCGCGCTGCGTTCATCTGGTTGCGGATGGCCCGCATGAGGGTCTCATCGCGGCCAGGCTGCATGATGTGGTAATCGATGCGGTAATCACTCGACGGCGGCAGCTCTGTATAACCTGTTTTGAAGGCTTGAGGGTAGGTTGTGTTGAAGAGGTAGAACTCCAACTCGCTCGCGATGTTGCAGGTGAAACCTTGCTTGCTGACCAGCTCGAGAGCTTTTCGTAAAACAGAGCGCGGGGCGGGCGCGACATACTCGCCGCTATCGAGTTTGTAATCGCAGATCACCAGCGCAGTCGCGGGGAGCCATGGCAGAACCCGCAGCGTGCTCAAGTCAGGCGCCATGTGAAAATCGCCGAACCCCTTGTCCCAATTGGCGATGTTGAACCCTTCCTGCGGGTCCATCTCCATGTTCACGGCGAGGAGATAATTGCATCCGTGTGTCCCGTGATCGGCTATTTCGTCGATAAAGAATTGGCCGGTGAAGCGTTTGCCGACCAGACGACCGAGCATATCGGGGAACGCTACAATGACAGTGTCGATCTCGCCGCTTTTAACCTTCTGCTTCAGTGTTTCCAGCTTCATACCCGGGGCTGGCGCCAGATTACCCGAAGCTCTCCGCAACAGCAAACCAGCTCAGATGCGCCGAACAGGGGCTGCGGGCGTGTTCGTGGGCAGGGGCAAAAAGAGTGCTGGGTCCGTGTTCGTGGGTTGGTAAAGGCCGGGGCCCATTTCGCGGAGCACATCGCGCTTCGCCTCGGCCCGATAGCTCCGCACGATGGTTGTGGTTACAAGAGCAACTAACAACACAATGAATGCGGCCAGGGCCGCTGGCCAGTTTACCCTGGTAAGCAGAACCCAAATACCGGAGGGCTTCAGCTCCTCGCCAACATTGATAGGTTTGTCTTTGAAAGCCTCAACCTGGCCGAGTTCCCGCTCAACCTGCGTCAGCAGATCGTTGGTGTTGAGCTTAAGCAGATTGGAGTAAGTGCGCGTGAAACCCTTGACGTAAACGGGCGCGGAGAAGACCTCGTAGTCGCCCGCTTCCAAAGCGCGCAGATGATCGCCGCGGATCTTTGTCTGTTCAGCGACCTGCTCGATGCTTAGTTTTTTCTGCTCGCGGGCAGCGCGCAGTTGTTCCCCGACAGTGGCCATGAATTACGTGATTTCTAAATGCACACGCCCCAACAATCGAGAAATTTCAACGGCGTACCGTTGAATGGCACTCGCACGCACTGCTAGGCCAGCGCGCCAGGGTCGCTCTCGGCGCGGAGTTTGCGGAAGAATCGCATGACGGTGTCGCCATGCTTCATTCGCTTCATCTCTTCCCAGACCGGCGGCACCTCCAGGGTGTCGCGCTTGGTATGGCCAAGGATGAAGAGGCCCTCGCCTTCAAGCAGCTTCGGGAGATGCTCATCATCCAGGAGGGCCTGCGCAAAGGATGTGGATCGGCGGTTGACGTTCTTTTCGCCATAGGGTGGGTCAGCGATAATGATGTCAAACTTAGCTCCCGCAGCCACGAGTTGCTGGATGGCCGTGGCGGCTTCCTGCACACGAATGTCGAACTGGCTGGCGGGAATCTGCACGCTGAGAAAGTTGCCGCGCAACATGGCCGCCGTTCTCCCGGATTTTTCGACGAGCACTGCTGAAGCTGCGCCCCGGCTGAGCGCCTCGAGGGTCAGCGCGCCGCTGCCCGCAAAAAGCTCCAGCAAGCGGGCGCCTTCGACACGAGCGCCGAGGCTGTTGAAGACTGCCTGCTTAACGAGATCCGGGGTGGGCCGCACATCGAGGCCTTTGGGGACTTTAATCTTCCGGCCCGTTTCCCTCCCGCCAGTGATGCGCATGCCATAGGGTGCGGCATCTTGCCGCCCCCGGCAAGCTATGCGCTAAACGGGGGGCAACGCTGCGAGGTACTTGCGGCATTCCGCGGCGAGATCCTGCGCATTAAGAATAGCCGACACGACGCAAATACGGCGCGCGCCTGCGGCAACGACATCAGGGAGAGTGCGGAGGTTGATTCCACCAATCGCAAACCATGGAATGGAGACATTCGCGGCCGCCCAGCGAACATACTCAAGCGTGACCGGACGCGCCGTTGGCTTGGTCCCAGTGGCGTAGATTGGGCCGATGGCGATGTAGGCGGGCTCGGCTTTCACGGCGCGGGCCGCTTGCTCCGGCGCGTGTGTGCTTAAACCGAGGCCGAGGCTGGGGTTTGGGCCAACGACATTTGATGCATGTTCGTGGCCCGCATCGAAGAAGTCCTCCTGGCCGAGGTGGCAGAGGGAGGCGCCCACTTCGCGCGCGACATCCGGGTAATCGTTCACAACGAAGTGAACGCCAGCCGCGCGGCAGATGGGCGAGAGTTCACGAGCAACTGCGGCGACTTTGTCCTTAGGCCAATCTTTTGCTCGAAGCTGGATAAGATCGGAGCCGCCTGCGCAAAGCTCATGGCATACGTGAACCGGGGATCGGCCGTGCAGGTAGGCCGAATCCACAAAGGTGTAAAGCCGGCATTCATCGAGCGGCTTCATCGGGCTGGTCTTGGACAGCTACGCCTTCTCCTCGATTAACTCGCGGCGAGCGCCGCCGAGGAGTTGCTCGATGAAGTTAGTGGAGTAAACGCCGCGACGGAAATTCGGATCCTGCAGAATCGCTTGCTCGAACGGGATCGTCGTCTTAACGCCGCTGATGATGTATTCACCGAGCGCGCGGCTCATCTTGTCCATCGCTTCACGACGGTCCTTGCCGTAAGTGATCAACTTCGAGATGAGCGAGTCGTAGTGCGGCGGAATCGGGTAGCCCGCGTAGGCATGGCTGTCCACGCGCACACCGCGCCCCCCGGGGGCGTAATACATCTCGATGCGGCCGGGCGACGGACGGAAGTCATCGAATGGATCTTCGGCATTCACGCGGCATTCGATGGCGTGGCCCTTAAATGTGATGTCCCCGAGCTTCAGCGGTTCGCCCAAGGCGATGAGAATCTGCTGCTTAACGAGATCGATGCCGGTGACTTCTTCCGTGATGGGGTGCTCGACCTGGATGCGTTTGTTCACTTCCAGGAAGTAGAAGTTGCCGTTGTCATCGACGATAAATTCGACCGTGCCGGCGTTGGTGTAATGGGCCATTTCCGCGAGGCGGACGGCAGCTTTGCCCATCTTCTTGCGGAGGTCTTTGAACCTGTTCTCGATGAGGGGCGATGGCGTTTCTTCGAGAATCTTCTGATTGCGGCGTTGAATGGAGCAATCGCGCTCGCCAAGGTGGAAGATATTCCCCTTGTTGTCCCCTAGAATCTGGAACTCGATGTGGTGGGGGTTCTCGATGAACTTCTCGATATAAACTTGCGAGTTGCCAAAGGCCTTCTCCGCCTCAGTGCGCGCGGTGTGGTAGCCCTTAACCAGCGAAATATCATTGTGGGCAACACGCATGCCGCGCCCACCGCCACCCGCGATCGCTTTGATCATGACGGGATAACCGATGCGCTTGGCGACTGCGATCGCCTCTTTTTCATCCTGCACCGTGCCTTCGGATCCAGGGGGGATCGGCACGCCGGCTTTCTTGGCCAGCGCGCGGCTGATGGCTTTATCTTCCAGCGCGTTCATGGCGCGGGAGCTGGGGCCGATGAAGCGAATGTTGCAATTCTCGCAAACGTCCGCGAAGTGGGCGTTCTCGGAAAGGAATCCGTAGCCAGGGTGAATGGCATCGACGTCAGCGATCTCAGCGGCGCTGATGATGCGGTCAATGCGGAGGTAGCTCTCGTTGCTGGGAGCTTTGCCGATGCAGATGGCTTCGTCCGCCATTTGCACGTGCATGGAGTTGATGTCGGCCTCCGAATAAACGGCGACCGTGCGGATATTCAGCTCCTTGCAAGCGCGGATGACCCGCACGGCAATCTCACCGCGGTTCGCGACCAGAACTTTTTCGAACATTTCCCTGGGAGGTTGGGTTAGCCGCTTTAGAGCGGACGGACTTTGTAGAGGACCTGGCCGAACTCGACCGGCTTGGCGTTCTCGACCATGACTTGAGTAATGACGCCGCGGACCTCGGCCTTGATCTCGTTCATCACTTTCATCGCTTCAATGATGCACACAACCATGTCCGGATTCACCTCGGAGCCAACCTCGACATAGGAGGAGGCTTCCGGCGAAGGCGACCGGTAGAACGTGCCGACCATGGGCGATTTGATTTCGATGTCCGTGCTCGTGGCCGGAGCTGGAGCGGCGGCGGGCTGAGGCGCCTGGGCGTGCCCCATGGGGGGGAGCACTTGGGTGTGGATGGGCATGGGCATCATCGTGCCCTCGTCGGAATATTGGTGGATTCCGTTGCCCCGTTTTAACTTTATTTTGAAATCCTGCCGTTCGAGTTCGAACTCCGAGATGGCGTTTTTCTTCATCAAATCGATGACCGCTTTGATGTCTTTTAGATCCATAGTCCCCTCCTACAGGCGGAGTTATTCGAACGTGCCGCGTTAAATTCGCTGTTCATTAAGCAAAAAAGCAGCGCCGAAACCTCGACTCTGCTCAATACCGATAACCAAGTAAGGACGCCGCAAGGTAACAATGAGGCAAATTCCGTCAAGAAAAGTTTCGAAGGGCTGCATTCCGGGGGTCGGGCAAGCGATTTTCGCGTAAAATGAAGAAAGCGTTATCGTTATCGACGTTTTAAGATGCCCTTACGAAGGTTTACCAGCCTCCCCGCGTTGCTCGCAGCCATGCAGGCCAAGACCCCAACCCATCAACAGGAATGCGGTCCATGAAAGGGCGGGGATGTAAAGACCGAACTCGACCATGGACTGGGCTGAGAAGCCTAAAATGCCAAGGAAAACGAGAAACGGCAGGGTTTCGGTAGTTTTACGATAAAGTAGAACCAGAAAGGTTCCCATCATCGCTAAATAGAGGATGAAACCAGGAAATCCTGAGTCTGAGGCTTGCTCTAGATAATCGTTGTGCACAAGGCGAGCCATCTCGGCATCGGGCGGCTTAATTTCCGCAAAAGGCTTTTGAAAAGTGCCGGGGCCAGTGCCAAAGAGGGGGTGCTTGAGAGCGGTTTGCCAGGCTGCTTGCCAGTAGATTACTCGGGCGGAGGCGCTGGTGGCCCCCTTGGCGAAGTAGGCCTGAAAGCGCACTGCGAACACTGCTAGACCGGCAATCAGAACGATTCCGGCGATTAGATAACGATAACGCGCTATCTCAGGCAATTTAAGGCATCCAACAGCAGCGACGCCGAGGGCGATGAGCCAACCGGCCTTGGAACCGCTCCAGTAGAGGCATGCTACAGCGCCGTAGGCGAAGAGGCCGACCACGACCGCGCGGGCAATGCGTTGCCAGGAAGCAGTCATTTGCCAGAGTTTGTAAGTCAGAGCGGGGAGGAGCAGGAGGAGGGCGCCGGCGAGGGCGTTCGGATAGGCCATGGTGCCGAAGACGCGGTTGCTGGCGATGCGTTTAAGATAATCGGGGGGCATCTCCTGCCAGTTGGGCTGGGCGTAAATCATCTTGCGCATGGCTTCCAAGCCGCCGTTATGCTGCTCGAAGCCAGTCCAGAGCATGTAGGTGAAGGCGACGATGAGCGGAACCCAGAGGCCCTTCAGGTTCGGACAGCGCGCGAGGGAGGCGTACCCCATGTAGAAGGCAAAGGTCACCACGACGAAGTGGTAAAGAGTGATGCGGGTGAGGTCGGGGGCAACGCTATTGGTGGCGGCGATTTTCTGCCATACGAGCCAAGCCACCGGGAGCCACAGAAACCATGGGCCTTTAATGAATTGCCGACCCTGAAGCGGGATGGAGAGCAGAATCGCGGCGAGCACGAACGGAATGGCGAACTTCACCGGCCAGGCGACGAAGAGGAATTCAGCAAACCCGTTCGGCGGCTGGATCATTTTGTCCAAAATGACGGGGTTGCCGAACTTCAGGAACGACATCCCCAGCCAAATCCCAACCACCCAAGGTAGCCAACGGGCCGCCCAGGAGGAACGTGGTGCGGGTGCCGGGGAGGTCATGACGGGCATCCTTCTGGACGGCGTGATGCGGATGTAGCGGCTAGTTCGCGGACCCATATTGGGATTGATGCCGCACCTACGGCGCTCCCCTCGTAGGGCGGAGGCGTTACTACAAATATGTCGCCCCGCTGGGGCTTCCGGGGAGGCTCAGATGTGCGCGCTACTAAGCGCAGAGCTTTCTCTGGATCCCCCTGCCGTTCAGCCCCGGAGGGGTTAAACAGAGTAGCCCACGGGCAAGCGCAGCGCAGCCCGTGGGTAATCCCGCCCCGACGGCCCCAGCCTCCGTAGGAGGCGCACAATCGTTTCGCCCCTCTCATGCCGTTACAACTTTAGCTTCAGGAATGTCACTTCAAGGGCGAGGGCTTCCTGCACGTTGGTGTGCAGGAGGCGTTGGGCGCCTTCAAGCGTTGAAAGGTTCTGCATGGCTTCCTCTGGTGTGATCTGCTCGCCGATGGAGCGAGTGATTTGCTCGAGCTGCGGGAATGCCAGGGATTCGGAACCAAGACGGAGGGCGGTTATCCAAATGTCTCGGAACCAGGTCTGGAGCAGCTTCAGGGCTTCAGCGCGTTGGGCGCGATACTCAGCTTCGGTGGCGGCGCTGAGTTCATCCTCCCACTTTTCCCGGAGCTTGGGATCGACGTCGTCGTAGCGGTTCAACGGGGAGCGGGCGCTCGCGTCCTTCTCGGCGGTCTCTTTGGCGGCGGCCAGGCGGTTGAGGAAGAGGCCGAGAAGCTTGTAGCGGTTGATGAGGCCTCCTTCGCGCTGTGCGGCCTGGTGGCTGAATTCGTTAAGCCATTCAAGCTCGTGGGCGGAAGCGCCGATCCCCTCCCCTGCGAAGTTCAGGCGCAGGCAACGGGAGAGAATCGTCTCGAGAATGCGCGACGGTTCGGTGCTCAACAGGATCAAAATGGAACTGGCGGGAGGCTCTTCGAGCGTTTTAAGAAACGCATTGGCGGCCTGCACGTTCAATCGATCCGTTCCGACGATCACCCCTGCTTTGTGCCGAGCCTCCGTGGGCTTGAGATGCACCGCCTGCAACAACTCGCGCACCTGGTCGATGGTGATGATGCGCGTTTTCGATTCAGGCCGGATCCAGTGGATGTCCGGGTGCATGCATTCATCGATTTTCCGGCAGGAATTGCATTGATCGCAGGAATCGAGGCCCGTCCCAATGGCGGATCGCGCGGGAGGATTCTGGCAATTCAACGCCTTGCTTAGCGTGGCCGCCATGCGCTCGAGTTCGACCATATCACTGCCGGTGAACAAATAAGCATGCCCCAGCCGCCCACGCTCAAGGCTGCGCTGCAGAAGCTGCACCGTCTGTTGCTGTCTTGGAAACTCGGCAAAAGCCATTGCCAAAAGAGAATAAGCTCTGAAGACACTTTGAAAATGATTTATGCAGCCATGGAAGCAGAAACTCGCGCCACCCGGACCACTATAGAGGTTTGCGTCTGGTAATTGTTTTGACCGGCCAGCCGCTCGCTTCGGTGATAAGGGCGACGTGTCTTAGATAATCACTTTCAGCAAAGTATGGCACGTGGCGCTCGGTCTTGCGGTCCCAGAGCATCGCTTCTCTTCTTCCGTCAACGTCCTGCACAAGCAGTTCCCAATGCCAAACGGTGCTTCGCGCGTGCGGTTCATCCTCATTCGCGACCAGAAGCAGCACCAACGTTCCGGGGCGGAACTCGCGCCTCCAATGCCATCTAAGAATCCGCCTCTCCCTCACGATTAACTCCGGGCTTAAAGAGTAGGAATTCGTGTGGAGAGCCCAGAAGCAGGCGCCAAGCAGCGCGAACGCCCCGAAGATCCAGAGGAGTTCCCAAACAGGGGCTTGCGGCCAAGGCTGATCAGGCCGGAGAAGAACCTTTAGAAAACGCGTCCAGGGTTCGACCCGCAAGGCGCCTTGGGCATAAGCATTGTGAACCGTCACAAATAACAATCCCAGCGCGAGGATCATAAATGGCAGAATGCACCCAAGCGGCTCGGGTGGCTGCGAGAGAACTGCGCCTGTCGGAGTTTTCGTGAGGGTTAACCCGTTCGGCAAGGGCGCTGGATTGTCGTTTGGATACCCCGATGGCTGGTGCGGGTCCGTCATTGTCACGCCACGCAAGCTTAACGCGCAGGCAGCCGAATGCCACGCATTGAATAACCAACCCCGCGCGCTCGCCTCTTTCCGGCGGAAACCGAAGGTCGTATGATCTCGACCTAAGCCAGCATTTGCCCGGTCAAAATAGTCCGAAGGATTTTAGCATTCAGCGGCGTCTTCTCTTTAAAAGGAACAATGGAATTATGAAGAACTGGGTATGTGCAGCCGCGATGATGGTGATTTTGGGGACGACGAACGCGCAAGTAAGCCCGCCCGGCAACCCGAACCCGCTACTGTATTACGGTCAACAAGCGGGCGACTTAGCGAAGCTGCCCCGATTTGATCTGGATTTTGAGGGTGGCACCCCTCAGCAGCTCGTGGAAACAATTCGAGCGCAGATCAAAGTGCTCAATGCGATCATTCCGCCTGAGCATGCTAATGTGCAGCTTCCTCCCCTGATGATGAAGCAGGTGAACGTCTATGAACTGTTCACTGCGCTCACGGCAGCAAGCCAAAGCACTCAAATTATCTACACCGACCAGCACGGCCGAACGAGCGTCGCCAACGCCCGTGCCGAGTCCGGGTTCCGCACTCAAGGAGCGATCACCCCCGAATCGGTGTGGCACTTCTTCACAACGCAACCGGCGCAACGCGTCGAAAAGAAGGAATATCGTTTTTACCAGCTCAGCCCATATCTCGGAACATTGACGGTTGAGGACATCACGACCGCCATCCAAGCGGGCTGGAAAATGATGGGCGAGACGAACACGCCCGCTCTGAATTTTCATAAAGAAACTAAGCTGCTGATTGCGGTTGGGCGCGCCGACCAACTTACAATGATCAACTCGGTCCTTGCTGAACTGCCGAAGAACAACGAACAGCCCGCAGGCGCTCAACAGCCCGTCCAAACGCCCTCCGCCCCAAAGAACCCCCAACCCGCGCCGCTCTAAGGGGAGCAGATGATCGGAACCATGGCTGGGGTGAATCTTTCGGAGGACCGCGCAAACGTGCAGGACTCCAGCCATGAATGGATCAAGGAACTCACGCGTGGAATGGCTCGAGGCGATGAGCAATGCTTTCGGGAATTCTATGACCGCTACTCGCATCGTCTGCTGGGCTACACGCTTGCTCTCACAAACGGCAACGCTGCGGATGCGGAGGAATGCGTCCAGCAGACGCTTATTAAAATTGCCGCGAAGGTGCGCCCATTTGAAGCGGAAGGATTGTTCTGGGGGTGGTGCGCGAAAGTTGCTCGCAATGTTGTTTTGGATCAGCGTCGCCAGCGGGGACGCTACCTGGGCTTCCTGGAACGGTTCTGGCGCTCGAAAAACGAACACACAGTACCCTTGCTAGATGAAAACAAGGCTCACATGGCAATCGCAGAAACCGTGCAGGACCTGGATTCGAGCGAGCAACGATTGTTGCAGATGAAGTATGTGGAAGGATTGTCCGTGAAGGAGATCGCGGAGGCGTTCGGCTCGACGGCGAAAGCCGTCGAGTCGCGGCTGTCACGAGCACGGGCTGAGTTGAAACGCAGAGCATTGGAGAGGCTGAAGCATGAGTGACCTGGAAAGAAACAAAGCTTTGCACAGGGACGTGCTGTCGGAAGGCTCCGGCGCAGATGCGCGCGAGCGGCATGTGGGCTTGATGCTGGCTTCGGCTCGGCAACGCCGCAGGAGGGGGGTCGCGATCAAGGGCTTTTGTGGGCTGGCACTTCTTGTTTCGGCGGCGGCGCTGTTCCTCAACCAAAGGAACACCACACTCCCCCCGGAAAGCATTGCCTATAAAACGCCGCCTCGCGAGGTCTCTCCCCTGCCCCATGGAGTGGTGAAAACGGGTGACCTTGCCACGATTCCAGTCATCGCCACCTCGCCGCAAACGGTCACTCTGCTCTCAACTGTTCGAGTGACCCCAGGCGTGCAGTTGGTGTCCGATCAGGAACTGCTCGGATTGCTCGAAGGTAGACGGGTTGCTGTCGTTAAAGGGAGAAACGGCATGGCCGAAGTGATGTTCTTCGATGAAGCAGGGCCGAGCACGCAGCCATGACGCAGATTGGGAGATAGACGGGAAGAATCGCCACTAAAGAGCGCAGAGAACA
>DASPKX010000169.1:0-13555 GCA_035627835.1 Candidatus Methylomirabilota bacterium
ACCTCGGCGAAGTGCATCTGGAAGTGGCCGCTTCTGAATCCCGCACCGTGACCGGGCACGAGATTGAGCAACGTTGGCGCGAGTTGACCGGCCCGATACCCGACGCGGTTGAAGTCTCATTCACGTCGTCTGTCTTTGCCGCCGGGGAGGCGATCAACATCCAGTTGGTCGGCATGAAAGTGGAGGAACTTCGCGCGGCAGCCAACGAGCTTAAGACACATTTGGCGCAGTATCCTGGCATTTATGACATCAGCGACTCCTTTCGCGAGGGCAAACAGGAGATCAAATTGGCAATCAAGCCCGAGGCTGAAGCAGTCGGATTAACACTCCAGGACTTGGCGCGGCAAGTCCGGCAAGGCTTCTACGGTGAGGAGGCTCAAAGCATTCAACGCGGGCGGGACGAGGTGAAGGTTATGGTCCGTTACCCGGAGCACGATCGCCGGTCGCTTGCCACATTGGAAAACATGATGATCCGAACTCCCAACGGCGCGGAGGTGCCGTTCTCAACTGTGGCAACAGTCTCCCACGGGCGAGGCTACGCCAGCATTAAACGGGTGGACCGCCAGCGCGCTATCAATGTCACAGCGGGGGTGGATGAAGCAAAAGGCAATGCCAACGAAATTGCGGCCGATCTGCAATCAAAGCTGCCCCAACTGCTCGCAACTCATCCTGGGGTGCGCTGGACCTTTGAAGGTGAACGCCGAGAGCAAAGTGACACCATGGTCGGCCTGGCCTCTGGTTTTGTGGTCACCTTGTTTGTCATTTACGCGCTGCTGGCGATTCCCTTTGGCTCCTACACCCAACCGCTGATCGTTATGACCGCGATTCCCTTCGGGATCATTGGCGCGATCTGGGGCCACGTCCTCATGGGAATGAATCTCACAATTTTGTCGATGTTTGGCGTCGTTGCTCTGTCTGGAATGGTCGTGAACGACAGTCTTGTGCTCGTCGATTTCATTAACCAGGCGCGCAAGGAAGGTCTCTCTGTAAGCGAGGCGGTCCGGCGTGCGGGCGCCTTGCGGTTCCGAGCCATCATCCTGATCTCCGGCACCACCTTCCTTGGGCTCGCGCCATTGATTCTGGAGAGAAGCGTTCAGGCTCAATTCCTCGTCCCAATGGCCGTCTCGCTGGGCTTTGGTGTGATCTTCTCTACCGCAATATCGCTGCTGCTGGTGCCCACGTTATACCTCATCCTGGAGGATCTGAAATCGCGCCTAAGCGGTGGAAAGGAGTCTGCGGACTCTCCAGCGGCAATCCCTGCAATCCTGGAGAGTGGGGGTGAAACCGCAGCGTCTTAGGAACCTGCGGTCGCGCCTAGAGCCCGTGCGCGTTGCGGCGGGAATTTGCCGAGGTGGTAAATTAAGAAGCCGTGCAGGAATTGCGCCAGCGCCCGGCTGCCTACAGCGTCCAGAGGCTGCTGCAACGCCTCGAAGCCGCCGTTTAACGTCTGCCCAGCAAAGTGTAATGCAGGGGAGGGGAGTCGCGTTTGGGCAAGATCAGGCTCCTGGCCGAGGACTTGCAGCCAAAGCAGCTCAAAGGCGCAGAGCGTCTGGGGACTCGCCGGGAATTCCTGTAAGGCTCGAATAAACTCTGTGAGCAACTTGTGCCCTTCAGGAAGCGGTGTCTCTTCCTCTGTGGTCTGGGCTATTAGAGCCCCCGCGTAGGCGAGTTGCGTCAGTGCATTGAGATCACGGCGCAAAAATGTGTTCGGCTGGGAGAGGCTCACTTCAGCGAGAGTGTGCAAATGCGACCTCCGGCTCCGGATGAACGCAAAGTCCGCCTCAAAGAAACAGTCGAGCTTCCCCGCGAAAGAAGACTTTTGTTTGCGAGCGCCCTTCGCCGCGGTTGAAAGCCGGCCTTGCTCCGCCGTCAGCCACTGGACGATCAGGCTCGATTCGGTGAGCGGATAAACTCGTAGGATGATGCCGTGGGCTCGCTCCTGCATGCGTGCTTTTTTACAACCCAGCGAAATCGACCTGCTCTTGCAGCCAGGCCACCAGGTCGTTCTCCGCCTTCTTCATCATGCTGCGCGCCTTCGGCTCAAGATCGTCATACCCCAGCAAATGTAGGATGCCATGGGCAACGTATCTGATGACCTCGCTCTGCCACGTGGTTCGAAAGAGCGCGGCCTGCTCAATTGCGTCCGCCACGGAGATGACAATCTCTCCGGTCAGCCGCTGGTCGCTTGGATATGCGGATTCGCCGGAATAGTCGAACGTGATCACATCTGTGGAGCCTTTGTGATCTAAGAAGTTCTCGTTAATGTAGGCCATCTCTTTTGGCTCCACAAAGACGAGACCCACTTCATACGCTTTGATTCCTTGCCGCTGAAGAATCAGACGCGTTAAGCGGCGGACGAAAACAGGATTCAGCGGCTTGATGCGCTGACGATTCGCGATGCTGACCTCCGCGGGCATAATCAGCGCTCCGTGCTGGAGCGGCTGCGCGTGCTCTTTTTCGGCGCTGCGGCTGCCTCAGCGTCGGGATGTTGCTGCTGCGGGCCGCGATGAATCTCATAGGCTTCGATGATCCGCTGCACGAGCGGATGGCGCACGACATCCCTTCGTTCAAATTGGATGAGAGCAATTCCGGGGACATTCCGGAGAGCCCGCTGCGCTTCCAACAACCCGGAGCGTTTTGAAATCGGCAGATCGATTTGCGTTGGATCCCCTGTGACAACCGCCTTGGAGCCATGCCCCATGCGCGTCAGGAACATTAACATTTGCTCCGTGGTCGTGTTCTGCGCTTCATCCAGGATGATGAACGAATTGTTGAGTGTGCGCCCGCGCATGTAAGCCAAAGGAGCGATCTCGATGACACCCCGCTCCATATACTTTTGCACATCTTCGCCCGGCATCATGTCGTACAAGGCGTCGTGCAACGGCCGGAGGTACGGCGCAATCTTCTCGTAAAGATCACCCGGAAGGAAACCCAACGCTTCGCCAGCTTCAACCGCGGGCCGCGTTAGAATAATTCTCGAAACCTTCTCCTCACGCAAAGCGGCAAGGGCTGCGGCAACCGCAAGGTATGTCTTGCCAGTGCCGGCGGGGCCGAGGCCCAGAACCACATCGTTCTCGCGAATCGCTTGAAGGTATCGCTTTTGGCCGACCGTTTTCGGTGTTACCGAACCCTTTTTCGGCGAGGTGGTGACTCGCTCGCTCCCAAGGCTTCTCAAGGCATCCACCCCGTCGTGTTTCACCACGCTCACCGCTTGCGCAAACTCGCGGTTGCGCACTTGCCCGCCGGTTTTGATAGAAGCTTCGAGGAAGCTTAAAACCTGTTTCGCATGGTTAATCGCCTCCTCGGTGCCCTCCAGGCGAATCCATCCTTCCCTTGAGGTGGCTTTGACCCCGAATTGGTCCTCCAGACTCTGGAGGTTCCGTGGATCGTTGTTGAAAATTTGCTGCGTCTGCCTCGCGCTCTCGAAATGCAGTGTCTCTGTTGGCATTTTGGCAATTTGTCCGAACCCAAGGACACATTAACACACCCCTTTAAAACCGAAATGTTTATCAGAATCGCCCGATTGCGCTTTTGTCGAATATTGCTATTCTGTGGCAAACCCCGTTCACAACCAATGAAACCAAACCAGAAACCTCAGCGGAACAAAACAGCAGGGTTCACACTTATTGAGCTACTCGTTGTAATTGCGATCATCGCAATTTTAGCGAGCATGCTCCTACCCGCGCTAAGCAAGGCAAAAACCAAAGCTCAAGGCATTCAATGCCTGAACAACACAAAGCAAATGGGTCTCGCCTGGGTCATGTACGCAATGGATAATAACGAGAAAGTCCCACCCAACAATGGGAATGACCAAAACGGTTTCAATCCGAACCTGAGTCCTTTTTATCCCAACACATGGTGCGCGGGTTGGTTGGATTCTGCCGCAGCCGTGCCCGACAACACCAACACACTGTTTCTACAGCGGAGTCATATCTTTCCACAGCTGAATTCTCTGAAGGTTTGGAAATGCCCCGCGGACCTCACCAATGATAAACGAACAGGCATTTCCAGGGTCCGCAGCATGTCCATGAATAACTGGATGAACTCTGCGAGCCCCTGGACAGCCGGGTTCAAGATAATCAAGAAAACCTCGGATATGATAGACCCCGCTCCAGCCAAGACCTGGCTGCTGATCGACGAGCGCGAAGATAGCATCAACGATGGGTTCTTCGTTGTGGACATGCGCGGGTGGCCGAATTCCCCTGGCTCGGTTTACCTGGTGGATTTCCCTGCAAGTTACCACAATGGCGCAGGCGGGTTGACCTTCGCAGACGGGCATTCAGAGATTCACAAGTGGGTCGATCCTCGGACAGTCCCTAAGCTCCGCAAAGGCCAGAATCTCACCCTAAACATTCCCTCCGCGAATAATAGAGACATGATCTGGCTTCAGGAACGGAGCACATCGCGCCTGCGGTAAAACCGAAAGCTTAACAGATCAGCGGATGCCAGCTAGGCTCCCGTTCATGCCGTGGAAGTCTTTATGCGGAATAGCGGGGGCCTTCGCCATTTCAATGAGCGCCCAAGGGGCGGAGCTTGTTAACCAGCAATACCTCCGTGACCATGCGTTGACGCGGGGGTTTATGCTTGGGCGCCCCGTTTCCGCCACCGTCACCCCCGATGGCAAAAAGGTCATCTTTTTGCGCGCGGAGCCTCGTGCCGCCAGCTTGCGACTCTTTGAATACGACATCGATTCCAAGGAAACACAAGAGTTGGTGACACCACAGCAACTGCTCAAAGGCGCGGAGGAGCAGTTGTCTGCGGAGGAGAAAGCCCGGCGCGAGCGCATGCGCGTCTCGGTCGGCGGCTTCACCAGTTATCAACTCAGCAAAGACGGGTCCAAAATCCTTCTGCCTCTTTCAGGCAAGCTCTACCTCTTCGACCGCGCGACAAAGGAAGCGCGTCCTCTGAATGCGCCGCAAGGCGTCATCGATCCCAAGTTCTCTCCAGACGGCAAAAGCATTGCCTACGTTCGCGACAACGATGTTTACGTCCTGAGCCTAAGCTCCAACAAGGAGCATCAGGTCACAAAGGGCGGAACGCCCACGAAATCCAACGGCCTCGCGGAGTTTGTCGCCCAGGAGGAAATCGGGCGATTCTCTGGATTCTGGTGGTCTCCAGACTCGCGCACGATTGCCTACCAGGAAACAGACACCTCCGAAGTCGAGGTCTGGTATGTCACTGACCCAGCCAAGCCCGGGCAAGCCCCACACGCCATGGCCTACCCTCGGCCCGGACGAGCAAACGCCAAGGTGCGGTTGGGCTTAACCGGAGTGAATGGCGGTCGCACCACCTGGATCGAATGGGACTCTGCTAAATACCCATATCTCGCCACAGTGACCTGGCCTGCGGACACACAAGGCGCCTCGCTCACGATTTGTGTTCAAACCCGCGACCAACGGGAACTCGCGGTCCTCGCCGTGGACGAAAAGAGCGGTCGCACCCGCCCCCTGCACATCGAGAAGGACCAGGCTTGGATTAATCTCGATCAACAAATGCCCCGCTGGCTAAAGAGTGGCGCTGGCTTTCTCTGGACCACGGAGCGCGACGGCAGCCTCGCGCTGGAGCTTCGCTCGCCAACCGGCGCTGCCGTCCGCACGATTGTTCCCCCACAAATGGGTTACCAAAAGCTCGTCCACGTCAATGAAGAGCGCGGTGAGATTTTTTTCATTGGCCACCCCGACCCCACGGAGGCGCATCTGCACCGCATTAAGACAAATGGGACGGACATGGTGAAATTGACTCAGGAGAAAGGGAGCCATAACGCTTCTTTCGGCAGGAGCGACGATTACTTCGTCCGCACTTCGCTAACTGCCGATGCCATGCCTGCGGTGAGCGTTCATCGCGCGACAGGCGAGCAGGTCGGGGGGCTGCCTTCAGTCGCAGAGGAGCCTCTGTTTGCTCCCCGCAACGAGGTTCTTAAAGTTGGCAGCAACCCCGAACTTTTCGCCGAGATCGTCCGTCCTAGAAACTTTGACGACACAAAAAAGTACCCGGTGATTGTTGAAGTTTACGGTGGGCCGACGGCCAACGTGGTCAAAGGCGTCCGGGATCCTGGGATTCTTCTCCGTCAATGGCTGGCTGATCAGGGCTTTATCGTGGTCGCAATTGATAATCGGGGAACGCCGGGCCGCGGCCGCGCCTGGGAACGTGCTATGCTCAACAGCTTTGCCACCATCACGCTCGACGACCAGGTCTCTGGCTTGCGCGCATTAGCGCAGAAAACCCCGCAAATGGATCTAACGCGCGTGGGCATTCGTGGATGGTCGTTCGGCGGCTACATGTCCGCGCTCGCTGCCCTGAAAAGGCCTGACATCTATCGTGCTGCAGTTGCCGGCGCTCCCGTGGTGGATTGGGAGGATTACGACACCCATTACACCGAGCGGTATCTCGGGCTACCGCAGCAGAACGCGGAAGTGTACAAAGCCTCGTCCCTCCTAACCTACGCGGATAAACTTCAGCGCCCGCTGCTGTTGGTGCATGGCACATCGGATGACAATGTGTTCTTCCTGCACTCCTTGAAGCTGGCGGATGCCTTGTTTAAGAACCGGAAACATTTCGAAATCCTCCCGCTTAGCGGGTTAACGCACATGGTTCCCGATCCGGTGGTGATGGAAGCGCTCTGGACCCGAACCGTGCAGTTTTTCAAGACTCACCTCGGCGATCCCGAATGAGCGCTCCGCACCCCGCCCTAGAGCCCGTAGCCGACCTGCTAAAGGACAAACTCCACATTTACCTTATCCCGCAAAGCCTCCTCCGCAGCGCCTTCGAACAGGGGGCGGAGTTCCTCACACCAGGCGAGAACCACATCGGGATGCACCTTTGGCAACACGGATGCGCAAGCCGGAAGAACGGGAAATTCCAAATCCAGCCCGAGGTCACGAGCTGAAGTAGACGATTTCTTCGTAGAGTTGTTCTGTTCCATGCTTTTCGCACAAGGCTTTGAACTCCTCGCCCCGCACGTTCATTCCGGCAATATGCACCAAACGCAGCACATCTGTGAAGTCTTTGAACTTCCGCTCTGACTCCCCGTGCTTCAGCGCGTGAAGTTTCAACGCGATCAAGTGCGGTATGCTCGCGACGCGCACAGCGGTCCCGTTCAGAGCTTTCAACTCCGACGCTCCATGCATTTTCTCAAAAGTCGCAAGCTGCACATGCATCAGGTCAATCCGTCCAAACGCCTGCGAGTGGAATTGCGTAAATGCGGCCTGCTCGGACTCCAGCTGAAAACCTCGTGCGCAGAGCGCTGTTTTCCAAGCCTCCTGTGCGTCCTTCGCCACCAGCAGATCCAAATCGATCGTTTGCCGCGGCACACCCCAGGCAATCACCGCGTAACCGCCGATCACAATGAACGGCAACTTCTCAGACCGGGAGATCTCTTCGATGATGCTGAGAAGATGCACGCTGCCGTCTCTAGTGACATAAAGCAGCCCACTCGAAAAGGACTTTTGCCGCCCCAACAGCGGTTTACCCGAGTGCAGCCCTAATCCGTCCGCCGTACCCGGAAGTATCCGGCACCGCCGCGTAACGGAGCGATCGCGCGCCAACGGTCCCCATCCTGAACCAGCGGTTCGGCTACTGCCGTCCATGTATTCAAGTCGGAGCTGAACTCAAGAGCCGCGTCATAGACCCCAACAAATATGTGCGCGTAATCACCCTCAGCGCTTACAGCGATCTGGATCGTTGGGCTCCCAGCGGCGGGGGGCAGCTTCGTTACCGGTTCTTCGATGGCCGGTCCTGGCTCGATTGTTGTTGGCGGAAGCGGATCATCCTCTCCCGCTGATGGTTCTTCCGTGTGAGGAGGTTCCTCGGCCGGTTCCTCTGGAACTGGCGTAATGATTATGTCCGGCAGGAGGCTGTCCTCAACCGGGGGTTCATTTTGCTGCACCGCAGGCCGAAAAACTGCATGGATCGACATGTTGGTGGTCACCGTAATCTCCACTGGATTGAGTGTGCTCGTGATGCTCCCAGTCCAACCCTCGAAACTATAACCCGGAGCAGGGTCTGCGCGCAGGACAGTAGTTGACCCAGTGTAGAGCGATTCGTTATCCAACCTCTGCACGTTGCCGCCTTCCTCATGTGGCAGCTCCAGATTCCATTTTGGGCTGAAAAGCGCCGCCAGATTCAATCGACCGCCCGTTGTGGTTTTTCCAATCAACCCTGGAACTTTGTCACTGGCAGCAACGAGCCGATTAATGAGGGAAACATGGCTTTCGGCCGGAAAGGTCGCCTTAAGCAGAGCTAAAGCGCCCGCCACGTGCGGCGACGCCATCGAAGTGCCACTTGAATACTCGTAGGAGTCGTCGGACCCGTTCCAAGTGGAGTAAATCCATGAGCCAGGGGCAGCCATCGTCACCGTGGCCGCTCCGTAATTTGCATAGGCAGCATCCAGAGTGTCGTCCCTTGATGTGGCTGTGACAGACACCACGTTGTCCAGTTTGTAACTGGAGGGGTAGCTCGGCAGCAGGTCGTTGTTTGCGGCATCATTGCCAGCCGCTGTAACGAAAATAACGCCAGCGTTTCGTGCCCGCGCAATAGCTCTCTCCAGAGTGTAGGAGTACGCGCCGCTGCCCCAGCTCGCGTTGATCACCTTCGCCCCGTTTCGGATCGCGTAATCGATGCATTGCACCGCATCCGACGTGTGGCCCCCGCCGTCCGCATCCATGAACTTCAACGCCATCAGGCGCACATTCCAGCAAACGCCGACCACACCCACACCATTGTTGCCCACGGCTCCAATCGTTCCGGCGACATGGGTGCCATGGCCGTTGTCATCCCAGGGCAGCCCGTCGTTGTAGATGGCATCTATGCCATGAATGTCATCAACGATCCCATTGGCGTCATTATCCAGGCCATCCACCCGCTCCCGCGAATTGACCCACATGTTCGCCTGAAGATCCTCGTGGGTGTAGCGAATGCCGCTATCAATCACGGCGACGACAACATTGAAGGCATTGCGCGCGAACTCCCATGCTTGAGGGGCGTCGATATCGCCGCCATTGTAAGGATTCTGCAGCCCCCAAAGGGCCCCCGCAGCCAAGGCGGGATCGTTCGGCAGTGACGATGCACGAATCGGATAATCAGGTTCAGCGAACTCTGCTAAGCCGGACGCTTGGTACTCGGCGGCTACCTGCGCAGCCTTTTCGCCCTTCTGCAGCTCGATGACATGAAGGCCGCCTGCTTCCTTGAGCTTCTTCTTGATCTTCCGCTTCTTGGCCTTGTGTTCCTTCTCAAGCTGAACTGAGGCTTGCGCCGATTTCGGCGCCACGAGAACCCGTTCCGGGAGCGCCGCTTTTGTGCTCGCGAACAATCCTGTCACACCCAGCGCCAAAAGGGCGCGGGTTGCCCGGAATATATAATCTTTAGCGATCAAAGACATTGCCAATCCTGCTGCTAAGGGAAAAGGACGGGAAGGTAACACAGAAACCCGCCTTCGCAACGGAGGCGCGCAGGTTTCTTGGAATTTGCAGCAAAGCTGGCCGCTGAGGTTTTCCCTCAACGCCCCATCAGTGCGGGGAGGCATTGCTCGGCTGCGGCGCTTGCTGCAATCTCTCGAAGTCTGCTGCTCGCGCGGTGAGTTATGCAAACGCTTGCTGATCAAGCGTCCGCCCGGGCATCCAGCTGGGAGTCACGACAGTGCGCATAGCACAGGAGCACGAAGTGGGAGGCGTCTTGCGTTCAACCGCCGCACGAAAGCGGTCAATGTCTCGGGCCGTGCGGGATCCGGGATGGTATAAAACAGCGATCATTTACGAGCTGCACGTCCGCTCATTTGCGGACGGAAACGCTGATGGCATCGGCGACTTTCAAGGGCTGATCGAAAAACTGGATTATATCCAGGAACTCGGAGTTACGGCCGTCTGGCTGCTGCCGTTTTATCCTTCGCCGCTCAAGGACGACGGCTACGACATTGCTGATTATTACAGCATCAACCCTTCGTATGGGACGCTCAAAGACTTCGAGCGTTTTATGAAGGAAGCCCACGCTCGCGGGTTAAAAGTAATCACTGAATTGGTGCTGAACCACACGTCCGACCAGAACTCTTGGTTCCAGCGCTCTCGCCGGGCGGCTCCAGGCAGTGTTGAACGAGACTTCTACGTCTGGACCGACAACCCCGAAAAGTACAAAGAGGTCCGGATCATTTTCAAAGATTTTGAGCCTTCCAATTGGAGTTGGGATCCCGTAGCCAAGGCTTACTACTGGCACCGCTTTTACGCACACCAGCCCGACTTGAATTTCGACAACCCAGCGGTTCACTCAGAAATCCTGAAGGTCATCGATTTTTGGTTGGATAAAGGTGTCGATGGTTTTCGCCTGGATGCCGTGCCCTACTTGTACGAACGCGAGGGCACCTCGGGTGAAAGCTTGCCTGAGACGCACGAATTCCTGCGCAAAGTGCGCAGCCACATCGACACGAAGTATGGCGATCGCGTTTTGTTAGCGGAGGCAAATCAATGGCCCGAAGATTCTGTGGATTACTTCGGCAAGGGGAAAGGCGACGAATGCCATATGGCCTTCCATTTCCCGGTTATGCCACGGCTTTTCATGTCCGTGCGAATGGAGGACCGCGTTCCTGTTGTCGATATTCTTGAGCAAACGCCGCCATTGCCCGAGACCGGCCAGTGGGCTCTGTTTCTGCGCAACCATGACGAGCTGACTCTGGAGATGGTTACAGATGAGGAGCGTGACTTCATGTACAAGGCGTACGCTCAGGAGATGAAGGCGCGCATCAACCTCGGCATCCGGCGTCGGCTAGCGCCTTTGCTCGGCAACAACCGGCGCAAAATTGAATTGCTCAACCTTCTCCTCCTGTCACTCCCAGGCACCCCTGTCATCTACTACGGCGATGAGATTGGGATGGGCGATAACATCTTTCTCGGGGATCGAAACGGCGTCAGAACGCCCATGCAATGGAGTTCTGACAAAAACGCTGGCTTCTCTCGCGCGCATCCCAACGCCTTGTTCCTCCCGATTGTTCTGGATCCGGAGTATCACTACGAAACCATCAACGTCGAAACGCAGCAGCGAAGCCCCAGCTCATTGCTTTGGTGGATGCGCCGCACACTTCAGCTCCGCAATCGCTGGAAAGCTTTTGGCCTCGGCGGCATGACGTTTCTCCATCCGGACAATCGCAAGATCCTCGCTTACATCCGTTCGCACGAGGACGAGCACATCCTGGTGGTCGCAAATCTCTCGCGATTTTCCGAGCCGGTGCAGCTGGATCTAACCCAATTCAAAGGCTTTATCCCCGTGGAGCTTTTCGGGAACACGCGTTTTCCGGAAATTACCGATGAGGCATACCGGCTGGCGCTCGGCCCGCACTCCGCCTACTGGTTTGCGCTCAAGCCCTCAAAGCCAACGGTTACAGTTGCGAGCCAGGGATCACCTTTCACGCCCGCGCGGATTCTCGGTTCCGTGGATGATTTGCAGAAAGGCCCAATCCGCCGCCAACTGGAGCGGGCCATCGTTGACTACTGGAGCGCGAGCGAAGCGTCTCCGCGTGGGGGCGCGTCCATTAGCGCCTTTAGAATCCGTGACCTCATCCGCCTTCCAAGCCGCGCACCCGAGGCCTCGTTCCTGGCCATCGGAATGGCGGAGATTCCTCGGCATGAGCCAGAGATGCATGCGGCGCTCCTTACGGTCTTGCCAGCATCTCCTCGGCGAAATGCTTTCGCTACCAAAGGCCGAGTCATCGCGGAACTCGGCGCGGAGGATGGCAAGAAGCCGCGGCTTGTTGTTGATGCAAGTTCAGCGCCCGCTGCTGCCTTAGTTGAAGCGCTGCACCTCTTGCAATCGGTTGACGGCGCGGCTGGGAGCCTCGGAGTCACAACCCTTGCCGCGGATGGCGGGTTGAAGAAGCTCCGCGGCCCTTTGCGGCAGATGCACTCAGTCCCCCTGACTCTCACCACCATCGCAAATGAAACGCGGGCGTTGCGCATCTCCCATCGGCTTGACCCCGATGGGCGCCTTGATCTCCTGTTTGCCCGCAGTCTCACCCAACGCTTCAAGCGTGCGGTCCCTCTCCTGGCGTCCATCGACTACTCGCACACGAGCGGCGCTGAGTGGAATCTCGCAATGTTATTTGAATGGAGCGGTGAGCATAAATCCGCATACCAACAAACCTGCGACGCGCTCGGGCGGTTTGTGGAGCGTGCTCGCTCCTTAACGAAAACCCCGCCGACAGCGTCAATGGACCTGCTGGAAATGGTTCAGCATGCCCAGTCTGCTAAGGAATTGGAGATACCGACAGAACTCGGCACTTTCCCAAACTGGCTGCTGCTGCTCGGACAACGCGTGGGTGAGATGCACGTCGCGTTGGCCGGGGAGACACAGTTTCCGGAACTTGCTCCGGAGGAATTCACCCCCTTCTACCAGCGCTCCTTATATCAGTCCGTCCGCAACCACCTCCTCAACGGTGTGGATCTCGTGCGTAAAGCCGCGCGCGCGGACCACAAGCTTCATCCCGCAGCCACGAGCTTCGCGAATGGCGCCAACGAAGCCTTGAAAATTTTGCGCGGCATCTTCGAGCGGCCAATGCAGGGGGTTCGCCTCCGTTGCCATGGCGAGCTTGACTTGCGGAATATCGTTCACACAGGCAAAGACTTTCTGATTGTGCCGGTTCCTCTCGGCACCGGCGGGTTTGCAAGCAAGCGGGCCATCAAACGAACGCCGTTGCGCGACGTCGCCTTTATTCTTCGTTCCCTCCAGCAGTGCGCGTGGCGTGAGTTCCGCGGATCGAACGGCGTGGCCACGCCAAGGGATGAAGAGCGTCTGCGCAGCTGGCTCCAATTCTGGCAACGAGGGGCGATGACTACTGTTCTCCATGGCTATTTCCAAGTCATGGGAAACAAAAAGCTTCTCCCCGCTTTGCCTGAGCAGATCGCGCTGCTGCTTCGCGCCCACATGATTGATCACGCAGTGGGGCAGCTGACCGAGATCGTTGAATCGAATCCTGGGGCGATCCTCCCGCACCTGGAGCAGATAGACCTCCTCTCCAAATGAAGCAACTGGAGGAAGCATCTCTTTTGCAAGCTGCCAAAGCAGCAGGGATTCAGACGGAGTATGTGAATGATGCCGGACGCACAAACCGCGTCTCATCAGCCGCCATTGGCGAGATCCTGGAAGCTCTGCGCAGCCCTCCACCCCGGGGCAGCGCCGCCGGATCAGCAGAACGGGCGTTGATCGTTGAGCCCGTGTTTGTCTTCTGGGGTGGCGCTCTCCCAAGAGTTACATTCCTGATTCCGCTGGGGTTGAAGGAAACCGACTTTCATTTTGAGATCAAGGGGGAGCAGGGTGCGCCGTTCAGCAGCGAAGTTGATTTAACGGTCAAGACCAGCGCACAGACACGCAAGGCAGAGCTTCGGTTCCGCAAGGCGCTCCCTATTGGTTATTACACGTTGTCCATCTGCAGCCCCGCAGGCAGCGCTGACGTTTTGCTCATCAGCGCGCCATTGAAGGCTTACGGCAGCGAGGATCTGCCCCGCCAATGGGGGATCTTCGCGCCCATGTACGCTCTCCGCTCCTCGAAAGCTTGGGGCGGTGGGACGTTCAGCGATTT
>DASPKX010000170.1:0-8839 GCA_035627835.1 Candidatus Methylomirabilota bacterium
GGTCTCGCCTGCGGTAATCTGAATGGGTGAGGTGACTTTATACGGCTCACGACGCTCCGCTTGAGGCTCCAGGCCAGCCTGCCGGATCATCTTCGCGTATTCACGAGAGCTGCCGTCGGCAATTGGCGGTTCATTGGAGTCCAGCTCCACAATGGCGTTGTCCACGCCCATCCCGGCAAATGCGCTCAGGATATGCTCCACCGTGTGCAGCTTCACATTGCCTTTGGCCAGCGTGGTGGAGCGATTGGTTTCGCTGACGTTCTCAACACGGGCTTCAATTTCAGGTGAGCCTTCCAGGTCAACCCGCCGAAAGCGAATTCCTGAGTTCGGCGGCGCAGGGAGGAAGGTCATGTTGACCTTGTTCCCGCTATGAAGGCCCACACCGGCGAAAGTGATGACCTGCTTGAGTGTCTGTTGTTGCAGCACAGCGGGATTTAACAAATGAGCCATTTGGTTGGCAAAAGGAATTCCCGAGGGAATTCTAGAACAATATCACCCCTTTGGCATTCCGGCCCTCGAGCATATCGTCCATTGCAGTGGGCAGATCTTCCGGGGAGTAAGTGCGAGTAACGAGTTCATCCAGCATCAACTCGCCGCGCTCATAATGATCGAAGATGCGCTTGAAGTCCCGGCTCGGGACGCAATTCCCGTAGAGAGGCGTGATGTACGTTTTATTCCACATGAGCCAGGGCATCGGCACGGTCACGGGATCGTTTATTCCGCTCACCTGCAAGGCCATCCCGCCATCCCGCACCAAACGCAGCGGAGCAAAGGCCAGGGCCGGAACCGCGGTGGCTTCAAAGGCGTAATCCGCGCCTATTCCGTTCGTTAAGGCTGCGACTGCGGCTGCAAGCCTGTCGAAAGTCCGATCCTGCGGTTCTGTTAAAATTTGGTGTGTCGCGCCGAACCGTGACGCCTGAGCCAGTGCGGATTGCCGTTGATCAATGGCAATGATGACGCTGGCTCCCGCGAGCCGCGCTCCCTGCATGATGTTCAAACCCACACCGCCGCACCCGAGCACGGCGACGGAGCTGCCCGGTTGAACATTAGCCGCATTCACCGCGGAACCGAAGCCGGTCATGACACCGCAGCCCACAATGCAGCCGCTCGCAAATGACACTGAAGCGGGCAGGGGAGTTAACGCTGCGGCACGCACGAGCGTCAGTTCTGACAGCACACCAATGTTGAAGGAGCGATCAATCGGCTCACCTCGCCACGTTGTGCCTTGAGGGCGGGCATGGGCGGCGGAACGCTCCATGACATGCGCGGGTTTGCTGGTCAGGCAGAGAACTTCCGAGCCCCGCAAGCACTGGGCGCACTGCCCGCAGGGAATAGCCCAATTCAAGGCAACGCGGTCACCAGCTTTGACGTGGCGAACAGCGGGCCCCACCGCTTCAACAACCCCAGCCCCTTCGTGACCCATAATCAAGGGGCGCTTCCAACTGAGCGATGCGTGGTCTGTGTGGCAGATGCCCGCTGCTTTGATTCTGACTAGAACTTCGTCATCCTGCGGCTCTGCAACTTCAATATCATCGATCGCAAATTTCCCGTAACCATCCGCAATGGCAGCGCGCGCTTTCATTAAATTAAGTGCGCTCAGTTTTCCGCATGCAAGCCGATGCGGTTCCCCTCGGTGTCGATGATCAACGCGATCACACCATGCTCCCCAATGGCCAGTCTGGGCATCACGACCTGGCCGCCTGCGGGCGCAACTTTCTTCACCGCGGCATCAAGCCCTTCTGGAGCAGCTAAATAGATAAGAACGCCGGAGCTTGAAGGCTCCTCGCGTGGGCCCTGGTATATCTCACCGCCAGTTCGGAGAGGCTCCATCTGGTCGAACCTGAAGAAGGCATGCTTGCCTCCATGTGGATCATCAATGCGATGGAAGCGCCCGCCCACAACGGCTGTGTAGAAGTTGGTCGCGCGATCGATGTCGCGCGCAGGGATTTGAAACCAGGTAATAATCTTGTTCGCGCCCATGATGAACCCGTTTGAATGACTTGATCGTAACAAACCGTTCGAACGCAGGGAACACAAAGCTGTCCATGGAAGGGCTTATCGGGACACGCTTAGGGGGACAGTGTTCCTCCGTAAGGAGCGTTGATGCCCACATGGGGAGCATCAATGCCCTGTTTGTGGACACTTAGCTTGAGTGAAGCAAAGAACAAAGGCTGTGCGGTGTTTGGCACATCCGCTGCTTTAGGCGGTTCCGATTTGGTTGGAAAAACGCAGGGGGTTCCCGCTCGTACGGGAACAAGAGGTTGCGCTATCCTCGGCGGCTTTGTCCGGTGCAAAGCCAGAAACTCTTAAAAGGCGCAAGCCACTGATTTTAACGATGGAATTGAAGTCTTTATACGTTCGCGTGGTCGGCGCACTGGCGCTGTGCTGCTCGGTGTTCCTTGGAACCGCTTTGGAGATCCAGGCGGAAGTGAACCCCCGCCAATATGCGGTTGAAGCGAGCGCGCAAGTGCAGTCAAACCCGCCGCGGATCACCTTGAGCTGGCCCGCTGATGGCGCGGCCACCGCTTACACAGTCTCCCGCAAAGCGCTGAACTCCGGCTCCTGGAGCCAGCTCGGCAGCTTGGGCGGCTCAGCGACGAGCTTCACGGACTCTAGTGTTGCGGTCGGTCTGCGCTACGAATACCGGCTCGTGAAAAGCGCCGGGAGTTACACCGGTTACGGATATCTGTATGCGGGCATTGATGCGCCTTTGATCGACACCCGCGGCAAAGTGCTCCTCCTCGTGGACAACACACACGCAGCTGATCTCGCGCCCGAATTGGCTCGCTTGCAGCAGGACTTGATCGGGGACGGCTGGACAGTGGTCCGCCGGGATGTGGCTCGTTCCATGACACCGCCGCAGGTCAAAGGGATCATCCAGGCGGAGTACAACGCTGACCGCGCGAACATGCGTTCCGTGTTCATCTTCGGGCATGTTGCTGTCCCTTATTCCGGCAACTTCGCTGTGGACGGCCACGACGATCACCAAGGCGCATGGCCCGCCGACACCTATTACGCAGACATGGACGGCAACTGGTCCGACAGTTACGCCTACAGCAGTGGCGCCACCCGCGCTGCGAACCAAAACGCTCCGGGAGACGGGAAATTTGACCAGAACAACATCCCATCCGATGTGGAATTGGAAGTCGGCCGTGTGGATCTGTTCAAGATGACCTGCTTCTCGAACAAGAGCTTTTCGCGCGACGAGAAGTATCTGCTCCGTCAATACCTGAACAAAGACCACAACTTCCGTCATCGCGTCTTCACGCTCGCGCGCCGCGGAGTGGTGGCTGATAACTGGGGTGAACGCGGCGGCGAAGCATTCGCGGCCGGCGCCTGGCGTAATTACTCCTCCTTCTTCGGCGCGACACCGAACGGGCAGCTCGGTTGGGATAGCTACTTCCCTTGGCTCAACCAAAATGAAGCGCTCTGCTCCTGGGGCGGTGGAGGTGGTGATTGGATCAGCGCAGGTGGCGTTGGCAATTCCGACATGTGGGCAGTGAACGATCCGAAGACGGTCTTCACCATGTTCCTCGGCAGCTATTTCGGGGATTGGGACAATGAGAGCGCGTTCCTGCGCGCTCCGCTCGGCGCCACCACTTACACGCTGGCTTCCGCTTGGTCTGGCCGCCCGCACTGGGTGTTCCACCACATGGGTCTCGGCGAGACGCTCGGCCTTGGGGCAAAGCTGACCATGAATAATGGCAGTGGCGGGCCTTATCAGGCGCAGCACCTGGGCACACGCGGTGTCCACATCGCTTTGCTGGGCGATCCTACTCTCCGCTTGCACCCGGTCATTCCCCCGAAGAACGTGGTCGGCGCTGGATCAGGCGCTGGCACAACGCTGAGCTGGGCGCCTTCGACAGACACGGACGTAGTCGGATACCACGTTTATCGCGCAGCCCAGTTGAATGGCTCTTTCACGCGGCTGACCAGCTCTCCGGTCTCTGCAACGGTTTATCAGGATCTCGGCGGCAGCGGCGTCTATATGGTTCGCGCCGTGAAGCTGGAACGCTCCGCAGGCGGCACTTATTACAATTCCAGCCAGGGCGCTTTCTGGCCGAATGACATCACCTTGCCCCCCGGCGAACTCCCGCCATCTGCCCCAACTGGTTTGGCAGCGGCAAACATGACGCCGTCTCAAATCACGCTGAGTTGGAATGATAACGCGAACAATGAAACGGCTTACCGCCTGGAACGGCGCACCGCCTCCTCCGCCTATGCCGTTGTCGCAAACCTTGGAGCCAATATCCGCTCTCACGTAGACAGCGGCTTGAGCCCAAACACCCAGTATTTTTACCGCGTGAGCGCCAGCAACGGCGCAGGCCCAGCGTACTCCTCTGAAGTTTCGGCCTGGACCGCGCAGGCTCTAGTGACACCAGCCGCCGTGACCTTCGTGAAGGCGGACACCGCGACGAGTGGCTCATGGAGCGGGGTTTACGGCAAGGATGGTTACATCATCCCTGGTGGCGCGAACGCACTGCCCTCCTACGCCAACGTGACCCAGAGCGGTTGCACTGAATACGTCTGGACCGACAACACTGCGGACACCCGCGCCCTTCAGAAGCCCTCCGGTGGCCGCGTGGCTTCCTGCTGGTATTCCGCCACAACCTACACGATCGATCTGAATCTCACGGATGGCGCAACCCATCGCGTGGGCATGTATGTGTTGGATTGGGACCGCTCGGGCCGCAGTCAAACTGTCGAGGTGCTGAACACCGCTGGCGCTGTGTTGCACTCTCAGACCGTGAACGGTTTCGAGAATGGCAAGTTTCTCGTCTGGGACATCAAAGGCCAGGTGAAGATTCGGCTCACACGTCTCAGCGGTTTTAACGCAGTGACCATGGGCTTGTTTTTCGATGCGCCCGCGAGCAGCACGAATGCCACAGCCTCGGGGGGGCTTGCGTCCGGCAAGTTTAACCTGCGGGTGAATGGCCAGGCTGGGCAGCGCTTCGCAATCTCCAGCTCATCGAACCTGGTCACATGGACACCGCTCACTACGGTGACTCTGACGGCTTCGACCTACGATTACATAGACCCAACACCCGCATCGGACAAAAACAAGTTCTACCGCGCGACGTTGGTGCCTTGATTTGTTAGCGCCCCCCTCTCAAAGCCGGTGAATGTTTCATTCACCGGCTTTGTTTTTTCAAAAGAAAGCCGCCCTCGAACGAGGGCGGCTGATCGCTTTCGGCTTTTTGTGGCGCTGGCGCTCGTAGCTGAGCTGGTGTGGTTGCGCCACGAGAAAGAGAATGCCTGAAGGTGAAATTTTCCAGAATCAGGCAAGCTTCTGAACGAGCCTTAAAATTTTGGTGATCCGCTTGTCAGTTCGAAACCTACCGGCCCCATCGCGGTTGGTTCTCAGGTCATCGGCGCAACCCTGATGAACCCAACAAAAGGCGGCCGAAGCCGCCTGATGTGTCCAGGTTTAGATTAGAAGCCGTCCCATAAATACCCAAGCAGCGTCTTGCAGGTCTTTTGGCCGGATGCTTCGTTGCTCCTCAGTCGCAGATCCATGCGGATATACTCCTTCGTCGCGCCTCGCCTCCGACCAAAATCCCTCGCAATCCACTTGCTGGTTATCTATGAGACGGCTTCTAACGAACTGCTTTGTTGTTCCGGATCAAACGATGAGCCACCAAAGCCCCACTGTCATCCTTGTGATAACTGATCTGCACATCATCACCAACGCGAAGCTCTCGGAGAGAATTGCTGACGTTGGCCGTCAGTTTCTCGCGATCACCAAGGCGGAAAGTACGGCGCACACCGTCTTCGTCACGCACCACCACGCGCCGGCCTCTCACATCCAGGCTCATGATCTCGCCCTGAAGGCTCTTGGTGTCTTGATAAACCTTTGTGTTGCTTGAGCTGCGCTCCCGCTCCGTGCTCACCACAGCGGGGCCGCCGACCGCGGATTCACGGCGTTCCAGTCGCGCGGTAGTCCGATCAGAGTCGAGCCGCGCTCGAGTGTCCACATCGACATCTGTATCCACATCCGCCTCAATTCGCGTGAGATCACGGTCGGCTTTCAAACGCGCATTGTAGTAAGCGTTGGGACCCCATTCGGGATCGTTTGGCAACGGCCAGTTCGTGGCGGCAAAGCCGGGCATTGCTTCAAGTTTCGTGCGGTCCGCATCCAGGACCAGCACGCTCTCAGCGTGATTCATAGCCAACTCTCCTGGCGGCAGCGCGATCAGCTTTTCCCGGAAACCCAGGAAACCGCCTGTTCCCAGCACCAGGTATGACAGATTGCCGGACTTAAGATCAAAGACGAGGTCCTTCACCACACCGAGCTTCTCGTTTTGGCGGTTCCAAATCTCCATGCCGAGAAGCTGGCTGGCGCGGTTCTCGGAACCGATCTTCTCCTCGCGCGCATACACCTGGTCTTCCTGGCGGCGTTTGCGAGATTCCAAATCGGTGGCCGGTTTGGATCGCTCTACCGTGACATCATCCGAAGTGCGAACCTTCACCTCTGCCTCGGCAGAAAAGACGGGCGCAACCAAACCTGCCGCAACCATAGCCGCAAACAATAAGCTCCTCATAATGACACTCCTTTTCACGAAACAACTTCGAACCTGCGCGCGTTCTTTCCAATGAGGGCAGGGGACTGTTTTTGGCTTCAGCAAAGGGCTGAGGGGGTGAATTGCCATTCTTGATGGACGCAGTTGAAAAATCTGTTTGACCGGGACGCGCCTGTTGGCTATTGGTCCCCATAGTGAATCGAATCGCGACAAACCTGCTGCTTAGCGAGGCTCTGCTGTTGTGCAGAGCGGCAGATGGGTTTTAACGCGAACAGATAACTCGTTCAGAAACCCCGCTGCCAGGACTCAGAGCCCGGCAGCGGGGTTCCTGTTTTTTAGGACCCGGACAATCAAGGTTAACATGAAAAGCAACAAGATCATCATATTCGACACCACGCTCCGCGACGGTGAGCAATGCCCAGGCGCATCCATGAATTTGCGCGAGAAACTGGAAGTTGCCCGCCAACTCGCGCGCTTGAAGGTCGATGTGATTGAAGCTGGGTTCCCCGTGATCAGCGAGGGGGACTTCGAGGCGGTCCAAACAATCGCCAAAGAGGTGAAAGGCCCGATCATCTGCGGCTTGGCTCGTTGCGTGGAGAAGGACATTGATGCTGCAGGGCAGGCGGTGAAGCCCGCAGGAAAGCGCGGCCGCATTCACGTTTTCCTCGCCACGTCGAAAATTCATCGGGAATTTAAGTTGGGCAAACCGCAGGAGGAAATCTTGCGCCTTGCGGTCGAAGGCGTGAAGCGGGCCCGGAAGTGGGTTGATGACGTGGAGTTCTCACCCGAGGACGGGTCGCGCACGGAGCCAGACTTCCTGATCCAGGTTTGCAAAGCGGTCGTTGCCGCTGGCGCCACCACGGTAAATATTCCGGATACCGTCGGCTGGGCGGTGCCGGAGCAGTACGGCGCCTTGATCAAGCAACTGCACGATTCTGTCCCTGAGTTCCAATCAGGCAAAGCTGTGATCAGCGTGCATTGCCATAATGACTTAGGCTTGGCGGTCGCAAATTCGCTCGCCGCCGTGCGCAACGGCGCGCGGCAGGTGGAATGCACCGTCAACGGCATCGGTGAACGCGCGGGCAATGCAGCCTTGGAGGAAATCGTTATGGCCTTGAAGACACGGGGGGACGTCTTCGGAGGCGCCAACACCGGCGTTCAAGCCAAGGAAATTGTGAAGAGTTCGCGGCTCGTGTCTCGCATGAGCGGCTTGGTCGTGCAGCGCAGCAAAGCGATTGTCGGCGAGAACGCCTTCGCGCACAGCAGCGGCATTCACCAGGATGGCATCCTCAAGAAGCGTGAGACCTACGAAATCATGGACCCGCAGGATGTCGGCTGGGGACAGACAGAATTGCCTCTGACTAAACATAGCGGCCGCGCCGCGGTTGCAGCCCGCTTGAAGCATCTCGGGTTCAAATTGACTGAGGCGGAGATGCACGGCTTCTTCAAGAAGTTCAAAGAGATCGGCGACAAGAAGAAGTTCGTCTATGACGACGATTTGTCAGCCCTTGTGGAAGGGCAAATCACCGAGGTGCCCGAAACCTGGTCGCTGGATTATTTGAGCGTCTCCAGCGGGAATCAAACTCTGCCCACAGCGACCGTGCGATTGAAACGCGCCGGGAGCACAGAGGAAGCTCCACAGGACGCGAGCATTGGAGATGGCCCGGTGGACGCCGCCCTGAAGGCTATTGACCGCCTCACACAAACCCGCGGCAAGCTCATGGATTACTCGCTGCGCGCCGTTTCACAGGGCAAAGATGCATTGGGTGAAGTGAGCGTAAAGGTGGACTTCGGCTCCAGGGAGCTTGTGACAGGCAAAGGCGCGAGCACCGACGTGATTGAAGCGAGCGCGCGCGCTTATTTGAATGCGGTGAACCGCTTTGTTATGGCGAACGGCCAAAGCAGGCAGGGGGTTGCCCAACCGTAAGGTTCCGGCCGCCTTCTCCGCCCTGAGAGGATGTGGTAGCGTCAGCGCATGAAATGGATTTCGTTTTGTGCGCTGGCGCTCGCCCTGGTCGGTTGCGGTGATTCGAGCAAACCAAAGCCGGAGGCGAAACCGCCGGAGAGCGTTATCAGCGCTCCAGTTGATTACGTGGGCGCGGTTGGCACAGCGCAGAAACGCGCAGCCAACAACCTCGATCTGACTCCAGTGAAACGGGCGATCCAGCAGTTCAAGTCCGCGGAGGGCAGATATCCCGCGAACTTCCAGGAACTCGTGGCGGAAGGGCACCTGGCCACTATGCCAAGCGCTCCGTCGGGAATGCGTTTCCAATACGATCCAGCATCCGGCGCGGTGAGCCTCGTCCCCAACGCGGCTA
>DASPKX010000171.1:0-53230 GCA_035627835.1 Candidatus Methylomirabilota bacterium
GGAAGCTGGGTCGCAACATGGGGAACGCCCTTGGCATGTCAGAACCCCAGAATGGCACTCTTTGCATCGGCGAGTTCTTCATCGCGGCGATGGTAGGCACAATCGTTTATAATTTTCTCAGCCGTCTCAAGATCTGCGGCGGCCGTTTGCCATGGATACTCTTCTGTGCCAGCAAAAAGGCGAGCACGGCGAAGGTGGATATCGGCCACGAATAGCTTGATTGGCCCTCGTCGGGCAATCTCCAATGCTTCTTCAAAATCACTCTGAGCACTGTCGGCGCCGATGCGTGCGTCGCTGAGGTAGCGCAGGCAACCGCGCGTGATAAGGACGCCAGGGATTTGATCCATGCTTCCAGAGCGATACAGATTGTGCAAGGCCTCATCCAATTGCGTGCTGGTCGTCTTCAGAAAAGGATTGTCGTTTGTATTCAATTGAACAGCAGAGCCTTCGAGAATTGCGCTATAAAGAGTAGCCCGTCCTGACGCGAGCTGGTACAGGGCAATATCAAGAGAGCCGACGTTAGATTTCAAAGTATTTAGCGCCATCGCTGCGTTCCGAGCCACCTTTTCACAATGTTGGCGGTGTTTAGGTGTGGAGCCCCTTAGGCTTGCGCCGCCTGGGCTACGTGTCAGCCAGCTGGGTATGTTGCGTGCTAAGACTCTTTGCCAAACGCAGCGCTCGGCCCGGCCAAGCATGCAGTCGAAGTACCAAAACGCTGAAAGAGAATGCAGGAATTGCAACTCCTCCGGTCTTACCTTACCGAACCAGGTATTTGCTTCCTCGCGATTCCCCGATTGATGGAGAGCATTACTATAGACGCGGCAAGCTCATTTAGTAATCGATCACGTCCGAAGGGTAGGCAAGCCAGACTGGCATCAGCCGAAACGACGCTACCATGTTGATATCCGCACACCAGCGCGTCTGCTGCAAAGGGCTTGGCTCTTCGCGAGCACTTGCCCCTCATGTGCCAGACAAGCGCGTCTGTTTCGCCGTTGCGGATGCCGCGTGCCAGTGGTGTTGAAAAATCGTTTCGCTATTCGGTGCCAATCATTTTTATCCACGGCCGCGCCCCGCAACACGCCGTCCTTCTGCGGCGTGAATCAACGGTGCCATAGCCTCGTTCCTGGTGAACCCTATCAACGCGCGAGCCAATCGCTTGCCGGCGGTGGCAGACGTCGCAAGGAACCGACCGTGGCGGTCCATCAGAATGTGTTTAGGATATAGATTCGTTTTAATGGGGGAACCTAAGTGTGAAAACCAACAACAGCGGGCACGCTTCTCAAACGCTGGGTCCTGACCAACAGGGCTTAGTTCGTGTGGAGTAACCTACGGCGCTTCTCAGCCTTGCCAAGGTGCGCGGCGGGCGGTGGCGGAGCGGTCGAGGTGGGTGTAGCCGCCGTCTATGTGGAGGATTTGGGCGGTGGTGTGACTGCTTCTCTCCGAGGCGAGGAAAGCGATTACGGAGGCGATCTCACTGGGGGCGGTGAGACGGTGGCCTAAGGGGACGAGGGCTTCGATTTGTTGGCGCGCGAGGGTTGGGTCGGGTTGGGTGGCGAACCATTTCTGGTATTGGGGGGTGTCGCACTCCGCGGGGACGACACAGTTCACGCGCACGCCAAACGGAGCCAGGGCGACCGCCCATTCACGGGTGAGAGCGTTGATGCCGCCTTTGGCGGCGGCATAACCGGAGGTGTTCCCCTGCCCTGTTTCCGCAACCTTCGAGCTGACGTTGATGATGGAACCGCGAGCGCGCTTCAGAGCTTCGAGAGCGAAGTGCGTGACGGCGAAAGCGGGGACTAGGTTGAGGGTTAAGGATTCGAGGAAGGCCTGCGGAGTGGCGTCGAGGCCGACTCCGTCGTTCACTCCGGCGTTGTTCACGAGAATGTCGAGCTGGCTGAAGTGCGTGAGGGTCTGGTGGACTGCTTGCTGGCAGACCGCAGGGTCGCGGAGGTCGCCGGCGATGGCGAGGATTTGCGGGAAGCGGGCGCGGAGTGCGTCGATGCGCGCGGTGTCTTTGTCGATGATGGCGACGCGGGCGCCTTCCTCGATGAAGACTTCGGCCGTGGCGAGGCCGATGCCAGATGCGCCGCCCGTGATGAGCACGACTTTATCCCGCAATTGCAGGTCCATGGGGATAGCGTTACCGGACATGAAGAAGCTTTGCCATCGCGAAGGTGAAAGAAGGTTTGCCCTGCGAGCAAGGGTTGGCTAGTGAACGGGCATGGCCAGTGAACGGGAACTCCTGAAACTCACCAGCATCAGCAAGGATTACGCAGACGCGGGTGGGCGGACACTTTCAATCCTGCGCGGGATCTCGTTCATGATCGGCGCGGGTGAGACGGCAGCGATTGTGGGGCCGTCAGGTTCGGGCAAGAGCACGCTGCTGAATGTGATCGGCGGGTTGGATCGGCCGACGAGTGGCTCTGTGCATTTGGCTGGGCGGGATCTTTCGACCCTTACGGAGAAGGAGCTGGCGAAGGTGAGGAACCGGGAGATCGGATTTATATTCCAGGCGCACCATCTGCTCCCGCAATGCACGGTGCTGGAGAATGTGCTGGTGCCATGCATTCCCACCGGCACAGCAAATGATGAAGGGACCGTGAAGCGGGCGCGCACGTTGCTGGCGCGGGTCGGGTTGGGTGAGCGCGAAGATCATCGTCCGGGCCAGCTTTCGGGTGGAGAGCGGCAGCGGGTGGCGGTGGTGCGGGCTCTAATCAATCAACCGAAGCTGTTGCTGGCGGATGAGCCAACGGGAGCGCTGGATCGCACGTCGGCCGAGAACCTGGCAGCGCTGCTCTTGGAATTAAACCGGGAGCAACAGGTGGCGCTGATTGTGGTGACGCACGCGTTGGATCTGGCGAGTAAAATGGGGCGCAAACTCGAACTCCGTGACGGGCAGCTCGTAACAGCCCTTTAAGCGCTGCTTGCAGCGACTTCTCTGGATGAATACCGTTCGCGCGATGCTGAAGCGCCTGATTTGCTTGTGGATCGCAACGCTCCCTCTGCTGCGAACGAATGCTGCTGCTGCTGAAGTTTCGCCTCAGGAGATGGAGCGCGGGCGCACGCTGTATCTTCGCAACTGCGTGATCTGCCACCAGGTCACAGGCATGGGGATGCCGGGAACGTTTCCGCCACTGGCAAAGTCTGACTTCCTGATGAACGAACGCGAGCGGAGCATCCGCGCGGTGGTGGAAGGAATGTCCGGCGAGATCACGGTGAACGGGAAGCGATACAATGGCTCGATGCCTCCTGCATTGTTGAAGGATGATGAAGCGGCGGCGGTGTTGAATTACGCGCGCAATTCCTGGGGGAACAAGGGAGAGGCGATCACAGCCGAAGAAGTCGGGCGCATTCGATCCAAGACGCAATATCCCACATACGAGGCGCTGGTGGCGGCGAACGCGTTTCAACCGCTGCCGAAAGCGCCGGAAGGGCTCAGCCTGCGCGTGGTGGGAAATCTGCCGAGCCATCCCACACGATTATTAATGCACCCGAATGGCCGTGAAGTTTGGATGCTCGGTGGGGGTGGCGATGTCTGGACCATTAATCCAACCAATGGCGTTTCGCGGCAAATACTCAGGGCTAAAGATTACATCGATTTGAAACACGGCGAAGCGGTCACGTATGGCATGACCCTTGATCGAAGCGGCCGGTTCTACGTCGTGGTCAATCAACGCAACGAACGGGGAGCGATTGTCACTAACGAAGTCACCATTTACCGCACGGCAACATTTGATGCGGGAGATCCGAAGGAGTTGAAGCCGTGGTTTCAAACGGCTTATCCGTGGGGCGTCGGGCCGTTCAATCATTGCGTTGGGCATATCGCGCAAGGGCCGGATGGCCGCCTGTATGTGAACAGCGGCTCACGCACGGACGGCAACGAGCCAGGGGAAGATCCACGCTACGCAAAGATTGGCGAGCATGAGTTGACCGCATGCATTTGGCGCCTCGATCCAGAACAAGAGCAGCCGAAGTTGGCCATCCACGCGCGGGGCTTTAGGAACGCTTACGGCTTTTGCTGGGACAGCGCGGGGCGAATGATCGCCACGGACAACGGCCCGGATGCGGATGCGCCTGAGGAGTTGAACGAGGTGGATGCGGGCAATCATTACGGCTTCCCGTATCAATATAGCGATTGGCTGACGAAGCCATATCCACACACGCCAGCGTCCCCAAGCGGTCTTAGCTTCCGCCTGCCGATCAGGAACAACGGACCCGCGGCTGGGTATAAGGACAAACCCATTTACACCTTCGATCCTCATTCCTCGCCTGCCGGGATTGTGCATCTGGGCAGAGATTGGCCTGAGTCTTACCGCAACAGCTACTTTGTGGTTCGATTTGGGAACCTGCTGCAGAAACCACAGGATGTTGGGTTCGATTTGCTGCAAGTGAAGTTGGAAAGCAATCGCAAGCCATTGGCCGCCACAATCACCACGGTCCTGGCGCCGCTTCCCCGGCCCATAGACATAATCAAAGGCGGTTCGGGCAAAGTGTTCATTGCTGAATACAGCAGGCCGACGAACAACGCGGGATCGCTGGGGTTCCCGGGACGGTTGCTTGAACTCAGCGTCGCCGAGAACGGACCAAAGCAATGATTAGCCGATTGCCTGCGCCATCACCGACCATAGCGCGCGTGGCGCCGTTCGCCGTATTCGCGCTGCTGACGAGCTTCCAGGGATACGGGCCGGAGACGGCGAAGTATTGGATCTACGCGGCGAAAACGGTCTTGGGAGCAGGCCTGTTGTGGTGGGTCTGGCCTGTGGCGAAGGAAATGCGGTGGACCTTTAGCTGGGCGGGGTTGCTGGTTGGAGTTGTGATTGCCGGGCTGTGGATTGGATTGGAGCCGTTCTACCCGCATTTTGGGCGCGGAGGAAAGCCGTGGAACCCGTTCGCAGATTTCGGAGAGCGGAGCGCGCTGGCGTGGTTTTTCGTGAGCGTGCGGCTGCTGGCGGTGACGCTCGTGGTCCCGCCGTTGGAAGAGGTGTTCTATCGCTCGTTCCTATATCGGTACATCAGCAAACCAGATTTTGAGTCTGTTCCGTTGAAGGGTGTCCGCTGGCCAGCGTTCCTTATTACTGCGGCGTTATTTGGAGCGGCACATCCTGGTGAATGGTTGCCTGGCATGCTTTGCGGCGCGGCATATCAAGCGTTGGTGTGTTGGAAGGGGCGGCTGGGGGACGCGATTCTCGCGCATGCGGTCACCAATCTGATCCTGGGGATTTACGTGGTGAGTTCGCGCTCGTTTCAGTTCTGGTAAGATTCTCCCTGATTCTTTCCTAAGTTTATCATGCGTTGGCTGAAACAGGCTGGCTCCTGATATTCCGCGCCTCTCTGCAGGCCCTAACCTATGGCTGCATGGTCGCTCGCAAGCAAGGAAGCGAGTCGTGGGAGCAGAGCAGACCTCTTCCCTTCGCGGCGGCCTCGCAATAGGACACGTGAAAGCAAGCACACTCATTGGAATAGCATTGGTAGTCATGGGCACCCTGGCCCTTATTTATAAAGGGATCACCTACAAGGATAGCGAAGCAGTGTTGGACGTCGGCCCATTGAAAGCGACGGCTGAGAGATCGAAGACCATTCCCATTTCCCCCATCGTTGGAGTCGCCGCCATCGCGGGGGGTGTTTTGTTGATTTGGGGCGGCGGCAAAAAAGCCAAACATTAAGCTGAGCCGAATTATGAATCCAGAAGCCACCAAAGCAGGAGAAGCGCTGCTGCGCGACGCAGCGGACCAACTTTCCACAACGACTGAACGCGCCAAAGACAAAGCGAAGGAAACGCTTGAGGTCACCAAAGCAAAGCTGGCGGAAGCGCAGGCCGCGCTGACTTACCAAACGCGGCGCGTGGCGGAGCTGACCGATGAGTACGCCCGGGAAAACACATGGAAAACAATGGGGATCGCGGCGGGCGTGGGCCTGATTGTGGGGCTGCTGCTGCGCCGCCGCTAAAAGGGACATATGCGCAACGGATCAAGCGAATTTGAAAGCAGCTCCAGTGACCCGAACCTTGGGTTCATGGAGTCGATGCGGGCTTCGGCCTCCACATGGGTGGCGTTATTGAAGACCCGAGTGGAGATCATCTCCACAGAAATTGAGGAAGCCCGCTACCGGCTGGAGCAGATGCTGTTCCTGGCGGTGGGTGGGATATTCTTCCTGAGCTTCGGCCTGCTGCTGCTCACGTTTTTCATCATCACGCTGTTTTGGGAGACGAAATACCGCCTGCATGTGCTGGGCGGGTTTTCGTTGTTGTTCCTGGGGCTGGGAATTGGAGCGGTGATGGGGCTGCGGAAATTCGCGAAGAATCCGAAGCTCTTCGCGACGACGGCGCAAGAACTGGACAAGGATTACAAAGCGCTCGCGACAGCCAAGCAGAAGGCGGAGCGGCAGGCGGCGGAAGAAGCCTTAGGGGAGGTAAAGAGTGAAGCAGCAACTCGCTGACATTGAAGTGCGCCGCCGAAGCCTGGTGGCGCTGGCTGAGCAGCAGCGGAACCAGCTGGCTTACTTTTACCGGGAAGCGCAGCGTCCAATCATCCGCGCGCGGAACACCATGGATCGGTTCAGTTGGATGAAAAGCCCGTGGGGTATGGCGTTGGTTGGGTTGGTGGTCTGGAAGACGCCGTTGCGCAAGCTCGTGAAGGCGCCGCTATGGTTGTGGCGGGGCTGGAAATTCACACGCATGCTCACGGCCGCGCCGGTGGTCAAAAGGCGCAAGAAGCGCAGCCTGTTCTTCTAAAAGCAGCGTCTAACTCGTAGCGGCGTCTGCGTCCGCGCGCTCGAACCTACTCCGCCATTCTCTGCGGGAGAGTTTGCCGCGATTGTTTGCCGTTAGGCTATCCACCAGCCAAAAGCGGGCAGGAATTTGCCAGTTCGGAATCAGCAGGGAAAGGCGGCGGCGGAGTTCGGCAATTTCCATTCCAGGGTTCGCAGTAATCGCGGCGACAATCTGTTCACTCCCATCCCGCGCGGGCGCGCCAAACACCAGGCAGGCCTGAACCTGTCCCGTGCGCAGGATCGCTTCCTCCACTTGCTCGGGCGAAACCTTCCGGCCCGCAACGTTGATCAAATCGCTGGCGCGGCCTCTCAGGCGAATGCCATCAGCGGCGGCGACACCGAGATCTGCGGTTCGAAAAACGCCTCTGCTCAATTCAGACGCTGGCTCGGGCCAGTATGCCTCCGCAACCGCGGCGCTCCGGACTTCGAGCAGACCTTCGTCGGTGGAGCTGACTTGAACACCCTTCAGCGGAGCGCCGATGATCTGCGCGTCTGTTCGCGGGGTGTTTGAGGAGTCGTAAGCAATGCCTCCGCACTCGCTGGAACCGTAGAAGTTGTGAAGCTTCAGCCCGAACCCGTTCCAGACGCGCTCCTCCAGAGCGAGGCTGAGCGGAGCGCCTGCTGATATGGCGGCGTGAACATTCCCTGGGATGGCGCGCGCATCCGCCCAGACCTGCCACAACGCAGGGACAGCAGGCAGGGTGACGCGGTCAAAACGCTGCGCTTCCGCACGAATGTTTTCGGGCAAAGGAGACGCAGCGAGGATCAATGGTATGCCGTGAAGCAGCAGAGGGGTGATTAAGTTGGAAAAGCCGTAGGAGTGCGCGAGCGAAATAGCGGCAAGATTTGGAGCCGCAAGCACGAGGCCCATCGTGGCGACGATGTTGTCTGCATCCGCAGCTAATTGCTCCGCTGTTAGAGCGACAAACCGCGGGCGACCTGTTGTCCCGGACGTGGCTTTCAGGTGCGCGCACCAGGCGGGGGTCTCCATTGAGGGGAGTTGAAGCCTCTGCCCCGGCTCGACAGGGGCTAACGGCCGTTGGAACTTCCACGCGCGCAGGACTTGCAGAATGAACCTCGCGCCGAACCCCTCGGCCTGATGCACACCCGGCCCAGGGTCAGGCTGAGATTCCGCTTCCGCCAGCAGCTCACCAAAAGACCACTCACGACCAGTGCAAGCATCGCGGAGGGCGAAGTCGTTCCTCCGCGCGCGCGCAACCGCCAGCCACCGCTCGTAAAGCATTGCACTGTGCGTAAGCTGCCGTACTTTGCTTCGCAAGCATGTTGTTGGTTTGGTGGAGCAAATTGTTAAAAACGAGCTGTCGCTCGACGGCATTGGCTGGAGCGGTGGTTCTCCTCGCCTGCACTGGGTGCTCAACAACGGGGCCGAGACATTCATGCAACGATCGTCCCTTTGTCTTCGGGGAGGACACCTTTGCCTACGCGAACGAAACAGCCTGGGAATACGGCTACGACGCGGAGGGAAAGTGGCGAGGCAAGAAGAAACAGCCGCGGCCCACGTATTCTCTTCACTGTGTTCCGATGTCACGGTCAGCGCGGCAGTTCTTCGAATACGCAAGGTTTGAGCCTGCATTGCCGCGCCAGAGTGAGAAGGAGTACAAGAGGGCGATCAGGACGGTTGTGGGCTTGCGCCCTGGAAAAGAGCGGCCGGATGTGGTGATTGCCGGTTACACGAACCTCAACCATTTCAGCCGCGACCACGCGCGACTGCTGCAGGAGAATTGTGGCGGAGCCTGGCAGAGCTATTTTCAACGAGGCAACTGGAGGATGACCCTTCCTTTCTCCCGCAAGGGTCAGGCGAAAACGGCGAAACGATTGAAAGCTGAGGTTCGCAAGAATTGCCCTCCCATCCTGCACGTGGCCCGATTTCCGCAGCTTTCAATCAACCACACGGTGCTGGTGTATGAGTGCCTGGAAGCACAATCGGGCTTGATCTTGCTGGCGTATGACCCCAACGAGCCGAATACGCCGATCGCCATTCATTATGACCAGCAATTGCGTTGGTTCATCTTCCCACAAACGAAGTATTTCGCAGGGGGCAAGGTGAACGCTTACCCGATATATACCGGCCTCTTTTTTTAGCCGCGCACTAACCGGTTCAAGGAGTGACTCGGACGCGGAAGAGCGTTGAGTAATTGGTGATGCCGCTGACGCTGAAGCTCGACTCAGCTCCTGACGCTTTTAACGAATTGCTTTGAGGATTCCAGGCCACGCCATTCGTGCTGCCAAGCACCTGGTAATCGCGGCCGTTCGCGCTGAACCAGCGCAGTTGAACACGGTTAGGGCCACTGGGCATCGGCGTCAGCAATCGGAAACTCGAATTGCCGTCCAATGGATTAGTGCCAGCCAGAAATTCATGGTAGTCGCTCGCGCCGTCACCATCCGCGTCATCCCGGCGCAGAGGATCGCCACCCGTTCGTGGGAATTGCTGCTCCCAAAGGTCGGAGATCTGATTCTGGTTGGCGTCAGGGAATGTATAGTTGCCGCTGAACTGGAGAGTTTGGCCGGCAGTCAGAGTTTTGGTCTGCGGCGCAGGAGTGGTGTAATAAGGGACAGGTTCAAAGCTGAGCGTGTATTCGCCTGCGGGAGCGTTGGTCACCTGGTGGGCAAGGCCTGAACCGTTGAAGACGGTCGGACCGAGCAGGCGGAAGCGGGCCTGGGCCAGGTTATTCTGCACACTGATGTTGCCGCGTGGTGAGTTCGTGGAAGTCACCGAGATGTCATCAATCACCCAGCCATGGTGGGTGGCGCCTGCTTCCTCCAGGTCGAACAATAGGTATTCCCAAACGAGCTGGACCACACGACCGGCGTGGGCGGAAAGGTTGATCACCTCCTCCTCCCAATCGGGTGTAAACTCATTATATTCCTTCAGCAGAATAGGCTGCGTGAGGGTGTTCGTGAACAAAAGCAGCTGCGCGTATTCGAAAGTGCTTGGAGCAGTGAAATCATACGTGTGCCAGAAACGCAGCGTGGTGTCGCCGCTCTCCGGCACATGAATGGCGGGGCTTATGAGGAAGGTGTGAGCGGAGTCAAAGAATTCGCCACGGAGGTTTGTGCCCCAGGCCTTCTGGCCAGAATGGCCGCCCTGAGCAATGCCGTTGTTGGGCGTGCCGAGTTCCCAACCGATGCTGGCGATATCGTCATCGATGAAGATGTCCCAATCGGCAGGGCCGTTCTCGAAGTCAGTGACAATCGGCGGGCGGAGGGGGGCCAAAGTCTTGAAGGTGTAGAGCTGCCCATTGTTGTCATCGACCTGGGTGTTGCCGGCCTCATCGCGGCTGACAACCTGATAGAAGTAAGTCCGGTCGGGCTGCAAGCCAGTGATGAGCAGCTCGTGATCTATCTGGGGCTGGGCGCGGAAAGCTGTTTTGCCGAGGAAAGCGGATTCGCCGTATTGAATCAATGAATCGGCAAATTCATCCGTCTCCCAGGAAATGGTGGCATTCTCGAAATCTGGCTCGACTTGGACAGCGCTAATCGTTGGCTCGGTGGTGTCCACATCCGCAGTGGCAGAGACGGCGGAACCGGAAGAAGCATCCGTGTAGGTGACGCGAATAATGTCTCCTTCCTTGGCTGCAATCCTGGCGGGGCCAAGCGCCTGGCCCGGGTTCACGAGGAAGGCGAATCCCCGGAACACACCTGGCGAAGCCGTTTCTGAAAGCGCCACCTCTGCGCCCTGCGGAGTGGACTCCGAGCTGATTCGCACAGTCGTTTGCCGAGCGCCAGCCAGGTCGGAATCGCCCAACTCAATGTTCACCTGTGAAGGAACGGTGTACATCTCGCGGTCGAGAGAAAGGTTAGCGGCGCCGTTGAGCCCAGGAGCAAGGAACCCGAAAATGTTGCGAAGAAAACTTGCGCGGGTGTTTGGGGCCTGCCCGGTCATGGGAATGCCGTCGAGTGGGAAAGAAAGGAAAACGACCCTCCCCTGCCCGTCTTGTGGAACCCTTGGCCAACGCATGCCGACGGTGCGGCCCTCTGCTTCTGTCAGAATGGTCACGGCGTTTGTGGTGGGAACGAACGTGTCGCTCACGTCGGGTCCTATGAAAATGGGATCGAACTCAAAAGAGGGATAGAGGGAGTAATCGATCTCGACGTTCACACCGCTGGTGGTGGAGTCGTGCAGCGAGCCAATAATCTGCCCGGCGCCGTGGTCTTCATCACAGGTTGGGCATTCGCCAAACGGGTCTGTGTTTTGAACAAATTCATCAATCTGCAGGATGTTGCGCTTGAATTGGCTAGCGCCCAACCGGGAGAGGATCTCCATCGACGCCATGAAGAAGGATCCACCGCCATTGACGTAAGAGGTGATCGTCGCTTCCTGTTCCGCGGTTATGATGCTGCTGTCCCAGAAGCTGTCGTTGATGCGCCACATGACGATGCGGTAGTTGCGCAAAGTGGCCAAAGGAGGAGAGCCGCGTTCCGCAACATTCCAGACGTCATAAGGAACGCCCGTTTGGTTAAGGGCATCGGTGTAAGTTGTGACGGGAATCTCCTGCCCTTCATCCTCGGGGCTGTGCTCGTAAGCGTTCACCAGCAGCACTGGGGGGGCGCCTTGAGCCACGAAGGAGAAGAGCTGGCCGTTGTTATCCGCCACCCGTTTATTGCCCGCGCGATCTTCCGCAACAATGCGGTAGAAGTAAGTGGTCCCGCTGCGAAGGTCAGGAAGTTCGGCTGCGTGTGCTTGCTGGTAAACGGTGTTGGTGACGCTGCTCCCGAGACTTGCGGTCGCCCCAAACTCCACGACACCACGAGCGGGCTCGTCTGTGGCCCATTGGATGCGAGCCGCCCCGAACTCATGCGTCACGCGAACGTTCGACACTAACGGCGCGGCGGTATCGATGTTGGCAGATCCGACAACGGATTCGCCGGAGGAAGCATCCGCATAGGTGACGCTGATGGTGTCGCCATGCTTCACCTGCAGTAGGGTGTCGTTAAGCGCTGGGCCTGCTGCGATTTGAACGATGCCGGTGAACACGCCGCGATTGCCAGCGGCGGCTAATTGTATTGGGAACCCGGGGGTCTCCGTGGAACTCGAAGCCCGCACCGTAATTGCGTTTTGTCCGGCTAAATCGAAGTCGATGACGCGAACGGCCGCTTGCGCCGGAACGGTGTAAGCAGCGCGATCGAGCGCGACGTACGCTTGGCCGGGGAAAGGAACGCCGCCGGAAATAACGAGCGCGAAATCCTGATCAACGGAGGCGGTGTCCTTGCGGGCGTCGGCTGCAACGTTGCGAGCGCGAACACGGACAATGTGCTCACCCGCCTCAGGAACGAAGAGGTGAACTCCTTCAACATTGTTCAGCTTGTCAGCGCCCGCAGGGTTCGGGACAGACTCGCCATTGAGGAATTGATTGCCGCGGTAGGTTACGCCGCTCGGGCTGACAACTTCTAAATCCAAATCGTTGACCAGCGCGGGAATCGCGCCGGGGAAGCCTGGGACATCGGTATAAACCAGGGTGAGCTTCAGCGGAAGGTCGGGATCCGCGACAAAGAAACGACGCTCATAAACCTGGCCCGTGGCCAGGGTCTCGGTTTGATCGAGCAACTCGAAATTCAGATCTCCGCCGATCAGCGAGGGTAAATTGACGCGCCCCCAGCCTTCATCATTGTTAGGCACGGGGCGTGTGCCGTCGGCGTCATTCATGTCGACGGCTGAATTGATGAGCGCGGCTTTGACCAGCGCGGGCGATGGCGTTTGGCCGTTGTGCGTCTCGCGGTAATATTGAACGAACACAGCAGCCGCGCCGGAGACTTGCGGCCCGGACTGGCTTGTGCCGCCCTGGTAAAGGTAGTTCGGCGAGATCGGCAGCCAGGCATTTTCGTCAGTCGCGGCTGAAGATTGAAGCGACGCGATCCATGTGCCGGGGGCGACAATGTCGGGTTTGATACGGCCATCCTCGCAAGGCCCTCGGCTGGAGAAATCGGCCATGGCTTCCTGGCCTTCCGCATACAGGATGAATTCCAGACGATTATTCTGTGACGCGCCGGTGGCGATCACATTTTTGGCAACCGCAGGGCTGCCAATGGTTCGGGTGCCGGGGCCAGAGTTGCCTGCGGAAAATTCGAGGATGTACTGCTGGTCGCCCGGTGTTTCGGCGTCACCATCGCGCACGAGGGCGTCGAACTCCATGGCGGAAAGATCATACCGGCCTTGCGTGTCGTCACCCCAGCTATTCGAGCCAATCTCCGCTCCCGCCTGCAAGGCGTGGCGCGTCATGGTTTCGAAGGTCGGGGGCGCGTGGTAACCGCCGAGCCCGTCAAAGATGCGCTGGGCAACGATGTTGGCTTTGGGCGCGATGCCCAGGCCGTAGAGATAACCTTCCTCGTCTGTTTCGCCAGTGGCGCCGTCGCCAGCAATGATGCCGGTCACATGCGTTCCATGGCTGTGCTCATCCCCGGCATCCTCAAGCTGGCCATAATGGAAGAATGCCGTGACCCGCCCCTCAAGATCGGGATGCATATCTTCCGCCGTGCCGGCCATCAAACCGCTGTCCGCGACTGCAACAGTGACACCTTCCCCGGTGAACCCGAGTTCATGAATGGCAGCGCTGAGGCCGCCTTCTACCTCACCAGCGATAATTTGCGCGGCGAGGGCATCATAGAGTTTCGGTTGCGGGGCAGGCTCAAGCCACAGAACCGCAGGTGACGCTGCGAATGCTTGCAAAGTTTGCAGAGTGACCTGGGTTTCGAGAACTGTGCCGAAGCGTCCCTGACTTAACAGTTTCCCGCCGCGCCCAGTTCGTAGAGCGACAAGACGGTCCAACCCTTTTACACCCGGCTTGAGCAGCACGCGCACCGTCGAAAACTCCGCAGGCCTGAGCGCACTGAGCTTTGGATGAATCTTGTGCGTCGCCTTGTAAGGCCCGACCCAGCGCACGAACTGAAGCTTCTTAATCGCCCCGAGCTTCGCTCCCTTGAGGTCAGCAATGTAGGCATCATCAGGAACGGCGGTGACCAACTCCACGCCCAGGCCTTTCAGCTGCTCACCCCACGCGGGAATGAAAGCCCCCTCGAATTGGATCAGCCATAAACCCTTCTGTTGCTCTTGATCCGCCGTGGCGGCCTGGATCTGCGCCTTCCGGGGTGTTTGAATCGTCTGATTGCGCAGGCGAATGCTTTTGTCCTGGGCTGCGGCCGCAAACGTCAGCGCGGCCACACACCAGAGGTGAAGGAACCAGCGACGGAACGGCTTCGTGCAGGTGTGACCAGAGAAAGGCGGGGCAATGCTCATGCGTTCGAGGAATTCGGGAGCAAGTTTAATGCTCATTGGCGGAATTTCCACTTTGCGTCTTGGGAATTTTCGGTGGCGCTGAGTGGTCGAAATTGACTTTGCGGTGGCAACGACACACCCTAGCCGCGATGCCGAAGCCTGTTTTAGGCCGCGGTTTGGGGGCGCTGTTGGGTGGATCTAGTCCCCAGCCGAAGCCTGCTGAGCCGCCCAAGACCGTTCCAGCCGCAACGCCCCCTCCAGCGCCAGTCGCGCCCGGTGAGCGCGTGGAGCGCATTCCTTTGACGCAAATTCACCCCTCCCCGCTTCAACCGCGCAAGGAGTTCTCAGACGAGAGCCTGCGTGAATTGGCCGATTCAATTAAGGAGCAGGGCTTTATCCAGCCCCTCATCGCCCGGCGGAGCGCGCAAGGGTATGAACTGATCGCCGGGGAACGGCGGTGGCGCGCTTCGCAATTGATCCCGCTTACAGAAGCGCCTGTGATCGTGCGCGAGGCCGATGACATTACCGTCCTTGAGCTGGCGTTGATCGAAAATCTGCAGCGCGAAAACCTGAATGCTGTGGAAGAGGCGCTCGGTTATGAGCGGTTGATCAAACAATTTCAACTGACCCAGGAGCAAGTCGCGACCAAGGTGGGCAAAGGGCGAGTAGCGGTGGCCAATGCCTTGCGGTTGCTCAACCTGCCACCGGAAGTTCAGGCGTATGTCCGGACCGGACGCATCAGCGCAGGGCATGCCAAAGCGCTATTAAGCCTGGGGAACGCTGCTGACCAAAAGCAGACCGCTGAGGAGATCATTCGCGGGAGCCTGAGCGTTCGCGCAACTGAGCAGCTCGTGGCAGCGCGGCAAGGCACGCGCGCGGCGGCGCCCGCTAAAAGCGATGGCAAACAACCATCCGCGCCAACGGAGGCGCATGTATCCTCACTGCAAAATAAGCTAACGCAGCGGTTGGGAACGAAGGTGGGGTTGCGCTACAAGGGCGGCAAAGGCTCGGTGGAAATCCACTTCTTCAATGACGCGGACCTGGAGCGGATTCTTGAAATTTTGGGTGTCTCAGCGGAGTAAAGGTTGATGGGGGCGAGAATAAGCAACGGCGAGGTGCGGCAGCGGACTGCAAAGCGTCTCGCGGGAAACGAAGAACGCATCACAAAAACACGCGTCTTCGCTGGGCTGGATGGCTTTGTCGATGAGATCATCCATGTGGTCGATATTCGCGAGAATGCCGAGCGATACAAACGGCTCGCGACCATGGCGGAGTTTGGAGCGCGGATTTCCGAAGCCGCCGGCAAAAGCACGAACATTGAAGTCGTTTCCCAACGGGTAAAGCTGGGCGGCAACGGCCCCATTCTGGCGAACGCGCTGGCGGCGTTTGGCTTCCAGGTCACCTATCTGGGAGCATTAGGTTATCCACACCTGCATCCGGTTTTCCATGCACTGGCAAAGAGAGCTGCGGTCCATTCCATCGCTGACCCTGGCTATACCCAGGCGCTGGAATTTGAAGATGGAAAGCTGATGCTCGGAAAGACCGCTTCCCTCGGTGAGATTACGTGGGAAAATATCCAGAGGCGCTTCGGAGCCGAAGAGTTTGCCAAGGCCTTTCTTGAGTCTGAACTGGTGGCGTTTGTGAATTGGACGATGGCCCCGTTCATGACCAGCATCTGGCGCCGGGCGCTGGCGGAATACGGAACGAAACTTGGCGCAACCCGCCGGATGATGTTCTTCGACCTGGCGGATCCGGCCAAACGGACGCCCGCGGATCTGCTGGAGGCGCTGAATGTTATCCGTGAGTTCCAGAAGCACTTCGATGTAGCGCTCGGGCTAAACGAGAAAGAAGCGGTGGAGGTGGCGGAGGTTTTTGGAATCAAAAGGGAGGATGATTCTCAAGCAGCGCTAGTGCAACTCGGCCAAAGGCTCTTCGATAAGCTTGGAATTTGCCATTTGGTAATCCATCCGGTGGCCTACGCTTTTGTGGTGCACGGCAAGGGTGTGGATGTCGCCTATGGTCCGCAGATCGAGGTTGCATTGCTGACCACAGGCGCGGGCGACCATTTCAACGCGGGTTTCTGCCTTGGAGCCTTGCTGGGCTTCGAACCAGCCGAATCGATTGCCCTCGCGGTGGCGAACAGCGGGTATTACGTGAAGAACGGGGCGACTGCCGCTTTCAGTGATATGGTTGCGTTCCTGGAGCAATACCCCGTCGCTCCGGAAGAGGAAGCTGCTTAGCATTATGGTGTTGGAAGTTGTTAAATATGGAGACCCCGTCCTCCGGGAAAAAGGCGCTCGAGTGGAAAAGATCACTCCGGAAATTCGCCAGTTCATCCGGGATATGTACGACACCATGTACGACGCGAAAGGGGTCGGACTCGCCGCCCAGCAGGTCGGGCGGGCGTTGCAGATCACCGTTTTGGATGTTCGGGAAGCGACAGACCGCCCTTCCACGCTCGAAATCAATGGCAAAGCAGTGGATGTTGCGGCCCATATGCCGATGGCGCTGGTGAACCCGGTTATTCGCGCGCAGGGTGAGGCTGCCAAGGGGCCCGAAGGCTGCCTGAGCTTTCCGGAGATGTATGCGGAAATCACGCGGCCGGAGTTCGTCGAGGTGGAGGCGCTTGATGGAGAAGGGCGCGCGGTGAAGTTCCGCGCGGGCGGATTGCTCAGCCGCGCCGTCCAGCATGAGGTTGATCATTTGAACGGGATCCTATTCATCGACCGGATGACCAGCGACACCCGGCAGGAGTTGAAGCCCGATCTCGAGGCGCTTCAAGCAGCCACAAAGAAGCGGCTGCGGAAGCAAAAATAGGTTCGGGCAAACGAGTTTTCGATTGCTTTACCTTGTGCGCCTCCTACGGAGGCTGGGATGAAGGGGGCTTTGCACCCACAGGCTGCGCTGGCGCCTTGCCTGTGGGCTACTCTGTTCGGCTGCTACGCAGCCCTCCGGAGAGGTTACGCTTCCGGTTGCTACGGACCGTTTTGCACGAGGGTGGGTTGCCCCAAGTCCTCCGAGGTTTGCGGCCGCAATCGAAAAGCCGCGGAGCACGCACAAACCTTCTTGCAACTGAGTCTCAATTAACCTAGCTTGGCCCCGATGAAGAGCGCCGGTTTCCCCGTAAACCTGGACCCACACTGCCAGCAGCCATTCATGTGCCCGCTGACGAAGGTTCAGGCAGGCTCTGCCGTGCGCATCAAGCGCCTCTCCGGCTCCACAGACGTGACCAATCGCTTGCGGGAGATGGGGTTCTGCGAGGAGCAAAAGATTCGACTGCTTAGCCAGCAAACCAACGTGATCTGCCAGGTGTGCAATGTGCGCCTGGGCATTAGCTCCGCGCTCGCGGAACAAATTTTAGTCGAAGTGGTGGAACCAGCCCGGCGGGTTGCTGCCTAAATGCCTGCGGATCTCCTTCAACCCCTGACCTCCTTGCAGGTTGGCGCGCACGCCACAGTTGGCGAGATTAAGATAGCCGCAGGCAATCGCGCGCGTTTGATGGAAATGGGCTTGCTCGTGGGCACGCCTGTCGAACTGGTTCGGTTCGCTCCTTTGGGCGACCCTATCGAAATTAAGGTGCGGGGTTATCATTTAACCCTGCGCAAGCATGAAGCAGAGCAGATCCTGGTTCGTCCAAAAGCTTAATCGGCCAGCTCATGCGCACCGCGTCGGAATCCTCCCCTGTCAGCGCCCCGTCAGCGACGGCATTTGTCGTGCTAACGGGCAATCCAAATTGCGGGAAGACCACGCTGTTTAACGCGTTGACGGGTCTCCGCGCAAAGGTGGGGAATTATGCCGGCGTTACGGTCGAGCGCAAAGAAGGGCGGATGCTTGGCACCGCACCGAAAGCGCCGATCACTGTTCTCGATCTTCCGGGCACCTACAGTTTAAGCCCCCAGTCGCTGGACGAGCAGATCTCCCGCGACGTTCTCCTCCAGCACTTGCCGGAGGTGCCCAAGCCCGATTTGGTTGTGGTGGTGGTGGATGCGTCCAACCTGGAACGGAATCTTTACTACGCCACCCAGGTCATTGAGTTGGGCTACCCGACCATTCTCGCGCTGAACATGGTCGATGTGGCCGAGCAGAATGGGGTCAGCGTCTCCGCTGACCGCCTGCAAGAGCTTCTCGGTGTGCCAGTCATTCCGATTGTGGCCAGCATCGGCCAAGGGCTTCCGGCATTGCGCAATAGCATTCTGGAACGGGCGCACCAACGGGAGCGTCCCGCGATTGCCCGCGAGTTAATCGCCCTCCCTGCCCCCCTGCAGAAGGAAGTCAGCCGCCTGGCTGGCGCGCTGAAGCAGAAGGAATTTTCCCCGGAAGCCGCGGCATTGCTTTTAATCTCGGATGAGAAAGCCAAGGCGCCAGCTTCTTTGGAGCCTGAATTGGCGAAGGCTCGGACCGCGCTGGAGGCTCAAAGCATCGATTGGCGCAGCGCGGCCATTGAGGCGCGTTACAACGCCGTTGCGGAAATTCATCGCGAGGTGGTCGAGGATCAGTCGTTTGTTCACGAGACTTTCAGCGACAAACTCGACCGCGTGCTGACGCATAAAGTCTGGGGAATGCTGATCTTCCTCGGGATCATGGCATTGATGTTCCAGAGCATCTTCACCTTTGCCGAATGGCCCATGACGTGGCTGGAGGAAGGGGTGAATTGGGTCGGCCAACGGGTTGGCGGCTGGCTGCCGCCCGGCGATCTGCAAAGCTTGCTGGTGGACGGGATGATCGCGGGCGTTGGCGCTGTGGTGGTGTTCCTGCCGCAGATTTGTTTGCTGTTCCTGTTCATTGGATTGCTCGAAGACACCGGATACATGGCCAGGGCGGCCTTCCTGATGGACCGCCTGATGAGCAAGGTTGGCCTGCATGGGAAGAGCTTCATCCCGATGCTCAGCTCCTTTGCCTGCGCCATCCCGGGCATAATGGCGACGCGGACGATCGAGACGCCCAAGGATCGGTTAGTCACCATGCTTGTGGCGCCCCTTATGAGCTGCTCGGCTCGGCTTCCCGTTTACACGCTGCTGATCGCCGCGTGCATTCCGCAACGCGATTTTGGGTTCTTCGGCTCACGGGGGCTGACCATGCTCGCCATGTATCTGCTCGGTCTTTTTGTGGCGTTGGGGATGGCATGGATCTTCAAGAAAACCCTTCTGAGAGGAGAGACCCCATTCCTGATCATGGAGCTGCCTCCGTACAAAAAGCCGGTGCTAAAGGTGGTTCTCCGGCACATGGCTGATCGCGCCATGCTATTTCTGAAAAGAGCCGGTTCCATCATTCTTGGGATCAGCATCCTGCTTTGGTTCCTCGTCAGTTACCCTCGCAATGCCGCGGTGGAGCAGACTTTCGAAGCTCGCCGAACGGCGATCGAGCAACGGGCCACAACCACGGCGGATGGCCAACCGGATGAAGCCACTCAAGCAGCGTTGTCCTCCCTTGAAGCGGAGTTGGGCGGCGAACGCTTGCGCAACAGCTTCGCCGGCCGCGCGGGCCATTTCATTGAGCCGCTTATTCGGCCGCTGGGGTTTGACTGGAAGATTGGGATCGGCATCGTGGCCTCTTTCGCGGCGCGGGAGGTATTCGTCAGCACAATGTCCACCGTTTATAATGTGGCCAGCGGCGATGATGAGGAGGCGACTAAAACAGTGGCGGAAACATTGCAGCAACAGCAGCGGCAGGACGGAACCCGGCTGTACACCCCGTTGCTGGGGGTCACGTTGATGGTGTTTTATGTTCTGGCCTTGCAATGCGTTAGCACGGTCGCAGTCATGCGGCGCGAGACGAACTCCTGGAAATGGCCGGTGTTCCAGTGGGTTTACATGGGCGCGCTAGCCTGGATCTTCGCTTTCATCACCTACCAGGGTGGGCGATTGCTCGGGTTCCAATAGCCTTTTCTGAGCCCCCCCTCCCGTCTATACTTGGCGGCGGGTTCATGAACGAGAGCATCCGCACATTCATCGCCGTTGCGATTCCCGAAGCTGTAAAAAGGGAGGTTCTTGCCGCGCAGGATCGCTTAAGGAAACAAGTTGGCGCGGAGAAGAAAGTTCGTTGGAGCCCACCGGAACAACTTCACCTGACGCTTCGGTTCCTCGGCAATGTGCCGGCCGGTGAAATCGAGTCGTTGATCGCTCAAGTGCAACAGAGCGCCGCCGAAGCGGAGCCGTTCGAGCTTCAGGTCAGCGGGGTTGGATGCTTCCCAAGCTTTGCAAATCCGCGTGTGATCTGGGCGGGCATCCATGGCGACCTTCCCCGGCTGATTGAGTTGCAAAAGCAGATCGAAACTCGAACCGCAGAGGTGGGAGAACCGCCGGAAAAGCGAGACTACAAGCCGCACCTCACGTTGGGCCGAGTCAAAGCTGAAAGCCTCGCAGAGCTTCGGCATATCGGTCTAACGACCAGAGAATACAAAATCCCCGCTTCCTCATCCTGGCGGGTCGAGGAAGTGGAGATTATTCGAAGCGATCTTTCCCCCAGCGGCTCAACGTACACGACGCTCAGCCACGTCCGGCTCGGTTAAGCAGCTTTACAAGGCTACTTTCGTGGTGCGACGGACGAGCTTGAGGATCACCCAGCCGATTACGGCGGCAACGGCGATTAAAGCCACGATTGGAGCAACAATGGCCAGGAAGGCAGTTCCGATGGCGCCGCCCAACTCAGCGGTGGCGAACAAAGGGTTGGCCAAACCAGCAGTGGTCGCTGTCGAGGCGCCGCGGACCAAAACAGTCATACCCTGAACGGCTCCGGCAATGCCGCCGCCGGCGATGATGCCGAGGCTCCATTGCATGAACGGGCTCACGTCAGTGACCATGGAGGCAGTGACAATGCTGCCTGCCACAATTGCCGCAGGTGTCGCGACGGTATCGAGAAAGTTGTCCACCCACGGGATGTAATACCCCCCAATTTCAAGGGCGGTGGCGATGCCAAAAGCCGCCATGGCCGGGGTGGAGGCAATCCAGTCAAAGCTCGGGGCAAGCGAGAGATGCCCCGCGTGGGCCGCAATGCTGGTGATCAGCAGTGGGACGAAAATCCGAAAGCCGCAGGCCGCGCTCAGCCCGAGGCCAATGCACAAACTCAACAACAGATCCATACGCAGAGAATAACACAAATTCGCATGGGCTTGTTACAAATTTTTGCCCCGGATTCTGGCCGGACCCTTGCATGCCGCCGTTGCGTCTTTTAACAGAAGACCCTTATTGTATGCCCGCCCGCCGCGGTGGGCGCTGCAACAACCATGAGCCAATTACACAACTTGTTCAGTTCACTTTCGGAATTTTCCCTGGCCGGTGGCCGCAAAGGAAAATTCTATTCCCTGCCCAGCCTGGAAAAGCAGGGAGTTGGAGCCATTAGCCGTTTGCCTGTTTGCCTCCGGATCGTGCTCGAGTCATTGCTCCGCAATTTTGACGGGAAGAAGATCAGCGAGCAGGACATCCGCAATCTAGCAGGATGGCAGCCCACCGCCGAACGGACCGCAGAGATCCCGTTCATGGTCGCGCGCATTGTGCTGCAGGATTTTACGGGTGTGCCATTGCTGGTGGATCTGGCAGCCATGCGCTCAGCCGCGGCGCGGCTCGGAGCAAACCCCAAGATCATTGAACCCTTGGTTCCGGTGGACCTGGTTGTGGATCACTCCGTGCAGGTCGATGTGGCCGGCAGCAAGGAAGCCCTCCGCTTGAACATGGAGATCGAGTTCAAGCGGAACCAGACACGCTACCAGTTCCTGAAGTGGGGGATGCAAGCCTTTGAGACGTTCAAGGTCGTTCCCCCCGGTATAGGCATCGTTCACCAGGTCAACCTCGAATACCTCGCCAAAGGGGTGCTCAACAAACAGGATCTCTTCTACCCGGATTCTCTCGTCGGCACTGACTCACACACCACCATGATCAACGGCCTGGGGATCGTTGGTTGGGGTGTGGGCGGAATTGAGGCGGAAGCAGGCATGCTTGGGCAGCCAGTTTACTTCCTCACTCCCGATGTGGTGGGGGTTTATCTCACTGGGGAACTCCGCGAAGGCGTCACGGCCACTGACCTCGCCTTGACCGTCACGCAAATGCTGCGCAAGGCGAAGGTCGTCGGCAAATTCGTGGAATTCTTTGGCCCCGGCGCATCTGCGCTGCCCGTTGTCGACCGCGCAACCATCGCGAACATGGCTCCAGAATATGGAGCCACGATGGGCTTCTTCCCCGTGGATGAAGAATGCTGCGAATATCTGCGCGCCACGGGCCGCACCAAGGAGCAGGTCTCCAACTTCCGCAATTATTTTCAGGCGCAGCAGCTCTTTGGCATGCCGGAGCGGAATGACATCGATTACTCCACAGTGCTGGAGCTGGATCTCTCCGGTGTGCAGCCGAGCGTGGCTGGCCCCAAGCGCCCGCAGGATCGCATCGAGCTTCCGCACCTTAAGTCGCGCTTTGAGGAACTCTTTGCCAAACCGGTTACGGAGAACGGCTACGCCAAGAAAGCCGAGGATCTGTCGAAAAGATACTCTGTGACGCTGGGCGCTGACCGCACGGTGGCAGCCCAGACAGCCGCAGGCGGCGGGGCGCAAGCCCAGGAAAGCCAGCCGGTGCCCACGGCGGAGGGTCCAAATACCAGCCCCAAAAACACAAGCGCGCTCACTGAGCTGGAAATGATGAACAACCGGCCCACTCCCGATCGGGTGGAGAAGGAGCAGGCCCAAACGGCCAGCCAAACCGGGCCAGCCTCACTCACCGATTTAGGCCATGGCGATGTTCTGATTGCGGCGATCACTTCCTGCACAAACACCTCGAACCCGAGCGTGATGTTGGCGGCCGGTTTGCTCGCCCGCAAAGCGGTGGACCGCGGGTTGCGCGTGAAGCCAACCGTGAAGACCTCTCTCGGGCCAGGCTCGCGTGTTGTCTCCGAATATCTCAACAAAACTGGCCTCCAAAAGTATTTGGATCAGCTCGGGTTCCAGGTTGTTGGTTATGGTTGCACGACTTGCATCGGCAACTCTGGCCCGCTCGACCCTCGCATCGAAGATGTCATCGTCAGCAATGACCTGGTGGCCGCGTCTGTGCTGTCCGGCAACCGCAACTTCGAAGCGCGAGTCCATCAGAGCATCAAGGCAAACTTCCTGATGAGCCCGCCGTTGGTTGTGGCGTTTGCGCTGGCCGGGAATGTTGACATCGACCTTTCCACGCAAGCCTTGGGCACGGACAAGAACGGCAAGCCGGTTTACTTGAAAGAGATCTGGCCAAGCCTCCAGGAAGTTCGCGACCTGCTGGAGTCCGCGTTCGAGCCGGAAACTTATCGGAAGCTCTATAGCGACTTCACTTCGCAGAACCCGTTGTGGGAAGAGATTCCAGCGCCCGCTGGCGACCTCTATGAGTGGGATCAAAAATCCACTTATATTCAGGAGCCTCCTTTCTTCACGAACTTCAGCACGGAAGTGGGTAAAATTGGCGAAATCCGCAACGCCCGACCGCTCGCGATCTTTGGTGATTCCGTGACGACGGACCACATCAGCCCTGCCGGCGCGATCAAGAAGACTTCGCCCTCTGGCATTTATTTGATCAAAGAGGGCGTTCCAGTCGAAGACTTCAATAGCTACGGCGCGCGTCGCGGGAATGACCGCGTGATGGTGCGCGGCACCTTTGCCAATGTGCGCATCAAGAACCTGATGGTTCCTGGCGTTGAAGGTGGCGTGACGGTGCATTATCCGAGTGGGGAACGGCTGCCCATTTACGACGCGGCTGTTCGCTATAAGGAGACGCAAACGCCTTTGGTCGTGATCGCTGGGCAGGAGTATGGCACCGGCAGTTCCCGCGATTGGGCTGCTAAAGGAACAGCGCTGCTCGGGGTGCGGGCAGTCGTCGCGCAATCGTTTGAACGCATTCACCGCTCGAATCTGGTCGGCATGGGCGTTCTACCGATGCAATTCGAGGAAGGCGCCTCCGCGCAAACGCTTGGCCTCACCGGCTCGGAGACTTTCGATATCGTTGGACTGGATGACAACTTGAAGCCACAGCAAATGCTGAAGCTGCGGATCACGAGTCCAGACGGCAGCTCGAAGGAGGTTCCGGTGCGCTGCCGAATCGACACTCCCATCGAGGTCGATTACTACCGCCAGGGCGGCATTCTGCCGTTTGTGATGCGGCAGTTGCTCGGCAATTCAAGGCCCCAAGCCGCCTGATCGGAGTCATGGCATGACCGCCCGCCTGCTCGAGATCACGCAGCAGATTATTCGTGCTGCCCTGGCGGGGGAACGCGTGGACAAGGCTCTCCGCGAGGGGCTCGCGTACCATCGGCGGCTCACGGTCGATGAGAAGACAACGATAGCGCAGGGGATCTTCACGTACTTCCGATGGGTTGGGTGGATCACGCCGGATCCAATGAAGGATCCGGAGAAAGCGAGCGGCTTCGTGGAAATCCGACGAACCGCGGAATTGGCAGCGCGGTTCTCAGCCAAACCCGGGAGCTTCGCGGATGACGAACTGTTGGCGCACTGGGCGCCAGCATGGGTGGCTGAGGTGATGCCTGTAAGTGCGTCGCTGGTGCGAGCCTTTCAAGCCCCTCCCCTGCTCTGGCTCCGCGCAAAGCCTGGCGAGCGCGAGATGCTCGCGGGGTCGCTGCAGGATGTGGAGATTGCGCCGAAAGGGTTTCCTGATGCCCTGGCCTACACCGGTCCCGATGATCTATTCCGGCACCCGTTGTTCCACCAAGGCGCTTTCGAGATCCAGGATTTGGCCTCCCAGGCGGTCGGGATCATGTGCGATCCCCAGGAAAAGGAAACCTGGTGGGACGCTTGCGCGGGTGAAGGCGGCAAGACGATGCACCTCGCGCAGCTCAAGAAAAACAAAGGCCTTATTTGGGCGAGCGACACCGCCCAGTGGCGCCTCGACAACCTGAAACGCCGCGCGGCGCGAGGGGGGGTATTTAATTACCGTATGGCCAGTTGGAAGGGCGACGCAAACCTGCCAACCAAGACGAAGTTTGACGGGATTTTAGTGGATGCCCCTTGCAGCGGGATGGGCACCTGGGGCCGGAACCCTCAAGCGCGCTGGACGACCACAGCCAAAGACGTTCAGGAGCTTGCCGCGCTGCAAAAACAACTCCTTACGCATGCTGTAAAAGGGTTGAAGCCTGGTGGACGGCTCATTTACTCCGTTTGCACACTTGCGCGCCCGGAGTGCGACGAGGTGGTGGAGTCCATTTCGGCTGCGCAACCCCAGCTCCGCCCGCTCGAGTTAACCGCCCCCTTCTCTGGCGCGCGGAGCGCCACTCATTCCATTACTCCGTTGCAGACGCGCAGCAACGCAATGTTCGTCGCCGGTTGGCATTTGCCCTCTTAACCGTTAGAAACGCTGCCGCGTTTGGGCGTTTGCGCCAAAAAGTCGCGCTTGCATTGATGTAGGCATGGGCTATCGTCCCCGTCTCGATTTTTCGGAATTAGTAGAAACGATATGCCAACAGCCAACGATCTCCGCAAAGGCATGGCCATTAGTTATAATGGCGATGTCGCTGTCATTCTCGAAACCCAGCACCGCACCCCTGGGAATCTCCGCGCCTTCGTCCAGGCGACGATCCGCAGCATCAAGACTGGCAAATCGTCCGACGTTCGCTTTGCTTCCACGGAACGCGTGGACGTCATCCCCATGATGACTCGCAAGATGGAGTTCAGCTACATGGACGGGACCGATTATGTGTTCTCCGATCCGGAGACATTTGAAACCGTGACCCTCTCTCCTGAGTTGGTCGGCGACGCGAAGAATTACCTCGTGGAAAACGCCACCGTGACTGTCACCTTCGTTGATGACAAAGCCGTTTCCCTGGAACTCCCTTCCAGTGTGACCCTGACCGTCACCGACGCGCCGGAAGGCATCCGCGGCGACTCAGCGAACAACGTGCAGAAGCCAGTGACCCTCGAGACCGGCATTCAGGTCCAGGTGCCTTTGTTCATCAAGACGGGCGAAAAAATCCGCATCGACACTCGCACCGGCAAGTACATGGAGCGCGCGTAACGGCGGCTTCCACGTCGAAAACCTTCAATCCCGAAGAGCGAAAGTTCTTCGGGATTTTTCTTGTACGAAACCTGTGAACTGAGAGTGTTCAGGGGAATAAAAAAGCGGGTTTTGGCGAACACACGGTTAACGTCACCAAAACCCGCCGCCTACTCACTCGAGCAAGCTGCACACAACTTCGAGAGAGGTTCTCACGAGAGTTGAGGGAATGCGGAAAGTGAACCACAAATCCGAAAAAATGAAACACTATTTTTGGAAAAATTTTGCGGCGGTGAGGACGCTATTTCCCTGATGCGAGAAGGGATTCAGCGTGCTTTTTTGCAGCTGAATCGGTGCCTCCGAGCATCCGGGCGATCTCATTCACCCGCTCGGCTGGATCGAGCTTCACCACTGTCGTTGTTGTCCTGCCGCCAGCCACCTCTTTGCTCACCCTGAAGTGGTGCGGAGCCTGGGCAGCGACAGGAGCGAGATGCGTAATGCAGAGCACTTGATGCCGACGGCCAATCTCCTGCATTTTGCGACCCACTGCAGTCGCGGTTTCTCCACCCACATTGGCGTCCACCTCATCGAACACGAGCACTGGGATTTGATCCGTGTCCGCCAGGGCGCTTTTCAAGGCGAGCATCACACGAGCCATTTCGCCTGAAGACGCAATCGCTCGCAAAGGGCGGAGGGGCTCACCCGGGTTTGGTGAGAACAGAAATTCAATGTTATCAAAGCCGGTGGCCTGCGGTTCCGCAGCCTGCTTAAGGCTCACTTCGAACTGGCTCTGTTTAAATCCGAGATCCTCCAGGTGCGCGACAGCGGTGCGGGCCAGTTTGCGCGCGGTTTTTTGCCGCTCCTTCGACAACTCGCCCCCCTTCGCGCGAAGCTCCTGCTCATTTTTCTCCAACGCAGCGTTGATGCGCTCCAGTTCGGCATCCCGGCTTTCCAGTTGCTGGAGCTTGCGGGCAGCCTCCTCGCCATGAGCAATCACCTCCGCCAAAGAACTCCCATACTTCCGCTTGAGAGATTGAATGAGCGTTAATCGCTCTTCCGCGGCCTGAAGCTGGGCAGGGTCCAGGTCCACCTTCTCAGTGTAAGCCTCCAACTCGCGCTGCAGATCATGGAGAAGCTCCAGAGCCTGGCTGTGGATTTCGGCCAGGTTCGCAGCGGACTTGTCCAGCCGCGCCAACTCCTGCACAGATCGGCCCACTGCGGCAAGTTGTTGAAAAACGCTATTCTCCTCGCCATCCAGCGTGGAAACCGCTTGCTGCGCTGCCTCAAGCAGACGGGCGGCATTGCTGGCCCGCTGATAAGTCTCTTCGGCTTCCTGCTCTTCGTCAGGATGAAGCCTGGCCGCAGTGATTTCATTGCGCTGATGACGCAATAAATCGAGCTGCTGCGCGTAGGTCCGCTCGTCCACAATCAGAGCTGCTTTCTCGGCTTGCAGCTGCTTTCGGTTATCCAGAGCCTTCGTGAAGCGGCCACGAAGTTCCTCCAGGTTGCCGAAGCGGTCGAGGATCGAGAGCTGTTGGCTAGTTTGTAGAAGAGACTGATGCTCGTGCGGGCCGTGTAGATCGGCAAGGAGTTCGCCAATTTCCTTCAATACCACCAGAGTCGCAGGCGACCCGTTCACATGCTGCTTGTTGCTCCCCGCAGCCGTGAACACACGTTTCAGGATAAGCTTCCCATCTTCACAAGGCTCCAACCCGCGCTCCTCGAGCAGAGCAGCGAACTCAGGTTGGGGAGGAGCGTCGAAGACTGCCTCAACAGAGCAGCTGTCCGAGCCCGAGCGAATCATGGTGCGATCCGCGCGCTCACCAAGCAGCAAGGTAAGCGCTCCGATGATGATCGATTTGCCTGCGCCTGTTTCGCCAGTGACGGCGTTATAGCCAGGGGCGAGTTCCACCGTCAGGTCGCTGACGAGGGCGAGATTCCGGATCCGCAGGGTGTGCAACATGCGCGCGTTAAGCGGCGTCTTCGGCCTCAGCCAACTTTCGGTAAAGCGTGGCAAGGCTGATGCCTGCCAGTTCCGCCGCGCGCTCTTTGTCCCCGCCTGCCTGGGAGAGAATGCGGTTCAGGTAAGCGACTTCCTGGTCGCGCAGATAGTTCTTCAAGCTGGCTAGCGGCTTGCCGTCGGCGAGGGCTGCGGAAGCATCCGGCGTGGAATGCGCGGGAGCTTGAGGAGAGGTCTGGGTTGTGGAGAGCGGGTATAGGGATTCAGAGAGGACAACCAGCTTCGTGGGCGCACCGCCAGAACGTGTTTCAATGACGGTGTCTGTCGATGTGAAGTTTGCATGGATCTGCACCGCAGGCGGGAGATCCAGCACCTGGATGATCGGATCCTCGCAGAGAGCGCAGGCCCGCTCGATGGCGTTCTCCAGCTCCCGCACGTTGCCTGGCCAATCATGCGCCATGAGAGCTTCCATCGCCTGGCGAGTAACCTGGTATGGCTTGCCGCTGCGGTGATGCACCTTGTCTTTGAGAAAGTGCGACACCAGCAATGGAATGTCTTCAGCGCGCTCTTTCAGCGAAGGAAGAGCGATGGGAATGACATTCAGGCGGTAGTAGAGATCCTCGCGAAAAGCGCCAGATTTGATCCTCTCCTCAAGCGCCTCATTGGTCGCGGCGACCACGCGCACATTCACGTAGGCAGGAGTGTTGTCCCCCACCCTGCGAACTTCCTTCTCTTGCAGAAACCTAAGAAGACGGCTTTGCAGAGTGGCGGGCATCGAACCAATCTCATCAAGGAAGATGGTGCCGCCATCCGCTTCCTGGAAGAGGCCTTTCTTATCCGCAATTGCTCCGGTGAAAGCGCCTTTGCGATGGCCGAACAATTCGGATTCGAGCAAGTGCTCCGGCAACGCGGCGCAGTTGACCGGAATAAACGGCGCGAACTGGCGGCGGCTGTTGTAGTGAAGCGCGCGAGCCACCAGCTCCTTGCCGGTGCCGCTTTGGCCGCGGATCAGGATTGTGCTGTCGGTGTCCGCCACCCGCTCAATCATCTTAAACACCTCCTGCATGCGCGGAGCTGTGCCGATGATTTGGCTGAACTGGTATTTTTTCCGAAGCTGCTTTTTGAGGTAAACGTTTTCGGAAATGGCCTCGTTGTAATTCAACGCGCGCTGGGTGCAGAGCTTGAGTTCGTCCAGCTTAAAAGGCTTTTCCAGATAATCGAAAGCGCCGGCCTTCATCGCCTCGACGGCGGTCTCAATGGAGCCAAAGCCGGTGATCATCACCACGACGGCGGGCGGGCTCATCGCGCGCGCTTTTTTCAGGATCTCCAGGCCGTGCGCGCGTGTGCGGTCGAGATAAAGATCGGTGACAACCAACTCCGGCTGGACGCTCTCGAGCGCTTCAAGAGCAGCGTTGCCATTGGTGTACGGAAAAACTTCATGGCCTTCGCCTCGAAGAAGCTCGGCGACCATTTGCACCATGGTCATCTCGTCGTCCACGAGCATCACTTTAGCCATGGCGGGAAGGTACCGAAGGAATAGGTGGCCGGGCAAGGCGATTCACGCCCTGCCCGGTGCAGAGTTGCTTAGTTCCGCCCGGGCTGGGGCGAGCCAGCGAGCTTGCGGAATTGATTATCGAAGCCGAGAACGTACACCGCATCTTCGCCTCCTCTGCCCCCCCAGTGAACGTAGAGCAAACGGATGTTTGCCCCGCGCAGGGCTGCAAGCGTTGCGGGCGAAACGCCCGGGTCCAGTTGGGGCTCGAAAATGAAGTCTTCGGTGAAGTTATGGTGGCCTGGCCGGTAGCTTTGAGAGTAATAGCCCGTTAATTCGATTGGCTCCGCTGAAAGGCCGGTGATCGTGGTTTTGACGAATTCCACTAGCGGCGCTGTGTAGCCCACCGTTACGCCCCCGGGATGCGGCGGCCAATAGAAACTGGTGTCCACCTGCACACGCTGGGCGCCATTCAAAGCCGCTATGCTTCTTTGCTGAAACAGGTCTTTGTCGGTGCGCTGCAACTTCGTGGAAAGACGCACGATGTCCTGCTCCGTTGAGCTGGGCAGCCCCTGCCAGTCCATGGACGGAAGCGGCTTCGCATGCACCGCCTTCAGCTCGAGATAGGCGTCCTCGATCGTCTTTACGGGAAACTGATCACCCCGCACGAACGGATCGAAGAACCGGATGCCCAGGGTCATTGTTCGCGCCCCATCCGGCCCAGTGACAGTCCAGGAGTCAGTTGTCTCCACCGCGTTTGGCTCCGGGGCAAAGGTTGCGTTCGGCCAGGTGGATGGACGACCCGTGAGGACATTTGTTTCCAACAGGTTTTGCACCGCGTAGCGGGACTCGCCAAGGAAACTCGCTGTCATGTTTGTGCTCAGTCGAACAAAGTCCGTGCTCAGGCGGAGTTCGGACTTGAGTCGATGGATGCCGAAGACGTCTCCCGCCTCGCCCTGGAAGACCACGAAATCGGCAGGCGGATTGAGCAGATAAGATGGGGAGCGTTCCTGGCCGATCACGGGGACTTCACGCACCTGTTTGACCGCGAGCCAGGTCGAGCCATCCGCCTGCCGGATCTTCTTATACTCAAAGTCCAGGGTGAAGCTCTGTTTGCCTGTGATCCGCCGATGTTCGGTGGCCGCTTTTTTGAACATTTCCTGGAAGGCTTTGTACTCGTCTTGATATCCGAGGACATGCCCGCCGAGTGGAACAAGCGTGGATGTCTGAGTGGTCTCGAGTGTGCCCCATCGGCTCAATTCCACGACCTCGGGACGGGCGTCACCTTCAGGATTGGTTATCGAGACAGCGCCTTTCTGCGTCACCATCTTTGTGTCCAACCCGAAGCCGTCGAATCCTTGAGAAGCGGTCGCCGTCGCAACGCCGTTCGCGAGTTCGAATTCATCGGGAACCGAATAGTGAACAACGACAGCCATGCCCACTTCGCTCTCCTTCACTCCGCGGCGCAGGCGTTCCAGAAACGCGTTGTCGTTGTAGAAGCTGGCGTAAACCTTGCGAATGGCGCGGAAGACCCCGCGTTCACGAGCTTCTGCTGGATCGCACAAGCTCGGCCCTACTGTGTCCATGTCCTGATCGTCCGCAAGGCATCCGCTGTAGCTGTCGTAGAGGCCTGCGCCAATGAACGTCTCCGTGTCCTCGACATTGGTTGAGCTGCGGAAACGGATCTTGCGGCGCGGGTCGAAGCTCATCAGCGAAAGCTCAATCGCATCCTGCTGCGTTTCGGTGAACGCGGTTTCGTCCTCGATCAAATCTCGAATGGTTTCAAGCGCTGTGCTCAATTCCCCCATGTTCGGCGGGTAATTTGTAAAAGGAGCGAGCAAGCCCGCAATGCGCTGCTGCAAGGTCACGCCCCCGGGCATAGCCTGGCTCATGAACTCGTCCCAAAGCCGAAACGTGATCGCAAAGGCTGGCGGGGAATTGGTCGGCAGCGATCGCCGCAGAGTGCCAAAATTGGCGGCTTTCCCGCCAACGATCTTCGCGTCCGCCGGAATCAAAGCGTCCACGCTGATCACGTAATTTGAGTGCGCCACTTTGGGCGTATACTCAAGGAGTGGTGGGGCCTTCAGGTTGAGCAATGTGGTTCTGACGTCATCTGGATATGCCGACAGATCCAGAACCTTGTAAGGGTTCCCGAAACTCCTCAAGGCGGAGCCAATCGCAATTTGGCGACCAACGAGGTTAGTGATTTGCCGGTCAGCGCTGTCAGCAAGATAGATAAACGGGATTCCTTGCGACTGCGCCAGGAGAGCTACATGAGAATTCGGAGTGGAAGGCGAAAGGCTAATAATGCCACTGACGAACGGCACTTCAGCGGGAACGCCGTCGGTCACGAGAATGTCTGTAGGTTTGAGACGCCCATCCTTATAGGCGGCTTCGATCTCGGATCCCGCAATAAAAACGAGCCGGCCGACACCCCACCCCTGGGAGTAAGCCACATTGCCTTGTATCCAACGATCAATGCTGCTGACTTCGAGGTTGTTCGTGCGGAAGAATTCGCGCGCGAGCAGCGCGGCATCCTGCTGCTCATACGTCGGGAAATAGAAGCGTTTCAACGGCTGCGGTGCCGCAATGGCGGCTTCCACCATGTCGGCAACCTGGAGAACGGTCTCTGGCGCGTATGCCTCCATCCCGGCGAGTTGAATTGCGAATTCTGCCGGACCAAGCCGTGGAGGAAGCAGCGCCGCTCCGAGAATCGCCTTCTGGTTCAGCGGGTGGAGCGTCACCGCATCGAATTCCGCAGCTGATAATTTCGCGAAATTGGTCAGACGCGTTTTGGCAAAGTCGTAATGAAAGTTGTAAACGTTGCCGTTTTGGAAATAAACGCGCGTCGGCTCGTTCGTCTGGATCGTGAATTTGACCCAGCGTGGAGAAGTCCCGCTGAAGGACTGGCTCGTTTCACGGGCGAACAGGTCATCGGCGAAAGTTAACTGGTTCTTCCAATCGTCGTTTGGCCCCCTCTCGCGGGCAGCCACACGGAAAAACCGCCGGGAGGCGTCAGGCTGCGGATCAACGAAGCGGAGGAACTCGACCACCGGCAAACTCCAGGGGTCCGGCCCATGAAGATTGGCGATGTTAGTCCAGCCGCTCGGCAGACGCCCTGCCTGCACTTCGTAAACAACATTGGTTGGACTCTGGATTTGAAAGCTCACCCAGCCATTGGTGTGAACGGCAGTGTTGGTGAGCACGACTGTGAGTGGCTGTTCAGGCGGATCGGTTGGCTCGCCCTTTTGCGCCTGCAGACTCGAAGCCAAACCACCCACAAGGATACAGAGGAATAAAATGCGCCGAAATAAGCGCCCGACGAAAACCATCATGCGGCTTTAGGTTTGCCGGATTTATCAATTCCGGCAAGGGGGATGCGCAAAACCCCACCCCAAAGCTCCGGTTGCTTTGCTCCGCAGAAAGGGAAACGTGAGGTGAAAGGGAAACGAGGGACGATTTTTATGTTAACACACACGATGGAAGCCGCAGATCCGGTGAGGGCTAACACAGATCCGGCAATCCTGGCCAAAATTGATCGCACAATCGAGCAGCAGGTTCGCTATTACTCGGCCCAACCTCGCGAGGTGATCTCCGCGCGCATTGCCGAACTCGACCGCGAGTGGGATATCGAGCGCGTGTTGGAAACAAACGCAGCGACGCTAGGCCTGGCGGGGCTGGCTTTAGGCGTGACTGTCAGCAGGAAATATCTGGCCCTGACGGGCCTGGTGCTTGGCTTCCTGCTAACCCATGCCATCCAGGCATGGTGCCCTCCCATGCCGGTGTTAAGGAAGTTAGGTGTGCGCACACGGGCTGAGATCGATCGGGAGAAATTTGCGTTGAAGATACTTCGCGGCGATTTCCAGGAGATATCATCGGACGCGAGCGACCTCGTGAAAGACACGCCAGGACAGGCTCTGAAAGCAGTGAAGCTCTAGCAGGACTGCTTTAGAGGCGAGGTTATCGGCCTTCCATAGAGGTTGAATTTCGATGCTTGTATCCAACGGGGGTAGATTCGTTGGAAGTGGCGCATTTTGCCTTACGATCTCCTGGATAGCCGAAAGGCTTGCTCTAAGCTGTTGCTCCGCTAAACGCTGCTCGGCAACATGGAAAGCCGAGGATGCTGCTCCGCCCACCTCTGGATCGTTTCGGAGCGCATTGAGGGAGGCTCGGACCGCCTCGTCAGTGTAACCGTATAGTGCCAGGTAACCGATGGCTTTATTGCGGGCGTCTATCCATTCGCTTCTGGAGTTGGCGAGCTTTAACATGACAGGAACAGCTGCTCTGCCCTCTTCGCCAAGGAGGGCGATCGCATCGATAGCACGTGTCTTTAATTCGGCTTTTGTTAACGATGAGCCGTGCAGCTTCCGAGCAAAGGGGACGTGCCACAAAAATCTCAACTCCCACATGCTGCCGCTTGTCTGAAGAACCTTTATCAGTCCAGGAATGCTATTGGTTCCCAACTGTTTTATCGCGCGGCGCGCTTCATCGTTCTCGCCGGATAAAGTCCACCCCGGGCTGGCAAGCCACTGAGCAGCAGTTCGCCCCTCGAAAGTTGCATCCACCCGAGCCCTTTCGTTAGTCTGAATATCAGCCAAGTGCCCGCGCAAGAAAAAGGCCCCCAGAGCGACAAAACCAAGCAGCCACCACCTGTTGCATTTGTTAGTTGAGGGCCCCTCCATAGGTTTCGGCAGGCGCTTCACGGCCGGTCTGCGGAGGTTGTATCGCTAACTGCCTCTAGCCGAGATAAGGGGCGGCCTGGGACTTGGATCGTGCCCGTAATTCGTTGGCGGGCTCCGCTTGCTTCCCTGGGAGCCACGCCAAAGCTTCGCGTTGTGGTGGAAGGTTCCACCGTTGCGTTCACGACGATCTTTTGACGCAAGGTCAGGTTCGTTCCCTCCACTCGGAAGCTAATGTTTGTGGCGCTCGCATTCGGTGTGAGTTGCCGCGCGGCGCCCGGTGACGCTTCGAGAACACCGCTGTACGTGGAACCATCCCAATCTTTAAGGGTTACCCGATTGGCAGCGACTGTGAGCGTGAATTGTTCCAACACCGGCCCAGCCCCTGTTGTTCGGCGGTAAAAGTCCTCGCTCGCTGGAGGCTTGGAGCTATAGAACCGCATTGCGCTCGCCGCACTGTCCGTCGCTGGCTTGGGCGCGCTTTGCACTTCTGTTCGCGTGGCGGGCGCCGGTTGCTGAGAGGAAATTGAAGGCGCTGTTGCCACTTTTTTCTCCGGCGGGGCCGCCTTGGTGAGGGCTTCGGATTTTGGTCGCCGCTCCTCTGAAGCGACAGAATCCTGCCGGAATCTGTCAGTTGCGTTGCCAGATGGTTGCTGGCCAGCGCTTTCGAAGTTGGGCGCCTGCAAAGCTCTATCGCGCGAAAGCTCAAGGCGCGCGGGTTGCTGGCGTGAACTCTCCGGTTGCTCCCGCAGTTGGCGCTGATCAGGCGCGCTCGCATCGCGCAGGACGGCCTCGGGCGGGGTGAATGTCTCCCCCAACGCCGCGTCCGGCACAGGAGGTGTGCTTTGGCGAACGAGCACCCCGGCAACCAACAGCCCGAAAGCAGCCATGGAGGTCGCCCACGCCAATCGCGGCGAAAGCCTCTCCCACCAGTCCGCGGCCCTGCTCGGAGTATCTCTATGCAGCGTGCGCACTTCCTGAAGTAGCCGGTTGCGCGTGACGTCACTCAGCGCGAATTCGTCGCCCAGGGCTGCGCGCCGTTGCGCTGCCGCAGCCTTCAACCGTTCTTCAATATTGTTGGGGTTCGGATTCAAGTCGCTGCTGGGTTAGACGGTGGAATTCGGCAAAGTCTCCCTTTTCAGGCGCACAGCGGCCAGTTGCTCAAGTTTATCGAGGCACTTGCTCAAGCGTGAGCCGACTGTTTTCGAGTTCAACTGCAACGCGGCGGCTATCTCCTCGTATGACATATCCCCAAAATACCGCAGCTCGATAATTTCGCGGCAGGGATCACCCAGTTGTTCCAGGGCCGCGTAGAGCATTCGCAGCTCCTCGCCCGCAAGGAGTTCCGCATCAGGCCCGCGTTCGCGGCTGGGCGGATCAATAATCGCCCCAGTGACGGGATTCTCCGCAAGGATCGTAAACGGGCGCTCCCCTCCCCCTCTTTTGGCCGCGTTCTGTTTGTCGCGGTAATCCCGCGTTTTGTTCGTCGCAATTCGGAAGAGCCAGGTTTGAATTCGGCTGCCGCCGCGAAAGCTCTCAATGTTCCGAATCGCCGCCAAAAAGACTTCCTGCGCTATTTCTTCGGCATCTTCGTGCGTCAAATCCGACGCGAGTTGAAAGACGAAGCGGGCAACCGCGCTGTAATGCTCTTTGAACAGCTCATCCCATGCAGCCTCGTCGCCCCGGCGGCAGCGCTCAATCAATTCGGCTTCGGAGGGCATGATGGAATTCGCGCATCACCCTACGAGGTGACGCTGGAAAAGCCAAGACCTCAGGGCTTCAACGAGGAGGCCATCGCGCGCCCGGCGATCCACCCGGTGGTCCAGGCGGACTGGAAGTTAAACCCGCCTGTGATCCCATCTATATCCAGGAGTTCCCCTGCGAAATAAACGCCCGGTGTGATTCGGCTCTCCATGGTTTTGAAATCCACTTCCTTTAATGAAACTCCCCCGCATGTAACGAACTCATCCTTGTTCAAGCTTTTGCCGCTCACCTGGAGTTCCGTTTTTTGGAGCGGTTCCGCAAGCAGACGCGTGTTTGCTTTGCCTAATTGCGCCCAGCGGGTTCGTGGGTCCAGGCCCGTCACTCCGATCAAGGCTTCCCAAAGACGGGCGGGCAGCGGGGCGAAACTCGTGTTCATCAACATTTTGGCGGCGTCTGTTTTAGCACGCTGCTCAAGCTGAGACTGCAGGTCGTGCGCTGAGAGCCTGGGCAACCAATTCACGTGCAGCACAAAGCGATAATCGAAACGACTCAGTTCTCGCGCGCCCCACGCGGATAGGCGCAGAATCGCCGGCCCGCTAAGCCCCCAATGCGTGACAAGCATCGGGCCGCGCTCGCGCAGCTTAGAACCTTGAACCGAAGCCTCTACCAAGGGCACGGACAGACCTGCCAGCGCACGAAGCCATGGCGCTTCGATCTGAAAGGTGAAAAGCGACGGCACCGGGTCTTGCAGCGTGTGCCCGAGCGAAAGAGCCAAGGCGCCTTGCGCAGGTGTTCGGCATCCGCCGGTTGCGAGCAAAAGCCTGTCGCAAGGAAGCTGCTCTCCGTTGGTCAATCGAAGGCGAAATCCGGCGTCTGTTTTTTCCACGGCTTCGACGCCGCAATGTGCGCGCAGCTCTACCCCAACTTTTTGTGCTTCCCGCAGCAGGCAGTCGATGATGGTTTGGGAAGAGTCCGTTGTTGGAAACATGCGGCCATCAGGCTCAGTCTTAAGCTTCACGCCACGCTCCTCAAACCAGCGCACCGTGTCTGCTGCCTGAAATTGATGAAACGGGCTGATCAGTTCCTTTTCCCCGCGCGGGTAACGCTTGGTAAGCTCACGTGGATCGAAGCAAGAATGCGTGACATTGCAGCGGCCCCCGCCGGAAATGCGGACCTTCTGCAAAAACTGCGGCCCTTTCTCGAGAATCACGACGTGCGTGTCTGGTGAATGCGCGGCCAAGGTGATGGCCCCAAAAAACCCCGCCGCCCCCCCGCCCACAACCGCTGCTTTGTGCCGCTTCATGGGCTGCAAATAGAAGAGGAGGAAATCCGCAGATTGCGCAGATTACGCAGATTAAAACCGGGGATTCGCATCTAACTCTTCGAACACGCGGCGTGACGAAACGAAGCGGCGGTATTCGAGGTTGGCTGCTCCGAAATTGAGCAGCAACGCTTTGTTCAGTTGCGCAGCTTTAAGCTGATTTAGCACCTGCGCCTCGTCCGCGTTCGTGAGTTGCGCTATTGCTTTTAGCTCAACGATGACTGTTTTTTCACAAACGAAGTCTGCCCGGTACGTTGAGGCGAGCGTTACCGCTTTGTAGTTGATTTGCAGCGTCACTTCACGTTCAAAACGGATTTTCCGAAGCGACAATTCATGAGCTAAGGCTTCCTGATAAACAGCTTCAAGAAACCCGCAGCCGAGCGTGCGATGAACTTCCATCGCACAGCCAATGATTGCGTATGTGAGTGGATCCCCTTTCGTGCTCCCGACAGGGTTGGGAGTTCGCTGTTGCCGCTGCAAAGGGTATTCCATGCCTCGTTCCTCATCTGCGTAATCTGCGCAATCTGCGGATCTCCTCTCCTCTTTCTCAGGTAAGTTTCTTCAGCTTCGGATTCTCGATTAACTTCCGCACGAGATCCTTTATCTTCTGCGCCTCGCTCTTCTGCGCAACAAGCATCGCATCATCCGTCTGAACGATGATTGCATCCTTGATCCCGACCACCGCGATCGGGGTGCGGTTGCGTGTGCGCGCGTCGTAAATCACATTGCGCGCCGCATCCACATGGATGAACTCACCGACCGCTGCGTTGCCTTCGGGGTCTTGTTTGACATGGCGCGCCAGGGCGGTCCAGGAGCCGAGGTCGTCCCAGTCAAAGTCACCAGCAGCAACGACGACATTTTGCGCGTGCTCAAGGAGCGCGTAATCAATGGAGATTTTTTTAATCGCCGGGTACTCCTTTGCTAAAACGCGCGCCAGCTTGGGCGTGTTGGCCACCTCAAACCAGCGGCGGCAGGCTTCAGCCATTTCTGGCTGATGCTTTTGCAGCCCCTCCGTGACCGTGACGAACGACCAAATGAACATGCCAGCGTTCCAGCGGTAATTTCCGCTGTTCACATATTCCACCGCTTTCTCATGGTTCGGCTTCTCAACGAACCGCTCCACTTTGTAGAAAGGGGTTTTGGCAGCCTTAGCTCCAGCAGGCGCGGGCAAATCAGAACCAACCTGGATATAGCCGTAACCAGTGGCCGGCTCAGAGGGCTTGATGCCAATTGTCACGATCACCCGGCCGCGCTCTGCCAAATCGAAGCAATCGGAGAGCACACGCTGGAACTTTTTCTCTTCAGGAATGACGTGATCAGCCGGAAGCACCGCCATCACACCTGTAGTCGATCGTGCGCCGACGATAGCTGCGCCAAGCGCAACGGCGGCGCAGGTGTCTCGCCCGATCGGCTCGGCAATGATGTTCCCCTTCGGGAGCTTGGGAATCTGCTTCGCGACCTGCGGGGCCTGGACACTGTTCGTGATGATGAGGATATTTTCGATAGGGACCACGGGCAGAACGCGATCCACCGCTTGCTGGAGAAAACTGCGCCCGCCAATCAGCGTGATGAGCTGCTTCGGCGTTTTCTCCCGGCTGACAGGCCAAAAGCGTTCCCCTCGCCCGCCAGCCATAATGATGACGTAGCGGTCACTGTTCGATTTGCGAGGTTTGGCGGAAATGGGGCGTTTGGCGGGTATGCTTTTTTTCATTTGGGCATTGGCTGTTAAGCCCGGGCTTTCACACTCTTCACAGCTTCGATCATAGGCCGGACAAAGTCGCTCACTCGGCTGGTCAAATTCGGTTCCTTACCATGCGCGGCGATTTGGTTAACGATTGCGCTTCCAACCACAATGGCCTCAGCGCTTTCAGCAACAAGCCTGGCCTGCTCGGGATTGGAAATGCCAAACCCCACCGCGATTGGCAATTGGGTGTGCGCCCTGATTTTAGCCGTCATCGTTGCGATGTTGTCCGCCACCTTGGCCTGCATGCCGGTGACCCCTTCGCGTGAGACGTAGTAGATGAAGCCTGTGGCCCGGCGCGCAATCAATCCCATGCGCTCCTCCGGCGTCGTGGGGGCGATGAGGTAAACAACGGACAACCCAGCCTTCTTCATGAGGCTCTCGTAATTGCCCGATTCCTCAGGAGGCAGATCCAGCGTGAGCAACCCATCGACACCCGTAGCCGCCGCGTCGTTAATGAACTTCTCCAGTCCGCAGCGGTGCAGCAGATTGAAATAGATATAGAGAACGATTGGGATCTGCGCGCGTTGCCTGACGCGACGAATCGTCTCGAGGATTTTCGGCGGAGTCGCGCCGCTTTCCAGCCCTCTTTGCGCCGCTAATTGGTTTACAATGCCATCAGCAAGCGGATCGCTAAACGGCACGCCGATCTCAAGAACGTCCACGCCGAGCTTATCAAAGGCCACGGCGAGTTCCTCTGTGGCTTCCAGGTTCGGGTCACCGCCGCCAATATAAACAACGAAACCTTTGCGTCCGCTCTGGCGGAGGTCTGCAAAGCGTTTCTCAATCCGGTTCATCTGCCCCGAGAATGTCAGGGCGCCCCTTGAAGCTCAAGAGAAGTGAGCGATTCGCAACCAGTTGCTGCGTGGTTATGGAGCAGCATGCGGAATCTCGCGAAACTCCACGCCCTCATCTTCCACAATGCATTCCGCCTTCATTGTCAGGCTGAGAACTTTGAGCAATTCCCATGAGCTAAGATCGTGCGCGCGGAAATAACACCGATAGAAATGAAAGGACTTGGGATCGCCAGCAGGTGGGGAAACTTTGACCTCGGTCGCCTGGAGCGCCTCGCCATGGAAGCGCTCCCACGGCTGGTCCAGAAGCAAAAGGTCTTTTGGCGCAGCCTTGGCTTTAAGCTTCTCGACTGCCCCCGCGCTGCGAACCTGCATCCGCGCCAGCAGAGGTTCCTCGGGCATGTGAATGAACAGGAACCCAGCCTCAAAGGTCGCTTGCAGGGAGGTGCGATTCGTTAGCTCCGTGATCGCGCCAAGAACATGCCTGCTCACCCGCGGCAACTCGAAAGCCGTTCCCTGGTGAAAATAGATGTAATCCGTTGCCCCGGGCAGGAAGATCAATCCTCGGAGCTGTTCGCCGCCCTTAAACGCCCGCAGTAGCGCAGTTGGCCCTTTGAACTTTTGGAACTCAAACTTTCCTTCCTTGAACGGCAACTTCTTCAAGGCTTCCTCCCATTCTTCAGCCGCGGAAGCTGCGATTACATTCCCCAACAACGCCAGGCCTGCGACCAGGACACGAAAAAAGAAGGCCGCAGTTTCCTGCGGCCGCGCTGGGAGAAAAACTAACACAGCGTTATTTGACGTCTGACTTGGGCGCCTCTGCCGGGGCTCCTGGAGTGGGAGGCGGGAAAGGAGATGGAACCGGATCCAGGGTCGGTGGCGCATTCGTGGCGCCTGGAGCTGGAGTCTCCGGCTTCTTTTCCTGCAGCAGGTCCTGGCGGCTCTTTTGGAGCGGCTCGACGGTCCATTTCGCCACAAGATAGACATGTTTCGAGAGCGCTTTCTCGGTCTTCAGCTTTTCCTCAAGCTTCGCGATTTTATCTTTGTGCTCCTTGTCGAGCTTCTCTTTATCCTCGGGCTTCTCATCAGCCGCAGCCTTGCGTTCTGCATCGATCTTGGCGGCCACATCCATTGCGAAGTAATAGTCTTCCCCCGCTGTGGGCTTCCCGACCTTGATGGTGTAAGTGAAGTTGTCGAACGTCTCGATGGTGGCGAGGAACGGCTTATCAAGGCCGGTCACTTCTGGAGCTATGTTCGTGGCGACGTCGTTGAAGCTGGGGGAGGAAAGCACCCAACCTAACCCGCTTGCTTTGCCGGTGTCAATCTGCTCCCCTTCCTTCGCATCCGCCAGCTTGAACTCGCCAGACTCGCTCTCGCGGGTGACCTTCCAGGAATTCGTCTCGGTCGTCACAGCGACCGATCGCACCTTCTCCACCTTGAAGAAGTCTTTGTTCAACCACTGCGCGGGCTGTGCTTCGACGCTGCTGAAGGTTTCAGAAACGAGGAACACCTTAGGCTCCGTGTCGCTCACCATCACGTAGCGCCCGACCGGCATTTCACCGCCGCCGAATGGTGACGCATTTTGCGATTCGCGCACATGCTTCTTGCCAAGGGTGAGCGCGCTCAGGTTCTTGCCGGAGCCATCCTTGAATTCTACGAGCGTCGCGGTGTTGCTGCCGCCTTTCTCGGGAGGATTGAAGTGCAAACGCCCAAGCTGTGACGGCCCAACGGTGATGCGCTCAGCGGGTTTCAGTTCCCAAACTTTGCGTAAGAACTCGCTGACTTCCGCAAAGTTGGCCGGATAATTATTCCGCTCGCGGACCACCCACTGGTCCTCCACCTTCGCGATGTTCACCTCGTTGGTGACTTCCTTGATCCGAACGTGCGTGACGTCGTTCAGTGGAAACTTCGGCAGAACCCGGTCACCCTTCGTTGCATCCGTTGCCTGATAAGAGGCCTTCTCCTTCCGGAGCACGGAAAAGGCGACAGCTCCAACAACGATCCCAAGAACAAGAACAATGGTTAATTGTTTTCGGTTCATTTCGCAGCGGTCCTTTTGCGTTTAAAGATAGCAAGCGTCAGCCCTGAAATCGCCACCAGAGCGGGCATTCCAGCGATGTTCATCCATTTGATGCGATTCTCCAGGGAGTCGATATCGCGCCGCAGGTTCTTGCGCACCTCGCGCAACTCCTTCTGCGACTCGACCTGCTTCTGCTTAAATTTCTCGATCTCAGCCTGCTGCTCTGGCGAAAGAATAAAGCGTTGGCCGCCCTCCTTGTTTTGCTGCAGCTGGTTCAAGCGATTCTGGGTGTCCGCCAGGCTTTGCTCCAGTTCGCGGATTTTCCCACGGAAACGCTCCTGCGCGTCCGCTTCCATCTTGCGAACAACCGTAAACGGCCGCGTCATGGTGGCGCGACCCCGGATAGAGATCAGGTTCACGTCACCGCCGAGTTGCTCCACGGCGCTTTGCACAAAGGCCAGGTTGCCGTTGCGCGGAATTGCGATGCGCTGGTTGAAGATCTGCTGCACCTGCGCCGCGAATTGATCAAAGAGCATGTCCGAATCGCCGACCAGAACGACAGCGCCATCCTTCGCCGATTCCTTGAGTGGAGGCGCTGAGGCTGGGGATTCTTCTTTCTTGGCGTCATCGTTTGGAAGCGCCGCGCCTGCGGGTGCGCCGTCTGGAAACGCGGTTTTGAATTTGCCCGTCAGGCGAACGGCCAATGCATGCTGCTTGTTGGCGGAGGCAAAGTCCTTGGAGACCTGCTCGCCTGAGAATTCCGCCATCATCTTCTCAATCGGTTGTGATTGGGCGCTGCTGTGCAGGAGCACTGTTTGGGTCAGGCCTTGGGCCGGACTCCCAGCGAAGAAACCGCTGAAGGGAACGAGCAAACTATCGATTTGCGCTGTGAGCACATCATTGGTGTTCACACCTTCGGCTGTCACGGAAAGCACGGCTGGAGCTTGCTCAGTTTGGCTTGGGCCTCGGGCGATTTGGGTCGCGAACACCATGTCCGCCACAACCTTGCTCGCGTCGAATTCAATACCCCACGCCTTCGTGAGCTTGTCCAGGTTGGAGCCGCCTTGCGCCGCCGCTTGCAATGGGTTCATCCCTGGCGCATTCCGATTGTCGATTACCGAGAGCGGATCGATGAAGGCTAGGAGCTTGCCTCCGCGCAGCACGAATTGGTCAATGGCGAACAGCGTCTTGTCGGTGATCCCTTTCGGATGCACGACAACGAGAACATCGATATCTTCCTCGATCTTGTCCGCAGTCATCTGCAGCTCTTTCACCTCGAAGTCTCGCTTCAGCTCATTGATGAACAACCAAGGCTCCTGGCGTTGCCCGCCCCCCTGCATCATCATCATTGGGTTCATCTGCTGCCCAAACACCGGCAGCGCGCTCATCACCCCGACCGTGGGCTTTTCAGCGCGGGTGACATTCGCAATCGCGCGGGTCAGATCGTATTCCAGCAACCGCTCGCGGCGTGGGTCCAGGAATGGCAGCGTTTCTGTCGCATCGAGCATTTTGACACTCAGGCCGAGGTAAAGCTTGTCACCGCCAATGCCGCCAATAGCTTGCCCTTCCACCCCGTCGAGTGTGGCCAATTCTTCTGCATCCGAGTCGGGCTCTGGGCTGTAACGCTTCACCTCGATCTTCCCGTTCGAAGCTTTCGCATATTCGTTAAGCAAATCCTCGACGCGCCGAGCATACGTCTGCACCGGCCCAAGTTCCGCGGGCAGATCGCGCGTGACGAAGAAGTTAATCCGCACGGGGGTGTCCAGTTTGGAAAGGATCGCCCTGGTGCCATCAGACAGCGTGAAGGCCTTGTCAGCCGTCAAATCCACCCGCACCGGGCGGGCTGCCGTGACAATATAAAGGCCGACCAATAGCGCGAGCATCGCCAGGATGCCCACGGTCGAGAACAGGTAGGCTTGAACGTTCTTTTGGTTCATACGCTTCAGGAAATTAACCAGCGCGATGCGCGCGAATGATGACGCTTGTGCTAAACAGGCAGAAGACAATCAACGCGACGAAGAACAGAATGTCGCGTGAATCCAATAGCCCCTTTTGCAGGCCCTCGAAATGAGTCATGACGCTGATGGCCGAGGCAAAGCTGACCAGGGTGGGAAAGCGTTGCAGCATCTCCGTCACGGGCGGCCAACCGGAAAGGATCAGGAACAAGCACGCCACCACGGAAACAATGAAGCTCACCACCTGGTTGCGTGTCATCGCAGACGTGAGGCAACTGATCGCCAGGTATGCTCCCGCCATCAGAAAGCTCCCCACGTACGCCGTCGTGATCACCCCATTGTCGGGATTGCCCAGGTAATTAACCGTGAACACCACCGGGATCGTCAAAATCAAGCAGAGCGCCAGGAACAACCAGGATGCCAAAAACTTTCCGACAATGGCTTGCCACGCTGTTATTGGCATCGTGAGCAAAAGCTCGATGGTCCCCAGCCGCCGCTCCTCCGACCAGAGGCGCATTCCCACTGCCGGCACGAGGAACAAGTAAAGCCATGGGTGCCACATAAAGAATGCGGCCAGGCTTGCTTCTCCGCGCCGGAAAAACCCGCCGGCCATGAAAGTGAAGAACCCAGCGAGGAGCAGGAAAATTACAATAAAGACGTAAGCAACGGGCGAAGCGAAATACCCGCTCAACTCACGTTTTGCGATGGTTTTGATGTTATGGACGCTTGTCATGGGCGAGCTGCCTCCTTTTCAAGAACTTGTTCCTTGCTTGCGGGGGCGCCGCCCACCGCGGTCTCTGGAAGGGTGATGCTGCGGAAGACCTCGTCCAGCCGCCCCTCCTCTGTGTGCAGTTCGATGACCTGAAGTTTTTCTCGAAGGATCGTTTCGGAAAGTTGCCGAGCCAGGTCGCCTTCCGTGTAGCGCGGTTGCGCAAGGACGCGAACCGTCGCACCATTGGCATCCTCTTTCAGCACATTCACGCGCCGAACGCCAGTCACGGATGCAAACCGCTGCCGCGCCTCCGCGCCTGTAAGACCAATAATGCGCATCAGCACCGCGCCTGCGCTTTCGGACCGCCGCTTCAACTCATCCGGTGTGCCGTTCGCCACAATCTGTCCGCGATCAATAATAATCGCGCGCGAGCAGACCGCCTCCACTTCCTCAAGAATGTGCGTCGAGAAAATAATCGCCTTCTTCTCGCCCATTCGGCGAATCAAGGTGCGAACCTCATGCTTCTGGTTTGGATCCAAACCATCCGTCGGCTCGTCCAGGATCAACACATCAGGATCGTGGATGATTGATTGGGCGAAGCAGGTGCGGTGACGGTAACCCTTGGAAAGTGTGTCGATGCTCTGGTGCGTTACTGCTTCCAGGAAGCACATCTCAATGGCCCGATTGACGGCCTTCTTCAAGGTGTCTCCCGTTAGCCCGCGCAATTCCGCGCTGAACTTAAGGAAGCCATGCACCGTCATGTCCGCGTATCCAGGCGCGTTCTCCGGCAAATAGCCGATGAGACGTTTGGCCGGGATCGGATTCTCCACCATGTCATGCCCGCCCACCGTCACTTTGCCGGAAGTCGGCGGAATGAACCCGGTGATCATCCGCATCGTGGTCGATTTACCGGCGCCATTAGGCCCCAGGAAGCCCAGCACCTCGCCTCGCTCCACGGAGAAACTCACCCCGTTGACCGCGAGCTTTGGCCCGAAGTTTTTAACTAAATTCTCAACTTTAATCATTCAAAGGTCTCCAAGCGCCGCGAGTAACCGCGGCTAAAAGCTGGCGTCGCCGCCATGCGTTCAGCAATGAAATTAGAGCAGTGCCTGCAACCCTTGTTTGAACGCGCCATTTCGTTGTCTGACCCTGATGCATTTGTCAAGAGTCTCTGTGGTGAACACCCCTTGGACGCGCGCAACCCTCCCTTGTTCAATTCAAGCGCCGCTAAAATCACCGGAACAAAGCTAAAATTTTTAGATTTCCGGGAGTCTTCTGGTAATCTGCCCGCGGAGATGACAAAGCCAGCTCTAGTTTCCTACGCGTTGGTGATCGGCGCCCTCATTATTGTGGGTTGGCTTGAGCTTGCGACGCCGTTTCTCACCGTCTTGTTTGCCTATTTCACTCTGAACCTGCTTTACCGCGCGACCAGCCGCTCCCATGCCAGCCGCTGGCTCACCATCATCGTCTTCCTCGCTTTGGCCGCGGGCATTAGTTACGGCTCTGTCGTTTTTATCAAAGCAGCCGTGAAGGAGCTGCCCGCTGTTCTCGACAGCGCCATGCCCCGGATTCAGGAATTCGCGCGGCAGAACGCCATTGAACTGCCATTCGCCAACACAGACGAGCTAAGGACCGAAATTAAGGACGTCCTCAGCCATCAACTCAAATACCTCGGGAACTTTGCCAAAATTGCGACCAAGGAGACCGCCTTCTTCTTTGTTGGCGTCGTCGCGGCTGTGAGCCTATTCCTTAATTCCACTCTGGATATTGAGCGTGGATCTTACCGTGTGCGGAACAATCTCTACACCCTCTCCTGCGCCGAAATCAGCAACCGCTTTTACAACTTTTACGGCAGCTTCGCGACGGTCATGGGCGCTCAGATCATCATCTCCACCATCAACACCGCGTTCACCTCTCTGTACGTGCTCGCTGTGGACTTGCCCTACCCCATCCTGATTATTGGGGTGACATTCTTTTGCGGGCTGCTTCCCATCATTGGGAACCTCATCAGCAACACCGTCATCACCTCAATCGCGTTCACCGTCTCACCCAAGCTCGCCGCAGTCTCCCTGGGCTACTTGATCATTATTCACAAACTGGAATATTTCCTGAACAGCAAGATCATTGGCGACCGCATCAAAAATCCGGTTTGGCTCACGCTGCTCGCTTTGATTGTGGGTGAGCGCTTGATGGGCATCCCCGGCATGATCCTCGCTCCGGTGATTCTGCATTACGTCAAATACGAGACTTCGCGCATTGAGGTCACAGACAAAACTCAGGAATTGGTCACGCACGAGTATCCCTAAACTTCGGGAGCCAATGCTGCATTCTTTCGCCACCCTTTGGCTTCAGCGCGCGCGCGCCCTGATGGCTCTTCTAATCATCGGGGCCTCCACGCATGCTGCTCCGCTGATTCTTAACGAGTACAACGCGGTCGCGTCGAACCGCTACCTGGGCGGAGACTCAGCAAACAGCAGCACGAACCGGGACACCTATTTCGGCCGCATTCGTGGAAACGGTGGCGACTGGTTCGAATTGGCGGTGATTCAGGACCATCTTGATCTTCGCGGCTGGAGTTTTGAGTGGGCGTATTCGGGCAGCCCCTTCGATTTCGGCGCGGGCAAGATCACACTGTCATCAGACCCGCGCCTGTCGGCTCTTCGCTCTGGCACGCTCATAACCATCACCCAGCCCACCACTGCGAACCAAAATCTTGCCACTGACCTCAGCTTCAATCCTTCCTTGGGCGACTGGTGGATAAACATCAGCGCCCATGATGCGTCGCTAATCTCCACAACCGGCGAAGTATCATCCGCGGGCATTACCTTCCCTCTATCCGCTGGCCAATTCGTTGTGGATCGTGATGCATGGACCTTAAGCATTCGCAACGCGGCTGGTGATCTTGTGTTTGGCCCCGCCGGGGAAGGAGCACCCCTGTGGACCGGCGAAGGAATCAATGGCTTGGAAACAGCCCAATTGCAGGACGATCCCTCCTTCTACACGAACCCACGCTCTGCTTATCGCGAAGCTCTCAACTCCAGCTTTGGCGCGCCTAACCTCTGGCTGGATGGCGTCCAGGATTTCACGCGCTTGCGCAGCTTCGCCACCACCGCTCCGCGCATCGTGGGCATTGAACCAGCCGGACTTTACGGTTTTTACCTGACCTGGACCAGCTTCCGAAACATCCCTTACCTTATTCAACACAAACGCCAGGTGACAGATCCCTGGTCTGATGTGCTGCACGTGCGCGGTAGAACGAATCTCACCGCCGCTGCGCAGTACGAAGGGGATCGCACACGCGGGTTTTACCGAATAGCTGTTCCTGGCCCCTTCACCGGTCGCGGCCCAACCCTCTCTATCCCTAGCGGAGAATTTGACGAGCCGATTACCGTTACGATCGATCCTGCCGGCGAGGTCACGCATTTCACTCTCGATGGCGAGGAGCCTGACTACACTACTCCGGCGCTCGCGGGGCCAATCACCCTCACACGGACCACCGCTTTGCGTGCCTCCGCCCTGCGGCCAGGACAAGAGCCCAGCACAAATGCCGTCGCGTTTTACGCGATTAACGAGCAACTTTCCCTTCCCATTGTCGGATTGGTCGTTGACCCCGCGGATCTGTACGACGCCGACTACGGCATCTACACTAATCCTCTGAAAACCGGGGAGGATTGGGAACGTCCCGCCACGTTCGTCTATTTAAACACCAACGGTGTTCACGCGGCGGCGGGTCTCCGCATCGGCGGAGCTTTTAGCCGCTCAAACCCCAAGAAGAGTTTCCGCGTTTCCTTTGAACCGCCTTACGGCTCGGGGCCCGTTGAGCAGCGTTTGTTCAGCGCAAAACCGAGGCGCGTCTTCGACGAAGTATTCCTCCGCGCCAACACTAACAATATTCTCCGCGATCCATTGCTCACGTCGCTCGCGCACGATGTTGGCGCAATCGTGTCAGCCAACGAATACATCAACCTCTTTGTAAACAGTGATTACTTCGGCGTTTACACGATGCGCGAGCATATCGATGGCCGTTTTCTGCAGGAGAACCTTGCAGTGACAAACGCCACCATGGTCAAGGCTGAGGACGAAATGATTGTCCGTGAATCCGGCGACCTGCAGGAATGGGTGGCTTTAACGAACTATTTCACGACGAACACCTTGGTCTCTCCGGAACGCTTTGCGGACGCCTCCACTCGCCTCGATATCACCAACTTCACCGATTACCAAATTCTGGAAATCTACGCGGCGAACCTGGATTGGCCGCAGAACAATTACTACGCCTTCCGGGACCGTAGGGGCGATGGCCGCTGGAAGCACATTATATGGGATGCCGATATTACCTTCGGTGTTGCCAGCCTCGGCATCGACCAGGTGGAGCATGACACGTTAGCGTGGGCCAGCCGAGCCGAACCCCGCGTTGATCTCGCGCCTCCCTGGCTTGTCACTTCAGGCCGTGAAGCGAGCGGCGGGCTGCTCTGGTCCACTCTTATCCTCCGCAAGCTCCTGGAAAATCCTGCCTACCAAGTGCAGTTTGCAAACCGTTTCGCTGACCTGCTGAACACGACCCTCTCCAGCGCCAATGTTGTCCGACGCCTCGATGAACTCGTGCGCCAGATTGCCCCCGACATGCCTCGCGATCAGGAACGTTGGGGCCTGCCTGAAGACGCTTGGCTTGAGGTGCCTCACACCACCGTGGACTTCGCGACCCGAAGGCCGAATGCAATTCGACGCTACTTGGCTGAACGTGTTGGCTCCAGCGGCCCAGCTGCAATTACGGTGTCTGCCGCAGGTGGGGACGCGCGTTTCCGTGTAAACTCCATCGAAATTCCGTCCGGGTGGAGCGGCATTTACTTGAGAGACATCCCGATTACGATCACTGCTCTTCCCGCTCCGGGTTATCGCTTTGTGGAATGGGATTCACCCACCACAAGCACGTCACAGTCCATCACGATTGTCCCCACCGAAGGTTTAGAACTCCGCGCCCGTTTCGAACCGGTGCCTTAAGCCAGTTTAAGACCGCGCAGCCGCGAAGTTCTTGGACGAGCGATGACCAGTTAGCGCGTCAGTACCCGCCGCCGAGAAATAGGCGAGCTTCTGGTGGCTTCATTCAGGTTTTCCCCGATTAGAACCACTAACGTAGCTGCTACATTCCCTCCTCTTGAAACGGGTTATCTCTGCTTTCAGTTCGGAAGGCATGGGGGTGCGTCAATGGTTTCATTAACCTACAACGCATATGATTACTTACTGCGACTGCTGATCCTCGCAGCAGTCATTCTATTCTTGCCCTCATCCGCAGCCGCACCTAAAGCCAAGGACAAAGAGAAGCCAGGCACGACGACCCTTACGAGGCTTACACTGACCGAAGGGATCCTCGACCTCGGCGCGGCCAATCACAAAACGGTCATCGTCAACGGAGACGTGACCCTTGCTGGCGGCCAACTGGAAGGTGGAAACGGGGGCACCCTTGTCACCTACGGGAACATCACATCTTCAGGCACACTGCTCGGCAACTCCCCCAACATTGAGATGGCTCCTCAATCCGGCGTCCTCACCACCATCACCGGTGCTACGCCGCTCTTGGGCGTCGGCGAATTCATCAAAACAGGAGCTGGCACTGTGCGCCTCGACCAAGCTGTCTATGCAACCGAACTCCACATTGAAGCAGGAACACTCCTGCTTGGAGCCAGCGAGCGTCTGAACAACAACCTACCCGTTCACCTGGGCGGAACCCTCGCTACAAGCGGTTTTGAAGAGACGCTTGGCACACTGACCTTGATCGGAACAGGCGCCACACTCGACCTCGGTAGCGGTTCGTCAGGAACGCTAACCTTTGCGGACAGCAGTTCCGCAAACTGGCAAAAGGACACGCTCACCATCGTCAATTACTCCGACGCGACCGACCAAATTTTCTTCGGCACAACCAGCCAAGGTCTAACCCCTTCGCAACTCGAGAACATTGTGTGGATGGACCCCTACGGTCCCGGTTCCGGAATCATTTACGGCGCGGCCATCAGCGCCAACGGTCGCATCCGCCCCGTGCCCGAGCCAGGCACCATTACTTCAATCGTAGCCGTGGCAGCCCTAATCGCGTGGCGAGAACGAGCTGCGTTTAAACGGTACAGAGACTGATTAAATCGGCCAAAATCCCGCTGCGGATAGGTGGAGGGAAGCCAAGTCTCGTGAAGCGATGTGGCTGTGCCGAGCCAAGGCGTTTGGTTTGCGCCCAAAACCATATGCGGCAGTTAACGTGCGAGTCCCAGCAGGGTTCGCCATCACTTGAGGCATACGGGGAGAGAAGAGGTTCTTCAGGCAGATGGTGCGCGCTGCAGGGCTCGAACCTGCGACCCCTACCGTGTGAAGGTAATGCTCTACCACTGAGCTAAGCGCGCATGGGGCCGTCGAGAATACCTCGAAGCGGGCGTAACTATACTCACCTTTCACCACCCGACAAGCGGCTTTTCGCGCGGCGAGCTTCAGGCAGTTCCACGTGCTCGAATGAGCTGCTGCGCTCCTTCCACGAGCCGTCGCGCAATCCCCGCGACAACCTCATCGGGCACCCCGGTGCGCGGGTTGGAGGACTGCGTCAGCATATGGCATTGGTCGTTCACGTAATCGATCAGGATGAACTCCCCTGCGTCCGACTGCGCCACTTCGGTCGAGAAGAAATTCATGTGCGTGATGCCAGCCAGGATTGAGGGGATCTCCTGCAGCCGTGAAAGGCCAAACTCTTCGAGATCACTTCGGGTCGCCAAGCGGTAACGATCGTTGAAGCAATTCCACCAACAGATCCATATAGCTCCAAAAACGTAATAAAGCCGGAAGTAAGCGGGCGCGTCCTGGATGAAGCGAGGGGTGATTTTCTTTTGCAGGAGGTAAGCGGGGCTCGCCCAGGCGCTGGCGGAACGCTCGATGTCCCGTTCATCTTGGGCGTCGAGCACGAGGCCCTTTTTGCCGTATCCCATGCTCGGCTTGATTACGAAAGGCGCGCCAAGCGCAGCCCGATCGCTCTCGCTGAGCTGAAATGTTCCCACCTGCTCGCGCGGCACGATTACCGTTGCTGGAGCCTTCAAACCTGCCTTCGCCAACTTCGGATGAAGGTTCGCCTTGTCGAACCCTGCCGCGGCTAATTCCGGCGGATCGATCACCGCTGCTCCGCGTTCATGCGCCAAACGCACAAGCCGGTGGAACGGGTCATCGGGCAAGTGGTGCTCGCTATGCATGTTCAGCAATGCGCGCACTGTCACTTCTCCAGCGGCGATCTTGTCGTGCAGCAACTGGACCCAATGCGGGTCTGCGAGGAAGAAGTTCAGACCACGCGCCGCGCAATGCTCCTGCACTCGGTGGATGAAAAAATCATCCGAATCAAGAGCATGAGTCATTACAAGATCGTACGTTCTCACCCGCATAACTATAACGGCTCTGCTCCTTCCTGTGTCAACAAGGCGGCTCCTCGGCGAGCCTGGTTCTTGACAGATGTGGATTTCTACATTACGTGTATCTCGGTGAGGTTATGACAAAATACTAAAGCAATACTTCAAAAGAGACTGCCCTTCCTCCCCTGCATCATTGCAAGTGGGTTCACAGCTTTCTCCCGGATATTCCCGGATATTCCCGGCTAAAACCTGCTATTCCCGGATAATCCCGCGTTTTTCAAAACTTTTTTAAGAACCCGTAGAATTCGTCTCAGGCGTGCGTAACCGCCACGATTCAACATGCGTTTCTGTCTCGCAGCCCATCCTCTCTCCCACTTAAATGAACACCGACATGCGTTATCGGAGGTTCGGCAAAACGGAATTGCAAATCCCTGTCTTCAGTTGCGGGGGGATGCGTTACCAACATAAATGGAACGACGTACCGCCAAGTGAGATTCCAGCGGCCAACCAGGCGAACCTTGAGGCAACCATTCGTCGCTCACTTGAAGTCGGAATAAATCACATCGAGACAGCCCGCGGCTACGGCACCTCCGAAATGCAGCTCGGCAACATCCTCCCCAAGCTGCCGAGGGACAAAATGATCGTGCAAACGAAGGTGGCCCCCTTCCCCACCGCCGCTGAGTTCCTGGCCACGTTTGAAAAGTCGATGGCTTACCTGAAGCTGGACCATGTGGACCTGCTGTCCCTCCACGGCATCAACAACCGTGAACTGCTCGAGCAATCGCTCCGCAAAGGTGGCTGCCTGGAGGCCGCGCGCAAGCTCCAGAAAGAAGGGCGCGCGCGGCACATCGGCTTCTCAACACATGGAACCCCAGACGTGATCATGGAGGCGGTCCAAAGCGGCGGCTTCGATTATTTCAATGTTCACTGGTATTTCGTGAACCACCTGAATTGGCCCACCATTGAAGCAGCCCGGAAGCTCGATATGGGCGTGTTTATCATCAGCCCCAACGACAAAGGTGGTAAGCTCTACGCGCCTCCGCAGAAGCTGGTCGAGCTGTGCCGCGCGCTCACGCCTATGCAGTTCAATGACCTTTACTGCCTGAGCCGCCCGGAGGTTCACACCCTCAGCCTTGGAGCCGCGCGGCCTACCGATTTCGATGAGCATGTCGCCGGTCTCAAGCATTACGATGAGATGGCCACACTCGTGCCGCAAATCGAGCAACGCTTGCGGACGGCGATGGAAAAGGAACTCGGGGCTGATTGGTGCGCCCGCTGGCACGAAGGCCTGCCCGAATACAATGATGTCCCCGGGCAGGTGAATGTCTCCGAAATCCTGCGCTTGTGGATGCATGCCAAAGCCCTTGATCTCGTCGAGTGGGCGAAGATGCGCTACAACCTCCTCGGGCAGGCCGACCATTGGTTTCCCGGCGAGAACGCCGCCAACATTCGCAAACTCGATCTCAGTCGCGCCCTGGAGCGCAGCCCGTTCCGCAAAGAGATTCCCGGCATTCTTCAGGAAGCGCACCAGATGC
>DASPKX010000172.1:0-130053 GCA_035627835.1 Candidatus Methylomirabilota bacterium
CAGCATTGACGCCACTGCGCTTTTCTCAATCATCGACTCATCAAATGAATCTCTTCGATTTAACCGGGGAAGTGGCGGTTGTGATTGGTGCGACCGGCGCGCTCGGCGGCGGCATCGCCGAAGGTTTGGCGGCTGCTGGCGCCGCTGTCGCCATCGTCGGCCGCAACGCTGAGCGGGGCGAAGCTCGCGTGAAAACGATCACGAACGCGGGTGGGCGCGCGCAATTCTTCTCGGCGGACGCCATGAGCCGCGAGAGCATTCAAGCAGCCCACAAGGCAATAACTGACCGTCTCGGGGTACCCACCATTCTGGTTAATGCGGCCGGGGGCAATGATCCCAAGGTTACTGTCACTCCCGAGCGCGCCTTCGAAACGATCGGCCTGGAGGATTGGCGGGCCAATTTCGATCTGAACCTGGTCGGCGGGGTGCTGTTGCCTTGCCAGGAATTCGGCCCTGCCATGTGCCAGCGTGGCAAGGGCTCAATCATCAATATCGCCAGCGTATCCGCGCACTTGCCTCTTTCACGCGTGGTCGCCTACTCCGCAAGCAAAGCCGCGGTCCTCAGCCTCTCGAGCTTCCTCGCTCGTGAATGGGCCCGGAAAGGTGTCCGTGTGAACACCTTGACGCCCGGCTTTTTCCCGGCGGAACAGAATCGCACACTACTCTTCAACCCCGATGGCTCCCCCACCCCACGGGCGCAATCGATATTCGCCCACACGCCAATGGGCCGCTTCGGCGAAGCCCGCGAGTTGATTGGCGCCGCTGTATTCCTGGCCAGTCATGCCGCCAGCAGCTTCGTCACTGGGACCGATATTCGCGTGGATGGTGGATTCCTCTCCCAAACCATTTAAATTACGCCGCTATGCAGACCATCTCCCAGCTTGCTCCTCGCGGCGAATTCGTCACCCCCGCGCAGGTCGCGACCGTCCTTTCGCAAGCGGCGCCTGCCAAGGATTACAAAGACAAGAAGGTCATCGTCATCGTTCCCGATGCGACGCGAACCGCTCCCGTTGGGCTGCTCTTCAAGACGTTGTTCGAGCAGATCGGCGGAGTCACTAAGAACCTGGACATTCTTATTGCGCTGGGCACGCATCAGCCGATGAGTGAGGAAGCGATCTGCCAGCGGCTGGAGCTTTCCCCGGAAGAGCGCGCGGGCAAGTTCCGCGGTGTGCGCTTCTTCAACCATGCCTGGGATAATCCTGAAGCGCTCCGCAACATTGGAACCATCCCAGCCGAAGAGATCCGTGAGCTATCCAACGGCCTGTTCTCGATGGATGTGCCCGTCGAGGTGAACAAGCTGCTCTTCAATTACGACCAGATCATCATCATCGGTCCTGTGTTTCCGCATGAGGTGGTCGGCTGCTCCGGCGGGAACAAATACCTTTTCCCGGGCGTGAGCGGCCCGGAAGTTCTCAACTTCTTCCACTGGCTCGGCGCGGTTGTCACCAACCCGATGATCATCGGCAACAAGTGGACGCCTGTTCGCAAAGTGGTCGATCGCGCCGCAAAGATGGTTTCGGTGCCGAAGCTTTGCTTCTGCATGGTGGTGGACCAAGGGCAACTCGCCGGCCTATTCGCAGGCACTCCTGAGGGCGCGTGGGACCAAGCCAGCAACCTCTCCCGCGAGCGCCACATCATCTTCAAGGACCACCCATTCCACACCGTGCTCTCCTGCGCCCCAGCCATGTATGACGAGCTTTGGACCGGCGGCAAAGCGATGTACAAGCTCGAGCCTGTCATCGCCGATGGTGGGGAGCTGATCATCTACGCCCCGCACATCCAGGAGGTCTGCGTGGCACACGGCAAAACGTTGCACGAAGTCGGCTACCACTGCCGCGATTACTTCCTCAAGCAGTGGGACAAATTCAAAAACTACCCTTGGGGTGTAATCGCTCATTCATCCCATGTTTACGGCATCGGCACCTATGAGAACGGCGTCGAGAAGCCGCGCGTGCGTGTGACGCTCGCGACAGGCATCCCGCCGGAAGTCTGCAAGCGGATCAACCTCGGCTACCGCGATCCGAAGACGATCAACATTGAGGATTATGCGAACCGTGAGTCGGAAGGCGTCCTGCTCGTTCGAAAAGCGGGTGAGATGCTTTACCAGCTTAAGAACCCGCCTGCCTGGGCGAAGGGCGACAACAAATAGAAACGGCGGCTAAGTTATAGCCGCCGTTCGCATTAAAATGTGCCGGGCGATTAGACGCTCGGTTTGTTGTCCGACTTCTGAATAGCAGCGGGATCTTCCGCTGCCTGTGCTTCATCACTCGGGGCGCTAGCTGCAGGTTCCACAGGGGCTCCTGCTGCTTGCTCGATCACCGACTGTGAAGCGGGCTCAGCCACAACGCTTGTTGCCACGCCTGATTCGACGGCTTCGGTCCCGGTCGGGCCTTCAACAGTTGAAGTTGCTTCCACAACTTGCGTGCTTTCAGCGCCGCCAGCATTCGCCTTTTTCTTCGGCTCCTGGCGCGGGGGCTTGGGAACCGGCTTGCGGGCCAGCTGCATGGAGCCGTTCGAAAACTCGATGACATGCCCCTGGTGAATCAGCCAGTGCAAATCGCTCACGACCTGCTCCACCTCAGGAGACGGCGGCTGGGCTGCGGCTGCTTCGGCTGATTGCCCTTCAGCCTTCAGTTGAACGCCAGGCGCGAAGTACTCGATGAGTTGCTTGCGCGTCGTGTTCTGCTTGCTCTCGATAAAATCGACGATCTTCTTAATCCCCTCGGAGACCGGAGTTGCAGCCGTGTCCAGGTGGCGGGGACGAGCGACCGAGACGTGCGTGACGTTCTTGTGGGCTTTGAAGAACTGCAGCCCCTGTTTCTGGAACTGCTCGCTGAGGGTGGTCACCACCTTGAGCGGGAACCGGCGCTGCTCTTCGACACGCACGTTGATCAACCGGCGTAGTTGCTGGTTCGCCTGGTTCAAGGCCACCGGCCCGGGCAAGCTCACCACATCTTCTTTGCGAATGACGTTCGCGAGATGCGTCTGCCGGAAATGCTCATCGACAGCTTCGCGCGTCGTGAGCGTCTGCGCTTCAGGCACGTTCAACGTGATATACTGCGTCTTCCAGCTCTGCTCCTCCATCCATTTCTTAACCGTTTCTTCATCACGCACGATTTTGATGCGCGATTTGTAAACGTCGAATGGCATGTTGCCGAAGCGCTCGGAGTGCAACCGGCGAAGCTTCGTTTGGTAATCGTGATAATTGGGCGGGCCCAGAATCACGCCACTGATACCGCACTGCCCCACAAAGGTGTACGTCCCCTTCGGGGCGTCGCCTGCAATCTTCTCGCTCTGGTAGAACGTCGCGAAATGCTTATCGAGGATGTGCGCTGCTGCGTCCTGCTCAGAAAGCCAAATGGTTTCGTCCAGGCTGCAGACATAGATCGGTTGCGCCACGTTTTCACCGCGCTTGATCGTGCGCAGCTCCACCCGGAAGCGCTCGCTCTTCTTCAGGATGAGCGAAGCGATTTCGAAGAGCGGGTAAGCGCGACCAGTAAGCTTGATTTGCCGCGCCAGCGACTCAACGCCCTTCTCCTCGGGAATGACGAGAACATCGATTTCGGGCAACGGAGCTGGAGCTTCACGTGGCTCGCGATCATCCCTGCGCCCCATCGGGCCGCCACGGCCTGGACCGCCGCGCCTTGGACCACGATCACCGCCGCCAAAGCCGCCGCCTGGCGCGCCTGCCGGGCGCGGGCCTCTTTGTTGAAATCCGCCGCCACCCCCACGCTGGCCTTGGGGACCGCCAGATCCCGGTGGGCGACCGCCGCCACCGCCAGGACGAGGTCCGCGACCGCCGAAGCCGCCGCCACCTCCGCCGAAGCCGCCACCCCGCCGCTCACCACGGCCGCCGCGCTCTCCCTCATCGCCGCGATAGCGATCATACTTCTTCAAGTCCTGGGGTTGCTGCGCCCATGAGGGCAGGAAGTGCAAATCCAGGTCCAACTCCGATTCCGGTGAGGATTTGGAGGATGGCTGTTCCGATTCGGGTGACGTGCTCATTGAGTAAAGATTAGTCAAGATAACCCAGCGTACAGGCGCTTTTCAAGGGAGGCGGCTTGAAAGGGTCGGCGCTTAGCGGTCTCGGTCCAGCGTTTTGCTGATTCCGACGCTGCTCGCGCGTTTCGCGATCTTCCTGCTGGTCGTTATTTTGCTGACTGTTCCAGTGTTTAGATACCTCTCCTTAATGTCGTTGAGGAGCGCATCGCGCCTGTCATACAGGCGCTTGAGCTTGCGTGGCTTGACGCGGGACAAGCAATACGCCGTCAGGAGCGGAAGCGCAATGGTCGAATCCACGTACGCCACCACGCAATCGGGCAATGTGTCCGGGTCCACCTTCCCCCAACTGACGGCTTCGGCGGGTGTGGCTCCGCTCAAACCGCCTGTGTCCGGACGGGCATCGGTGCATTGCAGGAAGTAATCATGGCCGCGCTCCTGAATGCCCATGACCTCCTGAATCTGCGGCTCTGTTTGCAGCATGAAGTTCTTGGGGCTGCCGCCGCCGAGAATCCAAACGGAAGAGGTGTGCTTCGAATGTTTCGCGTGATAGACGATCGACGCCGTTTGGTTCACGTCGCGGTTCACGTCGAACATCAGCTTGCTGTCGCGCATGGCCATCGCGGCCACATTCATGCCGATAGAGCTGTCCCCGGGGCTGCTTGTGTAAATCGGGATCCCGCATTCGTAAGCGGTGGCGAGCACGGAGCTGTCCTTCAGCTTCAGCTTGCGGCCGCGTTCAGAAACATACTTGCCGAGCAGGTAGTGAAATTCATCCGTCCCCATCGGCTTCTGGAACTCGGGCCCTTGAATGACCTCGCGCACAAAAGCATCTGTGTCGAGCAGCACGTTGTAATCGAAAATGATGTCGTAAATGCGGATCACGCCATCCTTGTGCAGTTTCACATCATCGAGGAACGGTGAGCCTGCGTACAACTCCATGTTCAAACCGTAATGGAGGTCATGATACAAATTCGCGCCCGTGGAAATGATCCAGTCCACAAACCCCGCCTTCATCAACGGGATCAAGCAAGACTTTCCGAGCCCCGCTGGAGTTAAAGCCCCGGTGAGGCTCATTCCAACAAAGCCATCGTTCGGCAGCATCTTCTCGGTGAGAAGGCGCGCTGCCTCTTTGACGCGCCCGCCGTTGTAGGCGAGGAACGTTTGATCGATGAGGTCCGCCGCGGAGATGTTCTTCCCGACCCCGAGAGGATTCAGGCGTGGATACGCGGCAAACTTCCCTTTCCCTAAATTCGACATGCGGAAAATCTTCGCCGATGCCCCCCCAAACGCAATCGCGATTTCGAAGAAGGTCGTTGCTCGTCCCGAGCACATGTCAAACCGCTCGACACGTCACGGCTGATATGTCGAAGAATTCGCATTTTTTTCGACATATCACGTTTTAGCTTTGGAATTGTTTCTCTCCACGTTTCTGTGTCTCCTCGGGAAATATCGCTGACAAAGGAAGCAGACTTTCTCCCGCAGAGACGCAGTGGCGCGGAGAACAGAAAAAGCCGCGCATCGCTGCGCGGCCTGTGCGAAATGTTGTTGAAGCAGCGCTTAGCTGATCATCGTCACGCCCGGAGTTGGAATCGGATAGAAACCATTGGCGTCCGGCAGGATCTTGGGCAACGCGTCCCAAGCGAGCTTCTCGGGGAAGAGATCCATTTCAGAATTCAAAGCCTTGTCCCACTCAATCACCTGCCCGGTGTAGGTGGCCATGCGGCCCATGATGGAAGTGAGTGAGCTTTTCGCGCCGTTGAACGCTTCGTTAAACTCTTTGTTGTTCCGGATGGCGTCGAACAGATTGTCGTGTTCGGTTTGATATGGGTCGCGCCGCCGTTGCGCTCTGTACTGCCACGCTTGTGGCCCGGAGATGCGGTTGGCGCCCACGTCGGCAGTTCCTTTTGTGCCCTGCACGTGCTCGGACACGCTGCTCCAGCAGCCGCGAATGTGGCGGCATTGGCTGAACAGGCGTGAGCCATCGGCATACTCAAATTCCACGGCATGATGGTCAAAGATTTCGCCATGCTCTTTGCCTGTGCGGACCTGCCGTCCACCCATGCCATGACAGCGAACTGGGTAAGCATTCTTCACCCAGTTGATCACGTCGAGGTTGTGGATGTGCTGCTCGGCAATATGGTCGCCGGAGAGCCAGGTGAAGTAGTACCAGTTCATAACCTGGTATTCCATTTCAGTCTGGCCCGGGCGGCGATTGCGCACCCAGACGCCACCGTCATTCCAATACGCGCGCATGGAAACGATGTCACCGATGGCGCCATCGTGCAGGCGCTTGATGGTCTCAATGTAACCATCCTGGTGATGACGTTGGAGGCCGACGCCGACCTTCAAACCTTTCTTCTTCGCCTCTTCAGCGGCAGCGAGCACACGGCGAACACCAGGACCGTCGGTGGCGACAGGCTTCTCCATGAAGACATGCTTGCCCTGGCGAACCGCTTCCTCGAACTGGTGCGGGCGGAAGCCTGGAGGGGTTGCCAAAATCACAACGTCAGCCAACTCGATGGCTTTCTTATAAGCGTCGAGGCCGATGAACGAGGTTTCAGGTGTGACAGTGACCTGGTTTGGGGCTTGCGCCTTGATGTTCTGCAAGCTGCTGTCAAGGCGTTCTTTAAAAGCGTCCGCCATGGCAACGAGCTTCACATTGCCCGTCTTGAGGGCTTGCGCCGCTGCGCCTGATCCGCGACCGCCGCAGCCGATCAAGGCGATCTTCAATTCGTCATTGGGGGCAGCAAAAGCAGCGCGCTCCACGCTCAGGGCGCCGACGGCTGTTGCGCCAACAACGGCCCCTGTGGTTCTCAGGAAATCCCGGCGGGTGACCGGGGAGGTTTGTTCTTTGTTCATACTTTGAGCAATTCGTTAAAGGACTGCCGATCAGCGCGCGTGCGCGCGGAAAGACTGGGATGGCCGCAGCTTAATCCTTCTCTGTGCCGCTTGTCCAATACTTCGCCATCTCCTCAGCGGTGGGGATCTTCACTGGGCGAACCACGCGGAAACCGAGGAACTGCGCGTCCGTCAAATACCAGATGCTCTTCGGCAATTGAGGGTCCTGCATCTTCCAGCTCGGGTCCGAAGCATTGCGGGCTGCTGAACGGAGCAACTCTGGATCATCATTCCAGGAGCCGCCGCGAACCACGTGAGGATAGGGCTGGGTGGCTTTTTGCCATGGCGTGGTGGTGACGGCTTCCGTGAACTTTTGATAGGCATCAGGCAGATATTGGTCGAGGCACCATTCGGCGACATTTCCGTGCATGTCATGCAAACCCCATGGGTTCGGAGCCTTCACGCCGACCTTCTGATACTTGAACTCGCTGTTTCCAACGAACCAGGCATGCTCACCGAGCTTCTCCGGATCATCACCAAAGGAGAAGGCGGTCGTCGTTCCCGCGCGGCAGGCGTATTCCCACTCTGCTTCGGTTGGCAGCCGGTAGAATTGTCCGGTCTTGGCGCTCAGCCATTTGCAATAGGTGTTCGCCGCATGCTGGGTCATGCTGATGGCTGGGTAACCATCCTTGCCCATGCCGAAGCTCATCTCGACGTACGGAGTGGTAGGGCGGGTGACCAAATCTGCGACTGGATCATTGATCCCTTTCAGACTGCGACGCTCGCGAATCTTCTTTTCCTGGTCAGGAAATTGGAACAGTTCGTATTCGTTCCAGGTGATTTCTGTTTTCCCCATCCAGAACGGCTCGATTTTAATCTTCTTCTGCGGGCCTTCATCTTCCTTGCGGCCAGCTTCCGAGGAAGGGCTGCCAATGGTGTATTCCCCGCCCGGAATCGGAAGCATCTCAAAGGAAACCTCTGTGCCTGGGATCAGTTGCTTGTAGGCAGCGCCGGGCTTGTCCTGTCCGGATGTCTTCACGATGAAGTCGTGGATGCTCTTCACCAGCTCTGGTGATTCGCCGCCAGCGACTGCGGCTTTCGCTTTTTGCACCAGCTTAACGCCGTCGGGCCAGAGAGCGCCCTGATCGATCCATTCTTTGATCAGGTCGGTCTGCTCCTTCGGCAACGGCCCGCCCTTGCTCTTTGGCGGCATCAAATCATCGTGGTCTGCTGGGAGGACTGTCAGCTTCCAGAAAGAACTCTCGCTCGCGCGGCCCGGGATGATGCTGGGACCGCTGTCGCCGGATTTGAGGGCCAGCTCTTCCGTGTCAATGCGCAACCCGCCTTCGTCGTGGCCCTCCTTATGGCATGCGACGCAGGAGGTTTCCAAAATCGGTTGGATGTCGCGGACAAAGTCGATCCGCTTCACTTGAACCAGCTTCTCGGATTCCGGCCATTCGGCGCCTTGCTGGATCCAGTTCTTCAGCAAGTCCGTTTGCACCTTCGTCAGCTTCTCCCCTTTCGGTGGCATGATGTCGTCATGGTCATGCGGGAGAATTGTGAGGGTGTAGAGCGGGCTTTTGTCCGGCTCGCCTGCGACGAGAGAGGTTCCACCGTCTCCGCCTTTAACAGCCGCAGCCCGCGTGCTCAGGTCCAGGTCGCCCTTGGGCTTCTCGGGCCCATGGCAGGATAAACAGTGGGCCTGGAGGATTGGCTTAATGTCTTTGACGAAGTCCACCTTTGCCCCCTGGCCGTAGGCCACGGCGGAGCCAAGAATGGTAACAACTGCTGCGCTCAGGCGCATTGCTGGCTTCATTTGCAAGAAATAGTTGGTGTGGGATGTCATCAAAGTCAATCCAAGCAACGTAATTGGCAATTGGACGCTTCCGCCGTTCGCCGGATTCGAGTATTAAGCGCGGGGTCTGCGAGCGTGGCGCCCCACCACTTGGGTGTACAGCTCTCGGTAGGCCGCTCCCACAGCGCTGGCGCAACGATGCCGCACAGATTCTCGGATGACTGCCGGAGCAGCTAAACGTGCGCTGCCTTCCACCACAGCACGCAACTTTTCCGCCAGCGCGCCGGCATCGTTCATGCCGAACAACAAGCCAGTCCGGCCTTCGTCTATAATATCCACGCTGCCTCCCGAGCGCGAAGCGATCCCGGGCAACCCCAGTGCCATCGCCTCCATCAACGCCACAGAGCATGGTTCATTATTGCTGGGGATAATAAAGGCATGCGCTTGGCTTAGAGCTTCGATGACTTGCTGCGTCGGACCATTCCATCGGATCACTTCGGACAAGCCCCAGTCCGCGGTCTTGCGCTTGAGTTCCTCGTTGTAAGCGCGTGAGTCATCGTCCGGACTTACTGGGCCCCAATGGTGGAATCGCACCATTAGCCGCTCCTGGTCGGTTAATCTCCGCAGAGCTTCGAGGATGATTCCCCAGTTTTTCCAGCGCACGATCGAGCCCACCCCCACAATGCGGAACGGTTCCCCACCCTTTCGCGCCTGGACGAGCGGGGCAGCCAGGTAACGGTCATCGAAGCAAGCGGAGACGACATGCACGCGCCTGGGTTCTTGAACAACTCCGTAATGGCCGAGCATTGCGGGTGTCAAAAAGACCGTCTCCAGCCATCCGCTCTTGGCGAGGAACCGGTAGAGCCCAGTGCGGTTCGCATAACTGTGATTGGTCGATAAGACCGGGATCTTCAACGCCGCGCCCACGCGGAGGGCGGGAAGCAACACCCCGCGGTGATGTGCATGGAGAATGTCGGGTTGAATACGCGTGGCGATCTCCCGCAACTCACGTGTGGCCCGGAGGCCAGTGGCGATCAGCCTCAGCATGCTTGGATGCTCTCCAAGCAAATGCTCGCTCCGCTCCAGAGTGAGATCCGGTTTGCGTGTTTGTTGGAAGCGCGCGTTTACGACAGTCGTTTGGCGCACATCGCGCAAGGCAGGCGCGGTTTGCAAAGAGCGGACCACGCTGAGCGTTCCGCCTTCATCGGTGGTAACCCCAAGGATATGCAGCACATGCAAAGGTTTGGGGTTCATATTCAGGCGCGCCTCTGATGAATCAAAACAAAGCTGGCCGCAACGCTTTTCCGTTCGCTAGCTCTGAAGAACACGGCGCGCGCTCCTGGGTGTAGCGTTATTCGAAGGGGCGGGGCTGTCGATCCAACTGGACGAAGGCCCCTTTTCAAAAAAAGCGTGCACAAAGCGTGTATTAGCGTGTTTTCCTAAGAAACTAGCGTGTACAGGATTGTGCACACAACGTGCAGATATCGTGCACAGATCGTGCTCGTGACCGTGTCCAAAGCACGCTTGGATGGGGTGTTGGCGGCTCGTTGGAGACGTGTCTGGCTGATCGGTTCGGCAATCATAAGCACGCGGGGTGAAGATGGTTTTGTGACCTTTCATCGTGAGCATCCTACGAGGGGGGGTCCGACACAGGATGTCGGACCCCTAAAGAAAAAATGCTGGGGTGGCCGAATTTCGTAAATAACGAAGGGGAAGGAAATTTACGTAGAGGCAGCAGAGATTTGCAGAGATAGCGGAGGCAAACAAGGGTGGCCCAAGACGCCTGTTGGGTGACCGAGCCACCAAAATGCAATGCAAGCGCAATGATGAGGCGAGAACGTCGTTGTCGCCGAGTGCGCGGGGGTCGACAGGAATGCCCGCGCTACGTTCGTCGAACGGGATTTGCCCCGGGCAGGCGCAAGGAGCAGAAAGCCCGGTCCGTGACCGGCCCTACCATGAACAAACGCAGGGGCGCAGTGACCAAGGCGGTGCGGGCGCTGATCCGTCGCTACCGCTTCCAGGTCTCGGGGTGCGGCTCGTGGTCATTGTTCCACCGAGCGCGGGTGGCGTGATTTGTGGAAATCCAATTTGTTTGACGCGCCGATTCAACATGGCCATCGCAGAAGAGCATGTTTCCCTGGCCGTTGTGGAGGGAACCAGGCCAGGCCGCGCGGTTTCCGCCGCAGACATCAAACGTCCCAGAACTGCTGAATATTTTCCCCGGAGGAAAGCCAGGCGGGGGGTTTCCTGCCCGCCCCGACGCCACGTCCCCCGCCGCAATCATATCTGAAGGCGCCTTTACGCGAGATTCCGGAGTGGGCGTGTTCCCATTGCTCCCTCCTAAACCAAGATCTTCGGGCGCCTGGAGCTGCCCAGTGCCGGAGCCGTTGTAGGCGTACTGACCGTTGCCGCGGCCTCCATCCGGCGTGGTTAGAATTTGCGGACATCGAAGCTTGCGCATCTTTAGAAGGCTGACCGTTGAGCTGTCGACCACTCCGATGTGGGGCGCCAATTGCATCTTCCAATCATCCATCTGTAGCAGGCCGTACACGTCGTTGAGCGTTAGTGTGCTAAGGCCAAGGCTCTGCGGATATGCGTCACTTTCATCGAGCAGCATCCGGATGCCTAAGCCTAAATCTCGCAGGTTGCCTCGGCACTCAGTGGCCACCGCCGCCGTCCTGGCTTTAGACAACCCCGGCAAGAGCATACTGGCGAGGAGTCCAATTATTGTGACGACAACAAGCAGCTCTACAAAAGTGAATGCGTTCCTGAGTTGTCTCCGGGCGACACGCTGCAACCCAAGCGCCTTCTGATTTTGCGCATTACGATGTATCATCTTTGATGGCGAAACCATCTTCCCCGCAGTCTCGACCGTGCGGATTGTTGTCGGACCGTTCGTGTGCGGAGAACGCAATAGCGGGATTAGAATTGTTCTCGGAGTCGGAAATACTTCCTTCGTCCGCCAGTATGGACCCTAACAGAGTATTGATCCCCAGAGACCGCCGGAACCTGGTCAACCGGGACCCAATTTGTTGACAGAAGCCCCTCGCTACTCTCCAAAACATGATCAGAAGCGCGGAGCCACAGCAGCCGAACTGCATCGTCGCTGACTGTCTCTATCCTTAGGAAGGCACGATTTGTCGAATGGTCGCTGAGACGCGCGACGAAGAACGTAGGAGGCGGAGAGAAGTCCTGATTGTGCGCGCCGGTAAGCTCCGTGTCACCCAAAAGAACTCTCCCGCGCACTGTGCCACCAAGGAATATTCCGCCATCTGGATGCAAATAGATTTGGTCCGGCGCGCTAATGGATACTGGGTAATACCGGAAATCTCGCGGTCGAAAGGCTGCCTCCAAACCGCGCGTTTGCGCTGCCCATTTTACGAGACCGCTTGGAGCGTACTTGACGATGTATATCTCCGTTTCGGCGATAGTATTTAGACTGAAGGAGCCGAGCTTGAGCGAGCCCAGTTCCCGATCGGCATTTCCGGCAGAGTCGAATTGGGTGGTGAATGTTCCAGTTGCAAAGATGTTCCCCTTGGAGTCAATAACTGCCTTTCGAGCCGGTGGAGCTTTCCAGAGCGATTGACCGTCTGGACTTAATTTTTCGAAACCTTCAGGAAAATATATATTCCCCTCGGCATCAGTAATTATCACGCCGGTGCCCGGCACTCCCGGGCGGCTCCAGAGGCACTTGCCATCAGGGTCGAATTTGACAGCAAACTGAGAATGGTTTCCGTCGATCTGTCCGCCCGCATAAGAATAAGTTCCGGAAACGGCTGAGCAGATAACATTCCCAGCGGGATCAACGGCAAGTCCTCTCGGATTGCCAAAGCTCGGATCAGCATTAACGAAGGTCTGCGCCCATACGGTTTCTCCATTCGCATCAAGTTTTACGAGAAATAGATTTCGAGCGGTGCTTGGAGAAGTGGCTGGAAGAGATATACCCCCGAACTGTGCTGAACCACGTGAGTAATAGCCCCATATCACCAAGCCTCCTTCTGGGGTGGCTACCATCCCAAAGGGCAACACATATAAGGAGGTTCCGAGCAGCTTTACGGATTCGACCACGCCTGACTCTGGCGACAGCCTGGCGATATATGCACCACCCGTTCCTTCTGTGGAGATGCCTTTGGAGGAAAAGTAGCTTGAGGGCACGGCAAGGCTTGTTGGAATGCTCGCGTCGGCTATCGAGCCTGCGACCAGAATGTTAGAGCTGGTCACGACGAGCGCGCGAACACCAGGCAATAATCGATGGTGCCAGAGCACCTCTCCGGAAGGTGACACTTTTAGAACCAGATTGCTTCTGGTCGGAAGGGGGTCCGGTTGATCAATATGACGGTAAGCGGCGAAGACATTGCCGCCAGCGTCCATAACCGATGCGCGAAACGAGTCCTCCTTTTTGAAACTAGTGAGAGGCCGCGCCCATGTGAAGTTGTTTGTTTCGATGGCTAGCAAGGAAACAGGAGAGAGCAATACGGCCGTAGTCAGGCAAATGAACGCTGCCCGAACCCAGACGGGTAGGCACACAATTGTCAAGATCGAGGATTGCATACGGCTTGATTTAGGCGTCCGCGCGCAAGGGCATGACCATCAGGTTTAGCGGCTTAAAGCGCCTCAAGGAGTGAACCGCTTTACAAACCAGGTCCTCGGTGTGGTAGAACTGGTCCGATACGTTCCGTTGACGTAAACGTGACCGGCAGCGTCGGCTGTAATGGATGCTGCGCTTGCAGAGCCATTATCCGGGCATTCCGGAGAAACGGCGTGAACAGTATAATTCCAGGCGCCTGAAACGGTCTCTCGCAGTTGGACAACTGTGGCTGTGCTCAAGTAGTAAGTTGATCGTTTAGAAACGGGATACTCCCTGAGAATCTGCCCAGCGATCCAAACATTTCCGGCGGAGTCAACAGTCAAGTCCCAAGGCACAGGCTGACGGCCCTCATGCCAAGGCCCAAAAATCGTCTTCCAAGTTTCGCCTCCATCCGCGCTCATTCGAACGACCCAAGGAGAAATCCAGCTTTCGTCCCAACTGCCTGCGTCACCGAGAACAAAGATCCTTCCCAAGGCATCGACGGTGACTTTGCGCGCGCGGGAAGAGCCCCGGCTTGACGGCAGCCATGAGTCTTTCGTTTGCCAACTTTGTCCACCATCGCGGCTGCGAAGGACGGTCCAAAGCCCAGCGCTCCCATTCCCCCGCGAACCAACGACAAACAAGCCTCCATTTGGTCCTGCGGCTTCAGCCACCCCACTGGCCCACACCATGTTTTCCCCAGTGCTAAGCGACGAAGCTCTAGTTGACCTGAAGAGATCCTGCGTATTCCAGTTGTATCCGCCATCAGAGCTGGTTTGAACAATCCAGTGCGAGTAATTGCCCGCGTCGAAAGCAAAACCGCAAACGACGATTGTCCCAGCCTCCGTCACCGTGAGCCCCCGCGCCTGCGCGGTGCTTCCTCCGAGCGTGAAGTCGCGAACTGTGGACCAGGTGCTCCCGCCGTCGCCGCTACGCCTAATCAGCCACGCGGATTGCGCAGTGTTCAAACGATAATCGCCGGCGCTATACAGGGCGCCGTTTCTGTCCATTGCGAGTGAGAAGATGGTTTGACCTGCGACGTCGAGCCCTTCGAGCAACCCCTCTTGGTCCGGCATCGGCTGGTGCAAACGGTGAAGCTTCTCGGGCATGCTGTCGACAGGGTCGAGGGTTTTTCCAGTCACGATCAGGTTCGGTAGGTACGCAGAGGTTGTGAGAGGATCGACGATCAGAGAGCGATTGGCTCCATTGGCGCTGCCGCTCAGTTCGAGAATGCTTTCCCAAGTCTGGGCCGTGGTGTTGGTAGTTGTTAAGAAGACCAGGGCCAAGGTTAGCACCTTAAGGTTTCCGACTAATCTCCTCATGTGACGCTGTGAAATCATGATTGTTCCAATTCGACTGAATGTTGTTGTCCTGGATTGATTGGTTTCCGAGTGTGCTGCCCTACTCCGGCTTCAGCACTCCTCATGCTGGATCAATCGCTGAGCGGGACGTGGTTTTTACAAATTTCTTTGTCGCCCCGTTTTTCGTCCGGATGTTCCGAGATTTGCCTGTCCGCAGAGCTTGCGCATGTTGAGAGAATTCGGCTCCCTTAGAGCACGGGTCGGTTCGCACGGGGCTAGACTCGACCCAGAGCGCACCTCACTCCGCGGAGATCGCGATGAGCATTGGGGTGGTGATATGATGTTCAGCCACAAGATCGACGCTACTGATCTCCACTTGAGGACGAGGATTGTCCCAAGTGCGCTTGAAAAGGCGGACAGGACGTGGGCCTTCAAAGTGCGCCTTCATCGTGAAGCCCTGCCAGACAACCATGGCATTCGGAAGTTCCTTCGGCAGATGGGAGTGTTCCCACCAGTCGCTGGCATCGATGTTGAATCGGATCGGCAGCTCGATTGACTCCCCGTCGGCAAAATGAAGGCGGTAGTGCCCGACCCGAGCGCCCGTCTTCATGCTTAAATCGTGCCCTCCGGAAGAGTGCAGGAAATGCAGCTTGGCCACCTTTTTCCCAACACGGATCGCATCAACGCGCGTGGGTAAGCTTCCCCACTCCGGGTTTTGGGAAAATAAGATCACTCCCCGCACATCGAAGATGGCGCCGCCCATGGTGTGCAGTCCGATCGGGAGCGCTCGAAGGTCAGAGCCCTCGTCCCCCTTCGATGCTTCCCAGGCCAGGGTTGAGGTATAATACGCCGAAAGATCAATGGCGCCTTCCGGCGCGACGGCAGCTCGGGGGGAGATTCCCAGCATTTTCAAGTTTTCAGCGGCAGCCTCTTCCAAGCGCCCAAGAGCCCGCAGCAAGCTGCACCGCTGACGGTGCACTGTCATTTTCAGCGGCAACGTATCTGGCTCCGCGCCGATGACGGATAACGCCCGGGAGCATGCCTCAAGCGCCTGCTCCATCCGCACCTTTTCCGCTTCCCACCCCGGCGCGTCTTGCCAGGTGGCAGCCTCAATCCCCCGCGGTAAAGCCGCGCTGACAGACATCAGCTTGGCGAGGTTTAAATTTTCCAAGGCGAGCCGTCGAACTTTGGCTGTTTGCTGAGCCTGCCACCACCATCCAAGAGCAATCACTGCGGCTGCGGCGGTGACCACCGCGCCCGCTCGTTGCATGAATCGAAGTTGTTTCGCCACCTTCCGCTGCCGCCGCACTGAACCTCCACTATGCAGCAATGCGAGATCGGCGTGCATTTCTTCCGCTGACGCGTATCGCTGTTTTGGATCAGGCGCACAGGCACGAAGCAACACCGCGTTGAGTTCCATGAGATCGACCGATTCGCGATCAGTCCCGATCTCGGTGAAGGGTTCCGGGAATTCGTTGCGATCCTTCCCCATGGCGGCCTCGTAAAGCACCTTTCCCAGCGCGAAGAGGTCTGCCTGAGGAGAAGTCGGCCCTTCAGGCGGGACAAACCCCTCTGTGCCCACGAATGTGTTGGCGCCTTGCGCCTCGGTGACCAGGCCGATGTCCGCCAGTTTGGGAATGCCACCGACGTAGATGATATTCGACGGTTTAACATCCCGGTGAATAAGCCCGTGCTTGTGCAGGTGCCCAAGGGCGAGGGTTAGCGCGAGCCCGAGCTGCAGGCATTCATCAAGAGGAAGACGACCGCGACGATGCAAATCCCCCGCGAGCGTCCGCGGAAGGTAGGCCTCGGCATGCTGGCCATCGAAACTCGATCCGAAACCGCCGCCTGGGAGGGAGCTTTCGGCCGCGTCCGCGAGTTCCATCACATAATAAAACCAACCGCCCGCTTCGTCCCGGCCGACATGCAGAACATCAACGAACCCTTCATTGCTGCGTGAGAGCGGCTCAAAGCGGCGAATCCCAGCAAACTCCCGCTCGTACGGCCTCGCGTCTTTAAAATTGGCGCGATAAACGATCTTCACCGCCCGGCAAGTCCCGAGGGCGTTTCGCGCCAGCCAGACTTCGCCGTAAGCGCCCTGGCCGATTCGCCGAGCCAGATCGTGATCGGGTATCATCGGCGGGGCCGCGGGCAACTGATGCAGGGGAGATCCGCTCAAGCCGAGCCTTGCTTCAATTTTATCACGGGTGGCGCTCATCGCCGCCCCATTCCCTTCTGCGTCAACTTGGCCTGAGCATAGATGCCCCGCAGCAATCTTCGCCGCACAAGGTCTGTTCCCAATCGTGGCGTCAGTCGGTTTTTCCGAAAATTCAATAGCGAGTTGCGAGTCCGAACCAAACGCGCCGGGGTAAATAGCGATTTATTCGCGAGAAACCGGGCCAGGGACCAAAACATATTAGCAATAGTCCGATGTAAACCGCCCTTTACCCTCGAGTTTTCGGGCGGAGGGAGCATCTGCGAGGTTGGTTTTTCAGCCCCGCGCATGGGCGGCAGTTTGTTCGAGACGTTGCACTTCCTCCTTCACTAATTTCCCGATGCGATGACAAGTCACGTAAACCTTGGGCACACTCGCGCCGGTCAGTTTGGCCACATCCCGCACACTCAGGCCCTTAATAGTGTGAAGGTGGAAAATCTGGTAATGCTCCGGGTTTGCGCGGCGGCGCACCTGTTCCATGGCCACATCGAGAATATTCTTCGTCCATTCCTCATCCCAGATTTCTTCAAGGGCATTCGCGGACGGATCGGGCAGGTCGAGGGATTCCTGGGTCGAAGTATCCAGGGTTGGTGCGGCGAAGGAGACATTCTGCGGACGACGGCGTCGAAAGCGATCCGCGATCCGGCAGCGAGTCACGTGCATCAGCCAGCCCTTGAAGGAGCAAACCTTTGGGTCGTATTTGAACTCCCCCATTTTCCGAGCCACACCGATGACGGTTTCCTGGACCACATCTTCAGCTTCCTGGTCGCTTAAACCTGCCCGGATGGCGGCTCCGTAGATGAGCCGCCAATACAAATCAAAGAACTCGCGCCAACTCGGTTGATCATCCAAATCGCGCAACCGCTCAATGAGCGAACGCTTTGTCGGAAGAAACTCGTGAGGAGTGGCGGCCCGCATGGAGGTGACCATTACATAAGAACAATCGCGCAGCTCAACGCGATTTTACAAAAATCTGCCGACTGCAAGGGTCGAAGCATAATCCAAAGCTGAGGCGGCACAGGATGGCAGGGTAGCGGAGAAATGCGGGACGGGAAATCGTTAAGCGGGCCAACGCCGAGCACACCAGGCTAGGCACCGCCTTATTCCACTAGGCACCATCTCCGCTGGCGATTGGCGGACAGGAATCTGCGCCCCGGGATTATGGCATGGAACGAACTGGCGTGGTGAGAAAAAAGCCCGGCGACCTTTAGGCCGCCAGGCTTAGGGTTGAACGAGCATCTACTGCTTCATGTGCAGATAGTAAGCTGTTCCTGGGTCGTAGGATTCCACGGAGGTTGAATAACCATTCTGTGTTGAACCACCGATGAGGTAAATCTGGCCATTCGAAGCTGCCACTCCCGCGTTCTCCCGACCCTGAAGCAGAGTGCCCCGGTTGATCCATTTGTTCAGATTAGAATCGTATTCAAGAATGTCAGGGAGCCTCCCGCTCGAAGGCTGACTGCCCCCAAAAAGGAAGAGCCGTCCATCAGCTGATGCCGCGTGGGTTTGATATCGTTGTTCAGGGAGAGAAGCGATGTACGACCAGGTGTTGCTAAGAGGATCAAAAACTTCGCAAGTAGCGGAGTAGCCCCCAAACACGTAGATTTTGCCTCCGGCCACGCAGGCGCCATGATAAGCTCGTGGTGACTGCATAGATGGGCCCGACCCCCAGGTCTTTGTCACGGGATCATAGACCCAAGTAGTCTTCAACATCGTCGTGGCTCCGTAACCGCCAATCACGTAGATTTTTCCACCAAGAGTCACGGCGGCATGACCATAGCGAGCCTCCGGAAGATTCGGCCCCGCGCTCCAACCATAGCTTGGTGTGGTCAGGATATCGAGATTAGCCATCAAGGCTCCGTTCCACCCGCCGGTGAGGTAAATCTTTCCATCGAGAGCAGCAGCGGCTGCATTGTAGCGGGGGGCAATGCCCGTGATGCCAAACCAGGCATCAACCGCTGGATCATAAAACTCAGCAGAGCCAAGGATCGGATTCGAACCTTTCCAGCCACCGAAGGTAAATATCTTGCCATTGCATTCGGCGACCGCATTGTGGCCGCGCCCGATCCCTCCAGGTATGGGCGGGCGGTTCGCGCTGGAGGCTCCAGCAACGAAGTTCAGAGAGGTCAGCAAAAAGCCTTGGAATGGGCCGGGGCTCGTCGATGCAACAAGCGCCCCAGGGATATCGGCGATGCCAGGCCCGGCGGGGCCTTGAGGACCGATAGGTCCGGGAGGCCCTTGCACGCCTTGAGGTCCAGCTGGCCCTTGTGGGCCTGGCTGGCCTGAGGGGCCGGCGATTCCCTGCACGCCCTGCGGCCCCGTGTCGCCTTTTGGCCCTTGTGGCCCCACCGGCCCCTGAGGGCCGACTGGTCCAACTGGCCCAACTTCACCCGCCGGCCCCGGAATGCCTTGAGGGCCAGTTTCACCTTTGAAACCTTGGGGCCCCTGCGGTCCCGTAGGCCCCATCTCGCCTTGTGGACCCTGAGGCCCTACGGGGCCGGCAATTCCTCGCTCACCTTGAGGGCCAGCAGGGCCTTGTTCCCCTTTCTCGCCGGGAAGGCCCTGAATGCCTTGCGGCCCGGTCTCTCCTCGTTCGCCTTTAGGGCCTTGTGGCCCCTGTTCTCCTTGGGGGCCCTGTGGCCCGACGGGTCCGGAAAGCCCCCGCTCACCTTGAGGGCCAGCAGGGCCCTGCTCTCCTTTCTCACCCGGAATGCCTTGGACTCCTTGATCCCCTCGCTCGCCCTTGGGACCTTGAGGTCCGACAGCGCCAGTCTCTCCTTGAGGACCGGTTGGCCCCGCCAGACCCTGCGGGCCTGCCGACCCAACTGGACCGGGAACGCCACGCTCACCTTGAGGGCCCGCAACACCTTGCGGACCCGGAGGCCCAACGGGGCCCTGTGGACCCGCAGGGCCTTGAGGACCAATCGCGCCCACAGTTACATCCGCGGTGGCAACCGCGGTCTCAGCCCTAGCGGATCGGCTGATGCTTACCTGGTACGTCCCGGGTTGAACTTGTGGCAAGGCGGCGGTGATTGTGTTTTGCGCCGCGTCAACGCTGGTTGAGATTACGCTTCCGTTGAAGCGCAAGACGGGCGAGCTGATGGTTAGGTTGTCGACAGTGACTTTGAGAACGCCGCCTTCGAGCCTTGCGCTCAGTATCTGGTTGTCCGCGCTGACGCTCGCGCTGAGAGCGGCTGCCAGAGCGGCAGCAAGCAATTTCTGTTTTCTTAACATGGGAGGGTTAGTGTTTAGAGGTGAAATGATCGGCTGAGATTTGCGTTACGGCCGCTGTTGAAGCCCGGTTATTCCGCCTTCCAACAAGGTTGCAGATGAGGATGGGAGTTCGAACATTCCCGCGCCAGGTTCGTTGTCGAAGAGTTTTGCTCCTGAGGCGCGGGACCAAATCTGGAGGCGGATCCGCTGCTCAATGGCGGAGGTCACCGTCAGAAGAAACGCTGCAGGCTCGGTGTGACTTCCGAGCCGGCCCTGCCCAGCGAGATGCACAACGCCAGGCGTGGCCGTGAACCATTCCAACGCAGAACTGGCAAATTCAAGGCCATTTCGACCGCTGCTAAAAATTCGCAACTGCCCAGTGACAGCGTTCCTATCGTCGTAGCGAGCCTGGACGACAGCGTGTATTTTTTGCCCCTCAAAACTAAACCAGCCACCTCCTAAGATTCCCGGCCCCGCCGGGTCGACGACGATGATCGGATCAAGGGCGGCGTGAGCTCTCCGGCCCCAGGCATCAACCAGTTCTGCTGCAGCGAGATAGAGACCTGCCTTGGGGTAGGCTTGCTCAACCAAAAGCACGCCTTGTTGGTTCCCCGCTAAGCTGGAGGAGTTGCCAAGGCCGTCCTCGACGATAATTTTTTGGGTGGCGGGGTCGCCGAGCGCGGCGAAACTGACGGTAATTCCGACCGGCGCGCCCACCTGAGTAAGAGTGATGGAAGAATTAATGGCCACGCGCGGAGCGGCGTTGGCAACGGCAAACAATGTTTGATTCACGCTCGGTAGCGCAGGCGAACTGGAATCACCGAGCGCGACTTCTATATATCCGCCCGTGGTTGTTCCATCTGCGTTGTCCTCTGTGACCTTGAGAGGGGTGTGCAGGCCAGCTCCGTAAACCGGTTGCCATGAAGAACCATTGAAATATATCAGTTGAAGCGCTGCTTCATTTTGGCCCGAGATGGAGGCCGGATAATAAAAGCGGGCGACGCCCACGTCACCCCCAACAACCGCGCCCACATGCAAAATGTAATAAGATGCAGCCTCGTCGTAGAAAGCAGGATTCGGGAGCGCTCCACCGAGCAACGCGCCGGCGAGGATTGCTTTGCCTTCTCCTTCATGAGCCAGTGATGCGCTCAAGGCCACTCCTGAGCCGCCGACGTTTTGCAACGCAATCGAGCCGGGGTGGCCCGCACTCGCCAGCGTCCCTGCGGCCGTAGCTAAGGACGGATCCGAGATCGTCAGCACTTTCTCAGTCGAGGCGAGTCCAGAGCTTTGCACGGCGACCTTAAGAGTCCGCAGCAACTGCCCGCCGCTTAGCGCCGCAGGATCGATTGTCGTTTCCAGTTGCTCGGAATTTATCCAGGTGGTCAAAACTGGCTGACCATTCAGGACAATTCTGGCATCGGCGTCGAAGCTGGCCCCGCTGATTACCAACTTCACGATCCCTGCCCCGCTTGAAATCGTGTCTGGAGTCAAGGCGCTTAAGATTGGCGCGGGCGGTGTAAAGCCCCAGGCTGAAAGGAACTGGCCAGGGATCGGGCCTTGAAAAACGCCGTTCGGCAATTTCCACGCCACAGAAAGGTTGTCACCGCCGCCGCCTTCTTTGTGCAAGACCTCCACGTAATATTTCTTCCCGGCCTGAAGCGTGAGGGGGGCAGACCTGTTCTCGGGAGCGAGTGGATTGCGGCGGACGGTCGTGAGCCAATCGCGAGAATTGTTCCACTGTGGCTCATGTGCGATGAGAGCTTTGTTGACCGGGTTGTCATCGGAGCTGAGCCAGAGTTGGCTTTGGTCATCACTGTTTACCCAAAACTCGTAAACGCCAGTCACAGGCGGATGTATAAAGCCGCGAAAACGACTTCCGAAATTATCGGCACGATCGGATGGGGCCTCCAAATTGGTGATGACCCATGTCTCATCCGGTTCGCTGGCAAACTTTGGATTCCCTGTTAGATCCGTGACGGCGGTTCCGTTAATATTCCTCCAGACTTCCCAAAGAATCGCCCCTGTGCCGCCGGTAAAGTCGTCATCGTTGATCAACAACTCTGCCTGACCAGCGCCCGCGCTCAGGTACCCGGATCCGGCTGCTACTTTTACAATTAGGTTCCGGGTGCCGTCCCTAAGCTCGTTGTTCAAAGGAAGAATTGAGAGGATGCTTGCCTCTTCACCTGCAGGGATGACAACTGTTGCAGGCAGAGCCGCGATGTTGTTGCCGCTGACCGCCGACCCGCTGTATGTCAGGTTCACGGTCAGGGGCGACGTTACCGGACCTTGGCGCTGAACCATTATTCCCGTTCCAGCAGTATCCGCCTCGGTCAGTATCGAGGCAGGCTGAGAGAGGCTCACGAAGGCGACATTTGGCGGTGGAACTTGCAAAGAGATCTCAAAATGAGTGACCGCGCGAGCAACAGGCGCCGTGAGTTGAATGCGAACCTCATTGAAGGTCACACTGCTGCTCGTGATAGGCCAGCTAAAGCCGACGCCGATCCCACTGATGGCGTTTGGAAAATTGTTGTTAATGGTGTAGTCAACCGGCCCGGCGACCTGTGTCCCATTGTGGTAAAATTTCATCTGAAGAGCCAACGCCCTCTCAGAGGGCTGAACCTTTGGATTAAAGTCACCGATCCCGAACCCCACCGCCTGACGCCCCGTTCCTTCGTAGTCGCGAATAGTCAGATCTTTCGAGAGCTTGAGAATAAGATTCATTGGTGTGGGCCCGACCGCGGCGCCCCCAGGCAGGTTTAACCTCCCGGATGCCCAACCTCCCTTCCCTCCAAATTGACCCGCGTCGTAGTTGTCGGCGCTCACCGCATATTCGGTCGTTGCTGGGGTCGTGTTTTTTTGCGCTGTTTGCAACCCCGTGGAAATCTCGCGCACGGTTCGCGTCACTGGAGAAGTGATGCGCAAGCGAATCTGATTGAAGGAGATGGTCGAGCTCGTAAACGTGCGGCTGGAGCTGCTGGACAAATTGTCGATAGTGTGTGGAAAGGAGTTGATTTGGTTGTGAGTGATTGGAGCTGTCACATTGATGCCATTTTTCCGCAAGGCGATTTCGACCTGACACACGACATCGCCGCTCAGCACTCCAGGAACCAAACCGCCGATCCCGAAACCATAGGCCTGCCGTCCTGTGCCATCCGTGTTTGCCATCGTGAGATCCGTGGAAAGATGGATGACCACTTCAAGAGGGGTGGAACCAATACTGGCGCCCTCTGGAAGGGCCAGCCGACCGGATGCCCATCCGCCTTTCCCTCCAAATTGCCCGGCATCAAAGTTGTCCGCGCTTAAATGAAACTCGAGCGCGAGTGCGTTGCTGGATACAAAAAGGGCCAGCAGGAAGATCAGCCAACATGGTTTTACTGGCGTGATTACGAATGGTTGACGAGGGACGGGTTGCATAGTTTTTCGCTGGATAAAAAACGTGAATTTGACAAAGGAATCGCTTCGCTTCCCCGTTTCTTTCACAAAAAAGAAATTTTTTATTTGAAGATCTGCTGCCGACGAAAACCGCGCGCTTACAAGGGTGGTCAGCGGGACGGGGTCACGGTGCCTGGGCGCGGATCCACTCGGAGTAATAAGGAGTTGCGCGGCGGAGATACTCTGCGTCGTCGTTCGCTTTGAAGACTGACGAATAACTGCTCAGATACGCGGTATACCGCGCGGGGAAGCGTGTGTCGCGCAGCCACCGTTTTGTCGCCACATGGCCGTCGGCAAAAGCGAGGACGCCAGAACCATTGTGGAGCGATGAAGGAACATCAACCCAGGACCAAAATTTCTCCGGACCGGGGTCGAACGAAGGATAAAAGAGGCTGTCAGGATGCGTGTCAATGAAAGTGAACACGCTGGTGGGATCATGCTGGGCAAACGCTTGCAACTTTTGCGGCCCAAAGAGCGTTTTTTCAGGGTAGCAATGTGCCTGGCCGCCCACATACAGATTTAGGGAATAGCTGCGAACCCGCGCCGCCTTGGCAGCGGCATTGCGCAAAGAGATCTGGCTCCGATCCGAGGGGCACTTAAAGATCCGCGGCTCGCGAATTTGCGTGGCGATGCGAGCGTAGTGCGGATTGACGAGGAGGGCGGTGTTGGTGTTGTCAGTATTGGCGGCTGAAAAATCGAGCAGCCCTTGAATCCACCACAGCGATCCCGATTTGGTTCGATCACCTAGATCGTTGATGGTGTTCGGTAAAAGTTTTCCGTCGTTTTCATCGGCGTAGGTCTGCCAGGCAAGCTGAAGCTGCTTGAGGTTGCCGACGCACACGGTCTTCCGCCCATGCTCCGACGCGCGGGAAACCGCCGGAAGCAAGAGGCTCACCAAGATCGCGATCACCGCGATGCAGATGAGCATCTCGATCAACGTGAAGCCGCGCTCTCGTTTCATGGAACACGCCGCAAGCGAAAGAATTCCACGGCTTGCAGAGCAGTCGGCTGGATCACCACTGGCGGTGTGCTGCTGCCTTCCAATAAATGCCAGGAGTTCACTGCGAGCGTCGTGCTTCGCTCCAGCACGTAACCGGCCGCAGGCGGCCAAGTCAGTGTAAGCACACCCTCAGAATTTCTCGTCATCGCCAAGGCAGGAGGAGGGGGGGGCGCGCGAAAGCCCGTGATGGCTATGAATTGAGATTCTGCAAAAATGTACCCATTCGTCGGTGAAAACATCTTTAGATGCGTCCCGTCTCCTCCGATTGGAGAGGTTGCTAAAAGAGACATCTTGCCGTCGTCTGCCACTCGATAAAGGGCTTCATTGGTCGAGTTAGACTCCGCGAGGAAAAATGTCTCGCCTCCGAACCGATCCACGGAACCACCGTAGTCATAGCGAATCCAGGTGAACTTGCCATCGCGGAACCCGAGCAGAACCGGGGACCCGAATTCTGGATTAGGCTTTCCACCGGCAACGGGCACGGTTCCTGGGAGCACACTCCTGTTCGCAATTCCGTAAACCACACCCTGACCCTGTTCATCCAAGGCGAGCTTTTCCGCCCAAATTGTGCCCGTTCCGCGCAGGCTGGCCACCGAGAGTTGGTCCCCATTCCCACTGAACCGGCCCACCACCATGCTGCCTGTTGAAAGGGAGGTTTTAGCGAAGGAATCGTTCATCCCTGCTGTAGCCGCAAACGTTATTCCGCCATCGCTTGTTGTGCAGGCATCGTAGATGAACCCGACAAACGGGAAATTCTTGAGCCAAACGGCCCTGCCGTCCGAATCAAGTTTTAGAAGCACCTTGTTGTAGTTGGTGCATGCGACCCCATCGTAACGAAGGGTGTCTCCTGACCCGAAAAGATAAGTATTACCGGCGGCGTCCTGGGTTCCCGCTTCGATGCGCATTCCCTCCTGATTTGAGGTGCCTTTCGCCCAGAGAAGCTCCCCGGATGAAGTGAACTTGGCGACTACCAAATCAAACCTGCCAAGGGTGAACGGGTCGCCATGATCAAAAGTGGAGCCGTCTTCGAACGTTACCGTGCCAACCAGAAAACTTCCTGCAACGGTGATGTTCCCTTCACGATCGGGACCGAACCCTTGTAGATCCAGGGTGCTTCCGTTCCCGATGATCTTGTGCCACAGAAGTTTGCCTTCGCTGCTGAGCTTTCCAATAATGCTGCCGGTCCGGCCGCGCTCCGTGGAGACTGTTTCCTCTCCTACTGAAAACGTCCCGTAGGGAAGCTTCTGCACAAAGTAAAGGTCCGCGCCTGAGCGCAGGAGATGTGGGTCCATGTAGAAATAGGTTGGAAGGCCCTCAGGGTTGCTGATAGGCCCAGAACGCCACTCCCACTCACGAATCAGTTCCGCGGTTGCGGCACATTTCAGAGGCAAAATGAGCAAGCTGATTATCCAGGCTGACAGCAGCCACAAACGCTTCGCACTGTTCCGACACATCGAGAAACCTATCGCTCTTAGCATTGGAATCTTTCATGGATTTTAATTTTTTTGGAAAGATATTTGCGTTTCACTCGATAAGTTTTTGAATGAGTGAGCTTGGAGAAACCCGAGTTAGCCTCCTCCTGCGCTTGAAAAACGCGGATGACCAGGAGAGTTGGCGCCAATTCTTCGACTCTTACTGGCGTTTCATTTACTCCGTGGCTTTGCGAAGCGGCCTTTCTGAAGCGGACGCTGAGGATGTGGTGCAAGAAACGATTTTGGGCATCGTTCGATCAATGGGCACGTTCGAGTATCGTCCCGAGTCTTGTTCGTTCAAGGGTTGGCTCGTGCACATTACCAAGCGCCGGATCATTGACCACCATCGCAAAAAAGCGCGCAGCCAATCACTGCACGCCAGGTTCACCGAAGAAGCTTCCACCGCCACGGAGGATCCCTCGTTGAACGTCGATTGGGATGCTGAGTGGGAGCGGAATCTCTTTGAAGCAGCTCTTGATCGGTTGAGAGAGAAGGCTTCTCCTACTCACTTTCAAATCTTCGATCTAGTCGCGATTAAAGGAGTGAACTCGAACGAAGTCGCGCGCGCTTTCAACGTCAGCACGGCCTCTGTGTATCTGATCAAACATAGATTAGCGCGGGGGCTGGCAAAGGAAGCCAATGCTCTGCGCAAAGCATCGGAAGCTCCCGTGCCATGAAAGTCCGTTTTGCAGTTTGGGGTTTTCTGATCTCGTTGGAAGTAACGCAGGAAGTGAAGGTTTATCCCCCGACCCGAGTGCTCGGCATCCGGGCGGACGACTTGCACGATCGCCTTCTGGCTCGTCTCATGCACCGGCTTCACAGATTGTCCCGCGGCAAAGCGCGCACGCCCTGAGATGCAAACCCTCGACTACACTCTTTTGAGGAAGATTGGCCAGGGATCCTATGGGGACATTTGGCTGGGAATCGACCAAGCCTCCGGACGCCGGGCAGCAGTGAAAATCGTCGATTGGAGCCGGTTCGAAGACAAAGCTCCATTGCAGCGGGAGTTTGCTGGGGTGTTGCGCTATTCAGAATTTGCCGCGGAAAACCCAGAGCAACTGCAAATCCTAAGACTACTCCAAACGGACTCACAACTGATTTACGCGATGGAGCTGGCTGACTCTCTGGGAGAGGAGGGCCAAGACGATGAGTATACCGCGGCCACTCTGCGCCTGGTGTGCCAGAAAAGGGGGGTGATGCCCCCCGGTGAGTGCATTGGGATCGCGCTGCAACTGGGCCGAAGCCTTGCTGCTCTGCACGAGGCCGGGCTGCTGCACCGCGATATCAAGCCGGCCAATATCCTCTACTTCGGAGGCATTCCCAAATTCGGAGATCTGGGGCTGGTGACGGACGATCCGGGGACTCTCTCATATGTGGGCACCCAGGGGTATATCCCGCCTGAGGGGCCTGGATCCCCACAGGCCGACATTTTCAGTTTAGGGAAATCCTTGTACGAGGCGGCGACTGGCCTGGATCGGTTGCGTTATCCGGAACTTCCCGCCGCCCTTATGTTCTCGCCGGAAGCGAACAAGCTCCTTGAGTTGATGGAGGTCATCAACAAAGCGTGCGCGACCCAGCCGCAACGCCGGTATAAATCCGCTCGCGCGATGGTTCGTGACTTGGAAGCGCTGCAAAGCGGGGCTTCGCTTCGAGACCAGAAGCGACGAGTTGGGGTTCTGAAAGGTTTAATGTGCGTGGCCACTGTGGGAGGGTTGCTTCTCCTGGCAGTGAACTGGTTTTCCCCGGATCCCGGCAAGGTGACTGCCACGCCAAGTCTACCGCCGCAAATTGACTTAGGACCGTGGGCGAATGGTGACCTGGCTAGCGGTTGGCTGCCGGGTCCCGCATCCAATGACTTTCGAGCACTGCTCAGCTCGCCGCTAACGAACAAACACAAACTTGGGCCTGTGATTCAACTGGCCGGCGGAGAGGTCCGCGCAAACGGGCTGACCGTGTTCCCCCAATCTGTGCTCATCGACGTGCACCGCTTTTGCTCTGGGCTGGAAATCTTGCACGGGACAGTGTCTGGAGAGCTGCCCGGCGCAACAGTGGCAAAACTGCAGGTTCATTACAGCGACGGCGTGGTTAAGGAGATCCCTGTCCGGTACAACGTCGAAGTTTCCGACTTTTGGGGGCAGTTAGGAGAACAACCGGAACCAGCATGGACCGGTCAAAATAGCGCGACAGCGGCACGCGGCCTGCATGCGCGTTTATACAGCCTTGAGTGGACGAACCCTCGGCCCAACATCGCGGTCCATATGATCAGTTACACGGCGCAAGGCTCACGAAGCGCTCCTTTTCTCGTGGCGGCGACCACCCGGAGGAATGCGCCTCAAACCGCGACAGCGGCTGGGGCTTCTCCTCGCCCGAGCTTGCAATGGTTGCGCACGGACAAGCTCCGCGTCTCCTCTCTGCAGACCAGCGGCGCTGGATCCAACAACGTTAACTTGGGGGAAGCGCAGATTGAATTGGCGTCAGCTGGTCCCGATGGTCGTTTTTACGGCGCCTTCAAACTCCAGGTTCCTGACGACGAACCGCGTGACCTGGTATTTGCCCTCACTATGGATCAACCTGCTCAGTTCCAGCTGATTCCTTTGGAGGGAAGATTGCGTGGATTACTGGAAACCTTTTTCGCAACGAGCGCACCGGTCCGCGGCATCACCGAGCCATGGTCGCATTTGGTCCTATTGCAGGGCGTTGAGGCACGGAAGCTGGAGCCGGGGAAAGAATATCTGTTGTGGCTGTCCTCACCCAAACGGACCAATGTTCGTCTGAAGGCGCATGTTCTGTTTCCAAAACCTGGGACCTTTAATATTTGGGACGCGACTAAGCTGCAGGAAGCTGTCTTAGGGGCGAAGGTTCTCGATCCTACAGCCTTCGAGCGCCATTTCTGCCTCTGAACCGAGCCTGGGGCTAAAGCTTCGGGCGGATCTGACGCTCGGGGTCGATCGGAGATTGGAGAGCGAGGTCCGAACCTCGCTGGATTCACCAGGCTGACAGGAATGCCCGCGCTCCGTTTCCCGCGGCTTGCGTCGGTCAGGTTAGGTCGCAATCCGCTTGCTGGGTCTTGGCGAGATGGTTTTCAGTTATCGAGTAGATGATTGCACAAACATCATTGCACGGTCCGAGCAGGATGCGCCTGGCCTTAGGCTTCGGCGGTTGGCTGTTTCTTTCGTTTTGTGCGGCGTCCATGGGCGCTTTCTTCACGCCGGGGGAGTGGTACGCATCGCTGCGAAAACCTTCGTGGAACCCACCTTCCTGGGTTTTCGGACCGGTTTGGACCGCTCTCTACACCTTGATGGCCGTTGCCGCTTGGCTCGTGTGGAGACAAGGGGGATTCGCGGCCCAACGCCCCGCTCTAACGATCTTTGTCGTTCAACTGGCTCTCAACGCGGCCTGGACACCGCTGTTCTTTGGGCTGCATTGGATGGGCGTGGCATTCACTGAAATTGTGCTGCTGTGGGTCGCGATCGGCGCGACCATCGTCGCTTTCCATCCGGTGAGCAGGGCGGCGGCGTGGCTACTGGTTCCTTACCTGGCATGGGTGAGCTTCGCCGCGGCCCTGAACTTCACGCTTTGGCGGTTGAACTCCTAAGTGGCGGACAGGAATGTCCCCGCTCCTTTGCCGGAGGCTTGGAGATTCTCATTTAACGCGGGGCGTTCAGCGGTTACTATGCACCGTGCCTTTGGTGCGGATTTTAGTTGATGGTTACAGCATGCTGCACAGCTGCCCAGGCATTGCGCCGGGCAAGGCTCGGCACTCGCACCACGCCCGCGAGGAGTTGATCAAGCTCCTGACTGATTACCATGATGCGCTAGGGACGCCCGTCACGGTTGTCTTCGATGGAGCTGGAGCGCCTCCGGGGACACCGAAGCTGGCTTCTACGGCGGCAGTCGAAGTGTTGTTCTCGCAAGCAGGCCAGACGGCGGACCAACTGATTGAGCGGGCGGCTTACCGACTGGGCGCGTATGGGGAAGTGATGGTTGTCACCGACGATTTCGCGGAACGTGACACTATCATCTCCGTTGGAGGTGTGATTAACAGCTGCCAAAGCTTCCTCTCACAGATCCTGGACGTCACTTCCGAGATGAAGCGGCAACTGCAGCGGCATAACCGGCAGGAAAAAAGCCGGTATAACCAGTGATGAACCTTTCAGTCCCACTCGTGCGCTTACTCGCTACCCTGCTCGCCTTGATGGCGTTCCTGGTCGCAGATGCGCACGCGCAGACCAACACCAGCCGCCACTTGCTTCTCATTGACACCTCCTTCGCCGCTGGCCGACGGAAAGCTGAGACGCTGGCGCTCGTGCGGAGGGTGGTTGAAAGCGGGTTTGGCTCCTCGATCAGTGACGGCCAGAAGTACAGTGTCTGGACCTTCAATGAACGAGCGTATCCGCGCAATTTTCCCGACCAGGTCTGGTCTGCGCAGGACGCCGGGCTGCAGGCGGAATTGATTGGCCGCTTCCTCGCGACGCAAAAGCACACAGAAAAAGCGAATGTGCGAAATGCGATTCGCGATGCGCACACGTTCATAGACCAGCCTGGCGAAACTCGCGTTTTTCTGATCGCGGGTTCAGCGGCGATCTTCCAAGGTCCGAGCCTAATCCAACTGGAGCGGTTTGAGGATTACTACCGGGCCCACCTCCAGCAGGCGAAAAAGGCTGCGATTGCGACGCTCATCGCTCGGGATTCGAGCCTGGTTCTTTGGGCAGTGGATCATAACAGCGGCCCGTTCCAAGTTCCGGCGATTCCTCCTGTCGGCGCGCTTACGAATGCAACCGTCGGCTCAAGCGTTTCCACGAACGCTCCCACGCTGCTTCAACCGCCGGTAGTAAAAGTGGAAGACCGTCTAGCAACCACTTTGCGGATCGTTCCACAAACAAATCAGCTTCCGAAACAAACGAGCGGGAGGATTGATCCCGCCCCTGCACAAACGGAGCCGGAGCCGCCGCGCAACCCGCCGGAGCCCGCCGCGGCGCAGGGCAAAGAACCCGAGGAGAAGCCGGCAAGGACCTCCCTTATTGAAAGCCGTCCGGCTTCAGCCCCACTGCCTGAGTCAACCCCCACGGCGGCACCTCCTGACCGCATCGTGGCAACGCCAGCTCTTGAAACTTCTCCAGTGGAACATTCGCCCGAGCCTCAGTCCATCAAGGAAACTCCAGCTCCTGACGAACAAAGTCTTGAAGTCAGCTCGCCTCCGGAAGCGCCCGCGCCAGCCACGGTTCTATCACCGGAAGCACCAACCCAGCCACCCCTTGCTCGAACCTCTGCTCCTGCTTCAGCCGCAATCGCGGTATTGCCAGTGGAGCCGCGTGGCAGCTCCGTTCGCCTTTGGCTCGCGCTTACTGGAGGGCTCCTGGTCTTCGCGTCAGTTCTCATCATTTGGAACAGGCGCAGGAAGCCCGCTCCGAAGCCGAGCTTGATTTCGCAGTCCTTCCGCGCGAACGATCATTAAAGGTTATGAGTTCTCCCGCGGCTCCGCCCGCTCTTGCCATACCGTTCGAGCAAATCGCTCGCCTTCCCGCTGTGGGGGATAATGTTGCCATTGCCGTGCGTCGGCTCGAGCCCGGCACGCGGATCGCGGTGGATGGATCGGAGATCACCATCCGCCACACCATCATGGAAGGGCATCGCTTTGCGATCGCCCCAATTCCCGTGGGGGGGCCACTGCTCTCTTGGAATCTCCCGTTCGGCGAAGCAATCGCGGCAATAGCGCCAGGCGATTACGTGAGCAACGCAAAGACGCTGGAAGCGCTCGCGATTCGCCAACTCAATTTCGCCCTGCCCTCCGCGCCGAACTTCAAGGATGCGCGTATCGCCTACAAGCTGGACCCCGGGACCTTCTCGCCCGGCCAGCAAGTCCCGCCTGTGAAAAACCCGGCGCAGTTCGACGGTTATGATCGAGGCCAGCGGGGGATTGGCACACGAAATTACATTCTCGTGCTCGGCACCAGCTCATTGACTGGCAGTTTCGCCAAGCTCGTCGCGCGCCAGTTTACCGATGTCTCGACGCGCTTCCCAAATGTGAGCGGCGTTGTGCCCGTGGCGCACACCGAGGGCGGCGAGCCGCTCAAGCCGAACAACCTCGAGATTACCCTGCGCACCTTGGCGGGATTCGTGACGCATCCGAACCTCGCGGCGGTTATCGCTGTGGACCAGGGCGACGAAACGGTCAACAACGCGCTTCTGCGCGCATACCTGCAGGAGCACAATTACCCGACCGATTTTCCCATCCATTTTTACAGCATCACCCAAACCTTCGACACGGCGCTGGCGGAAGTGTGCGACCTGGTTCGGCAGGTTCTGCCGAGTGCGAATGCCTGCGCTCGGGCGCCGCAACCTCTGAGCGGTTTGCGCATTGGGCTTCAATGCGGCGGCTCGGACGCGTTCTCAGGCATCTCGGCAAACCCGCTCCTCGGTATCATCGCTCGTGAAATTGTGCGCCACGGAGGCAGCGCGAACCTGGCGGAAACTGACGAACTCATCGGCGCGGAACCGTACGTTCTGGCGAACGTGCGGAATCTCGAGACCGCTGAGCGCTTTCTGAAAATGGCTGATTGGTTCTCCGAGCACGCCGGTTACCATGGTTTCAGCGCGGAAGGGAATCCGAGCGCCGGGAACATCTATCGCGGTCTTTACAACATCGTCGTCAAATCCATCGGCGCAGCTCGCAAGAAAGATCCCGCGGTCCGCCTTGACTACGCCATTGATTACGCTGAGCCGATGCGTGACGCGGGCTTCTACTTCATGAACAGCCCCGGCAATGATCTGGAAAGCATTTCCGGGCAAGTCGCCGCTGGGTGCAATCTGATCATCTTCACCACGGGCAACGGTTCAATCACCAACTTCCCGTTCCTGCCCACGATCAAGATCATGACGACGACCGCGCGGTTCAACCTGTTGTCGCGGGACATGGACTTTAATGCGGGTCGATACCTCGATGGGGAGGCAATGGAAACGCTTGGCGCTGAAGCTTTCGATCTCACGCTCAAGGTTGCCTCTGGCGAGAAAAGCGCCGGTGAGCGCGCGGGGCACTCTCAAGCGCAGCTCTGGCGCAACTGGCGGCAAACAAGCACCGCCAGCGCCAGCAAAACTCGCGCGGAACTTCGCGCACCCAGCGGAACACCGCTCCCGCTTCGCAGCGGTCTTCGCGCGGTTCAACTTTCCTCCGCCCGGCCTGCGGCGGATATTGGCCTGATTTTGCCGACCAGCCTCTGCTCGAGCCAGGTTGCGGCTGCCATCGCCGATAAGCTTAACCGCGAGTTATATGATGCTCCCCGTGCTGGAATTCAGAGATTCGTCACGCTTCCACACACAGAAGGGTGCGCTGTCTCCGCCGCGGACAATGAAGAAATCCAGCTCCGCGTGATGCTCGGGCATCTGATGCATCCACGGGTTGCGAGCGCTCTGTTGATGGAGCATGGCTGCGAGAAGATCCACAACGACGCGATGCGGAGGGCACTGGCTGGCGCACGGCTTCGCGCGGATGATTATGGGTGGGCCAGTGTTCAGCTGGACGGCGGCATTGATCGAGTCACAGAAAAAGTGAAGCAACATTTTTCAGAGCGGAAACTCAGCTCTGAGCGGTCGCCAGCCCAGACGGTTGGCCTCATTTTGGATCGAGAGGTTCCGGCGTTCCTTGTCAACGCGCTCGCGGACATCGCGGCTGGCGTCATTGGCGAGGGCGGCACAATCATCGTTCCGGAATTCGGAGGCGCACAAGCGCTCATCTCGCGCATGTCGGCGGCCCCGAACGCCGAAGCGACTCTGCACTTTGCTGAGCGCCCCACGGCAGCGGGCCTCCACCTGATGGATGCGCCTTCAGCCCACGCGGTGGAAGTCATCACGGCGTTGGGCGGCGCTGGATGTGATCTCATTGTCGTTGCGACGCAAAGCAGGCCGTGGCAGGCGCATCCGTTCATTCCGGTGGTCCAGATTGCCGCCAGCGCCTCAGCTCACCCTGAAGAGTTCGACGTGTTCGCAACTGAAGAAAGCCCACAATTCACCAGAGGCCTTGCGGGCGCTCTGGAAGATGCGCTTGCCGGCAGGCTCGTGCCAAAAATGCAGCAACGGGGCAATGTCGATTTCCAACTCAGCCGCGGCCAGTTCGGCGTCACCCTTTAATCAAAGTGGCAAAACCCAATTTCATCGAACTCCCAAGCGGGGAGCAAATTCCGATCCTGTTTGAGGATCGCTCTGTTCTCGCCATCGACAAACCCGCGGGTTGGATGCTCGCGCCGAGTGACTGGACGCGCACCCGGCGCAACCTCCAACTCGCGCTCGAAACGAGCATTCGATACAACGATTTCTGGGCCAAATCTCGGAACCTGAAATACCTCCGCTACATCCACCGGCTCGATGCGGAAACGACGGGCCTGATCCTGTTCGCGAAAAGCCCGGGCGCTCTTAGCGCGTTCAGTGAGCTGTTCGAAGATCACCTGATTGAGAAGACGTATCTGGCGGTGGTGTCCGGCTCCCCCAAGCGCGATCAATGGGCCTGCACGATGAAGCTCTCCCAGGAACTCGATGACAATGGCCGCATTCGCGTCGATCACGCTATGGGGCGCGAAGCGGAAACCGAGTTCATCGTTCTTGCGCGGCAACCGGACCGCGCGCTCGTGGAGGCTCTGCCCCGGACTGGCCGCACGCATCAAATCCGTGTCCACGCCGCGGCCACACATCATCCGATTGTAGGCGATCAATTGTACAACCCATACTCCGGGGCCGAGGAACCCCTGGCGTTGCGCGCGACCATGCTGCGTTACAAAGATCCGTTCACGCGCAAGCCGGTCCGCATCTTCGCTGATAGAACCGCGTTCGCGAACACCTACGGCTTCCCTGACGTTTTCGCCAAAAAGCCCGCTGCGACGCCTCCCCCCGCGCCCGCGGACCCGAACGAAGGTTGACGCAGGCCGCGTAAAATTCCTACGCTCCTGCCATGCCCCGGCTCCTGCTTTTCCTCGCGCTCCTTTTGGCGCCTCGTTGCGCAGCCGATGAGATTGGCCTGATTCGTGTGGGTGAGCCCTGGCGCTATTATCCCGTCACCCAGGCGCCAGCAGGAGATTGGCGTTCACAGAACTATGACGACTCCGCGTGGGCGAGTGGGCCTGGAGGGTTTAGCGCAGGCATTGGGTGGCGGCTGGAGGAAGCGACCCAACTCAGTGGATTCGCTTTCAATTACCACACTGTCCTTTTTCGGAAGCAGTTCACAGTTGCCGACACAAACCTCATTCAATGGCTGGCTCTGCGCGCGGATTGGGATGATGGGTTCATTGCTTACCTGAACGGCGTCGAAGTTCTGCGACGCGGCTTCTTCAATCCCACAAACCCCGTTGCCCTTACTGCCCACGCTGACTTCCCCCACGGCCGCCCTGCCGCCGAAGAGCTGGATATAACGGCGCACCGCCACTTGCTGCTGACCGGGACGAACACGCTTGCGGTTCAGGTCCACAACGCCGCCTGGAGCGCCACTGCATCGACGATGTGCTGGGCCGCTGAACTTCTGGCGAACTTCACACGAAGCCCGTTCATACAAAACACCAGCAGCAACTCAGTTCAAATCATCTTCAAGACACTGCAACCGACAACAGCTCGCGTGACGATCGCCCCGGTTGCCGATCCTTCCGACACTCGCGCCATCTCCGCACCATTCGCAACGAACAAGCATGTGGTTACGGTGACAAACCTTATTCCCGATCAGCAATATAGCTATCAGGTCACCATTGAAGCTGGCGGACGAACTGCGCTCTCACCGCCAGCGCATTTCAAGACGCTTTCGATGAGAGGCGCGGCCCGCTTTTATCTCCTTGGCGACTCTGGCTCCGGCTCTGCGGAGCAAGTTGCGATCGCGCAGCAGATGCGGAAAGTCCCCGGAGACTTCGTCGTTCTGCTCGGTGACGTGGTTTACCCAAGCTTCGTGCCGCAGCTCGAAGACCTGCGCCTGTTCAGCGTGTATGCCGACCAGATGCGCACGACACCGTTCTTCCTTGCGGCTGGGAATCATGATGGCTACGCGCACCGGCCCTTCTTTTTCGACGCGTTTTATTTGCCCACAAACAACATGACCGGCGGTGAAGAGTTCTACTCGTTCGATCACGGCGCTGGCCACTTCATCGTCCTCGACACGGACCTGCAAGTGGCTGCTCGTTATGATGGCGACAGCCCGCAATACAAATGGCTGGAGGCTGACCTCGCGGCGACGCGGCAGCCGTGGAAGATGATCTTCTTCCACCACATCATCCGCAGCTCAGCATACCATAATTACGACGACTATAATCGTAACGGCATCCACGACTCCGCCGAGCTGCAATTTAGCATTGGAACTCTCGCCGAAAAATACGGTGTGCAACTCATCGTCACTGGGCACGACCACATCTACGAGCGCCTGAAGCCCCGCGGCGGAACGACCACGATCGTGAGCGGCGGGGGTGGCGAGGACACTTATTGGCTGAACATTCTTCACCCGGAGAGCGCGCGCTTCATGCCGGCCTTTCATTATTTGAAAGTGGAGTTGGATGAGCAACGCCTGCATGTTCAGGCGCTCGGGGCGGATAACGCTCCGCTCGATGAACTCCATCTATTCCTCCCTGATCCCCCCACAAACACCCATGCATCCACGTGGCACACTCCGGTCATCGAAGCCGTTGCTGGCCATGAAGACGCCAACATTCCTAGCCAGGAATTCGATTTCGTCGGGGAGCCGATCCCAACCCGCACCGGCCAATTAAGCTCCCTGGGCGCTGTGCATGTGAGTAATGATCGTGAAATGCTGCACATTGGCTTCGCCACGCCGATGCTTCCCCGCGGCGCGGATCTGCTGGTTTTCATTGGCGCTCCCGGCCGAAGCGGAGTCAGGACGATGCAAGGCGTCGGCAACGGCCTCATTGATCCTGACGGGGAGGGGGCTGACGGGTTGGACGTGCTGGAAAACCTATCCTTCTCGGCATTTGAGCCTGCCGTGGCTGCAATCCTCGGCGATGAGCAGGCGGACGGAACTGCGCGAGGGTTTGGCAGAGCCGGAGCCTCGTTCCGAGGCGGCCAGGGCGTCTTTCACCTGCGCCCTGAATTGCCGACCGTTGCCGGGGCGCGCATTCAGCAGTTCAACACCTCCCCACAAACCTTCAATTTTCCCTGGGAAGAGGATGCCGATTACATCAAGGTCTCGATCCCGCTCTCCGCGCTGAACGCGTCCGTCACGGGTGACGTCCAGGTGGCTGCAGTGGTTGCGCTGCCCATTGCGAACCTCACCTCACAGCGCCGCGACATTGACGGCGCTGTTCTTGGCGAGATGAAAGGCTCCAGGATTGGTCCCATTGAACTCACCCCGGTGCGGGTAAAACTCGCGAATGGGGGTGACAGTGATGGCGACGGCGCCACGGACACACATGAAGCTGTGGCGGGAACTGACCCGAACAATCCAGCTTCTGTTCTCCGTTTGAAAATCGTCCAAGAAGCCGAAGGACATGCCCTCGTGTGGGATGCGGTGGCAGGGAAAACCTACACCCTCCAAACATCAACCTCGATCAGCGCGCCTGCGTGGACCACGCACCGCACCGTTAACGGGGTGCAAGGCGCTCAGCGACTTTCATTGCCGCGGACGCCTACGACGACCTTCTGGCGCCTGGCTGTGCAATGACTTGGGAGGAAGAGGAAGACATCCGCAGATTGCGCAGATTCCACAGATTAAAATCGGCAACGAATAAACGATTTCCTCTCTCTGCTATCTCTGCTGGCTCTCGTGATTCTGTTTTTTAATCTGCGTTAATCTGCGGAGATCCTGCTTCTTACTTCGGTGTCAGGGTCACCTGCCGCAGATCCATAACCGCTCCGCCGGGCTTCTTTTGCGGCCTCACAGCGAGTGTGTATCGCCCCGGCGCATCAAACTTAAAGACCCCCAGGTCTCTCGTGATGAAATCCTGAAAGTGCTTCGTCTCGATCACAGTCGTCTCCAGCCGCTGCCCGTTGCACTCATACGCCACAGTGCTCCCGCCGTGCTTCGGTCCGCAGCCCTGTAAAATCTCGACCTGGTAAGTTCCCGCTTTGGGCGCATAAAAATCCCAGCTCACCCAATCCTCAACCTTCATCCAGTAGCCAATGGTGTTCTTGTTGGTTTGCGGCTCGTAACGAACCATGGACCCATGGATTTCCACATCGCGCGCATGCAGCAGAATCACACCGTCGCGTTGCGGGCGGATGACGTGTGATGGAAGCTCGCTCGCATTGACATTCGTCTCGGCGCGGGGCGGAGGTTCCTGCGCGTTCTTTAGCTGCGCTTTGAGCCGAGCCAGCAACTCGGAGGTCAACGGCGAAACTTGATTGGCGATATTCGTCCGCCCTTCCTCAGGTTTGCTCAAATCGAACAGGCGAACATGCCCATCCTTCTCAAAACGCTCCAACCGGTGCGTCTCGGTTTCGAGCACATCCGCCGGGCCGGCCCCGGACCCCAGGTCATGCTCCCGGCTGAAATTATCAGCTGCATGAACGGCCAGAAGGGAAGCCGCCATCAAAGTGAAACCAAGCAGTCGCTGGAACAAGGCTTTCATAAATCACCCACGGTAAACGATCAGCACGCCATAATCGTTCAGCATTTGGCGAGTGCCCATATCAATGTGGCTGTAGTTCACTGTTGAAATTGAAATGATGTTCGCTTCCCCAACCTTTTGCAGGAACTCCGACACCCGCTCATCAAAGGCGTCATGCCCGACCTCCTGGCACTCCGTACGCTTAATGCAGCGAATCCGAATCTTTCGTTCGCCATCGGTTTTTGCCGCGACGTCCAGGGGCGCATTCGGCTTCTTGATCAGCACCTCGGCAGGCGTGTCGTGGACCGGCACCGCGAAGCGCTTATGCTCCTTATGCCCTGCGGGCGCGGACGCGGGGTTATGCGTCTTGAGATTGGCAGGGTCGGGCTGTGGAATGACAATGTTAACGCTGCAGGAAGGACAGTTGATCGCCTGGCCAGCCATCTGTGTGTCTGCTTCCAGTTGTTGGCGGCAATTTGGGCAATTGAATAAAATTTCCATGCGCTCCTCCGATGCAACGTCTGACGATCAGTCCGAGCCGCTCGCGCAACCCGGTGGTTTGCCGCATCCTACAATCCTGCCGCGGAACATTCCAGCCGGAAACGAAACGCTGGCTGCATCATTTGCAGACGCCTATTCGGCGCTCCACAAATATCTTCCCTCTCCTCCGGCGCTATCGGCATCCTGACTCGTGCCGCGAAAATCCCGCGCTCTCGAGCGCCGCACTCTAAAAAAATTTCAGATCCCTGCCCCAGGACGAAAAACAGCTGCCTCCCCAAGCGCCGCGCACAATGTTTACGTGATCCGGCTTGATGGTGTGGTGGGCGACTGGTTGAAAGCGAAGAAACTGAACCCCAACCGCAATCCGAACCTGCCGTGCGTTTATGTGGGAATGACGGGCCTGGCTCCGGAAGAACGGTTCGCAAATCACAAAGCGGGGGTAAAAGCCGCGGCGGTCGTTAAATACCACGGCCAAAAACTTCTACCCGAACTCTTCGCCCACCTGAACCCAATGCCCTACGACGTGGCTGTCGTCATGGAACGCGAACTCGCGGAGGATCTACGCGCCGCGGGCTACACGGTCTTCGGCGGCAAATAATCAGTTGGCGACCACAGGAGACAGGAAATACATCCGCCCAGCCTCAAGCTTCAAGGCATCTGGAGTCAGCTCCAGCTTAATGACAGGCGGCTCGCTTTTCCCAAACAGGCTAAACGCATCCAGGAACGAGAATGGCTGCTGATACCGTATCAAATTAGCCTCACCGATGCCGGCGATCCGTTGGGCCGCGCGCACTGCCGTTTCAAAGTTGCCCAGCTCGTCCACGAAGCCATGCTGGTACGCCTGGGTGCCAGTCAGCACTCGACCATCCGCGTACTCCTGCCAGTTATCCGCCAGCTTCCGTCCCTCACCTTTGTTCAAGGTGTTAGCGCGGCTGCGACCATCGACGACCACCTTTTTGAACTTTCCAAAAGTCTCATCGACGATGTCCTGAATCATCTTGGTTTCTTCGGGATCAATCTCACTCGGGAGTTTTGAACCGCGCAGCATGTCCTTGAAGCGCCCGCTCTTGAAGACCTGCGGAGTCAGCCCAACCTTGTCCATTAACCCGCGATAATTGAACGTGGACATGATCACACCAATGCTCCCTGTCAGGGTTAACTCATTCGCCACAATCCACTGGCAGGGGGCCGACACATAATATCCACCGGAAGCCGCCAGGCCGCCCATGGCCGCGATCACCGGCTTGTCATATTCCTCCTGAAATTGCAGCAACGCTCGGGAAATATCATCCGAAGCCATCACTTCACCGCCGGGAGAATCGACCTTCAGAATCACGGCTTTAACCTTGTCATCGCGGCCCGCGACCTTCAGTTGGTCCTCGATAAAATCGACCATGCTATTGCCGCTGGCATCGAATGAAATGCGCGTGATCATGCCGGTCACATCAATGATCGCGATTTTGTCATCGGATTGATTATTCTCCACCAGAACCTCGTGAAACTGCATGCCGCTCTGCTGCCCGGTGGACTTTGATCCCAGCTTCGACAACAGCATTAGTCCGAGAACTCCCAACAGCAGCAGCGACAACAGCATCCAACCGCGCCCGGTCTTGCGCACTGTCACAGTCACAGGCGCCTGGGGCGGCTGCTGAGGAGGTAGCGGTGGCGGCGTGTGTTGAATTGGGGGCACCTCGTTGTCCATGCGGAAGACCGTAGCCGACCGCCCCAGCCAGAGCAAGTCGCCCCCCGCAGCCGCGATTGCCAAACAAAAGCCCCTCTCCTCCGGGTGGGAGAAGAGGGGCGCAAATCGGCTAACAGGAGCCTTTAGATCTTCAGCTTGCCGCCGTAAACAGCGTTGTCACCGAGCAACTGCTCGATGCGCAGCAACTGATTGTACTTGGCGACGCGATCGGTGCGGCTCAACGAGCCGGTCTTAATCTGGCCAGCGTTCGTTGCCACCGCGATGTCCGCGATGGTCGCATCTTCCGTTTCACCGGAACGATGGCTGATCACTGCGGTGTAGGAATTTTCCTGCGCAAGTGTGACTGCGTCCAACGTCTCAGTCAGTGAGCCAATCTGGTTCACCTTGACGAGGATGGAGTTGCCGACGCCCTGCTCGATGCCTTTGCGCAGGAACTTCACGTTGGTCACGAACAAATCATCCCCGACGAGCTGCACGCGATCGCCCAGGCGTTCGGTGAGCAGCTTCCAGGTTGTCCAATCGTTCTCAGCGCAACCATCTTCGATGCTGATGATCGGATACTTGCCGGTCAGCTCCTCATAGAAGCTCACCAACTCCTCACCCGTCAGCTTGCGGCCGGAGCTTTTCTTGAAAATGTAATTGCCGCTCTTCTTGTCGTAGAACTCGGAGGAGGCAACGTCGAGCGCGAGGAAGATCTGCTTGCCAGCTTTATAACCCGCATCCTTCGTGGCTTGCAGAATCACTTCGATCGCAGCTTCCGCGCTGTCCAGCTTCGGCGCGAACCCACCCTCGTCACCCACTGCGGTGGAGAGACCCTTCTTCTTCAACACAGACTTAAGCGAATGGAAGATCTCGGTGATCGCTTGCAAGCCTTCGGAGAAGGTGTTGAAGCCGCGCGGCATGATCATGAACTCCTGGAAATCAATCGGAGCGTCGGAATGCGCGCCGCCGTTGATGACGTTCGCCATCGGCACTGGGAGCACCTTGGCATTTGTGCCGCCCAGGTAGCGGAACAAAGGCAGGCCGAGATATTCCGACGCGGCCTTCGCGTTCGCCAACGACACTGCCAGAATCGCATTCGCGCCCAGCTTCGACTTCGTTTCTGTGCCGTCGGCTTCGAGCATTGCCTGGTCAACCGTCAGTTGATCCAGCGCATCCAAGCCTTCAATGGCGGGGAAAATCTTGTCGACAACATTCTGCACGGCTTTCGACACGCCCTTGCCAACGTAACGCTTCGCATCACCGTCACGCAGTTCCAAGGCCTCGTGCTCACCGGTGCTGGCGCCAGAAGGAACCGCCGCGCGCCCCAGCGCTCCGCCTGCGAGCAAGACATCGACCTCAACAGTCGGATTGCCGCGGGAGTCCAGAATTTCACGTGCTTGAATGTCAACAATAGTGCTCATAATCAGAAAGAATCAGCGTCCAAAAACGCGGCGCGCATATTAAGGGCCGGCCCCGCGCTGGCAATAAGTTTTGAGCCTCGCTTTCAGTGGACAACTCCCCCGTTCCGCATAACCTACGATTGAACGTGCGCGACCTTCCTCAGCCCTCCCTCGAATTGCCCAGCTCCGGCGCGGCGGCATTGCAGCTCCCGCAGCTCTCCATTTCTGTGCGGGAGCTGGTCGCGTTCTCGTGCGCTGCGGGCGACTTGGGCGGCGGCAGCTTCTCTGGGCCAAACCGAGCGCTCGAAGGCTCCAAAGGCCATCAGCGCGTGCAAAAATCCCGGCCTCCCGGGTACCAGACGGAAGTCAGCCTCCGCCACGAAACCAACTTCGGCGACCTCACCTTGCGCATCCTTGGCCGAATCGATGGTGTCTCCCGCACCGTTTATGGGGTTCGCCTCGAGGAAATCAAAACCCTCGCGGGAGCCTGGTCCCGCAATGCGGACCCAGAGCATTGGGCGCAGCTCAAAATCTACGGGTTCATCTACGCCCAGCAACACGGGTTGAGTGAGGTCGAACTCCAGCTCACTTATCTGGAGCTTCAAACCAACCGTCTCCATGAGCTGGTGGAACTCTGGCGATTCGAATCTCTCCGCGCGTTTTTCGAGCGGGTCACTGGCGCTTATGTGGAGTGGATGCGCAAAGAGCTTCGATGGCGCGCCTGCCGCGATGCCTCACTGGCGGAGCTTCCTTTTCCCCACGACACCCTTCGCCCGGGCCAACAGCAACTCATTGACCAAGTTTCCAACGCGATAAACTCCGGCCACAAACTCTTCGCTGAAGCTCCGACCGGCATTGGCAAAACCGCCTCAGTCCTGTTCCCCGCCTTGCACGCGCTCGGCGGGCGCAAAGCCGAGAAGATTTTCTACCTCACGGCTAAGGGGAGCGGCAAAATCATCGCGGAGAAGTCCGTCTCGGATTTTAGATCTGTGGGCGCGCGAGTCCGCTCACTCACCTTAACCGCTCGCGAGAAAATCTGTTTTGGTGACCAAAAACCCTGCGACACCTCCACCTGCCCTTTCGCAAAAGGTTATTACGATCGGAGCAAAGCCGCGCTTAAGGACCTGCTCGAACGCGAATTCATCACGCGGGGAGTTATCGAAGAAGTTGCGCGCAAACACACCGTTTGCCCCTTTCAACTCTCGCTCGAGGCTGTTGATTGGTCCGAGCTGATTGTCTGCGACTACAATTATCTCTTCGACCCTGCCGCGTTTCTCAAGCACCTCTTCGCTGCGCCGGGCAACGATTACCTCTTTCTCATCGACGAAGCGCACAATCTCCTGGAGCGCGCCCGGGAAATGTTCTCGGCCGAAATTACCTCCAGTGAATTAGAAGGCCTCCGTCCGTTCCTTCAAGACGTCGCGCCTGAATGTGCGGTTGGCCTTCGCGCCGCTGTCAAAGAACTCGAAGCGCTATCAGAAGAGTTTCTCCCCGAAGGGCGCCCCGAATGCGCGATTGCCGAGTCGCCGCGCAACCTCACGACAATGCTCCAGGGGGTCGTCACAAGCGCCGAAGCCTGGCTGTCGCTCAACAAGAAAACGGAATTTCGCGAGGCCCTAACGGAGCTGTACTTCAAGGCGCTCGCCTTCGTGCGCACTGCGGAAATTTTCGACGACAGCCATGTGACTATCGTTCGCCGGGAGAATGGCTCGATCCTCGTCCGTCTCTTCTGCGTTGATCCCAGCCGCCTCCTCTCCGCCGCGCTTCAACGCGGCCGCACCGCGATTTTCTTCTCCGCCACGCTCTCCCCGCTGGAATACTTCCGCGAGACCCTCGGCGGAGCGCCCACGGACCCCTTGCTCAGCCTCACGTCCCCGTTTCCTCAAGAGCACATGGGCCTCTTCATCAACCCGCGTGTGCGCACTGACTTTCGAAACCGCGGCCGCAGCTACGAAGAAATCGCCCTCGGCATCGGCCACGTGGCCCTCTCCCGCTCCGGGCGCTACCTTGCGTTCTTTCCTTCGTACGATTACCTCCAACAAACGCTCGCCCGGTTCAAGATCCTCTTCCCGCAACTCGAAGTCCTCGTGCAACGCCGCTCAATGTCGGACGCCGAGCGTGAAGAATTCCTCGATCAATTCGACCTCTCATTGCCCAACGACACTCTTCAGGAATCGTCCACTCCCGCTGCCAAGCTCGGGTTCGCCGTCATGGGCGGAGTGTTTGGAGAAGGAATCGATCTCGTGGGCGACCGCCTGATTGGCGCGATCATTGTTGGTGTTGGCCTGCCGCAAGTCTGTCTAGAGCGTGACCTCATCAAGAATTACTACGACGTGCAGGGCAAACGTGGCTTCGCCTACGCCTATATATATCCCGGGATGAACAAAGTCCTGCAGGCGGCTGGGCGCGTCATCCGTTCCGAGCACGACCGCGGCCTCGCCTTGCTAGTGGACGCCCGCTTCGCCGAACGCCCGTACCGCGACCTCCTTCCGTCATGGTGGGCCCCAAAGCTGGTGGACACCACCACCCTCCCCGAAGTCGCCACCACCTTCTGGTCCGCGCAGCGATAAACCATTTCGTTGCCACGCATTATGGCAGGCCCGGCCCCGACCGGGCGTCCTCCCGTCGAATGCAGAAGCCGCGGAAATCGTCTGATTTCGCTGTTGACACCCCATCGCATTTTACATTACACGTATTTCATTATGGTCCCGCCCGGGCCGGGAAGACGCCCATGATAGAAAAGCTCCTCCGTAAAACAGCCGCCATTTCGGCGGTTGGCGTGCTGCTTCCCGCTCTGTATGCGCAGCATGGCGACCCCGCCGCGCGCGCTGCCGTCGGGGGGCTTGAGCCAGCGCCAGGCCTCCGCGTGGAGCTTTTCGCGTCCGATCCCCTCCTGTTTAATCCAGTAGCCTTCAGCATCGACGAGCAAGGCCGGTTCTTCATCGCGGAAAGCCATAGATGGAAGGACTCCATCTTTGACCTCTGGTCCAAAGATGATCGTTGGAAACTCGCTGACTTCTCCTTCACCAACGTCTCCCAGCGCGAAGCCTTTCTCCGCGCGGAATTTGCCACCAACCTGACACTCCTTACCAAAGACTCCGAAATCATCCGGCTCGTGGAAGACAAGGATGGGAACGGCATTGCAGATAGTTCCGTCGTCTTCGCGGATGGCTTTAACCAAGTCGTTTCCGGGACGGCTGCAGGCGTGCTCGCCAGCGGAGGCCAACTTTGGTTCACGTGCATACCCGACCTCGTGCACTTCACTTACAGCGCCTCGGGCCAGGCAAACACGCGCGAAACTCTTCACACTGGCTACGGTGTTCGCACCAGCGTCAGCGGCCATGATCTTCATGGCCTGGTGCGGGGCTTTGATGGGCGCATCTACTTTAGCGTCGGTGATCGTGGCGCGAATGTTCAGACACGCGAAGGCAAGCAGCTGAACAGCGTGAACTCAGGCGCCGTGTTTCGCTGCGAGCCCGACGGCTCCAACCTCGAGATCTTCGCCACTGGCCTCCGTAATCCTCAGGACCTCGCGTTCGATCTTTTTGGCAACCTCTGGACCCATGACAACGACACGAGCGGCGACGATTCCCCGCGTGTGCTGCATATAATTGAAGGCGGCGACTACGGATGGCGCCAGGCTTATCAATTCATGGATGGGTTCGGGCCTTGGGTTAAGGAAAAGGTCTGGGAAGGCAAACTCGACGACGTCCTCCCTTCCGCAGGCGCAGGCGCTCAAGGCCCCTCTGGCCTCGCCACCTACCCCGGAACGGGTCTGCCGGAAAAGTATCGCGGCGCGCTCCTGGCCTGTGATTTCCCCCAAGGCGTTTGGGCCTACTTCCCGCACCCTAAAGGCGCCACCTACGAAATCCGCAAAGAACGTTTTCTTTGGGCGCTCGGTCCGACCGACGTGGATTTTGGCCCAGACGGGCATACTTATATTTCAGATTGGGGTCGCAGCTACGCCATGCCCAACAGTGGCCGCCTGCTGAAAATAATCGCGCCCGAAATCGCCCCTTCCACGAACCTCGCCCAGTTGCTCCGCACACAACTGGGCTCGGGTCAGTCAGCGGAACTCTCCCGCCGACTCGCCCATCCGGATCTCCGCGTACGTTTGGCTGCTCAGTTCCATTTGCAGGAACGGGGCGCCACGCCTGATCTCATCACCGTCGCAACGACCTCCACCAACCAACTCGCCCGGATTCATGCAATCTGGGGCTTGGGCAACCCCGCGCGGCTTAGGAAGATCGATATCAGCCCAACCCTGCTGGAACTCACCCGCTCGGACGACGCAGAAATCCGCGCGCAAGCCGCGGCCCAGCTCGGCGAAGTGAACTTCGCCAACAACGCCGCCACGAGACTTGAAGAATTGCTGAAAGATTCCTCGCCCCGTGTGCAACTTCAGGCCGCCCTCGCCCTGGCGCGCACCCCACTAAAGTCCCAAGCAACCATCCCCGCCCTGCTCAACCTTGCCGCGCGCCAGGCCGACCAGGAACCGTTCTTGCGGCACGCGGTGGTCTTGGCCTTGGCCAGGACAGGAGACGAAGCGCTTCTCGCAAAAGCGGCTGGCGACACGAATCCGCACATCCGCCGCGTGGCCGGTCTTGCCCTCCGCCGCCTTCAATCATCGAGAATTGCAAATCTCCTGAGTGATCCCGACTCAAGCGTGCGCCGGGATGCGGCACGTGCCATCAACGACGCCGAAATCGAAGCTGCCATTCCGGCTTTGGCAGATCGCCTGACTACCGACGAAACTGATCCGCAAATCCTGCTGCGGGCGATTAACGCAAATTTCCGCTTAGGCGATGCGCCTCATTGGGATCGCGTTTTGCAATTCGCGCGCAATGCGAACGCCGCCGAGGCTCTCCGCGTGGAAGCTCTCGATGCGCTTGCGGATTGGGCTAAACCAAGCCCGCTGGACCGCGTGGTTGGCATCTGGAGACCCATCAACACCAAGCGGCAAGGCGGATCCCAAGAGCGCCTCGCGCAAACCATCGATCAACTACTCCAGAGCCCCTCCACGAACCTGGTCTCAGCCGCGCTTTCCTGTGCTGAGCAGACGACGTTGATCCCCTCGGCGCCAGGCATCCTGAAGCTGCTGCAAACCACAAGCTATCCCTCAGCGCTGCGAGCCCAGGCCTTGCGCGTCCTTGGAAATATCAACTCAGATCTGCTGGGCGCCGCAGTCGATGAAGCTTACAAGGACACGAACCCCGCTCTGCGAGCTGAAGCCATCACCTGGGTGGCCAAGGTCGCTCCCGAACGCGCCCTTGCCGTCATCGCTGCCGCCCTCGCGAACGAGAGGGACATCCGCATTCAGCAAAATGCCATCCTGGCGCTTGGCACGATTCAAGCCCCTGCGGCGCGAGCTTTCCTGCAAAGACTTGGAACCGACTTGCTGTCGGGCACAAGCCGAACGCACCTCCATGTCGAAATCGTTGAAGCTCTAACTGCATCTAAGCAAACCAATCTCCTTGCCCAACTGCACCGAAAGCACAAAGACGCCGCTAAAACCGACCCGCTCGCCCCTTTCCTTGCTTCACTTTCCGGTGGCGACGCCCAGGCCGGGAAAAGGGTGTTCACGGAAAAAGACGCGGTCGGCTGCCTCCGCTGCCATGCCATTAAAGGCCAGGGCGGCATCGTCGGCCCAGACTTGGCGGGGATCGCCTCCAAAAGGGACCGCCGACACCTGCTTCAATCAATCGTTCATCCAAATGCCGAGTTCTCGCCCGGCTACGAAAGCGTCTCCCTTGCATTAAAAGATGGCCGCTCGTTAGCAGGCAGTGTCCAGGCGGAAACCGAGACGGAACTCACGCTAAACTCCGGTGAGGACGGCATTATAAAGGTCTCGAAAGCCGACATCGCCCGACGGGAAGCCAACCTGTCCCCGATGCCCGAGGCCCTCCCCGAACTCATGACCCCTCGCGAACTCCGCGACCTGGTTGAATATCTCACCACTCTTAAATAGCCTGGGGGCCGGGATTAGGGCTTGCCTTTTTGCCGACCAGAACGATGATTTGCCGCGATTTTCTAATATGAGTCAGCAGCCGAACCAGCAGCCAGTCCAGGATAGCGGTGTGGGAATGTTCGAAATTCTCACATGGCTCGAAGTCAACAAACGCCGTCTGATCGCGGCGGGTGTGTTGATCGTCGCTCTCGGCGTCATCATTTGGCTCGTGCGCCATTTCAGCGCGCAAAAGGAACTGAATGCCAATAGCCAGCTCCTCAGCCTCCGCTCCGGCAGCGCTGCTGAGCCTGGCGCCTCCGCTGCCGACTACTCCAAAGTCGCTGACCAATTCCCCGGCACCAGCGCCGCCGAACGCGCGCAGCTCCTCGCCGCAACCACCGCTTTCACTGAAAACCAATACGACGTCGCCCATCGCAACTTCACCCAGTTCCTCTCCGCGCATCCGGAAAGCCCCTTCGCATCCGCCGCTGCCTATGGCATCGCTGCCAGCCTTGAAGCTCAAGGCAAGCAGGATGAGGCTGTCCAAGGTTACCAGCGCGTTGTTACCCAATTTGCAAAGTCCGCTGAAGTGGACGATGCCCGCCTGGCGCTTGCCCGCATTTACGAAGCGAAGAATCAGCCTGAGCAAGCTCTTCGCGTTCTGGACGAGATGATGAAGCCTGCGGCTCCTGGCCGTTCTCCAGATCCTGAAGTCGTCACCCGCCGCGAAGCCATTCTCAAGAAGCATCCACAGCTTCGCCAGGCCGTCACTTCAACCAACGCCGCTGCCGCTCCCACGACCTTGAGCGTTCCAGCCAAGGCCGCTCCATCTCAGGCGACCAACAAGTAATTGCTGCGTCGGCAGCGTAAAAGCCTCCGTAAGAGGTGCGTCTCAGGCGCTGCTCTGATCCCGTTTCAGGGCGCGTCTCATTGACGCTTTTGCAGCGGTTTTATTAAACCTACGTTAACAAGTGCATGAAATGCATGCGCCTGCCAATGATTAACAAGTGAGACGCTCCTGAGTCTCCACCACTGACCAACACCTTTATGCGCCTTTCAATCATCGGAACTGGCTACGTCGGCCTCGTCACTGGCACCTGCTTTGCCGAAGTCGGCCACGACGTCATCTGCGTCGATTGCGATGCCAAAAAGGTGGCGATGCTCAAGGCGGGGAAAGTGCCCATCTACGAGCCTGGCCTCGAGGAACTCATCCAAAAGAACGTCGAGGCCGGCCGCCTCTCCTTTACCACTTCGATTGAAGAAGGCGTTTCCAAATCCGACGTCGTCTTCATCGCCGTCCCAACGCCGCCGCAAGAAGACGGCTCCGTGGACCTGAGCTTCATCGAAGGCGTTGCCCGCGAAATTGCCGGGGTCATGACCAGCTACAAGATCGTTGTCGATAAAAGCACCGTTCCCGTTAAGACCGGCGAGAAGGTCGCCGAAACGATCAAGCGCTATTCCAAAAAGCACGTTGAATTTGACGTGGTCAGCAACCCCGAATTCCTTCGCGAAGGCTTCGCTGTGGACGATTTCCTAAAGCCGGACCGCATCGTGATTGGCGTGCAAAGCCAGCGCGCTGTGCAGCGGATGCGCGAGGTTTATGCCAGCTTCCGCGCTCCGATCATTGTCACGGACATTGCCTCGGCTGAGTTGATCAAACACGCCGCGAATTCGTTCCTCGCGCTCAAGATTTCCTATATCAACGCCGTCAGCGTCATCTGCGAAGCGACTGGCGCCAACGTGGTTGAAGTCGCCAACGGCATGGGTTCAGACGCCCGCATCGGCCGCCGCTTCCTCGACGCTGGCATTGGATTCGGCGGCAGTTGTTTCCCGAAAGACCTGAGCGCCTTCATCAAAATTTCCGAGCAACTCGGCCACGACTTCGCGCTGCTCAAGGAAGTCCAGCGCATCAACGCGAGCCAGATGGACCGGTTCGTCAAAAAGATCACCGACACACTTTGGGTGCTTAAGGACAAGACCATCGGCGTGCTCGGCCTGGCCTTTAAGCAGAACACGGACGATGTCCGCATGTCACCAGCGATTGATCTGTGCCAGCGCTTGATCAAAGAAGGCGCCCACCTGCGCGTTCACGATCCCCAGGCGATGGAAAAAGCCAAAGCCATCCTGCCAAACGTGACCTACGTCGAAGACATGAATGCTGTCCCGGATGGTTGCGATGCGCTGGTGATCGCAACCGAGTGGCCGGTGTTCAAGAAGCTCGACCTGGATCGCGCCCGCAAAGTGATGACTCACCCAATCATGTTCGACGGCCGCAATTTGTTCGATCCGAAAGAGATGGAATCGCTCGGATTCATCTACAAAAGCGTCGGCCGCTAAAAAACGGCAGGAGGACATCCGCAGATTGCGCAGATTTCACAGATTAAAAAGCGGCAGAAAAAACCGCAATTCTCCTCCCCGCGAACTCTGTGCACTCCTGTTAAACTCCTTTTCCTAATCTGCGTTAATCTGCGAAATCTGCGGATCTCCTGGTCCTGGTTTTTCTTGTGAGCAAAAGGGTCGAAGTTTCAGCGGGGCTGGTCTTCCACAAGGGCAAGCTGCTCATCACCCAGCGCTACCCAGACGCCCATTTGCCCAACATGTGGGAATTCCCCGGCGGCAAACGCGAGCCGCAGGAATCCTTCGAGCAATGCCTCGTCCGTGAACTTCGCGAAGAACTCGGGATCGACACCGAGCCTCTCTCCCTTTACGACGAGATTCAGCACGATTACCCAGACAAACTCGTCCACCTGAAATTCTTCGTCTGCCGCCTTCTTTCCGGTGAAGCAAAGCCTCTTGGGTGCCAGGCCGTCGCATGGGTGGAGCAACAGGAGCTTTCCTGCTATCCTTTTCCTGACGCCGATGCCCAATTGCTGTCCAAGCTCCAGAACAATGCGACTCTTTGGAAAACATGACCTGACCTTCCACGCCGCGGGCAGTTCAGTTTGCGCGCTCCTCTCGTTAGCCGTTTTCGCGCTCTTCCTCGCCAGTTGCGCCACCCCTGCTCCCCTTTTCCCGTTGAAGCGCTACGAATTCACAGAGCCACAGATGGGTGTGCCTTTCCGGCTGGTCTTCTACGCGTTGAACGATCAGGTGGCTGAATCAGCGGCCGACGCCGTTTACAAACGCATCGCTCAGCTCAACCAGATCTTCAGCGATTACGAAACCGACAGCGAACTGAATCAACTCTCATTCGGCTCCGATACCAACGCCGCCCCGCGCAAAGTCAGCCCTGAACTCTGGGACATCCTCCAGCGCAGCCAACGCCTCGCTCAAAAAAGTGGCGGCGCTTTCGACGTCACGCTGGGGCCGGTTGTCCATCTCTGGCGCAACGCCCGCAGGGAGCAAGCCTTCCCCCGGGCTGATTACCTGAAGGACACGCTCTCACGTGTTGGCTATCAAAACCTTCGCCTAGATCCCGAGAGCAAAACAGTCCACCTAAGCCGCCCAAGAATGCGCCTGGACCTGGGCGGGATTGCCAAAGGTTACGCTGTGGACGAAGCGCTGAGAGTTCTGCGGACGCATGGCATCACCCGCGCGCTTGTCGCCGCGAGTGGTGACATCGGCGTAGGCGCTCCTCCTCCTGGTGCGACAGGTTGGAGCATTCAACTCTCGGAATTTGACACCAATGCGCCACCGCTTCATGTCACGTTGGCGGAACGCGCGGTCACCACCTCTGGCGATTTGAACCAGCGCCTGGTCCTGAACGGTGTGCATTACTCCCACATCGTGGACCCAAGAACAGGGATTGGACTCACGAACCGAGTCCTGGTCACGACGATCGCCAAGGACTGCACCACCGCTGACTCCCTCGCCACGGCGCTGAGCGTGTTGGGCCCGGAGCGTGGCCTCGAACTGCTGAAAGAATACGACGACACCGAAGCCCGGTTCGTCCGCATCATCGGCTCCGAAACCGAAGTCACCGAATCCAAAAACTTCCGCACCCACCTTCAATAAAACCCCTCCTGTAGCAGCCGAAGTCAGGAGGCTAAAGAATTTGGTCTTCGTTCCCAACAGAGGCTGCATCTGCACGGGACTCCACTCAATCATTGGTTCGCACTAGCTCGCAAAATTTAAAGGCTCGAACAATCTATTGACTGTTATGTCGCTTTAGATTACAAGACACGTATGCGCTGGAGCGGGTGTAAACGACTGCCGCGCGAACAGATCCTCTCGCCAGTTGAGGTGGAGTTTAGAAGCCGTCTCATGAATAACCGGCAAGTGGATTGCGAGGAATTTTGGTCGGAGGCGAGGCGCGACGAAGGAGCATATCCGCATGGATCTTCGACTGGGGAGCAACGAAGCATCCGGCCAAAAGACGCGCAAGACGCTGCTTGGCTATCTGTGAGACGGCTTCGAGCAGGAAAAGAGCCTGAGGATGGATTTACACGTTTATACACGAAAATACACACTTTTACACGATTATACACATTTCCATGAAAACGCGCCTCCCTCCCTGTTGCCTCGCTCTGCTGTTGCTCTTCGGAGCTATCGCCAACCTCTCGGCAGCCGCCCAGGATACCTTGGGCTACCATGAACTCCGCATTTACCACGTCGCCTCGAACAAGATGGATGCAGTCGTGACGCGTTTCCGCGATGTTGTCGAGCCTGTCCGGGCGCGCCACAAAATCAAAACGCTCGCCTACTGGTCAGCGCCTTCCAAGACGAACGGTGGAACCTTTATCTACCTCATGGGCGCCAACAGCAGAGACGAACTTCAAACGAAAGAGAAAGCCTTCCGCGAAGATCCGGAGTTCAAGGCGGGTTATGCCGCATCCACGAAAGCTCATGGGAAAACGGTGGATCAGATCACCACGATCCCTTTAAAGGTGGGCCCTGCCGCTGCCTTCAACTTCGGCTCACCCAGCTCTGCCAGAACTTTCGATCTGCGCATCTACGATGTGGTTCCGGGCAAAATGGAAGCGTTCCAAAATCGCTGGGCTCAGCACGCAACGCGCATCTACGCACGACACGGTTTGGAAAGCATAGCGTGGTGGGTGGAGGCGCAGGGTCAATCCAATGACTCAGCTACCACAGACGCCCAGCGATTCATCTGCCTCCTCGCTGGAGAAAGCAGCGACGCCATCACGAAGGCAATCAGCTCCTTTCACGCAGACCCTGAGTGGCAAAGAATTGAAAAAGAAACAGAACAGAACGGCAAACTACGCTCCGCTGTGACAGCTTACCGGCTAGGCCCGCTCCCGTTCTCACGGTTGCGGTGAAAAGTTAGGTTGCTTTCACCAGCGGCCGCGCCCTTGCACTACCCCAAACCCACGTGAATCTTTCGATTATGCAACTCGCCTGCTGGCTCTGCGCTCTTGCGCTCATGATCCTTCCGCTCTCAGCGCAAACCAACATTGTTCCTGCGCTAATTACGGAGGACACCACGTGGTCCGGCACGAACCTGCTTCGCAACACGGTCACCGTTCGCAGCAATGCGACGGTCCGCATTATGCCGGGAGCGAAGATCCTCCTGGATTCCGCAGCGACCCTCGTTGTGAACGGGAATCTTTTTGCCGAAGGGACTCCCGCAGAACCCATCTCTTTTACCCGCGCTGCTGCCGGCCGACGTTGGAAAGGCATCCGGCTCATCAACTCCCGCGACACACGCTTCACGCACTCTGTGTTCGAGTACGCCGATTCTGCCGGAACGCACCTCGACTACTACGATAACGATTGCAACACTAACACCCCCGCTCCGAGTCGTAACTATCACGAAGCGATTGTCGCTATTGCCAGCAACGTGACATTCGAGAGCTGCCTCTTTCAGAACCTTCCCGACAGCGCCGGAAGCCGGGAAGGCGACGCAGTCGCCATCATCTCCGATGATCCGCAAAATCCAGGGCCATCAAGCGCCATTTTTCACCGCTGTCGCTTCATCTCTATCGGCCAAGGGATACACTCCCGCTTCTCCTACATCCTCGTTGAGAACTCGTATTTTACTGACCACCATGGCGACAACGACGACATCGACATGTACGGGGAAAGCGTCCCGCCGCCGATGATCCGCAACAACATTTTCCTCAATCCCGCGCATGATGATGCCATTAATCCCACCCGCTGTTCCGCCATCATCATCGGCAACGTCCTCAGTGGTGGCGACGATCACGGTATCGTCTTGCGGGACCGTTGCTCTCCGATCGTTCTGAATAATTTCATCTCCAACTTCGCCTCCGGCGGCATCTCCGTGCAAAACCAGTGCGACGCCTTGATAGCGAACAACACGATCGTGAACTGTGGCCGCGGCATTCGCCTCTTCGATCATGACACCCGCTGGGGCGCGCCGTACTGCCTAAATCCCGGCAGCGGTCGCGCGACGGTCCTGAACACGATCATCTGGGATTGCAACGAATCCCTGACCCTCACTGATAGTCCATGGACGGGTGGTCGCGGCTCCCATGTGACCGTGGCTTTTTCCAACGTCGAAGGTGGTCGTGCTTCCGCCGCAGTGTCTGCCAATTCCACTCTCGTGTGGGGTGAAGGCAATCGCTCGGTTGATCCCCACTTCGGCAGCAATTACACCCTGCGCGCGACCTCACCTCTGATCGACGCGGGCACAAACAAGTTCTGCTCCTTCACCATTGGCCCTGCGCTCGATGGAAACGGGGATGGCGCCGCCCTGCCGGACATCGGCGCTCACGAGTTCCTGCTTGCTACCGCAGATTCCAACAACGACACGATTCCTGACGGCTGGACCGCCCAATTCGGCTTCTACCCGGGCTCTCCGGACCTGGCTGACAGCGACCCAGACGCCGACCAGCACACGACGCTTCAGGAATGGATTGCGAACACCAACCCAACCAACGCCGCCTCCGTCCTGCGTTTGAGCCTTACGCCTAACAACTCTGCCCTCACCTTTCCTTGGACGTCGGAGCGCACTTACAAGGTTCACTACACGACCAACTTGCTCGCCCCAGTTTGGACGGAAGCGCCGCAAAGTGAACCGGGCCGCGTGCCCCTAACCCTCGACTTAGAAAGAGCCTTTTACCGGGTCCACGCACGCCTGCCGCAGTGACCACGGGAAGCTCTTGTTTTTGGCCGCGGATGCGGCCCAACAGTCTAGCCCACGGGCAAGCGCCAGCGTGGCCCGTGGGTTAACCAAACAACACGACCAGCCTCCGTTAGGAGGCGAACAAATGCGCCGCATCATCTGCAACGACAAGGCGCTCGCAAGCACGCGTATGGCCCGAGAGATCCAATTCTTTGCGTGGAGAGCGACAGAACGAACCCGACCTTCTCACCTCGAAAGGCTCAAGGACGCATCTTGACGTTCTGCCGGTACATTCCTATTACCCCTGCGAGTTAAAGGAGATATGAGCCAAACAACGGAGAAGCATACGTTCCAAGCTGAGATTCAGCAGTTGCTGAATATCGTCATTCATTCGCTTTACACCGACAAAGAAATCTTCGTTCGCGAGCTGGTCTCGAACGCCGCGGATGCGCTGGAGAAACTGCGCTTCGCCCAATCGTCCGGCCAAACAGTGCACCAACCGGAACTCGGGCCTAAGATCAGCATCGAAGCGGATGAAGCCGCTGGGACCGTGACGTTCACGGACACCGGCATCGGGATGAGCCATGCCGAGTTAATCCAGAATCTCGGCACGATTGCCCATTCGGGGTCAAAGGCCTTCCTGCAGCAACTCGCCGAAGGGCAAAAGCCTGATGTGAAGTTGATTGGGCAATTCGGCGTTGGGTTTTACTCAGCGTTTATGGCTGCGAAGCGCGTAACGGTTTATTCGCGCTCGATGCGGCCAGAGGAGACCCCGTGGAAATGGACCTCCGATGGACTGGGTGGATACGAAATCGAGCCAGCGGAGCAGGCTCTGCCGCGCGGCACGAAGATCGTTCTGGAACTCAAAGACGACCAAAAGGAGTTCGCCCAGAGCGCCACACTGGAGCGGATCATCAAGCGTTACTCAGCGTTTGTGCCGGTGCCGATTGAGGTTGGCGGGAAAGCGATCAACACCGTTCAAGCGATTTGGGCGCGGAACAAAAACGAGATCAAAGAAGAGGAATACAACGAGTTTTACAAATACGTCGCGCACGAAGGTGACGCGCCTTTGATGCGGCTGCACTTCACGGCAGATGCGCCGATCGCGATCCAGGCGCTCTTGTTTGTTCCGGCGAAGAATTTGGAGCTGCTTGGGTTCAATCGCGTCGAATCTGAGGTCGATCTATATTCCAAGAAGGTGTTGATCCAGCGTCACGCCAAGGGCCTGTTCCCCGAATGGCTGCGCTTCCTGAAGGGCGTCGTGGACAGCGAAGACATGCCGCTGAACATCTCGCGCGAGACGATGCAGGACTCAAGCCTGATGCAGAAGCTGAACAAAGCTCTTACCAGCCGCTTCATTAAGTTCATCGACGAGCAGAGCGAGAAAGATCCAGCCAAATACCAGGCCTTTTACAAGGAGCATTCGCGGTTCATCAAGGAAGGCGTGGTGCAGGATTTCACGCACCGCGAAGCCTTGGCGAAATTGCTCCGCTTCCAAAGCTCCCATTTGCCGACTGGCGAGCAAACTTCATTGGCGGAATACATCAAGCGGATGGGCAGCGAGCAGAAGGAGATTTACTACCTGCTGGCGCCGAACCGCGAGGCCGCAGAGAGCAGCCCGTATTATGAGGTGTTTGCCGAGCGCAAGCTGGAGGTGCTCTTCCTGAGCGAGCCGATAGACGAGTTTGTGATGGACCACCTGCACGAGTTCGACGGCAAGAAGCTAGTGGCAGCGGAAAAGGCTGATCTCGGCCTAGATCAGAAAAAAGAAGGCGGATTGAGCGACCAGGAAGCGGATCACCTCGCGAAGTGGCTCAAAGAAAAGCTCTCGGGCCGAGTCGAGGATGTGCAGGTTTCCAAACGGCTTGTGGACAGCCCCGCTGTCGTGGTCGATGCCGACAAGTTCATCACTTCGAGCATGCGAAAAACGATGAAGGCAATGCGGCGTGACAGTGACTCGCCATTGCCTCCAGAACGTCACAACCTGGAGATCAATCCATCGCACCCGATCATCACGAAGCTCGCGGCCACCCGGTCGGCGGATGAAGATCTGGCTTCAACCGTTGCCGAGCAGATCCTGGACAACGCGCGCGTGGCCGCAGGATTGCTCGAAGACCCGCGCGCGATGTTGAAGCGGATGAACCAGCTCCTGGAGCGGGTGCTGCAGAAGTAACTTACTTCTTTTGAGCGGAACTGAAGCCGGCTCGGGTCATGGTGCCCCAGCCGGTTTTCTTTCGCAGAAATTGCCAGATGCCTTCAATGCGCCAGAGGTTGTTCAACTGGCGGTAGCCGAAGTTCTCCAGAATGGCTGCCCCAGTGAGGCTCAGCAGGCCGCGGGCGCTTGGTGTTTCTTCCAGCGAAAGTTCTTCCAGCAGCAACGAGCTGACGCTGAGAAAGATTCCAAACGCTGCCAGCAAGGCCAGGTAAGCCAGGAAAAACTTGAGGCTCAGAATGCCGATAAGCCAGCAGAGCGGGATGAGAATGTAACCGGCTACTTCGACAATGGGGCCGATCACATCGAACAGAAAGTAGTAGCCCATTCCAAGAATGCCGACGGCGCCGTACTTGGGGGAGAAAATCATCTTCTTGTGATTGCGCAGGCATTCGAGAGTGCCGCGCTGCCAACGGGTTCTTTGGCGGCGGAGGATCGCGAGCGACTCAGGAGCTTCCGTCCAGCAAACAGGGTCCGGCACGTAGCGCATCGTGTATGGAATGTTCCGTTCGCGATAATAGCGATGGAGCTTCACCACGAGGTCCATGTCCTCGCCCACGGTGCCGTGGGAATAACCGCCGACCTGAATGGTGGCTGTGCGCTTAAAAACCCCGAACGCCCCCGAGATGATCAGCATGGCATTCATGCGGCTCCACGCCAAACGAGCCATGAGAAACGCGCGGATGTATTCCACCACCTGCATGAGAGCGACGGAATTGGTTGGCAAGCCGAATTCAACGATCTGGCCGTTGCGCACCTTGCAACCGTTGGCCAGGCGGATTCGTCCGCCAACTGCGATCATCAAATCGGGCTCCTCAACGTAAGGACGAACGACTTGCAGCAGCGCGTTCGAGTCGAGTATTGAATCCGCATCCACAGCGCAGAAGAGCGGGTACCGCGAGAGATTGATGCCCGCATTGAGAGCGTCCGATTTGCCGCCGTTCTCCTTATCAATGACGAGCAGCTGCGGGTATTTAGGGCTGCCGTACAGACCGCGAATCGTCTTGTGCTGCACCGCTAAATGGTAGACGCGGTCCACACGCTCCAGGCCGAGCGCTGTCACAGCCGCCATCAGCGTGTTGTCCTTCGAGCCGTCATTGATAACGATGACTTCGAACTCTGGGTAGTTCAGGCCGAGCAAGGAATGGATGTTCTCGACGATGGACTTCTCTTCGTTGAACGCTGGGACCAGGAGGGAAATTGGAAGAGTGACGTTGCTCGTGAGCAACCACCATGGCTCGACCTGCTTTTGGCGCAACAAGTGCCGGCGCAGTTCGATGGAGGCGAAGATCAACTGCGCCAGGTAAACAAGGCTTTGCAAGGCCAGCAGGGATACGGAGAACAAGCTTGTCCACCAAAGCGCTTCGCGCAGGTAGTGCGTCATGCCAAACCTTTCTCCCGCAGCAATCCCCCTGCAATTTCCGCGGCCAACCCTTCGCCAGCGGCCGCATCCCAGAGCGCGAGCAGGCCGGGGCCTTTGAGGCGGGTGAGACTCTCACCAGCGGAGTAACGCACCCACCATTCGAAGTCGTGCAGGAGCTGCTTCAACAGTGGAATCGCGCGCGTATCCGCGAACGAGCCCGCTGTGGTCGCGGCCTGCGCGCGCACGAGGGGTGAGCTGTCTTGCAACCCAGCTTCAACCATCGGCCAGGCAGCAGGATCCTGGGTGGATGCAATGGCTCGCAGCACAGCGCTCTTCACGTCGGCTGACGCTGTGCCGAAGATCTGCCTGAACGCATCAATCACTTCGGGAGTTGTGGATTGGGAAAGCGCATCGATCAGGATGAGTCGCGCGGCGTCGTTTGTGTTCGAGAGAAGCGCCGAAATCATCTGCTCTGTATGGGTGTCCCCAAGAGTTCGAAAAAGCTCCGCCACCCGCAACGAACGGTGTCCCGCGGAGGCAAGCTTGGCGAGAAGGACGGGAATCTCTGGAGCGGCTCCCATCGCCGCCAAAGCGCGCGCAGCTTCCACGCGGACAGGGAAGACGGAATCATCCAGCGCATCATGCAACGCCTGTATAACGCGCTCTTGGGGATGCCACTGAAGCTTTTCGCAAGCTTCCATGCGGCGCCACCAGCGCCATGACTTGAGTTGCTGGAGGCCCGCTTCCACGACGCCCAGGGAGCGCATCAGCTCAACCATTTGATCGGCCAGCTCGCCACGAATCTTTGGAATGGTTTCAGCGAAAGCTTGAAGAAGCAGGCGGCGGTCGCGCTTGCCAATTTGCTGGAGGAGCGCGCTGTGGTGCTCCGGCATTTCAGCGTATTCGAGGCCAAGAACAATGAGTTGGTCGATGCGCGCGCGCTCACGTTCGCGGATGCGGTTGCGATGCCAACGCTCAACCACGAGGCAAAACGCCGCAAGGAAAGAAAGGGCTGCCATCGCGAGCGACACCTGAATTACTGTAAACAGCAAATCCATGGATTAGGGAGAAGAAGGAGAGAACATCCGCAGATTTCGCAGATTAACTCTGATTAAACAGGACTTTCTCTCCATTAACAAAGGTCGTGCTCTTCGCGGTCGCGCGTGCTCCATGTAAACCAGAACTTCCCAAGTGAGTCCGGCTTGCCCAGTAGCGACCAAATGCTAGGCTCGCCGGGCGGACAGAGGGTAGCCGGTTCTTACAATGACGAAAGCGCAAATTGTTGTTTCAAAACGGGTTCTGATTCAGCTCCTGGTGGCGGCGGCGCTTCATTTGCCTGATCTGCATGGCCAAACTTCGACTCCGGAAAGCATTCGCAACGCCATCAATCAGGAGCGTTTTGCCGAGGCTTCAGGATTGCTCAAGAGCGGTCTGACGAGCGCTCCCGGCAATCGAGACCTGTTGCTCTTGCGCACGGACTTGGCTGCCCGCCAAAGCCAATGGAAAGAAGCGCTGCAGGAGATTGGCGCTCTGCGCGCGCAGGAGCCAAACAATGCGGAGCTTCGCCTGAAGCAGGCGCAGATCCTGGCCTGGAGCGGGCGCTTGCGCGAGTCAGAGGCGGCCTACACGGAATTAATCGAAGCCAATCCCCGGGATGGAGATTCTTTGCTCGGGCGCGGCCTCACCCGCTTCTGGCGTTCGGATTGGGAAGGGGCTCTCGCAGACTTTAACAAAGCCATCGACATTGATGCGTCCAATGACCTGGCGTTCACTTCGATGTTGAAAGCGCTGATTGCGCAAGGGCGGCCCACGGAAGCATGGCAACTCGGCGCCTCGGCTTCACAGCTCAGCGCGGAAGGGAATCTGGCGTTGGCGAGCATCGCCGCGCAGGGGGGCGCCTTCAACGAGGCAGAGCGTCGCGCAACGGTCGCCGCGGAGGATCCGGACACGCAGCGGCAGCAGATCGTGCTGCGCGCGCAGCAGAAACTTCGCCTAGGGGAGGCGGATGCCGCGGTCCAGCTCGTGCGGGAGTTCAGCTCAAAGCGCACGAACGATTACCTTGCGCAAGTTGACTTGGGGAATGTGCTCGCGGCAGCGGATCGGCGCCGCGAAGCGCGCGTCGCTTACGAGCACGCCCAGACGTTGCGCCCTCAACGAACAGAGGCCCGCAAAGGTCTGGCGCGTCTGCAGTCTCGCGAAGGACGCTTGAACGGCAGCTTGAAATCGCACCAGGCGCTGATGGCTGAGAACCCGGAGGACGCGGAAGCCTCGTTGGGCGCGTTTCGTGTCGCGATGTTGCTGGGCAATCGGCAAGCCGCGCGTGAGGCCTTGCAGAAGGCGGAGAAAGCCGCGCCGAGATCCAGTGATGTGGCTGATGCGCGCGCGCTGCTCGCGCTGGTGAGTGGGTCCAGAGCAGAGTTCCAGTCGGTTGTCGAACGGTTCAAGGAGATGCAACCGCACGATTGGCGCGCGCAATATTGGAGCGCCTTGGTGAGGCAGATGAATGGGCAGAATCCAGCGGAGCCGCTGGAGTTGGACGTTTTGAACGCTGTCGGAAGCGCGGCCTTGCTGAGCATTCCAAGAGAGGGAGGCCTGTTTGCCGCGCGAACGGGGCTGGGAGCATTGCCCCCTGAACTTCAAGGCCCGGCAGCATCTGCGTTGGCGCGGGAACTTGCGCTGCAACTGCATCCACAGGGAGTTGAAGAACTGGCCGAATTCATGAGCCAGGAAGAAGCTCAGCGGGTTCGTGCCTTGCAGCAAGGGTGGAGCGCATATTTGGCGGAACCGCTGGTGCGTTCACCGCATTTTCCGATGGATCGCCGCGAGCAACTTCTGTGGCAGTTGCGCGAAACGGAGCGGAGGCTGAGAACCTTTTACGTCGAGGCCGACAGCGGGGTTTATCATCGTTGGCTGGCCAGACGGATGGCGTGGCTCAATAACGAGGAAGGCGAATACCAAAGCGAGGAGGCGCTGGAACGCGCGGTTGAGGAGATGATGGCCCTCATCGGCTTGCCGAGCGCGTGGACGGTTGCCGAGTGGCGCGAGGCGATTCGCGAAAGCGAGGAGGTTCTCGGGGCCAAGACGGCGCGCTACGAGGATCGTTTGCAGGTCGCGCGGTGGCAGCAGAGCCGTTTTGATTGGAACAGGGCTTCTGAGGCCCTCGAACGTCTGCGCGAGGACTTCCCTAAAGCCGTAGAGCCGCATGAGCGGTTGGCATCAATTCGGAAAGCACAGGGCCGATGGGAATCCGCTGAGCGTGTTTACCTCCATTTGCAGGACGATGGGCTGCTCACGCCTACGACTGAGCTGGAGCATATCGATCTGCATTTGATTCAACGTGAGGATGAGCTTGCGGAACGCAGGTTGGTTGAGCTGAAGGAGCAAGGGTTCTCCGAGCCTGAATGGCATGTGGCCTGGTCGCGCCTGGCCCAAAGCCGCTGGCGCTGGGAAGAGGCTTTGGAACGGGTAGAGCAAGGCCTTGCTGAGTATCCGGATTCTCCCCTGCTCCGCTCCGAGCAAGCAGAGTTGCTCCGGGAGCTGGGGCGCGAGGAGCAACTCGCGGACGCTCTTTCAGTTGAGGCTACACCCGAGTGGATCCGCCACGATTTAGTTCGCGGCGCCGATGACCAACTCAAGGAAAAGCCGGAAGGAAGCACGAACGCTTTTGCGCGCATCACAAACTCCGCGCCGTGGATCTATTCGTGGGCGCATGTTTCAGACAACGGGTTCTCCCATGCGCAGGCTCGAAGCATTGGGCTGGGGCCGGATGAATTCGGATTAAGCGCGGGCCATGAGCTGGGCGTGATTGAGGACACTGACAACCTGGGCGCCAACCGGCCTGATTGGCACGATGCGTGGATGGCCGCTTACTGGCGCCGCAACCAATGGCAGACGTTTGCCTTGGATTATCACCACTATGAGCGGTTCGGCGGAAATGCAGACCAACTGAATCTCTCGATCGCTCAAGGTTGGACGCATGACTGGTTTGTTCGCGCGAACGCTGGATTCGCGCTAAATGGCGACTTCATCCCTGAATGGCGCGCGGGCGCTGGGGCGACTTACCGCTGGCATCGCCGCTTTCTTAATCATCTCGATGTCAACTATCTCGAGTTCAAGGACGTTAACGTCTGGCAATTTGTTCCCGCTCTGACCTGGTGGTGGAGCCCTGAGTTCAGCTCGGATGCGCGGCTGTACATTTCCCGCAACGAATTGCAAACAGGGACGCACGATGTGGGACTGACAGGTTACGTGGATCTCTCCTGGTGGTGGGAACCGAGATCGTACGTGCGAGCATTCTACAGCGGCGGAGACCAGAACAGCGCGAATTTGGTTCGGGATCTAATTGGCGAAGAGGAGTTCCACAGCGTTGGGATCGAAAGCCGGTGGCAATTCGCTGACCTATGGGCGGTCCAGCCAAGCTATCGATTTGAGAGGCACCAGAGCTTCAATATCCATGCCCTCGGCGTGTCGCTGCACTTTCGCTATTAGGCCGGAAGGAATGCCACAGCAGATCCCGAAGAAACACATAAAGACGAAGAAACGCAGGCCGACGGATTCACATTAGTCCGCGCGGCCTCCTTCGCCTTTGGGCCTTTGCGGCTCGGGGTTTAGGGAGTCAGCGCTTTCTTCACCCGCGCGAGGAGTTCGCGCGGACTGAAGGGCTTGATCATGTAGTCGGCCGCGCCAAGATCGAGGCCGGTCTCGATGTCTTTGTCTTTGCGCTTCGAAGTTAAGAGCAGGACGGGAACATCCTTGAGCGATTCGTCTGCTTTGATGCGGCGCAAGACTTGAAAACCATCCGCGGCCGGCATCATCACGTCGCTAATGATCAGGTCTGGCTTCTCGGCAGTGGCGACATTGTAACCGGTGTCCCCATCGGCAGCGAGAAGGACGGTGTGACCCTCTTGCCCGAGCTTGTATTGGACGAGGCGCTGAATTGTAACATCATCATCGATCACCAGGATCTTGGACATTGGGCAGGATGCTACTCACAACCTGGCGCCTAGCCAAGCCTTAGGGCGCCCGCGTCAATGACAGGACTTTTTATTGGCGGGATTTGCCTAACAAATTCAGACTTCGCGCGCATGAATACGTCGGCTCGACAAAGAGATGCTTTGCGGCGCGGCCAAACACTCCTGAGGGTGATCGTGGCTCTTGCGCTCATCGGGTGCGGGCTGTGGCTGAGTTGCCGAGGGATGCCGCGCCTATCCGGGGGCATTAGCCCCGCGGCGCCGCGAGCATTGCCGGAGCTGGACCAGTTGCTTAAGACCACCGCGACCCCGGAAAGCATCCCACCTTTGCCACAGTCAACGGTGACTGAAACCGAGCGGCGGGTGACCGTGAGTATAACCAATAAACCGATCGCCAACGCGCAGCTTTGGGGTCACACCATTCACCATCTCTCGCCCACCGGCCAGGTGAGCGTTGGAGAAACAGTTGTGTCGCTGCGAGCTGTTGGGGTGGTGTTGCCGCCAAATGAGCATCGCACGCAAGGGAGCCGTGAAGCGCAGGGGCGCTTTTTCGACCGGGAGCTGAAGCCGCTCTCTGAAGCAGCAGCTCGCGAGCTGTATCCGAATGATTGGGATCGAAGGCTCGATGCGCGGGGTTTCGCTCCCAGCTACACCTTTCGATTCACGACTGAGAAAGGGCCGGGGCTGAAGATTCTCTCTGGCGAAGTGCGTGATGCGAGGACCGGATTTCGGGTCACGAGCGGTTACTCCAGCGGCGGAGGTGGAGGAGCATTTCATTTCAGCCCCTGGTTGGGGGCATGGCATCCCGCACCAGTCCTGGTGATGATTGAAGTTGGCTATGGCGATCCTGAAGTTGTGGAGATCGAAGCAAAGCCCGGAGCCACACTGGAGCATCGGTTCGGGAAATTGGCCGTCGCAGCCATCGTCGATGGGAAGAGCACAAGTTTTAGCTCCAACAGCCGGACGACTGCGGATAAGACCCAGCTTTGGGATTACAACTTCGAGCGGGACAAAAGCGGGCGTGGGTGCAGCGTCGTCTTCGTATGCACACCATCGACGCAGTCGTTGCCGCTGGACTTTGAGTTCCTGGGGGAAGACGGCAAGCGGCTCGACAATCATGGCACCTCCTCCAGCGCTTCGGTGCTGACCGCCGCCGTGGACGCGCCCGCTTCGGCGTTGAAACGGGTGCGAATTCTGAAGCGGACGCAACTCGGGAGAATCGTCATGCGCCTGGAAGAATTACCGGGGTTGCCGGAGGACAATCGCAATGTTAGCGACCTGATGCAGGTGCAAGCGCCGGTCGTGCATTTCGACGGTGAGTGGGAGATGCGGTCATTCATCGAGCTAGGCACCCAATCCACGTTAAACATCCCACGGTGGGTGCAGGCGCCGCCGGGGTACTTTCCGCGCACATTCACGAATGCCACGCCAGCGATGATTGTGGAAGAAATGCGAGTGTTGCAGCCAACGCCCACGCGGGTTGTTTACAACTCTAAAAAGAATGAGATTCAATTCCGGGATCCATTTTGGCAGGAGCTTTGGCGGAAAATTGTGCGGTAGGAGGAGTGCGATTGGAGAAATGATCTTCGAGCAATCAAAGCAGTCGGCACAAGGGCGGGTGAGCGGCCGGGTCATGATGGGTGTGCTGCTGGTGGGCGTGGGCCTTTGGTTTAGCACGCACGGGCTGCCGCGGTTCGCACAAGGTGTAAGCCCAACGGCGCCGCGCGCCCTCGCTGAGTTGGAGGCATTGATGAAAGCCACCGCTCCAGCAACCAATGCTGTGGAGTTTCCTGAGCTGAGCATCAACGACAAGGAGGACGGCTTCACCATCACGTTGTCGAGAGATTCGGAAACGGAAGCGCAGCTCACAGGGCACACGATTCATGAATTGTCTCCAACGGGAAAAGTCACACTGGGCGAAACTGTAGTTACGTTTCGCGGAGTGGGCGTTGCGCTTCCCCCCGCGGAGTTCAAGACCCGTCAGGCGGGTGGCGTTCCCGCGCGCTACTATGATCGAGAGTTAAAGCCGATGCCGGACGAAGAGCTGAAGAAATGGATCCCAAACGAGTGGGAGCGGAACATCTATGTGCGCGGGTTTTCTCCGGGATACAACTTTCGGTTCGAAACAGAAAAAGGTGACTCGTTAAAAATCTTGCGAGGGGAAGTTCGGGACGCACGGACGGGCTCGCGGCTGACGAGTGGTTACTCCAGCGGCGGGGCGCCAGGGGGATTTCAGTTTGGACCAGCGGTTGGCGCGTGGCATCAAACGCCCGTGCTGGTGATGGTGGACGTTGCTTACGGTCCGGTTGAGGTCATTGAGATCGAACCGAAAGCGGGTGTGGAAGTGGAGCACCCATTTGGCAAACTGCGGGTGGCTGCATTCCGCGATGGGAAGAGCGACAGCTTTTCCTCAGGCACACGGACGCAGCCTGATGGACGGGTGGTTTACGAATACAATTTTGAGCGAAGCACGAAAGATCCCGGGTGCGAGGTGATCTTTCAGTGCGTTCCCACAACACAGTCATTGCCTCTGGAAATCGATTTTATCGGTGAGAACGGCAACACGCTCCAAAGGCATGGGATGTCCTCGCATGGCGCGCTGCTGACTTGCTCGGTAGCTGAGGCAGCTTCAGCATTGAAGAAGATCCGCATCACGAAACGGTCGCAGATAGGGCGAATCATTCTGCGCCTGCCGGAATTGCCGGGGCTTCCGGAAGCCAATCGCAACATTTCGAATCTTTTGAAAGTCCAGGCGCCTGTGGTTCATTTCAACGCGGAGTGGGAGATGCGGATGTTCGTGCAGCACGCAACCGAAGCGAGCATCAGCATGCGTTCGGGCCCCCCACCGCCTCCCCCGGGTTACTTTCCGAGAACCGTCACCAACGCGACACCTGCAAGCGTTTTGGAGGAGCTGCGGGTTCTCCACTCCAAGCCGACGCGCATCGTCGTGGATGCTGCGAAAAACGAAATTCAGTTCCGAGATCCGCTCTTGAAAGAACTTTGGGAAAGGTTCTGGCCTTTTTAGTGTGAAGCTCGGGATGCACACACAGTGCCTTCTCGTGAGGCTGATCAGGTCGAAGATTTGTCTTGCGGGGGGTGGATAAACCTGAACGCCTCTGCCGATAATAGGACGTTCTTGCCACAAAATGCAATTGTCGGCCTGCTCCTGATTGAACGCAGGACGCCTGCGCATTAGCTTCCGCCCCGTTAACACCGTGAGAGCCCAAGGGGAGCTGCATCCACGTTAAAGTGACTGCTTTCCCTGAGTTCTTAGCAACGGCTCACAAGCACAACCCAAGTAAAATGATGAAGAAGATTGCACAGAAGGCTTTGCTTTCCCTCAGCGGCCTTGCTCTGGCCACAGCTTTCGGAACGGCGCAGGCCCAGCAGGTCACCACGAACACACTTTCCGTCACCACGTTTGATCCGGAAGCTTCCGCAAACGGCTCCTATGGCTACTTCTATGGCAACACCATTGATGGGGTTACTTACGGCAGCCAGAGCGTTCAAGCGCAGTTTTACGCTCCGGAAGATGTGGATCTCACGAACGGGATGTGGCGCTACACGTTTGACAACACCGACCTGAACGGAGCCGCTGGCTACGGCACTGGCACCGGTGGCGGTTTGTTCGTGGGGAACACGACCACAGACATGTTCACCAGCACAAACCGTGAAGATTATCGCATTACCTTCCGCGCGCGGGTTGAAGGGCTGGCTGAAGGCCAGACGAGCGCGCAAGGTGAAATGCAGGTGAGCTTTTGGTATCCGAACCCGGAAGGCGGCGCGAATCTGCGCAGTTTGCAGGTGAATCTTCCATTTGCGCCAACAGCAGAGTGGCGAACCTACACTTACGATTTGAGCGAAGGCTCGTTCGCGGAGAACACTTCGGAACGGACGTTTGCCGCAAACGGAACGAACACGACTGACCTGCGTTTCAACGTTAACTTCCACGATCCACATAATCGTTTCGGCTATGACGCTGAAAATGTGCTGATGCTGGACGATGTGGCCATCCAACTGGTTGCGCAGCCGAAGGCTCCTGAGGTTCCAAAGTACGGTGTGCCGATCCTGGCCTGGAACTTCGACGACACCAACTTGTGGTTTGAGTACCACTATCAGTGGTCCCAGAACACCATCAACCCCGTCAGCTCCGCTGAAGCAAACGTGAACGGCGGGGCGCCGAACACCGTGGGCAAAGATGGCACTGGCGGCTGGCTGCTGAACCTCGACACCACGGACCTGGCCAGCATGCCTCCTCAATGGGCTGGCGGCGGCACAGGCGGTGGGGGGCCTGCGGATTACACGCTCTTCGACACCAACGATCTCGCACAGTACCGCATTGTGTTTGACGGCCGGGTGAGCGGGCTGGCTGAAGGCCGCACCGAAGCGACCACAGTGCTCCAATTGCATATTGACGCAGCGGACGACACGCTCGCGGCTGACGAGGACACCACTGCGGACTCCGTGGGACGTTTGGACATTCAATTGCCCGGCGTGACCACCAACTGGCAAACATTCTCCTACACGTTGAACAAAGGCGTGTTCGCCCAGGGCAGCAAAGAGAACTTCGCCAAAGCGGTCGGCAACATCACAGCTGTGCGCACACAGTGGCAGATCGAGAATCTTGGCGACGTGAATCTCTGGGGTTATGACGCTGAGAACTCGTTCACGATCGACAACGTTCGTCTGGAGCGCCTTTATCCAGTTCAAGCCGGCGGAAACCCAGGCCGCATCACCGCGACGCTCCAAGGGCAGAACCTGGTTCTGACCTGGAACGCAACGAACGCGAAGCTGCAATCGACCAGCGACCTGCAGAATCCAAACTGGACGGACGTGACTGGCGCAACGAGCGGTTACTCCACTCCTGTGACCGGCGCGCGCCGCTTCTTCCGCCTGGTTCAGCAGTAAGCTTTAAGATCTTCGGCTCGCGCGAGCGGGCTTGAAGGGTGAGAACACACCAACGCAAGGGCGTCAGCGATGAGCTGGCGCCCCTTTTCGTTTTTGGGAGGAGGGTCCGCAGATTGCGCAGATTTTCGCGGATTAAAAACAGAACAACCTGAATCGGGATTTTAGCGTAGATTTATTTAGGGTTTTTCGGCTTTAGCCCCGCGGCGACGGCCTCCGCAGCTCGGAGGACGCGAAGGGTGTTGCCGCCAAGGACTTTCTTTATGTCGGACTCGGAGAAGCCTTCGTTCAGCATGGCCTGCGTCACGGCGGGATAGCAGGAAACATTTTCAAGCTGATGCGGAAGCACATCCACCCCGTCAAAGTCCGCGCCTAAGCCGACATGGTCGATCCCGGCCACGGCAACGACGTGCTTCAGGTGCTTTATTAAATGTTCGATGGAGCCGCGGGGCAGTGGATGCGCTTCGCGCCATTCTTTCCGAGCTTTGATGTAATCCTCATCTCGCGGGTGCATGGCACGCAGCCGCCGGAGATCTTCCATTTCAGCTGCCAGCAACGTGGCAGCTTCCGGAACGATGAAGCCGGAATAGAAGTTGAGCATGATGACGCCGCCATTTTCTTTCACGCGGCGAAGGACATCGTCCGGAACATTGCGGGGATGCTGCGCGACGGCGTAAGCAGAGGAGTGAGAGGCGATCACTGGAGCGACGCTGACATCGAGAGCCGCGTGCATGGTGGCGGGTGAGACGTGGGAGATATCGACGAGCATGCCGAGGCGGTTCATCTCACGAACGACTTCTTTGCCGAAGTCCGTCAAGCCGTTGCTATCGGGCTTGATGCCGGTGGCGTCCGCCCAACCCACGTGGTCGGAATGGGTGAGGGTCATGTAGCGGACGCCGAGTTGATAATAGGTTCGCAAGAGGGCCAGCGACTTCTCAATGGAATGGCCGCCTTCAATGCCGATAAGGCAGGCAATCTTTCCGTCGGCGCGGATGGTTTCCACATCAGCAGCGGTGCGCGCGAAGGCGAACGTGTCGGGGTATTCCTCAACCATGCGATGGATCAAATCGATCTGCTCAAGCGTCTCGCGAGCGGCCCCGCCGGTGGTCATCCGGATGGAGGGGACGTAAGCGGCCCAGAATTGCGCGCCCACTCCGCCCGCATGAAGGCGTGGGATGTCGGTGTGTATTTTCGTTGGCTTGGAGATGTCCAACTCTTTGAAAGAGAGGTTGGCTTTCTTTCGCATCTCATAGGGCAGATCGTTGTGGCCATCGAAGATGAGAGCTTCCTTGTGAATTCTGCGCGCTTGCTCCGAGACCAGAATTGGAGCCGAGTTGGAGCTTGAATCAGCGGTGAGGGATTGAAGTTGAAGCGCCATTGCAATGGCGGCAATCCACATTGCCCGATTGAGCTGCATGGCTGCTTCTTCTCATAAGAAGCGGGGCAAAGCGAGAGTGGAAGTTGAAGGCTACCGCGTGAGCTGCGTGCGGACTCGAAGAGCTTTGGCTTGTTGCGGGTCGAGCCGCAGCGCTTCTGTGGCTTGCTCCAGAGCCTCGCGAGGTTTGCCAACACGGGCGAATTCCTCGGCGAGGGCGGCGTGCGTGTTGGCGTCGCCAGGTTGGGCGCGGAGAGCGGATGTAAACGCCTCAATCGCGCCGGGAGAATTGCCCGCGCGTGACTGGGCGATGCCAAGGTTGAAGTGGGCTTGGGCAAAGTCGGGCTTGATGTGAGTGGCGGAACGGAAAGCTTCGGCGGCATCGCGCCAGCGTTCCTGGCAGAAATGAGCCAGGCCAAGCTGGACGAAGCCTTGGAGCGAATTTGTGCGCGCGGTGAGGTGGCGGTTTAAGAAGAGTTCCGCTTCGTCGCAGCGCCGTTGCTGCACGCGCAGGCGGCCGAGCAGCAGCAGCGTCTCTGGATGCTCAGGGCTGCTCGCTAAAATCTGGGTTAGCACACGGTCGGCGTCATCCCACCGGCGCTGCGTCATGAAGGCATTTGCGCGATCGAGCATCGACTGCTGATCCATTCGCAAGGACTGGATTTCACGGAGGTAAGGATCGGGCCAATCGAAAGGCTTTGGCATGGCAGCGGCACGACGCGCGAAAAAGTTGGCCTGCTCGGTGTCGCCCATGCGGGTGACAGCCTGGCTAAGCAACAGATGGGCGGGGCGGGCGGTGAATTGATTGGTCAAGGCAGGGGGAAGCGCCTTGGCTGCTTCGCGGGGTTGATTGGCGGCGAGCTTGAGGCGCGCCAGTTCAACGAGGGCTGCGGGATGGCCTGGAGAGCGGGACAACAATTGCTGCACGGGCGCCTCAGCTTCGGTGAGCATGCCGTGCTCAATCATGGCTTGCGCGAGCCGCAGCAGAGGCGCGTCATTCGTTGCTTTGGCGGCGGCGGCCTGCAGGTTTTTAATGGCGAGTTGCGGCTCATGGGGCAATTGCCGCAGCGCGAGAAGGTAGAGCCATTTGCCCTCGCCCGGCGCAAGCTCATGAGCGCGCTGGTAGCAGGTTCTGGCTTCGGCGAAGAACTCTGCGGCTTCGAATGCCTGGCCGAGTTCACCCCAGGCCTGGGCGGTGTTCGCGCGAGTGACTACGCCACGGCGGTTCTCAATTAGCGTTGAGAGGGCGGGGTCGAGGCTCGCCACGGCGACCATTGGGGGATTTACCGTGGCGGTCGGTTGGGCTTCCGGTTCGGCGGCCTTCTTGCAGCTCGCAAGCGTTAGCGTTAGCAGAAGCAGCAACGACGCGAGTCTCACAAGGCCTTGCCTTCCCCCCGGCGGAGAACCACCTCGCGGTCCACATTCCTGATGCGGAATATTTCGACCTTGCCATCAGCCCAAACCACTTGAGCCTCCTCAGCTAAAGCCGCGGTTCCCAACCCAAAATGCAAAGCTGGATCGTTGCTGGCGAGGTAACTTGTTGCTGGCTGCAGCAGAGCCCACCAGCGTCGGTCGCGGGCGCTCAGTGAGACTTCAGCTCCGATGGCATCGCGGTTGCCATAACGAGGCTCCAAGAGACGGAGTTTCAGCCAGTGGCCGCGTTGCGGGGCGATGTTCCGGTAGAGCTTCGCCGGGCCGCCCACCGCGCCCACGAGAAGGTCCGGGTGGCCATCATTATCAATGTCCCCGACAGCAAGGCTGCGACCGACGACTGCCTCACCGGAGAAGTTCGGATTGGCAGGAGAGACGTCCTGAAACCGTCCATTCTGGTTCAGGAATATTTGGGGGCGCTGAGCGTAACGAGCCCACCATGGATCCGTGCCTTGCGCAACCGGTGTTTGACCTGGAGTGGCGCGCCGCACCAAGCCATTCACGAAAGCCACATCATTCCATCCGTCCGAATTGAAATCGGCAGCGACAGCGCCAAAGCCGGTGCCGCGCCAACCCTGCTGCTGCAAGCCGGTTTGCGCGATGGTGTCGGAGAACAACCCGGGTTGGTCCTGGCGATAGAAGGAGTGGAACTCCTCTGAAAGATGCGTGACGAAAAGATCGGGCAAGGCATCGCCAGACATGTCGGCATAAGCCACCCCCATGTTCGCGGCTGTGCGGCCCATCGCATTGTGGGCGAGGCCGCGAGCGATGGCTTCCTCGGCGAAAGTTCCATTGCGTTGGTTGACGAACAAACGATTCGGGCGCCCGTCGTCGGAGCAGAAAATATCAGGCCACTTGTCTCCCGTGAAATCCGCACAGACGAGACCCAACGCGACACCGGGCTTGGCGATTAGGCCAGAGCGGACCGTCCAATCCTCGAACCTTGGGGGAGCGCCATTGCCTTCGGTGATGTTCCGCCAAAGGCGAGTTGTTGTGGCTGGGAAGGCTTCCGGGGCGCAGAATTCCTGGCGTCCCTGGTGATCGTGGCAAATCTGTGAGGGGTCGTAATCGACGTAATTGGCGACAACCAGATCGAGGCGCCCATCGCGGTCGAAATCAATGAAGCTGGCCGGCACCGCCCAACGAACATTATCAACCCCGCACTCAGCTGTGATTTCGCGAAAGCGGCTCATGCCGAGATTTTGGAAGAGTCGCGTCGCGCCGTATTCGGTGAGAACGAGGTCAGGAAGGCCGTCGTTGTTTATGTCACCTGCTATGGCGCCCATTCCCTTGCCGGTCACACCAAGCCCTGAACCTTCGGTAACATCTTTAAACGAGCCGTTTGGCCGTTGCTCGAAGAAGCGGTTCGCCGCCGCCGCGCCAACTCCGCCGTTTTGGGTGAAGTAAACATCCAGGCGGCCATCATTGTTCGCATCGAACAGCGCGACGCCGGAGCCAATTTGATCGGCCATGAAATAGTTCGTTCCAGCGCGGTGCGTGAACTTCAGGCCGACGTTCTCCGTTACATCCTCAAAGATGTTAGCGGCCGGGGAGGCGCTTGAAGCGGTTATCGTGGACCGTGGAGCAGGCGGTTCGCTGGCAGCCGTATTCGCGTTCCGCTTCTCCCCACAGCCAGCGCACAGAAGCACGCCGGCAAGCCCAGCCACCAGTGCGCGCATCACATTCCCCACTTGGGAGCAGCGCCGCGGACGACGCTGAGGCATTGCTTCACATCGAAGCCGCGCCGGGCTTCCGCTGTCCACATGGCGCACTTGTCGCGCCAGACTTTTGCTTCGTTGGCGGGCGGGTTGTAAGGCTTTTTGTGCGGGACGTTTTGCCCGACAAGCATGGCAAGATACCCGTCCATGCCGAACGAGTTTGAAGGATGAAGGAGCTGCGCGCCAGCAACGACGCTGGGACCATTTTCTTTGTAGAAATCGACCAGGAATTGCGCGCCATGCAACTTGGTGTCGCTGCGGCAAGCTCGCCAAAATTCGGTGTCCAAGCGCGTGTTGAAAGCGTAATGCACCGCGAGAAAATCGCGAATGTCATCCCACGCCTGCCCATTGTAACGATTGTACAGCTCGATCAACGTCGGCGTGGGGTCGCAGAGGCTGTCGATGAGTGAGTCGGCCAACGTGCTCGCCTCCACGCAGATCACCTGGAGCGCGGTCGCTTCGAGAGGCTCAACGAAACCAACAGAGTTGCCAACGCCAACGACGTTGCCGATCCAGTTGCGGGCGTAGCGGCCGCTGCGGAATTTCACAACGCGCGGCTGGTTGGCGACCTTCGGGTTTTTGGCGAGAAATTCAGCGAGGGCCGCTTCGTCACTGATAAAAGCGGAGCTGTAAACGTAGCCGCGATTAATCCAGCTCTCGTGCTCGATTTGCCAGCACCAGCCTGCGTCCATTGTTTCACAGACGGTATATGGCTTAATGGGCTCATTCGTCCGGGGCCATCCGCCGATAACAGCGCGGTCGCAGAAGAGGGAGTCCGAGTAGCTGATGAACGGCTCCTGCAACGCCTTGCCGAGCAGCTCGGAACGGAAACCGGAAGCATCCACATACAGATCGGCGGTCAGACGCTCGCCTTTTTCGGTGATTAAAGCAGCGATCCCTTGCGGCCCTTTCTCGGCAGTAACGGTGGCATCAACAATCTTAACGCCCAAAGTGCGGCAGACGCTTTCCAGCCATCCAACCAGCTTCACGTTCTCGATATGAAAGGCGTGGTTGTTGTGGAAAAGCGGTGTTCCGTCTGGTTTGCGGGGGAACGCTTTATCCTGCGATATGAATGCGGATACCGGCCCTGCGCAAAGGCAATCCTGCCCGAAGTAAAAGCCGTTATTACGCGAGAGTTCGGGCATCCGCTGCTGGAACTCGTAAGCGAAGGTGTAATAAAATTCAGGCCGCGGCCCCCAGATGAACTTAATGCCGAGCTTCCAGGTGGGCTCAGCCATTTGGTAAAATTGCTGAGGCTTCAGCTTGAGGTATTCGAAGAAATGCTTCGGGAACGCAACGGTGGTTCCCTCCCCCACCCCAATGATGCCAAGGTCAGGGCTGCGAACGACGGTGACCTCGAGTTGCGGCAACTTGCGCTTGAGAGTGAGCGCCGCCATCAACCCTGCGCTGCCTGCACCAAGCACCAAAACATTTTGGATGGGCATGCCGCAAAGTTATTCCAAAGAAATGCGCCTTCTCAATGGAAAAGCGCGCAGGAAGGAGTTCTGTTGAAAATGGTGCCGATGGAGGGGGTCGAACCCACACGACCTCACGGTCACAGGATTTTGAGTCCAGCGCGTCTGCCAATTCCGCCACATCGGCCTCTGACAACTGGCGAACCAGTTGCGCGGCCAGGCATAGCCGCTAACGAGGTTGTGGAAAGTAGTGCAACGCGTACCGGGGGTCAAGGTTGCTTTCTGCCAAACCCCTGCGCTTCTTGCCGCCGGTCCACTGCGGAGCTAACGTTGCGGCATGGGAATTCAAGCGGTGAATGCGCCTTCCGCTCCGAAGCCGGTGGGGCCTTACAGTCATGCAGTGCGGGTTGAGAATCTCATCTTCCTCTCCGGGCAAATACCTCTGGATCCTGCCACCGGAAAACTCGTGCCCGGCGACATTAAAGCGCAAACCCAGCGGGTGTTGGAGAACATTCGCCTCGTGCTGGAGAGCCAGGGACGCACACCTATGGACGTTGTGAAGACAACGGTGTTCCTCACGAACCTCGGAGATTTCGCGGCAATGAATGAGGTGTATGCCGCGTTTTTCCACAACCATCATCCGGCGCGGTCCACGATCCAAGTGTCCGCTTTGCCCGCTGGGGCGAATGTGGAAATTGAAGTTGTGGCGCACCTTGGGCCGCGTTAAGAACGCGCTTTCGGGCGGGGGGCTTCGGTTAAGAGCGCGGCAAGGGTGTGAAGAACACCTGAGTGCAGAATATCTTCACTAGACCCGTGCGATCTTTCTCTGGATGGCAACTCACCCCGAGGCATTGGGGGTCTGTGCGTAGAATGTTCGCGCGGTGGCCGGGTGAGTTCATCCAATTCTTGACGAGGTTTGCCGCAAAGCCGGCGTAGGTATGCGGTTGGATCGCCTCCCCTTCAGGCGTGTAGCTGAGCACTTTTTTACCTTGCTCTTCGCGAACGTAAAAGCCGCGTCCACTCTCGTAATCGCGCCCGAATACCACCGCGACATTTTCCGCTAGATAACGGAAGTTCAATCCAGCCGCTTTGGCTCGATCGCCAAGCGTGCGGAAGCGGGGGTTCTCCGGGTTATCGTGCGAAATCGTTCCACGAGTGTTCATGATGCGCGATTGGATCGCTGCCGCCGCGGCTGCTCCTTGATGATATTTGAGCAGCGGCAACCCGGCTTTCTCCCGCTCGGCGTTTGTGGCGTGGAAAACGGCGGCGTTCAGAAGGTTGGTGTCAATTTTCGTGAGGTTGATGCGCGCTTGCGCGGCGGGCGCCTGCTGGAATGTCGCCCATGTGACCTCCGCTTGCTGAACCGCAGCTTGAAGCGCATTCCCCAAAGCGAGCGCAAGAACGCAAATCACGAGACGCATGCGTAACCCCATGCCTTAAGTGTGACATACACGACCGCGAGGAGCCAGCGCGCTCGCGCATGAGGGGACGGCGAGCGTTCTTATCCGGCGCAGCAAGCGGTCTCACGCAAAGTCGGCAGCGGCTTAAACTCTGCACCACTTGCCAACTTCGGGGGGAGGCAACGGTCCTTCGCCAGGCAGTCGGTGTGCTTTACGCCAAGGTGAAGAAATAAAGACGCGCCGTCTGAGATGGCGGTTGTGATCGGGAATTGGGAGATAAACGGCGCCTCATGCTCCACTTCCACCTCTAAAGCATCGTCCTGAATGATGCTCCTGGACTTCTCCAGGATGCCGAGCAGCTTGCCTGCGGTCAGCCGATGATCGGTGTCGTCCTGGAACCAGGTTTGCAGCCGGCAAATGGAATCGGTGCGCGCTGTGCCCCCGCAATCGATGAACTTCTTGTCCACCTGCGCCACCTCTGTGACATGCGCGTGGGGCGGAATTTTCGAGCCGGTGGGGAGCACGAAGCGGAGTTCGAGCGCGTGATGCTGAACCAGCAGTTCTTTCAATTCTTGAAGCTTCATTGAGTGCAATGGCGGCCCACGGACGCGGAACCGCTGGAGGCAAGATGCCCCGCAAGAACATATTCGTAAATGCGCATACGTTTGAGGGCGCCTGGCTGACTTGTAGGACGCCTTGAGCGCTCGACAGTCGCGGTGCCTTCCGCTGAAATGCAGCCGCTAAGCGTGCCACACAACATCGATCTCATCCTAACTTTAACCGGCGGGTTAACCGCCGCGCTCTTGCTTGGGTTTATTACCCAGAAGCTCAAGTTGTCTCCGATCGTCGGCTATTTGCTGGCCGGGATCATCGTTGGACCGCACTCGCCGGGGTTTGTCGCGGATCCAGATATCGCGAGCCAAAGCGCTGAGATTGGCGTGATCCTGTTGATGTTCGGGGTCGGGCTGCATTTCCATCTGAAGGATCTCATGGCGGTGCGGAACATCGCCGTGCCGGGAGCGATTGGCCAGATTGCGGCTGCCACTGTGATGGGAGCCTTGGCCACCAAGCTGTTCGGCTGGTCGTGGGCGGCAGGGATCGTTTTCGGAATGGCCATTTCGGTGGCGAGCACCGTGGTGCTCACGCGCGTTCTCTCTGATAACCGCGATCTGCACACGCCCACAGGGCACAGCGCGATTGGTTGGCTCATTGTTGAAGACCTCTTCACGATCGTGGTTCTGGTGCTTTTACCGGCGATCTTCGGCGGCGCTGGTCACAACGGAGGCGCCCACACGGCGGCTGCGGGCGGCGAAAGTTCCCTCTGGGGCACACTCGGTGTGGCTATGCTGAAGCTGGGGGCGCTCATTCTTTTCACGTTCACTATCGGCCAAAAGTTCATCCCAAAGTTCCTGGGTTACGTCGCGCGGACCGGCTCAAGGGAATTGTTCACCCTCGCGGTGCTGGTGCTTGCGCTGGGCATCGCGGTGGGCGCGGCCAAGTTCTTCGGGGCCTCGATGGCGCTCGGCGCGTTCCTTGCCGGGATGATCGTGGGGCAATCCGACTTCAGCGCCAGGGCGGCATCCGACGCGTTGCCGATGCGGGATGCGTTCGCGGTGCTCTTCTTTGTTTCGGTGGGGATGCTCTTCGATCCCGGCGCGGTGCGGGAGGGGTGGCCGTTGATGCTGGTGACGCTCGCGATCGTGTTGGTTGGCAAACCGCTGGCGGCGGTTCTGGTAGTTCTGGCTTTAAAGAAGCCGTTGCGGCTGGCGCTGTCGATCGCGGTGGCGCTCGGGCAAATTGGGGAGTTCTCGTTCATTCTGGCGACGCTCGCCATCTCGATGAAGATCATGCCAGGGGAAGCGATGAACGCGCTGGTGGTGGCGTCGATTGTATCGATCACGCTAAACCCAATGCTTTACCACAGCGTGGAGCCGATGGTGCGCTGGCTCGAGGCCAGGAATATCGTGAAGGCTCCCGAGTTTGTGGCCCCACCACCAGGGGCGTTTCAAAAAGACCCGACCAAAGACTTGGTGATCGTCATCGGCTACGGGCCAGTCGGGCGAACGGTCAGCCGCATTCTCGCGGACAACAGTATCCAGCCCATCGTCATTGAACTGAACATCGACACCGTTCTGGCCCTGAACGTCCAGGGATTGCAGACCATCTACGGTGACGCAACGAACCCGGAGATTCTGCGCAGCGCGAGGATTGCCGAAGCCGCAGGCCTGATCCTTTCCACGTCCACACCCGAGGCTAAGAACATCATTAAGACCGCTCGTGAGTTGAACCCAAAGGTCCGCATTCTGACGCGCTCAACGTACCTCGCGGAAACGGACGAGCTGAGAAAAGCCGGGGCCGATGGTATTTTCTCGAGCGAAGGCGAAGTGGCGCTTTCCATGGCCGATTTCCTCATGGCCGAAATGGGCGCCACGGACGAACAAATCGACCGGGAGCGTGAACGCGTGCGCAAGGATCTGTTTCAGACCGATCATGCCGCGGAGAGGGACATAGATTCGCAAACACCCGCGAAAAAGAGCTGAGGCAGGACTCCTGCCGGCGTGGGATAGGGGGGCAACCTTGCCCCCGCCCAACGAATGCAAGCTTACGGATAGAACGCGCGGTAGAAACGGCGCGACTCGTTGACGGGAGTTCCATCTGTCGTCACATACGGGCTGAGCGTGGGTGTCGGCTTCTCCAACTGAACCCAGTTCACAAGATCCTTCGAATGCTCAATCGTGAGTTGAAGGGTCGGAGTGTTCGTCAGGGTCAATGTGACTGTGCCATTGGCGGCGCGGGAAATGGGTCCGAACTCAAGCCGGCCAACCAGGGGCGCAGCGGCTGGCGGTGTGACAGCGTTCGATTCGAGTGTGACGGCCGTTTGGGAGTACAACCTGCCGTTCACCGAAGCGCCGGTTTTGAAGATAATCCCCGCCTGGGCAAGGACAATGCCTTCGAAATGGGCTTGTGTGCCGACCTGCACGCCCACCCCGCCGGACACTTGCCAGAAAACATTCTTCGCCTGAGCCCCACCGCTAAGGATCACGGATTTAGACGCGGCCATGGTGACACTTCCAGCAATCTGGAAGATCCAGACATCGTTTGGCCCGCCCGCAAGGGTGACGTTGTCCGTAATGTTCACGCCGGTTCCCCATTTATAGAGCCCTGGGGTGAGCGTGAGCCCGCCAATATTCCCGGCCCCGCGCTCCGTGAAGTCAGGCGTGGTTCGCCCTGCGGCGTCGGTGAAGGCGGTTTCCATATCGCTGACGGCAGTGGTCAAAAGCGCGGGAGTCGGAGCCGAGTAGTTGGGCGCGTAAACTTTCCCGACCACTTGGGGCGAGGTCGAGAAGCGAGTGCTGCTATCCATAATAAGCGAGAAGCCCGTGATGGCGGTCGAGCCGATGGGGCTCACGCCGATGTCGCCTTTGATGGCGGAGCTTGGGACTGTGCTGATGCCGGATTTGGCCAGGACGGTGAAGTTGCCAGCGCTGCGAAGGTTCACAGGAAGCTGCGCGGCAGAGACGGACACCTGGGCGAGGAGCAGAGCGCTCAGAAGGCCGCAGATCGGCGATTTAAGGGCGTTGAGGAGGAGATTGTCGGATGTGTATTTTTTCAAGGCTCATAGGTTACCTCACATGAGGCAGCCGGTGTATGGGGTGTAACCCCACCAAAAAAACGCCAGGCTGCGGGTTTAAGTGGACAAGAAGGCATTGGAGGCGAAGATGGGATGATCAGACCGACTCCCCCTGACAAAAAGCAACCTCCTCCATCGTTGAAGGCGAGACATCATCGCCCCGGGGGATTCCGCGGCCGCCATGCGGCAGAAATTTCGGATCTCAAAAGCAAGGTGAGGCAGGAGTCCGCCGCGCGGCGGAAAACAGAGACGAAGCTCAAAAGGAGCGAGCGGTTTCACGCAGCATCCCTGAAAGAGTCGGCACGCTTGCAGGAGCAACTGCGCCGCCTGTCCCACCAAATATTGTTCGCTCAGGAAGAGGAGCGGAAGAGGATCAGCCGGGAGTTGCACGATGAAGTAACCGGCACATTGACGGGAATAAAGCTTGAGCTGAACGCCCTGGAAGCGAAGGCAGCCGGCAACCAGGATGTGAAGGAGAAGATCGCGCGCACTCAGCAGCGTGTGCAGGAAGCGGTTGAGACCATCCACCGTTTTGCGCGAGAGCTGCGGCCCGCAACATTAGATGACCTGGGGCTGATCCCAGCGCTCCATTCCTTCTGCAAAGCTCTTTCCAAAGAGACGGGCCTCCAGATTCAGCTGAGCGCTTTTCGCGCGGTCGAGGAGCTGGACGATGCCCGTAAAACAGCCCTTTATCGCATAACCCAGGAGGCGCTTGGCAACGTGGCGAAACACGCGCAAGCAGCGAAGGTGAGCGTGACGCTCTCGCACCAGGGGGCGGAGGTGAGGCTAAGCATTGAGGATGATGGCAAAGGTTTTCAACCTGCCCGCCATTTGGGAACCAAGACGCCGCGCCGGCTCGGCCTGCTGGGGATGCGCGAGCGCGCTGAAATGGTGGGAGGATCCTTCACGGTCACGTCTGCTCCAGGGAGTGGCACATCCATTGTCACGGTCATCCCTAGCGGGCGCGTTCGTCCAAAAAATGCAGACGAGGCAATGCCGCGAGGCAACGGGCAGTGATAACACCAGTGACGATTCTTCTGGTCGAGGATCATGAAGTGGTGCGTGAGGGGCTGCGTCGATTGTTGGAGGAGGAAGAAGGCTTTCAGCTCATCGGTGAAGCGGCGAATGGACGCGCAGCCGTTAAATTGGCAGGGAAGCTCCGGCCGAGGGTTGTCGTGATGGATCTGGCCATGCCGCTGCTGAACGGGTTGGAAGCCACCCGGCAGATTCTGAAAATCGCGCCGGAAACGAAGGTGATCATTCTCTCCGCCTATGACGATGCCGCATACATTGACGCTGTAGAGGCAGCCGGGGCTGCGGGGTACCTGGTGAAGCAGAGGGCGTTCAAGATCCTGGCCAACGCCATTCGGGCAATAATGTCCGGCGTGACGTTCTTTTGCCCACACACGACCAAGGAGAAGCGAGGCGCTGCTGTGCGCGAAGCAGCGCCGTTGCTAACGTCCCGGGAAACAGAAGTTCTGCAGCTCATCGCTGAAGGCCACATGAACAAGGAAATCGCGAGTGAGCTTGGGATCAGCATCAAGACGGTGGAGAAACACCGGCAGGCGCTTATGAACAAATTGGACATCCATGAGTCCGCAGGTTTAACCCGCTACGCGATTAACACCGGAATCATCGAAAGCAGCGTCCGGCTGAATATTGTGTAGAGCTTCGCAGATTACATAATGCCTCGGACAATTCGACGTTGCTGGACATGACGCGGAGGGGGAGGTAAAGTTTTCGTCCACTCGAGGCGGAAGGGTGGCTGAGTGGTTTAAGGCACCTGACTCGAAATCAGGCGTAGTCGAAAGGCTATCGTGAGTTCGAATCTCACCCCTTCCGCCAACTCCTTTTCTTCCTCCCTCCCCGCTTTAGTGGCACTCAAGACAGAAGGGCCACAAAAGAGCACAAAGATCACAAACTAAAAAAACCCGGGAGGGGGACATTGGCAGCCGAAAGGAGGGCTCCCGATCAAGAAGAGAGCCAGCGGCTGGATGCGGCGTTCTTGCACCGGGCGGACGCTCTCCTTATGCTGCGGTCCGCATGGCTTTCGAAGTGGATATGCGTGTGATTGTTCAGCATTGCGACTCGAAGCTTTATTACGCGGGGCCCAACAACTGGGCGGCGGAGGCCTCGAAGGCCATGGATTTCGTGAACTCGCAGCGCGCGGCGCAGTTCATCGGGCAAAGCCAAATGCCGGATGTGCAAATCCTGCTGCACACGCCAGAAGAGAGCCGCGAGGTGCTGATCAAGCAGTTCCGCCGCAAACCGCCTCGGGCTAAAAACCGCAGGCAAACCGCTTAAGATTCATTCTTTCCGGCTGCGGGGCCATGACCTACGTTGGCGGCGATGCGCCGATTGGATCGGTATTTACTTCGTGAGCTGTGCATTCCGCTGGGTTATTGCCTGGGCGGGTTCCTCGTTTTTTGGCTCTCATTCGACCTCTTTGACCAGCTTGGCAAACTCCAGGAACAACGCCGGACGTTGGGTGAAATCGCGCAGATTTACCTCTACAAGCTGCCTGAACTGATCGCGTTCATCATACCGATCGCTCTCCTGCTGGCCATGCTCTATGGTTTGAGCAACCACGCCCGGCATAACGAGATTGTGGCCATGCGCAACGCGGGGCTCAGCATCTGGCGCATCACCTTGCCATATGTGGCGGTGGGGCTGGTCTTCAGCGGGGTCGTGTTCTGGTTAAATGAATGGGCAGCCCCCATCGCCGCGGAGCGAAACGAGGCGATCACCGCGAGCGCTGGCAGCAGCACGAACGCAGGCTGGCGCAAGCAGGTGCATTTTCAATACGCGCAGGAGGGGCGTTATTGGACAATCCAGGCTTTCAATCTGGGCACCGGTGAGATGCAGGGCCCCCAAGTCGATTGGAAGAGCGCGGATGGGGCGCGTCATCGGCTCTTTGCGCAACGCGCGCTTTACCGCAACGGCCATTGGGTCTTTGAGCATGTGCAAAAGCTGGAATATCCTCCAGGAGAGGAGTTCAACGTGGCGGCGTCACGCACCAATCTGTTCATCTCCCCTTTTGCGGAAAGCCCGCAAGCTATCGAGACGCAGTTGAAATTCGCCGACCTCAGCGCGGTCAAAGCAGCGAAACGCGCGCACTTTTCTTTGGGTGAACTGAAGCACTTGCGCAGCGCGCGGAACTTGAAGCCGCACGAACGGACGATTCTCGACACGCAATTCCACGCGCGACTGGCGGGTCCATGGACTTGCCTGGTGGTGGCGCTGGTGGCCATGCCGATCGCCTCCACGTCGAACAGGCGCAATGCAATGGTCGGAGTGGCCAGCAGCATCGGGATCTGCTTTCTGTATTTCATCCTGATGCGCTTTGGGTTGGCCTTAAGCACGAGCGGGGTGCTGCCACCCTGGGTGGGGCCGTGGGCGCCAAATCTGATTTTTGGCCTCGGGGGGCTTTCGTTAACGGCAGCGGCGCGATGAGCGAGAAGGCCGATCCAGAAGCCAGCAAGCCGAGCGATGTTGAACGCCGGCTCGCGCGCCTCGAGTTGCTTTATCACGTCAGCAACGTGGTTCACTCCACACTGGAGCCGACAGAAGCGTTTGAGTTGATGCTGCGCGAGGCGCGCCGGCTTCTCCATGCGAGCAGCGGGTCGATCGTATTGCTCAATCCCACCACCGGATTTCTCGAAATCGAAGCTTCCCATGGGCTTTCCGAAGAAGGACAGCGACTGAAGCTTCGCCTTGGCGAAGGGATCACCGGGTGGGTGGCGAAGCACGGGAAGCCCGCCCGTGTGGGTGATGTGCAGCAGGATCCGCGATACGTTCCCGCGCGGGATAATGTCCGGTCGGAACTGGCCGTTCCGCTGGAGGTGAACGGCGAGTTGCGCGGCGCGATTAATGTCGATTCCGAGGAGCCAAACGCCTTTAGCGCCGACGATGAGCAATTGCTCCGGGATCTCGCGCAACTGGCCGCAACGGTCGTGCGCAACACCTGGCTCTATGACCAGGTGCGCCATAAAGCCAAGCTGCTCGAAGCGTTGGTGAGCGTCAGCCAGAGCATCAGCTCGGCCCTGAACCTGGATGAGGCCTTGCAGGCGATCACGCGCGAAGCCTGTGGGCTGATGGGCGGCAAAATGGCTTCCGTTCTCCTGCTGGATAAAACTCAGGAGCACTTAATTCTGCGCGCGAGCCATGGGGCCGGTGAGGTTTACATTGCTAAACCAGACCTGCTGGTGGCGGACTCTTTAGTGGGCACGGTAGTGCGGCGGAAAAAGCCTATCCAGGTGCAGAACGTGCAAATCTCCAGCCGTTATCAGAGTGTGGAGATTGCGCGGCAGGAGGGTTTGGTCTCCCTGTTGAGCGTGCCATTGATGTTCAGGGAACAACCCCTCGGCGCTTTGTGCGTTTACACTGGCGAGATGCACAGCTTCTCGAACGAGGAGGTGCGGATTCTCTCAGCCCTCGCGGAACTCTCAGGCATTGCGATTGAGAAAGCCCGTTTGCACGACCAGATCCTTCATGTGGAAGAGCAGCTGCGCCAAAGCGAGAAGCTCTCAGCGGTCGGATTGCTGGCGGCGGAAATCGCTCACGAGATTCGCAATCCGCTCACGGTGATGAAGATGCTTTATCACTCCTTGAACCTGCGCTTTGCGGAGAGCGATCCGCGTGCGCGCGACGCGCGGATGATCGCGGAAAAGATGGATCACTTGAACAAGATCGTCGATCAAGCGCTCGCGCTCGCGCGCAATGCCGATCCTGATTTCCGCGACGTGCAGGTGGTGCAATTGCTGGAGGAGCTTGGGTTGCTCCTGCGCCACAAGCTGCGCCAACAATCCATCTCGCTGACGGTGGACTTTGAAATGGACCTCCCGCTGGTGAGGGCCGATGCGGGTCAATTGAGCCAGGCTTTCCTGAATGTCGCTCTTAACGCCATTGAAGCGATGCCAGAAGGAGGAGCGCTGACGCTGCGCACATTCCGCAAGGTCGTGGAAGGAGATTGGGTCGTTGTGGAGATTCAGGATAGCGGGCACGGCATGAGCGCCGAGCAGCGCGAGCGGGTCTTTTCATCGCTTCTCTCCACGACGAAAAAATCGGGCACCGGTTTAGGCCTGGCGATTGTGCAGAGGATCGCGGAGACCCATCGGGGCAGGTTGGAAGTGCGTTCCGAGCAAAGCAAGGGCACGACCATTGGCATCATTTTGCCTGCGCTTTCCCCCGAAGAATCGAAGTAGGACTCACCCCGCTTGGCGAGCGCTCCGACAGGCGCTACCAATCGATCGGGTATGTGGATGACTCTCTCTGACGATCTCGAGATTCTCGGGCAAGCATTGGTCGCGCTGGTTCTCGGCGGCATTATAGGTTTCGAGCGAGAACGAGCGGGGAAGGCCGCGGGCATTCGCACTCACATGCTGATATGCATCAGCACCACTTTATTCGTGCGCACCGGCGAAATCCTGATGGCATGGCGAATGAAGAACACAGGGATGGACGTCATCAACAGCGATCCCGTGCGCATTCTGGAAGCTATTGTCACAGGCATCGCTTTCATTGGGGCGGGGACTGTTTTTCGCGACCGCGCGCGCAACGCCTCCTACGGCCTCACCACGGCGGCATCAATGTTATGCGTGGTGCCGATTGGCGCCTCGGTGGCGGTTCATCGTTATGCACTGGCCATCGGCATCATGGTCATCGCCTGGATCGTGCTCCGCGTCTTCGGGCAAATGGAGCACAAGCTCGGCTTGTCCAAGCAACCGCCGCAGGTCGTGGAAGAGAACGCTGACCGTTGACGGTTAGCGGCTGATCGCGAACAGGTGCTTCTCGCCGCGAATGAAGATCATTCCACTGGAAACAGCGATCGATGCCTGGCAGCGCTCGCCAATGGAGTTGCGCGCAAGGAGCTTGAACTCAGGCGCGGCGGCAATCACAGCGCTCTCACCTTCTTCGGACAGGAAGTAAATTCTGCCTTCCGCCAGGACGGGTGAAGCGGAGTGGTTCCCACCGATGCGCTCCTGCCAAACGATTTCCCCAGTGTCCCCTTTCAAGCATTGGGCCACACCGCCCTCCGTAATGCTGTAAAGGTGCGGGTCGGCGTAAACGAAGGATGGCATGGAGGGGACGGCTTTGCGCTGTTCCCAGGCGATATGAGTTTGGGTTACATCGCCGCTGCCGCCCGCCTTAATGGCGCGGATGGTCGACTTTTCGAAACCAGACGCTGTGTAGATGAGATTGCTGCTGGCCACTGGAGATGGAACCACACCCTCCCCCTGGCTGAAGGCCGACCAGATCCGATTGCCCGTTCGGGGGTCAAACGCCTGAACCACATCCCCGGCGGCGCTGATAATCTGCCAGACCTCTTTGGACTTAAAGAGAATTGGGCTGACATGAGCAATCCGCGACATGCCGCGCGAGGCCTTCCACCGCTGAGTGCCCGTCTTAAGGTCAAGAGCGAGGACGAAGGATTGGTCCCACGGTTTTTGCCACCCAACTCTCTTATCCTCACCCTGGCTGCTGCCGTCGTAGGGCATGATGAGCAGGTCATTCCAAAGCATGGGCGAGGCGCCAAGGCCATGTTGGCTATAGAACTTCACGTCGCGATTGGTCCATCGGACCTTGCCGCTGAAATCCAATGCGACCACGCTCCCATCGCCGAAAACCGCAAAGACGCTCTCTCCGTCGGTCGCTGGTGTGGGGGTGGCATAGGAGTTTTTTCCCTCCTTCCGGAGCGGCACCTGCTCGAACACCTCTTTATCCCAGATGATTTTGCCCGAAGGCCTGTCGATGCAAATGACGTGGCATTTGGTTCCCCCGTCTGTCGCGCTCGTGACAAAGATGTGGTCCCCCCAGACGACAGGCGAAGACCACCCTTGGCCCGGAATAGCTGTTTTCCATTTGATGGCGTTGGTGGGGCTCCAATGGAGCGGGACGCTCATCTCCGTCGAAATGCCCTGCCGGGTGGGCCCCCTGAACGAGGGCCAATTCTCCGCAAACATTGGGACTGCGCAGAGTAAGGCAATGACAAAGGAGAACAGCTTGGCCATGGCACCGTTGTTCCTCGAAACGCCCGCCAAGTCAACCCGACTCATGAGCGGAAGGCCTTATTGGTGAGTGGCGCCAGAGGAAATCAGGTTTGACTTGAGCGCTGTAACTTCGATAATGGGTAACACCGAAGGACCTATGGCTAAACTTGTTGTACTCAGCGAAGGACACGGCGGGCGGACTCAGGAGATTGTCGCGGACAAGCCCACCACCGTCGGCCGTTTGGAGGACAACACTTTTCATTTGGCCGAAGGCTCCATCTCAAGCCATCATGCTGAGATTTTTCTGCGGGGCAGCGACGTTGTCGTTAAGGACCTTAACTCCACCAACGGCACTTACATCAACGGTGAGAAAATCACTGAGGGTGTGCTAAAGCCCGGGCAAATTCTCCGGCTCGGATCGATTGAACTCAAACTGGACGGGCCAGCTCCCGCTGCCTCCGCTTCCACTCCGACCAAAGCGAAAACGCGCGTGATTCCGGGCGTTCAGGCGAAAGAATTTGAATCCGGTGGCCGGGACGTGAAGTTCGACAAGAACAACGCGTTCGGCAAGAAGCGCAACAAGATCAACACGATCTTCATCGTGGTCGGCGCGGTGCTCGGCCTGATTATCATCGGCTTCCTCGTGTTCACATTCATGAACATGCGAAGCGGCTCCTAAGCGCATTAGTCCGCCGTCACGCTGGTTTCCGGCCCAACTCTTTTTCTGCGTCGAAGGCGGCCAGCTTGGTCGCGGCTTCCTCCCATTGTGGATGAAGCTCCCCAAGCTCGTCCTCCACCTCCATCAATTCGCGATTCAATGACGCGCCTTTGTCTGCGCGGGCGTAAGTGGCAGGGTCTTGAAGAACGGTGTGCAGTTCAGACTGCCGCTTCTCCAGGGATTGAATCCGCTTCTCGAACTGGTCCACGGCGTTCTGGAGCTGCTTCCGGACTTTTGATCTGGCTTGGCGCTCCTCAGCTTCAATTCGGCGTTGCTCTTTCGAGTTGGTCACCCGTTCAACAACCGGAGATTTCCCCGAAGCCTGGCGGGCCGCCGCGGCAGCGGCTGCCGCAGTCTTCTCAACGTAATAATCGTAGTTGCCCAGGAAGCGCTGAACCTTCCCGTGCTCCACATGCACCACCTGGTTTGCGAGCGCGCGAATGAAATAAACATCGTGGCTGATGAAGCAGAGAGTGCCTTCATACTGCTCCAATGCCGCAATCAGCGCTTCGATGCTCGCCATGTCCAGGTGCGTCGTCGGCTCGTCCATCAGCAGCAGATTGGGCGGATCAAGCAGCAGCTTCACCAATGCGAGCCGGCTTTTCTCGCCGCCCGACAAGACACGCACGGGCTTCAGCACATCATCACCGCTAAAAAGGAAGCAGCCTAAAATATTCCGCACGAACACCTCGGTTACGCGTTGGGGGGTGTCCAAGGCCTCCTCCAAGACGGTCCGATCGACGCGGAGCATCTCCACGCGATTCTGCGAGTAGTAACCCGCGCGAACATTGTGGCCCAAGACACGTTCGCCCGCTGAGGGCGTAAGCACACCGGCCAGCAACTTGAGCATGGTAGATTTGCCCGCGCCATTCGGCCCCACCAAAACCAGCCGCTGATCCCGCTCGATCTCAAAGTCGAGACCTTGGTAGATCGGCTTTGCGCCGTAGCCGAAGTGCACCTGCTTCAACGCCAGCACCCGCTGCCCGCTTCTTTGCGGTTGGGGGAAGGTGAAATCGATTTCCTGCCCGTCTTCATCCGGCAGCTCTATCTTATCCATCCGCTCGATTTGCTTGAGCTTGGATTGAGCCTGGGAGGCTTTGGTGTTCTTGGCGCGGAACCGCTCGACGAAGTGCATCAAGCGCGCGATCTCCTTCTGCTGGTTCTTGTGCGCCGCGCGAAGGTTCGCTTCATTCGCCGCGCGCTGCTCAAGGTATTGATCGTAGTTGCCGCGATAACGAATGAGTTGCCCGAAGCGTAGCTCCACGATCGAACCCACGAGCCGGTTCAGGAACTCACGATCATGCGAGATCATCAGGATTGCGCCTGGGTAACTCAGCAAATGGTTCTGGAACCACAAGAGCGAGTAGAGATCGAGATGGTTCGTTGGTTCGTCCAGCAGCAGCAAATCCGGCTCCTGCACCAGCAGACGAGCCAGATGCGCGCGCATAACCCAGCCGCCGCTCAATTCCCGCGCCGGTCGGTCGAAGTCGCTCTCACGAAAACTAAGCCCGCTCAGGATGGTCTTGGCTTTAGCTTCGTATTGGAAGCCTCCCAGCTCCGCATAACGGGTGTGCGGATCCACCCAGTCCGTGTCGTGGTGTGAAGGGTCATGGTCATATTCCGATAGAACCTGTCGGCGCAGAGCCACCATTTCCGGATGCACTGCCATTGCGATTTCAATGACGGTTTCGTCGCCGACCTGGGCGGTCTCCTGCGGCAGGTAACCGACGGAGGCGCGCCGATCGAGCGTAATTTCCCCTGCATCGGGCTCCTCCTGCTTGAGGATCATCTTGATCAATGTCGATTTCCCCGCGCCGTTCGGCCCCACCAAGCCAATCCGCTCACCGCGGTTGACGAGAATGGAGGCATCTTTGAGCAGGTCGCGCTCACCGTAACTTTTGCTGACATTGACGACATTAAGCATTTGGCGCGGTTACAATGCCGTGCTTGAAGCCTAGCGCAAGCAGAACACAGGCGCAGATTTTTGACTTTTGGGGGGCGTTTTCTTAGCTTCGGCCCCGATGAATATTCTGCGGCATAGCGACGCGGGGTTTGCGCAACGGCTGGAAGCGTTGGCCGCAGCGTCCAGCTTGTTTGATCCAGTGGTGGAAGAGCGCGCGCGCGAAGTGGTCAGCGCGGTGCTCACCCGCGGGGATGAGGCTCTGGTCGAGTTCACTAAACGCTTCGATGGAGCCGACCTCGCAGCGGAAGACTTCGCCGTGTCTACCGCGGAACGCTTCAACGCTTCGATGGAGGCCCCCGCCGAGGTGCGAGAGGCCGTCGCCGCAGCCCATAAGAACATTGCTTTCTTCTCGAAGAAGTCACTGCGCAAAGCGTGGTCAGCGCGCAACCAGCAAGGCGGGAAAGTTGGTGAGAAATTCGACCCGTTCCAGCGTGTTGGCATTTATATCCCTGGCGGAACAGCTCCGCTGGTCTCCACAGCGTTGATGACAATCACGCTGGCCCGTGTCGCGGGCTGCAAAGACATCGTCGTTTGCACGCCACCGAACAAGGAAGGCCGCGTGAATTCATCGCTGCTCTACGCCGTGGGAGTGGCGGGCGCCACGGAGATCTACAAGCTCGGGGGCGCGCAAGCCATCGCGGCCATGGCCTGGGGAACGAAGACGATTCGGCGTGTGCAAAAAGTGTTCGGCCCCGGAAACGCCTATGTCGTCGCAGCCAAGCGCCTGCTCTTCGGCCATGTCGCCGTGGATCTTTTACCCGGGCCAAGCGAAGTGCTGGTGATAGCGGACGACAAGGCGAATCCGCGCTTCGCCGCTGCGGACCTGCTGGCGCAGGCGGAGCATGGTTCCGGGCATGAACGCGTTTGGCTGATCACCACGTCCGCCACTTTTTTGAAAGCGGTGGAGAAGGAGATTGATCGCCAGCTCTTGACTCTCTCGCGAAAGGATTTCATCGCCAAAGCTCTGCAGAACAATGGCTGGTTGATCCAGGTGCGGAACATTGCGGACGCTGTGGCGCTGGCCAACCGGCTGGCTCCAGAACATTGCGAGATCATGACGGCGCGCCCTGCGGCCGTCGCGGAGCAGATCGTGACCGCAGGCGCCATATTCCTTGGCGGGAATTCACCCACTGTGCTCGGAGACTACATCGCGGGACCGAGCCACACCTTGCCCACTGGGGGAGCGGGCGCGGCTTTCCCTGGCCTGACGGTCGATCAGTTCCAACGCCGCACCAGCATCGTGGAATACAGCCCCCCTGCCCTGCGCCGTTCGTTGAGCTTCATTAACACCTTCGCTTCTGTTGAAGGATTGGATGCGCATGCGCGCTCAGCGCAGATTCGCCTCGAGAAAGCAGCCGCGGGCAAAGCGAGGAAGCAAAAGGCATGAGCCGCGCCAGCTCTTACGTTCGCCCCTTGGTTCGAACCTTGCACCCCTACGTCCCGGGTGAGCAGCCGAAGATCAAGGATCTCGTTAAGCTCAACACCAACGAGAATCCGTATCCGCCTGCTCCTGGAGTGCTGGAGGCCGTGCGGGAAGCGGTCGATGGACGGCTGCGCCTCTACCCCAATCCAGCAGCCGACGCATTGCGGGAGGCCCTCGCGAAGCTGCACCGCTGCCGTCCCGAGAACATCATCATCGGCAATGGGTCTGACGAGGTTCTCGCACTGGCCACGCGCGCGTTTGTGGAGCCGATTGGCCTCGGCAAGAACGCGGATGCTGAAACCATCCAGTATTTCTCCCCCAGTTACTCGCTTTACCCGGTGCTCGCGGACACGCAAGGCACCCGCAAGAACTCCGTCCGGTTAAACGCCGATTTCACCATCCCGGATGCGAAGGTGCTGCGCGCCGCTGGCTGGAACACCAAAGCTGCCCTCACCTTTGTCACGACGCCAAACGCTCCCGGAGGCCGCGGCTATGCCGTTGAGCAACTCCGCACCCTTGCCGCCGCCCAGCGGGGTGTGGTGGTGCTGGATGAGGCTTATGTGGATTTCGCCAAGGAGAACGCGATGACGCTCGCGTTGGAACTGCCCAATGTGCTTGTTGCGCGAACATTTTCGAAGGCTTACTCCCTCTGCTTCCAGCGGATCGGCTATTTTGTCGGCAGCCCTGAATTGATCGAAGCCCTCCACAAAATCCGCGATAGCTACAACGTCAATGGGCTGGGGCAGATCGCGGCGCTCGCCACGCTGAAGCATCTCTCTTATTACCGAGCGAACTTTAAGCGCATCATCCAATCACGCCAGACCGTCAGCCAGGCCCTGGAAGACCTCGGCTTTCAGGTGTTACCCAGCGAAACCAATTTCATTCTCACTGAACCGCCCCAGTTCCCAGCGGAAGAATGGCTTCGGAAGCTGCGCGAGCATAAAATACTGGTGCGGTGGTTTAAAGATCCCGCGGTGAGCAAGTTCCTGCGCATTACGATTGGCTCTGAGGAGGAGATGGCAAGGCTGATGGAAGCGGTCAAAGCCATCCTCGCTTCCCAAAGCGCGGGCAAGCGCAAGAAATAGGCCCTCTTTTACTTTACAATTGGACCGCCACAGAAAAAAGTAACGCAGTTATGGATCCGACAATGTCAGTTGGCTGGAGCATCTTCTGGAGCATCGCGGCTATGCCGATCGGGCTCTTCATCTGCTTCTTCCCGCTCGTGCTCGCTTGGATTGGGACTGCCAAAGAGTCTTCAGATCAGAATTCTCCCAAGCGCAAGAAGTAAGCGGCGCCGTCGCGCCCTTTTTCCTGGTTGATCAGCTGCTTCTCCGGTTGAAGCGTTGTTAAAGGCGCTGCATTCTCTGCAAGCGCATGTTTTTTCAGTGGCCGCGGATGTTCAGTGATTGGTTCAGCGAGCGAGCTGTGCCAAAAGCTGCCACGCTGTCATTCCTCTTTCACCTCGCCCTCTTCCTGATCATTGACCTGATGATTGGGGTCACCCCGCTTTTCCGCTCAGTCACTCCCTCTGTCATGGTGGAATTGCGGGAAGAAGCCAAAGCAAGGGCAGAAGCTGCTGCCGCCGAGGCTGAACGCCAGCAACCTGCCTTGGTGTTCGTTGAAGTAGATCCAACGAAACCGAGCGAACCGCCTCCAGAGAAGCCGTTCTATTCCAGCGCGAACACCCGCGCCGCAAATCCAGAGGTTGGCAACACGACCACCCCGAACATCGCTGGTCGGGAGGATTCGATTCCCAAGACGTTCGACACTTTGCGCCCCACCCCGGAAGCAGCGCCAAAACCCGAGCCCGCTGTTCAAGAAACGCCCCCCGAGGCGCAGCCCACGCAGCAGGTCCAGGAGCAGCCAAAACCTGCGGAGCCTCTTCCGAAGCCAGCGGAAACTCGTGTTGAGCCTACCCCGCAAACAAAACCTGAGGAACTGAAGCCAGCGGTGGATGGATTAGTTGTGGCCCCCGCGATCCCGGAGAAGATCATTCCTCCGGCTCAGCCCCCGATCACCCCACCGGCAGTCCGTCCGCAAACCCGCACCCGACCACGAAAGCTGGCAGAGGTAGCGCCCGATCGCGGCATGGTCATTGGGGAGAAGATGAAATCAACCGGCGGAGTGCGTCGCTTCGAGATTGAGCCTTCGCTCGATGTTAAGGAATCTCCGTTTGGAGATTACGATCGCGCTTTCATTGCCGCGGTGCAGAACCGTTGGCACCAGCTCCTGGATGAGCGTGATTACGTTGGCAATCGCCGCGGGAAAGTCGTGATCGAGTTCCGCCTGAACATGGATGGGCGCGTGACCGCAACCAAAGTCGCACAGAACGACGTGAGCGACACCCTGGCGTGGCTTTGCCAGCGGGCAATAGAAGACCCGGCTCCCTACGGGCGATTCCCTTCAGACCTTCGCCGTTTGTTGCAAAAGGATTATCGCGAGGTGCGATTCACTTTTCATTACCGCTAAACTGTCGCAAGCTTCTTAAAAATGTTCGAATTCATCCGAGCTGGCGGGCCTTTCATGTGGCTGCTGCTGCTGACATCGATGGTCGGCCTCACGTTTATCATCGAGCGCGGCATGGCGTTGCGGTGGCAGCGCGTGATCCCCGACGATGTGGCCAAAGCTATCGACGAAGCTGACACTCCCGGTGGGCTCCAAAAACTGCGCACTCTCGCCGAAGCGCGCCCTTCAGCCCTGTCACGCATTTTGATTGTTGCGCTAGATCATCTGCATTGGCCAAAGGCTGAGACCGTGGACAGCATCGAAACCAAAGCTCGCCACGAAGTGAATAGGCTAGAACGCGGCCTGGTCGTTCTTGAAATCGTGGTCGGCATCGCTCCCCTGCTCGGTCTGGTCGGCACCATTCACGGATTGATCACTTTGTTCGGCGATCTGGGCCAGGCAAGCGGCGTTGACAACACTGTCCTCGCCAAAGGAATTGCGATCGCGCTGAACACCACCTTGGCTGGCTTGTTAATTGCCATCCCCGCGTTGGTTGCGTGGAGTTATTACAACAAACGCATCGAGAACATGGCTGTCGAATTGGAAACGCTCGCGGACCAATTCATGCGCCAGCAGCACCGGGATGTGGCGCCCGACCGAGCCGTTAACGTGCGCAAGCAATGAACTTCCTCCGTCGCCGCAGGAAAGCCGCGCCCACGATCATCATCATTTCGTTGATCGACATTCTGATCGTGCTGCTGATCTTCCTGATGGTCACCACGACCTTCAAACAGCAGCCTGCCGTGAAACTGGCTTTGCCGGAGTCGAAGCAGGCGACCAGCGGCAACGTGACGCAAAGCATTCTCCTGATCACCATTGCGCCTCAGCAACCGTTCTTCTACCTCGATCAAAAAGCGGTTACCTTTGATAAGCTGCAGCAAGAGTTGCTCGTGAGAGCCAAAGCCGCTCCTTCCACTCAGGTGGCTTTGAATGCGGACAGCAACGCCCCCTGGGGCCAGATCATTCGCGTGATGGACGCAGTAAAAGCGGCGAACTTGAAAGAAGTCAGCGCGTTCACAAAAAACGCGGGGAAATAGCTCAGACCTTTTGCAGTTTGCCGTCCGGCAACACTCGGAATTTTTCGCCCCTCCACACGACGGTGTTGCCAAGGAACGCGGCCGCCCACACCGCGACTTGAAGAAGATCCTTGAGCACGATTAGCGCTGATGGAGACCGCCGCTCATGCGCGGGCAGCAATCGGCGTTGCAAGTGCATCGCCATCACCACGCGTGTGCCAACCACAGCCGCTAAGGCGGAAAGCGAATAGACGCATGGCGCAACTGCCGCGAGCAAAGCCGAAAACAACGTGGCATTCGACAGGATGCTAAAGAAGTACGGGATCGGCTGGCAGACTCGCACCGTTCGCGACCACCGCACCTGATGATCCCACACAGCTCGTGCGGACATAAACCCGGAGCGGCATTCGACCACCGTATCCGCAAGGGACACCACGCCGCCTGCACGGGCCGCTTTGTTCCCCAGTTGGTAATCGTCCGCAAGGTATTCGAGCAGGGCTTGGAACCCACCGATTTTCTCGAGCATCTCGCGGCGAATGATCATGACCGCCCCGAGAGCAAAATCCATTTTGCTCAACATCTGCCCCTGCAGAACCTGGCTCCAGAAATCGACATTCACGTGCAACGCCTCAAGATGCATGGCCGTGTTTTTCGAGTTGGTGAGCGCGTAGAGAGAACAAACCAGACCAACCTCTGGGCTCCTAAACTGCCCCATCGCACACTTCAGGAAATCGCGATCGGCCCACACATCTGCGTCGCTGATTAACACGAACTCATGCCGCGCCTGCGGAGAAAGCTGAACCAGAGTTGAGACTTTGGCATTCGGCCCCAGTGCTTCGGGGCAATGAACATATTGAACGTCTTTGTCAGGGTGAGCCGCTCGCAACGCCTCAATCACGGCACACGCGGGATCGTTGGCCGACCGCGCGCCAAAAACGACCTGGACCTTCCCGGCGTAATCCTGGCTGAGCCAACTTTCGAAGCACTCCCTCGTATGTTCCTCTGCGCCTTTAACGGGCTTGAGGATCGTAATCGAGGGAGATTCGTCCAGCGCGGGCGCCTCAGACAGTTTGGATGCAAGAGTGAAGCGGCTCGCAGCAACCCACTGCCAAAGCACTATAAGGAAGCTCAGGCAGGCCAGCCCGCCCAAGGCGATTGTTACAACCGACATGCGGGTCAGACCTGATCAACTGCGACCACGCGCAGGACTTCCTCCAAAGTGGTTTGGCCTCTGGCGACGCGCTGGAGCCCGTTATGCCACAGCGTCTTCATCCCCTCTTTGATAGCAATGTCCTGTAGAGCGCGCGTCGGCATCTTCTGGAGAATAGCGTCCCGCAGCACTTCATCCACCACCATCATTTCAGTCAGCGCTGTTCGCCCGAAGAATCCCGTCTGCATGCACTCATTGCAACCAACGCCTTTGCGCAGCTGAGCATGGTCACGCAGTTCCGCCGGAATCAATCGCGCCAAGCCAGGCTCAGGCTCGTAAGGCTGCGAGCAATAGACGCAGTTCATCCGAATCAATCTCAACCCCACGACACCAATGATGCTGGAGGAAAGCAGGAAAGGCTCGATGTCCATGTTGATGAGGCGCGCAAAGACGCCCGAGGTCGTCCCAGAGTGAATCGTGCTGATCACCAAATGCCCCGTCAGCCCCGCTTGCACCGCGATCGTCGCCGTCTCTGGATCGCGAATCTCGCCGACCATGATCACTTGCGGGTCTTGCCGCATCAGTGACCGTAGCGCGATCGGATACGTAAACTCTTTCGCGCGATTCACCTGCGCCTGGCTGATCATCGGCAGGTTGAACTCCACTGGATCTTCCACGGTGCTGATGCTGATTGTCGGGCCAAATTTGCCCACCAGGTGGCACAACGAAGCGTAAATGGCAGTCGTTTTTCCTGAGCCTGTCGGTCCCGTTAGCAGCAGCAATCCGCTCGGCTTGGAAAGCAGCTTCATGAACGTGTGCTGCGTCTCTTCGTCAAAGCCGAGCCCTTGCAATTCAAAGCTGCGATTGCTCGGGTCAAAAATACGCACGACGATCTTTTCACCACGAACCGTCGGGAAAACGGAGATGCGCAATTCGACGCCACCGATGTCCGGGTTGGCAGGCGCATGGCCTTCCTGCGGAATGTCGTTCTGATATGAAACGAGGCTGGCCATCACTTTCAGGCGCCCCGAAATCTTCTCCATCAAGTCGAGGGGCAAATGCACCAATTCCTGAAGCACGCCAATTAAACGCACCCGCACAACAAGTGTGCTTTCCCACGGCTCGATATGGATGTCGCTTGCGCCCGCTTTAACGGCATCAAGGATGAGGTAGTTGACCAACGCGCCAATTTCGATTTGGTCGTACGAGGAGACAGACTGCAAGTAGCGCGTTGTTTGATTCATACCAGAAAGTGATTACCCGCCCTCATTCTTACGAGCGCTCCTAATGCTGTCATCAAAAATGCACGTTTGCGCCACAGCCAAATGGTAGACGCGGTCCCCCGACCGGGCGTCTTCGCCACCTCTCCCATTGGTAGGCCCGGTCCCCTGACCGGGCGTCCTCGCCACCTCTCCCATTGGTAGGCCCGGTCCCCTGACCGGGCGTCCTCCCGCCTCTCCAATTGGTAGGCCCGGTCCCCGACCGGGCGTCTTCGCGCGGAAACGACCTTCCAGTCATCCGCACACCCCCGCCCATTTCTTCCGTCATTCGGCCGGCCCGCTTTGCGCTCTGAGCATTCCATGATTAAGATGCCCACCAGGAGGAATATGCATCTTGCTGGAATCGGCGTCGCCGCCCCTGAGCAGCGTTACACGCAAATCGAAATTTGGGAGGCGTTGGCTCAGGCTCCGCAATTTGCCAGCCTCACCCCGCGCTCTCAACTCCTCGTTCGCAAAGTACTGCACGCGGACAACGGAATTGATGCTCGCCACCTTTCCCTTAATTCGCTCGACGCAGCATTTAACCTCACGCCTGATTCACTTCACTCGCGCTTCTCCAAAGCGGCGCCGGAGCTTGCTCTCCAAGCGGCGGAGAAAGCGCTCGCCCAAGCTCGGCTGACGCCTGCGGACATTGACGGCCTCGTGATCAGCACCTGCACGGGCTATCTCTGCCCCGGTTTAACGAGCTACGTGAGCGAGCGGATGGGCATTCCAACGAGCGCGCATATGCTCGACCTCGTGGGGCACGGTTGCGCCGCTGCCGCGCCCACCTTGAGAGCTGCTGAAGGAATGCTTGCCTCCAAACAAGCTAAAGTGGTCCTCGCGATCTGCGTGGAGGTTTGCAGCGCCGCGCTTTACCTCGACAATGATCCTGGCGTGCTCATCAGCGCCTGCCTATTCGCAGATGGGGCGGGCGCCATGATTCTCGCCCACGAACCTTCGCAGATCAGCGGGCGCACCGTCCGGTGGCGCGGCAGCCGTGGAATGTTGAGTCACCAGGACCGTGACTTCCTAAGGTTCGAAAGCCGGGGCGGCATGCTCCGCAACTTGCTCTCCCGCGAAGTTCCCACGCTGGTGGGAAAACACGCTGCCAGCGTTCTGCAAACCGCGCAGAAGGAACTTGAGTTTGACCGGGCGGACATCCAGCAATGGATCGTTCATGCGGGCGGGCGGGACATCCTGCACAGTGTGCAGCTCGCGCTGAGACTGGCCCCTCAAGATTTAGAGCGCAGCGCCGAGATTCTTCGAGAATTCGGCAATGTCAGCAGCTCGTCCGTTTTCTTTGTTATGGATCGCGCTCTAGCCAGTGGCGCTCCGGACGGCCTCTGGTGGATGACCACGTTCGGCGCGGGCATGGCATGTTACGGGGCTCTTTGGGAAGTAAGTTAAGAGCCCTATTGCGGCGGCGGCACGCTCGCGACGGTGTAATATCCACGCGGATTACCCGGCGCGGTCGTGTCGCGAAAGTCGATCACACCTCCAACACCGGCCTTGTACGTTCCGAGGCTAAACCATTCCACCCAGTTCGAGGTGACTTGCACCTCGTACCAGAGCCCCTCTTCCCCAAGGATTTTGAACTCGAACTCACCGTTCGGATGATACTTCGTCACCTGCAGCCGCGGTTGTGTCGCGAGTTGCCCTGTGATGCTGTAGTTGTCGAACACCATGTAGTTGTCCCCAGGCGCCTTCGGGTTGGCGACAATCCACGCGGCCGCAATATCGCTGAACGTAAGATTCCGCGAAGGGGTGGCCGTGATCGGATGCGAGTTCACGAGTGTGGTGCCATTCAAGCTCGCAGACCAGGTGTTCCGGCCATAATTCAGCACGATCTCCAGGTCATAAGTGCCGTCGTGCTCAAAGGTGTAGTTTGTATAAACAAACTTCGGATCATCATCCTCCGTGATGTACCAGATCTCCTGTGTGCTCGTGTCGAATACGATTGAGAGCAGACGATAATTGTTCGTGCCATACACGCTCCAGCGGAACTCGTCCTTGCCGCCAGTTGTCGAGGCAAGCACCTGCATCTTCACGTTGAACTTCAGCACCGGATAACCGCTCGCCAACGGGGAAATCCCAAAGGGCCGCCACACTGTGGTGTCCACATTGTTCGTGTTTAGCGGGGGGAAGAATCCGATGAACGCTTGTTGCCCAAGGCCCTCAAAAGCTTCGGGCAGGAGGCCATTTCCGCCTGTCCCAGCTCCCTCCCAACCGCCCTGGTCACTCAACGTGAAGCGCCTATCGAACCCTTCGGAAGCCTCAAACCCAGTGGAGTAAATCACCTCCGTCTGCGCTGCCATGGCTCCCCTGGCGCTCACCAGAAGCGCCAACCCCAATAAACAAAGCCGAACCCTGTGGAATAAAGTTTGGATATTCATGTGAGCAAGCGCTCAGGCAGGCCCCCGTCCCTGACCGGGGTTCCTACCTGGGCGGAGTTGAATACGTTAATTGGACCGAGGCTCCCCGCGTTGAATCGGCACGCGCGCTCCCCCGCCGAATGATTCCGGCCGGGAACTTGGGCGTGACTCAAAAGCCGGCCGCGACGGCAGTGGCTGCGATTGAATGACTGGAGCGCTTGGGGCGCTTTGCACCGGCGCGCTGCGATATGAAGGGATGCTCTGTGGCACACTCTGCGGCTGGCGCATCACCGGCGCAGGAGCCGACTCCTGAACAGGGGATGAAAAGCGTGGGCTTGGTTGTGTGCTCGGAATCTGACGGAGAGCCGGCCGATCGATCGGCGCCGAGCGGAACGCCGGGGTCACCGGTTGCGAGACAATCGGCGCAGGCGCGCTGAATGGCCGCGCGTTATCCCCTTGAGCCGCCGGGTTGGCATTCATCACACCACGCGCGCTGTTATTGAACCGTGGCGAGATCGCGCGAGGCTCCGAGCGTTGCAAGTCTTGCGCCGCGGTCGATGCGAACGGCGAGCCCGGGCGCGCGCCTGGGTAGGACGACGATCCCGGCGCAGAACTCACGGATGGAGCTTGTGGCGCTGGATTGCGAATGGGCTCAATGCGGCGGAGCGCTGGCCGATCGGGCAATGTGGTTGCGTTCGGTGTCACTGGGGAACTCGGGCGAGCAATGTCGCCGGGGATGCTGCCTGCGCCCGCATTAGGCGCCCCGGGCCGGGCCAATGGTGTCGTGCGTCCGATGGGTGGAACAGCAGAGCCAGTGTCAGCGCCAATTCGTTGTGAAGGCGCACTGCTGGGAGGGGTTGTTGGACTCGTTGGACGCGCGCTGATGCCCTCGCGCCGCACTTCACGCAAACGACGGCTAAGATCGTCTCCGCCTGCGTTCGCTGGACTGTCTGGGCGCGCGGCAGGGGTCGAACCAACAATCCCAGGACGGGTGCTTGGGCTCGCGTTTGCCTGGTCGGTTACCAATCCAGAGCCGATCCCACTGCTATTATCGCGCGCGCCTGCGGTAATCGGCTCGCGGCGTGGATTGATGCCGCGATCAGCGATGGCGTCATTTGGACTGGCGCTCGGCGCAGTTGGGCGGCTCGTCAATCCACCAGGCGTGGAGCTTGGGCTACCGACGGCCTCAGGACGCCGACTTGGCGTCACGAGTGAGCTGTTCGGACGCGCTGCTATATCAGATTGCACCCGGTCAGCAGTCCGTGAGTTCAACCGAGCAGTTGGAACGGTCGCGCGGGTTGGCTCACCTCGTGCAGCGATCCCGCCGCCAGGAGTCGTGGGAACCGCAGAAGGGGGCGGCGGTGTTGGGCGATAAACCACCATCTCTTTCCCAACCTTTGTCACGCGGTCCGGAGCAATCACGGTTCCGCGAGCGCTGGCTGGACGATTCACTGCCACATCAGGGCGTTCCTGAACGGTCACCTTGCGGATCTCAGAGCGCGTGTTTGCCGCCACAAAATCGTGCCCCACACCGTTGTTGATGATCGTGTTGTTGTTGCCCACGATGTAATTGTTCACCACGGTGCTGTTGTTATAGATGTTGACCGTCTCATGCCTTGGCACTGAGCGCCGCCATGGATGCGGATCGCAGAAGTCGCGAGCGCGCACGAACGTGTAGTGATGATCGCGCAGCCCGAAGTCGAAGCTGATGCCGACATTCCGGTCGTAATAACTAAAACCAAATCCACTCCGGTAGTGCGCGCGAGGAGGCAAAGGCGCCCACCCGCAATAAGCATCCGTGCGGCGCCAGCTCACCCAGGCGGGACCCCAGGTATAATCGGGCACCCACACCCAGCCAACACCGGTTGGGCAACTCCATCGGCCATAGTGGAACGCCGCCCAGCCCCAGCTGTAATCGGATTGCCAATACCAACCATGGTTGCTCCACATCCAGCGACCGCGCGTGTGATATGGGCGCCAGTGTGGATCGTAATACGCAACGGTAGGACGCCAGCACCAGCCATAACCGCTCACCTCCACCCAACTTCCGTACGGTTGCAGTGGCGTGTAAAAATAATTTTGCACAACTTCAGCGGGAGGCGTCGTGTAGATCACCTGCGGTTGTTGGGCAACGACCACTTGCTGGGTCACGACAACTGTCTCCGCAGGCATACCGGGACTTGCGGGCGCTGCCACATAACCATTCCCCAGTTGCGGCTGCGGGGTCACCGCTTCGGCTTGCGGCGCCTGGGCAACTGGCGGGGCTGGCGCGGCAGCCACAGCAGCGGGTGCGTTCGTTTCAGCAGCCTTCTTCGCCAACTGCTCCTTTTCCGAAGGATCCAACGCAGTGTCGTTGTTCAACATCACCGCAATCACCGCGCTGCTCACGCCAAGGTCCGTCAAATAGACGATCGTCTCGGCGTCCATGTCGTACTCCGCAGGCGTCTTGTTGACGTAAGCTAAAATCGCGTCCTCCCCCACGCCGGATTGCACAAGCTTGAGCACCGCTTCAACACCAGGGGTCAACTTCACCCCTTCAGGAGCCGCAACCTTCGGAGGCTCAGCTTTGATCACTGTGATCTGCTGCGTGTCTCCCGCTTCCGCAGGAGCATTCGTTGCAACGACCGAGTTAGTCGCTGTTGCCGCAACCACAGCATTGCTGACGGGTGCCGCGTTCGTCGCAGCGGCTGGAACAACCGTCGCCACCGAGGCATTGGAGACAACCACCGTCTGCGTGTGAACCGTTGTCACTGGGGTTGTGTCCCCTGTGCTTTCGCACCCAACAGTCATCGCCAGCGCAGCTGCCAGACCGAGCGCGCGGCTCAGATGGCGCCCGCTCCCGCCGCCGGTGTTCGGGGCAGGATGCGACGGTTGAGTTTGGGCACACGCGGTCTCTTTGTGCGCCTTGGAGAAAAGCTTCATAGTGGGCTCCTTAAAGTAGAATGGGTGAGCGCGTGCGTCAAAGTGGCTTCCTTTAGCGTTCTGTTCAGGCCGTCAAAATTGACCGTCCCAATCATTCTTCTGCAGGATTGGACGCGACCTGAACCCTGCTATTCATTGGCTCCACACGGCCAAATTAGTGTTGTTTATAGATGAACCAGTGGACTTTCCGGTCTTGCAAGTCCGCTTATGCAGCCTCACCCAACGTATCTCCCATCCGCGCATAGAGTTCCACATGATCCGAGGAGTGCTTTACTAGATCATCGGCCAGCCGAATCCGCCCTTTCTTGAACAGCGTAATTGTCAGCGAGCCCCCAAACCGGAAGTATCCCTTTTCCGCCCCTTTCTCCACCTGGGAGTCTGGCTGATAGGTGTATTCAAAACTCCCCACGCAGGTCGCCCCCACCTCAAACATCATCACCGGCCCGAACACATCGGATTCAATGCGTGTCCAGGCCCTCTTATTCTCACAAAGGATCCGGATGTTCTGCCGCAGCGCGATCGGGTTCACGGAGTACAACGGCCCCTCGATCAGGTTCGTCTTTCCCGCCTTTCCGCTTATTGGAAAATGATACCGGTGATAATCCACGGGGCAGAGGCGCGACAAAACGATCGAGCCATTCTTATACTCCGCAGCCAGCGCTTCGTTTCGGAATAACTCCGCCAGCGTGAACAACGCCCCTTTCACAAAAATCCCTGGCGCCTCGGAGATGTTCTGGAAACCCATGTGCCGCCCATCTGCCGGGAACACAGCCGCCTTCGGGTTCGGATCGATCGGTCGCGCACCGGGCTTCAGCTTCCGGTAAAAAAACTCATTGAAGGTTTTGTAGCTCTCGGGTGGATCGGCGAATTCCGCAGCGTTCAACCGATACTGTTCAATGAACGGCAGCACCTTCTCGCGGCTTTCAGGATCGTCCATCCGCTTGCCGTACCAGCGCGAGAAAAGAGTCCGTTTCACAAGCCCATGCAAAGACATCTTCCCGATCGGATTCCCGTAAGTCCATCGAAGGAAGCCGAGGCCATACACCTCCTCCTTCTCCATCTTTCCCGAGTACCTGTTGAAGTACCGAATCTCCTCGCTCACGCCTTTAACGTAACAGAGCAAAGAGCACGCTCAAAGCCAGGATCTTCTGCAAGCGCGCGTGCCTCATCGGACAGGCTCACAACCTTACTGTTGTTGATTCGCCCGCAACCGCTCAAAGGCGTTTCGCTCGCTGTCCGTCTTGAGGAAGGGCGCCAGTTCTGCGGGATCCGACGGCGCGCGCCCTCCGTGCGCAGTCTCAAAAGCACGCAGCGCTTCCCGGAGGATGTTCACATCGGCTGCAACATCCGTGTTCTCTGATTTCCAGGAAGTGCTCCCGAAACCATGCGGCCCAATCACCACACGCGAGTCAAACTCACGGTCCACCGGCTCCGTTTGGCTGATCGCCCAATCCCCACCCATCTGAACCGAGTTTACGGCTTTCGCCGGAATGACCGAAAAGCGCTGGAGAATGTCGTTGTCCACCGGACTCTCCAAATACCCTTGGAGCTGCGCCAAGCTCTCTGGGAACTTTTTCCCGTTCTGTTCAAGATATTTCGCGAGCGCAGGTTGTAGCAGGTTCGCCACCTTGTATTGCGCCTGCGTTCGCAATGAACTCATTGCGCGCCGGAAGTCCTCCTCCGACTCCAGCTTCGGTCCCTGGGCCGCATTCAACCAATCCTGCTCTCCCAGCAACCGCAGCTCCGGCACATTCGCATGTGGTGTCCGTGCCAGATGCTCCTTCAGCAAATTAACGCGCGCAAGCCAGTTTACTGCCTCGGCTTGAATGGCTGGCGCGGCCGTCGTCAATGCCGCCGACGCTTTAGCCTCGCCCTTTAGGCGCGTGACCTCTGCCCGCAGTTTTAGAAGCTCGGAAGCATTGCTTTTCGCCGCATCATTCTCCGCGCGCAACTGCGCAATCTCGCGCTGCAGACCGTCGTAACTAGCCGCAAGCGATGTAGATCCCTCATCCGACTGTCGGGTCGCTTCCAGCGTTAGCACCCGCTGCCGCAGCTCGGATGCTTTATATCCCTGGTGCAATGCCGTTCCAACGGCAGCCACCATTAACGTGCCCAAAATGACCTTTTGCGTCGTGCTCATGAAAATTGTGTTAATCGTGCCTGCTGCCACTGTGGACAAACCTGCTGCAGCTCCCGTCTGAAGAGCCCCTGTGACAATTCCTGCTGCCAACTGTGGCGGCGCTGCCTGCACCGCGTTTGCGGAAAGCAACAGCGCCACTCCGTTCACACTGGAAGCCACGCCCTTTCGCCGAAAAAAGTCGTGCAACCGCTGCAACGCCCTGCTCACCCGTTTCTGCGCCGCGTTCTCCGAAGCCCCCAAGACCGCTCCAACCTCACTGAGCGATTTATTTTGAAAGTAGCGAAGCAAAACTGCCGTACGGTCGCTCGGCTCAAGCGACGCCATCGCCTCCTCGAGCAGAGGTTCGATTTCCTTCCAACTCCCCTCGGTCGAGTTCATCTGCTTCAGTTCCTCCGCCACCTCTTCCCGCGCTGCACGGCGGGTTTCCCTTCGCACCACATCAACCGACGTCCGCCGTGTAACTTCGTACAACCAGGCCACCAACACCGTTCGCGATGAGAGTCGTTTCGCGTTCTGCGCGAGATCAACGAAAACAGATTGCGCGACCTCCTCCGCCAGATGCTCGGACCGCACCACCCGGAGCGCTGCCGAGTGAACCAACCCTAGATGCCGCTCCACTAGCCGACCGAACGCATCCTCCGCGCTCTCCTCGGCATAGCGCCGCAGCAACTCCAGATCTGGCTCGCTCATTTCAATAGGTATATCGGCGCCGACCGAAAAATCCGCCAGCCGAATTCCACGACGTGACACCGAGTCGCACATTGGTCAGGAGCCTGCGTCCGGTGGAGAGATAAAGGGGGAGCGTCTTGAAGATTTCGCCGGAATGATTTCCTAACAACGGGCTTGCGTCGGGTGGCTTTCTGACTAAATTACCGTCCCTTGCGGCTGCACCCGTAGCTCAATTGGATAGAGCATCTGACTACGGATCAGAAGGTTAAAGGTTCAACTCCTTTCGGGTGCACCACTTCCCCGCCTCAGGAAACCCATTCAGCCGACACAACCACCCTTTTTACGGTTCGATCGGTTCAGCAATGCGGTAGAAGGCTTTTGGCGCGCTCGGCTCGATTTCCACCAAAGCTGAAAGCGCGGCGTTCGTGATCCGGTGCAGCTCCGTCCAGTCCGTTCCCCCAAGCGTTGAAGAACGCTGCAACGAATTCATCAGCGGATGGGCCTTCGCCTCAATATGCAGGCGGCCCCCTGCACCCACGAATCGCAGCTCTGGATGCGGGTAAGCAGCGAGAACCACCCCCTCTGTCGTCGTCGCGATGAACTTTCCCTGAAAGAACGTCACTCCGTTGAAAGTCAGCGCACGGTCCATTTGATGCGTCTCCCAGGAAAGGCCATCTGTAGAAGAAGCCACAAGCCCTCTAGACCCCACCGCCACAAACATTCCCCCTCCGTAAGTCACAGCGAGCAAGCCACTGCTTGCAGGTTCCACACCTCGGCGGGTCCAATTCACACCATCCGCCGAGGTCATCACGAAATTCGTCGAGCGAGAGCCCACCGCGACGAACACGCCATTTCCAAACGCCAGGCTCTCCGCTGGGTAGCCCGTGGTTCCGCCAAACCAGTTCGTGCCGTCATTCGAGATGTAAGACCGTCCATTGCTGCCCAGCGAAACGAATCGACGGTTCCCAAACTCAATATGCGGCTTGTAACTCCCATCATCGAGGCTGGGAAGCGTGCGCCAGGCCACCCCGTCTGTTGAGGTAAAAAATGAAGTGCCCGACGCCGCGTAAACTCCGTTTCCGAAGGCCACGTCATTCGGCAGTGAGTTCAGAGCGGTTTCCTCCTCCTGCCAGGTTGCGCCGTTCGTTGAGATCAGCACGAGGTGGCGCGTTGGCCGGGTCGCGTTATGCGCAAATGCGACGAACTTTCCCCCTGCGTAACTCAGGCTCACCATGTTGCGGCGCGGAAAGCTTGGCATCATCCACCGGGAGCCATCACTCGAGGCGACAAGCGCCTGTGAAGTTGTGTAAGAATCACCCCCCAGCGCCACGACCGCATCATTGCCCGCGGCGATGTATCTAAAAGGCAGAATCTCACTGACAGAACTTGCGTGCCAAACCACGCCATCAACCGAGCTGGCCAAAAACCCCGCATTGCCGCCCACCAAGAACTTGTCTCCGGTAAAGCTGATGGTCTGAAGATTGTGAATGGCGCCTGTCTCGTGCCATTCCCAATCGACCGCATTCGTTGAAGTCCACGCCCGGCGATCATTGCCCACTGCCACGTAGCGCCCGTTCCCGTGCGCCAAATCAAAAACGTGCAGATCGCCGCTGTAGTTGGTTCGCCACACGATGCCTTCGTCCGACACGAACACACCATCTCGTCCCAGCGCCACAAACTTGCCGTTCGCGTAAACAAGACCGGAAAGACGGTTTGTGGTTGGACTTTGGCGCGGCGACCAACTGCTGCCCTCCACCGAGGTCAGGATCGCGCCTCCATGGCCAACAGCGATGAACCTATCCTCCGCATGGACGATCTTAAGCAACCCAGCTTCCGTGGGAGATAACTGCCGGACGGTCCAGTTTACCGCGTCACCTGAGGTTAGGATGACCCGTTGATGCGGCGCTCTTGCGCTGCCAACAGCAACGAACGTTCTCCGTCCATACGCCACGCTCTGCAAATCCTGCATGACGCCCGACCACCTGTTATTCCAGTTCTGTCCATCGCCAGAGGTAACGATGCTCCCGCCAGATCCGACCCCGACCCATTTGTCATCCGCGAAAATGAATTGAGACACCTCGCTGCGAGGCAGCAGGTCACTCGCTGCTGCATGCCAATGCACTCCATCCCGGGACGAAGAAATCACATGCCCAAAAGCAGCGACATGTTCCCCATTTGTGCGGCTCGCAGCAGCGACAGGCGCTTGGGCAGCCTGAATGAACCACCGCTCCAGGTCGTAAGAAGTTGCCGCAAAAGCTTCACCGCTCGCCAGCAACAAGGTGAAGGCACAAAGAGCCGCCTGAACTAGAAGCCGCCTCATAGATAATCAGCAAGTGGATTGCGAGGGATTTTGGCCGGAGGCGAGGCGCGACGCAGGAGCATATCCGCATGGATCTGCGACTGAGGAGCAACGAAGCATCCGGCCAAAAGACCCGCAAGACGCTGCTTGGGTATTTGTGAGACGGCTTCTACAACGTGGGTGTGCAGGAAATTCCTCATCATGGGGGCCTCATCGCCCATAATGACCTGGAGCCGAAAGAAAACCAGCTTTTCTTATCGCGCCAAAGCGACCACCTTAAAGAGCCTCAATGGACCGCCCCCAAGGGACTGCCTTCACAAAAGGCCTCTACTCCTCCTGGTGAGTCCTGGCGATTTCGATCTCGTCCGCCTTGTTGAAAGCGCGAGCCACAAAAACCATCATTGTTCCGAGACCACCCAGGAAGAACACCGCCATCACGAGCCCGAAGCTAATATCCGCCAGCTTGTTCGCCGCAATAAATCGGAGCGGATAAAGAAAGGCAAAAACCCCGGCCAACACGAAGAACCCGAGATAAAGCCCCAACCGAACTTTCCCTTCGCGCGTCGGATTATCCGAGACCTTCCAAACCTGAATCCATAACCGCCAGTTGAAGAGAACGCCCAGCAGCATCCAAATCGGCGTCGTCCAATCCCAGTCGAAATGAAACCCCTGCGTCCCGTTGATCTTCAACGAAGCCACAGCCGCAATAATCCCCATCACCGCGATCCCGCAGGATGCCGACAGCACCGATCGAAAATCCCGATCCCGATCCGGAGAGTTAGCAGGAACATTGTCCATGCCGGAAAGATTGCAGACCCATTGATTGAAGTCAAATTTTCTTATTCATCGACATGGTAGAATTAGGTTTTCTGAATAGTTTTCTGACGGTTCAGAGTGAATCCTTTTGGGCTCTATCTGCTCTTTTGTGGCGAACCTGCCTTCTGTTTTGAAGTGTTCCATGCACGTCTTCTACACGACTTTTTGGCCGAGGCGCGGTCGGCGCCGAACAACTAAAGCCCACCTGCGCACACACTGTCTTGCTGTCTCTCCGCGGACTCAGCGGCTCTGCGGGAAATTCCAGCCGCTCCATCGATGGCAACAATAGGGGCGGAACCAAATGTAACGCCCGATCCGGGCTCTCACTCGAGGAACCTGCTTGGCCCGGTGATTTGCAGGTGCTCCCCCGTCTCTCAGCGGCGCTGGGAGGATTGTCCTTTTTTGCAAATTCTCGGCAGAACAGGCGGCCACCAAGATCACCAGGAAGTCGTAAACTGGCGGTCTGGAACCTTGAAGCCTTGAACCGAGTTCAAAAAACCGTAATTGACAGACTCTTAAGATAAGCTAATCAATGCCCCTCAATGAAAACCTATCAAGCCCTCCTGTCTGTCGCAGCGCTAGCGTTTGCGACTAATGTCGCCCAAGCGCAATCTCCTGACCCGAACGGAGCCTATATCCAGAGCATAAGCTACGGAGGCAGCGGCAGCCCTCAAGGAAGCGTTGGCTCTTCCTTCGCGAATGACCGGGAGTCATTCACACTGATTTTCGACGTTTTCAACGCCAGCAGCGGCCAAGGAGTTCCAGCCACTGAATCCCGCAAAAACAGCCAGATCAACCTCAACTACCGGGCCGCCAAACCCTCGAAGCTGGATCTGAATTTCCGCGGTTACGTGAATCTTCCTGCAGGAGTGACCGCCACGATCACCGTCGCAACCTACGATGAGAAAGGGAACCCGAAACTTTCCAGCGAAACCTTCCAAGGCCCGCTGGCCCAGGATTATCTGTTCAGCGAAACCGTGAAGCTTGGCTCAACAAAGATCGGCCACGGCGCCGGTTCGGCCGTCGGGGTGCGGAATCTGAATGTCAGCATCCGAGTGGCTGGCCACCAGCAAGCGTCCTCCCTCATCACCATCGATTCCATTGATGGGCAGGTCTGGACCGCAGGAGATGGCAAGAAAGAGTAAAGCTCCTCCTCCAGAACGCGCTTAAGTTTAGTAACAAGCTCCTTGGCCACCACGCTGAGGAGCTTTTTTACTTTTCTAGATTCGACCAAACCCCTCGCTGCCCGTTCAGCAGCTCTGCTGGAAAATCCTCTTCTGCGAGTTTGTAACCAAACAAAGGCGAGCGAAACATCGCAAACCTTCTCTGCCTCCGCTTGGCCACGCACACTTTCGAGGTTTCCGTTTTGTGATGTTTGCGCTCTTTCGTGGCCACTTACCTGCATGTTTCCTCTGCGTTCTCAGCGGCTCTGCGGGAGAAATTCCCTTTCCGACACACGTTCGCGGATGATCGAAGGGACATTGGTAAAAATCATTCCCTGGTCCATGCGCCCTTTTGCTTGCCCGTTAACTCGCCACAGCTCGTGAGTTGCGGGCCGCCAGCGCGCAGCAATTTCCCCGCTTCGCCAGAGCGCCACGTCGCCATTCTCCTCGTGAGTTACGCGTGAGAAGAACCAGAGATCATCCTCGTGGTCGTAGTAGTAACCCCGCCAGACGCCCTCGGTATCGAGCGTGATGATTCGGGTGTTGTACCAGATGTCCCCATCCATGAAGCTCTGAGTAACAAAAATTCTCTCGCCCGACTTGGCAGTGGCATCGATGACAATCCGCGTCGTGAACAACCGCCAACAACCCCAGGCTGTCACTACCAACGCGGCCACGGTGAACAGACCAAAAGCAGCGCGCCGCCACATGATGTGCTTCGTTCTGCTTTCCGAGAGCATTCTGACAGATTCTATGCCTCAGATGCCCTGAAGTAAGAAGATTTCCCGCAGAGCCGCTGAGTGGCGGAGAGGAATAGGGCGAAATCATTAGCCAGAGGGCGCCATCATCCGCGCCTCGCTCACCCGCTCACCCGCTCACCCGCTCACCCGCTCACCCCGAGCGCCCGTAGGTGCGACATATTTGTAGTACCAGTCAGCACCTAACCCAAAGCCCCGGACGGGGCGGCATCAACTCTCAAACCCCACTCGGACGCTTCAAAGATTGAGATGAAGTGAAGGATCCAGATCGTATCCCGACGTTTCAGAATTCGATGGTGAAGAGGGCGCGAATTCTTGCGACACGAGGCGGGCATCACTTGGGACTGCGACGAAGATGGGAATTCCAAAACGTTGGCGCAGCCATTTGTTGGTGTCAGCAAGCTTCTTCCGAACTCGCGATTGCTGAGCTGGTGTGCAAAACACCACCATGCGCCAGGTGTCCGAACGCGGCCCCTCCAAACGGAATTTCCTAATCTCGCCTTTTGCCACAAACTCGCTGCCGGATGTTTGCACTTGAGTTCGGGTGCTCATGAGCCAACCACCCATAGCTGGATGAGGTTTAAAGCTATAGACAGCTCGCGCTTTGCAATCCCAAGCCTCGTTATGCAAGGTGAAAAAGTATTCCTCACGTCCTTGGAAATTGGTGACGCAGCCGTCGTACGTCAGCTTCAGTTTTGGAACGGCTTGGAAAGAGCGTGGGAGCCAAAAGGCTAATCCCACCAGCAACGAAGCGATGCAACTGACCGCCACTAGCAAAAAACGCCTTCCTCTCTGGTATCGAACCATACGGCTATTGCGGTCATTTCCCTCCTTCTCTGCGGCCTCAGCAGCTCTGCGGGAAAGATTCTGTCAGTGAGGCCATTGTAAGGCACCAGAAACAAAGCAGGTTCCTTAAACCGCCTTGGAGTGTCATATAGCCACGACCACGACATCTGGCTCTAGAACTAAGTAAACACCCTCAAGAATGCTGGCACAAACGCCCCCCGCACGTACTTCCTTGGATTTGAGCTTCTCGCCTGTAGCAGTTAAATACTCATCGCCAGCAACCGCTTCTCAACGTCGGCACTCCCACGCGGAGTGATCGCAACGGTTTTCAGACTCGAGTCAAACTCGATTAGTCTGTTCTTATGCAGTGGTTTTAGAATGTTCTTACGAAAGGCGGTCAGGGTACTATATTCTACGGACTGCTTAAGTTCGTTATCTGAAAGAGGATCGGCCGATGAATAACAAAGTACAAGAACTTGGTCGCTTGCTTTCATCGCGGGGTCGAGGACTCGTTTAACGCCGTTCGTTTCCCAAACCAGCGGATGTTTTCTTTCAACAATGGCGTCGACCGCGTTTTGCGCTTCGCTTAATGTGACTTTATGAAAGATTCGGATCAATTCGGCAAGAATCCAATTGCTCGATGCAAGAACGGCGCTCGCATCACTGTGGTTTGGATCAACTTCCGCGCCAACATGTCCCACATTGCGATTGTTACGGATTTCATAGAGGTAGGGTAGAAGACGAGGGATCAGGATCCTTAAGCTCCTATCACCCCACCGGTTAGGATCGGGAGGGCGGCTTTCCAAAGCCCGGCAAGCGTCGACCATGTTCGCAGGTTTGGACGGTGCTGGCGGATAAGTGCCTGACGTTGCGCCATTAAGAATGGTGTAAACGATCTCGCATAACTTGCCACCGTTCAATTCAGCGGGTTCCCAACGATGCTCAGCGTAATTGGTAACGATTTCTTTGTGCGCGTCCAGCAAAGGGGTTCTCAGACCAGGAGGAATAGACTGTAGCAACTTTGAAGAATCGATCATTCCCGGTTAGCAAGTTTTCTGATTATGTCTACACCGTGCTTGAATCCGGGTTGTGTCAGTTTCCAGCCCAGGTCTTTTGATCCAGTGAATAGGTTTTTTGCGCCGCTAAGATATTTGGAATGGTTTGTAGAATCGTAACAGCCATGATCAATGCAGAGAGAGCGCGCCGAGGAATCAGGAAAATTGGGCGAACCCGTCTGGAGAAAACTTTGCAAGCCGACGAGCACATATGCATCCACGACCCTATCGCTTCTTTTGGCCGACGGGAGTTTGTTTGCGATGATCTCGATATTGCTTTCCTCTAGCGTAAATACTTGCTGAATGTCGTCGAGACTTAAACCTGATCGTTGAATCCAACTCGACGCTTTCACATTCACTGCAGGACTTATCCGAGCATCACTAGTATCCGCACGGTCGTTTGACGATACAGGCGTCGGCACTGGTGTTGTACGACCAAAATAAGCGCGAACGGAGTCAATCACGCGCTCTCGATCTTGGTCGAGCAATGGTTCGAGCGCATGAAGGACAGTCGTAAGTGCTTTCAGGACTGAATCGCCACTATTTCCTGAGGTAGAACTGGGTTGGTTCATGGCTTTTCGATTTTTCCTCCGATCTGTTTCACTACTCGAGCAGCGTTAGCGAGCCCAGGATTTGTTAAACGCCACCCTGCTTCTCGTGATCCAGAAAAATCATTGCTAAAGGATTTAATGTAGTTTGAGTGATTTGGCTGACTGTAGCATCCAAGCTTTCGGCAAACTTCTCTCGCATCTGCGTCTGAAAATGAGGCTTGCCCTGTTTTTAGAAGCGCACGAACGCCAGCCAGGAGGTAAGCATTTACTGTCTGTTGACGTTGACTCTTGCCGGGAGCTTTGTTAGCGATAACATCAAGTTCTTCGCCATGCTTTGAGAATACTTCGTCGATTTCTTCGGCAGTAACACCATGTTTTGCTGCCCAGCCTAAACCTTTATTTTTGTCAGAATCCGGTGATGGGGGCGTTGCTTCAGTCTTAGCAACGGGTGGGACAGGAGAATCGCCTAAAAGAACCATTGCTGCTGTGATCGCCTTCTGGCGTTCAGCAGGTGACAGGTCAGCTAAGACCTGAACCAGCTGGCCGAGTTTCTCAATGACGGAGGGATTGCCATTGCTCATAATAGCTTATGAGCAATGGGATAAGGGCGCATAACCAAAACGTCAAATTTAATCTGGCACGCTGTTTCGCTGGCTTCGCGGTTAGTGCCTTTGATTGATAACGTCCTGAGTTGTTTATCGGAACATCTTGATTCCCTTTCAAGGTGTGCGGGTGAGCGCCCGGGCATTATTTCCGAGGACCTTTTCGAGGTAAGCATACGTGCTGTGCTGAGTAGATGGGCGGTGTGGCTGGTTTTCGAGAAAGCGGGTCGGGTGGGGCCGGGTCTACTATTCACAAAATGTTTCCACGTCAGCCTCCTGACGTCGCGTTGCTACGTCGGGTGCCGTTGTGGCTCTCTGCAGAAAGCTTCGAGTTTAGAAATTGCTCTGGTGATCCGGTTCACGATTTTTAGCTTTGACGCTTTGTTAGCACTCCAGCCACGAGCTTAGGGGGGGTCCGACACTCTGTGTCGGACCCCCCTCCTAAAATGCCGCCATGAAAGATACAGATTTTCCAGCTTCGCTCACGGGTTCCTCGGCTTTTTTCGGCAGCCCCGCGGAACCCGGACCAACAGCCTCCAACCACGCTCTGTGCACAACCGCGCACGCTGCGCGCACACATCAGCCACGCTCATGTGCACGCTCCTGTACACACTAATTCCCCAGCAAAACACGCTAAAACACGCTGTACACGCTCATTTTTCGAATAGGGGCCATCACCCCCGCCACAAACAACAAAAAAACGTCACTCCACGTATGAACCACACCAACCCTCCCATCTTTGCGCGCAGAGTGCGCCCTCAGCGCTCTGACACCCGATCAGCAGGAGCAACTCTACGATTGGCTTGAATCTTACCCGCTCAGGCGCGTTCTTGAGATGGTGGCTGCCCCGTGTCCGGAAGGTTTCGGGCTTAAAACTCACCTCACCACCCTTCGGCGCTTCCACGTCCGGGCGCGGGCTCGCTTTCAAAATCAACTCGCGGAAGATCTCCCGGAAATAGGCGCCCCCGCTCCTGGCACCGACCAACTCCTCCTTGCCTCGCTGCAACGGGCTGCCGCCGAGCTATCTACGGACCAACTCACTGCCAGTCGCTTCACCGCCGCTGCCAAGTGGATGCTGCGCCTGAAAGAAATCGAGCAACGCCAGCAGGAGATCGAACTCACCCGAGAGCGGCTTCAGCTCGAGCACGCCAAGTTCCGCTTCAACGCCGCTGACGCAGCCCTGGCTCACTATGAGGAACTCGGGGCCATTTCGAGCAACTCCTCGCTGCAGCACCGCGAAAAAGTTCAGGCTGCCCAGGAATCGATCCGGGATTTCTTCCACCACATTCTTTACCGCGGGTCGGAAGATTACGTCTCAACCCGCGACGCCACTTCCTGGGTCATATGAACCGACTTCTGCGCAACCCTCCCCGCGATGCCTCCGCAGCCGATGCCAAACCAAATCCGAATTTTTATCTGCGAAATCTGTGCAATCTGCGGACGTCCTCCTTCCTCGTCCTGCCACTTTGATGGCAGGCCCGGTCCCCCGACCGGGCGTCCGGCCAGAAACGCTTGCCCACCTCACGAACTTTCCTTAGTACAGGCTTCTTATGTTGGAGAACAAGATCGGCATCGTCTTCGGGGTCGCGAACAAACGCTCCATTGCCTGGGCCATTGCCCAAGCTTGGAAAAAAGCGGGCGCCACTCTCGCGTTCACCTATCAAGGGGAGCGCCTCAAGGAAAACGTCGAGGAACTCGCCGGCACTTTCGGCAGCGACACCCTGCTCATGCCTTGCGACGTCACCAAGGACGAAGACATCGACCGCGTCTTCAACCAGGTCCGCGAACGCTACGGCAAGCTCCACCTGCTCCTTCACTCCGTTGCATTCGCCCCGAAAGACGCCCTCGAAGGCGATTTCATCAACACCTCGCGCGAAGCGTACCGCATCGCGCATGACATCTCAGCTTACTCGCTGGTCGCGCTCGCCCGTGGCGCAGCCCCGCTGATGACCGAAGGCGGCAGCATCGTCGCCATGAGCTATTACGGTGCGGAAAAAGTAGTGCCGCATTACAACGTGATGGGCGTGGCCAAGGCCTCCCTCGAAGCCAGCACCCGCTACCTCGCCTACGATTTGGGCCCCAAGAAAATCCGTGTGAACTGCATCAGCGCCGGCCCGATGAACACTCTCGCCGCGCGCGGCATCGCTGGTTTCACCGACATGCTGAAGCACTACGAAGCGCATTCCCCTCTCAAGCGCAACGTCCTCCCCGAAGAACTGGGCGCCACTGGAATGTTCCTCGCCAGCGACGGCGCTGCCGCTATTACCGGCCAAGTGATTTACGTCGATTCCGGTTACCAGATCATGGGCATGTAGCCCCGAACGCATGCCTGCTCAACCCTCCACGCTCAAGCGCCTCGAAGAAATCGTCGGCGCAAAGAATGTCCTCACCAAACCGGAGGACATCATCCCATATTCCTTTGACGGCACAGCCGCCCTGCAGCAATTGCCCGGGTGCGTCGTGTTCGTGGAGACCACAGAGCAGATCTGCGACATCCTCCGCTACGCGAACGAGCATCGCCTCCACGTGGTGACGCGCGGCTCCGGCACCGGCTTGAGCGGTGGCAGTCTGCCGAGCGCGGATTGCATCGTCATGTGCACGGTGCGCATGAATCGCATCCTGGAAGTGGACAAGGCGAACCTCACCATGCTCGTGGAGCCGGGCGCCACCACGCTGGAAGTCTCGGACGCCGCATTGCTGACTGGATTGTTTTATCCACCAGACCCCGGCTCCATGCGCATTTCAACGATCGGCGGCAATGTCGCCGAGAACTCCGGCGGCTTGCGCGGGCTCAAGTATGGCGTTACGCGCAACTACGTCATGGGCCTCGAGGTCGTGTTGCCAAACGGCGAAGTCATGTGGACCGGCAACAAATGCGTTAAAGACGTCGCCGGCTATTCAGTTAAAGATCTGTTCGTGGGCTCCGAAGGCACCCTCGGCGTCATTACCAAAGTCCTGCTGCGCCTCATTCCCAAGCCGCAAGCCAAGAAGACGATGGTGGCCACGTTCGCGCAGATGGACCACGCCGCCGAGACAGTCTCCGCCATCATCGCCGCCCAGATCATTCCGTGCACACTCGAGTTCCTCGATCGCACCACGATTCATTGCGTTGAAGATTACGCTAAGATCGGCCTGCCGCTCGATTGCGAGGCGCTCCTCTTGATCGAGTCCGACGGCCACCCCGCCGTCGTCGCTGACGAAGCCGCAAAAATGGAGGCAATCTGCCGCGAGAAAGGCTGCCTCGAAGTCCGCGTGGCCAAGGATGACGCAGAAGCCACCAAACTCGCCAGCGCCCGCCGCACCGCCTTCTCCGCCCTGGCCCGCGTCTCGCCCACAACCATCCTTGAAGACGCCACAGTCCCGCGCAGCGAACTCGCCCACATGATCCGGTTCGTGGAGCAGATCGCCAAAAAACACAAGCTCCGCATCGGCACCTTCGGCCACATGGGCGATGGCAACCTGCATCCCACCTTCCTCACCGACGAGCGCAACAAGGAGGAGATGCACCGGGTCGAGTTGGCCTTCCACGAAATTTTCGATGAAGCCATTCGCCTTGGCGGAACAATTACGGGGGAGCACGGCATCGGCCTCGCGAAGAAAGGGTTCCTTCCCCGGTTCGCCGGCGATGCGCAGATGCGCGTGATGAAAGAATTCCGCCGCGCCCTGGACCCCAACGGCATCCTGAATCCCGGAAAAATGTTCGACGTGTAACCGAGCAAACCGGTTAACCACGAAGGCCACGAAGCGCACGAAGGGAGACTGTGGTAGGCCCGGTCCCCTGACCGGGCGTTCCGCGATTTCGTGCACCCACTCACAAAAATGTGCACGTGACTGTGGCCGCCCATTTTCATTCTTGATCCCTCTCCTAAGAGGTCAGAAAATTTTCGCATGAGCCCTCCAGATGATCACCCGCGACGGCTCCGCCGGTTAAGGGGCGTGTGGCCTGCCTTTGATGGGACGCTGTCATTTCTGCTCACGTTGGTTGTTCAGGACCGCAAACAGGTTCTTGCTAATGAGCCGACCTTAAAAGCCCTTGGCGCATTTCTCGAAAGCTCACCAGAACGCTAGGGGTGGCGCGGCCAGCGATTTGTGCTGATGCCGGATCACTTGCATCTGATCGCTCAACCGGGCAGTAACGCGATAACACTTGGGTCATGGGTGAAGGCGCTGAAGGCTTATCTTCGAAGGCGGACAAACCAAAAAGAGGTATGGAGCTGGCAGGCGGGGTACCACGATCACAAGTTCCGATCTGCTGCGGAAAAAGCTCGCAAATGGGAGTACATTTGTCTTAACCCAGTGCGTGCGGGCCTTGTCGCCAGTCCTGAGGTCTGGCCCTACGCAGGCGAGGTCACCTACCAGAGCGGTGCGCCAACAACCACGCCGAGCACACCAGCATTACTTAGAACATACAAGTTGGTGGTCGAGGACGCCCGGTCGGGGACCGGGCCTACCATTCAACCGAAGGCGTGAGGAGCGTGCTTGAAAATAGGCGCGCCAAGAGCGCTATTGAACCTGCGCCCGGTCAGGGGACCGGGCCTACCACCCGGATCTACGCCGGGAGAAAGTAGCGCTGTTGCTTCTCGCTGATGGGCATCTCAAGACGCTCCATCACCTTGAGCATGTCCTCCCAGACCTCCCGCTTCACGCTGAGCGCCTGGTTGCGGAGCAGGTACGACGGATGGTAAGTCGGCATCACGGGAATGCCGCGGAATTCATGCCAAGTGCCTCGCATCTTGGTGATGAGCGCGGGCTGGCCGAAGAGGCCTTCCATCGCGGTGCCGCCTAAAGTCACGATGACTTTGGGACGCACCAAATCGATCTGGGCCATCAGGTATGGCAGGCAGGTGTTGACCTCTTCAGGCGTCGGCTTGCGATTGCCAGCAGTTTGGCCTGGGATGTCAGGGCGGCACTTGAGAATGTTCGCGATGTAAACGGTTTCGCGGCTCAAGCTCATCGTCTGAATGATCTTGGTGAGGAGCTGGCCGGCTTTGCCGACAAACGGCTCGCCTTGTTGATCTTCGTCCGCCCCGGGCGCTTCGCCGACGAACATGAGCGGCGAGTTTATGTCCCCCACGCCGAAGACAACGTTCTTCCGGCTGCGAACGAGATGCGGGCACTTCTGGCAAATAGCCGCGCGCCCAGCCAGGTCGAGCATAGCGTTGAGCTTCGCCTCGCCCTGGAGCGGTTCAGAAGAGAAAGGCGCCAGGGCAGCAGGCGCTGCGGCCGCCGGAGCGGACGCGGGAGCGCGGCTGATGGGAACTGCGGCTCGGGCGGGGGGCGCGGAAACGCGAGGGGCAGGAGCGGCTTTTGGAGCTTCAGGCGCGAGCGCAGAAGCTGGTGGCGTTGCGGCAGGATCGGAGGTCAAGGCTTTGACCATGTCCGGCGAAGCGACGACGTAGCGGTTCCCCTGCTGCTTGAGGTCAAGCAGGTGGAAATAAGCGGCGTCGAGCAGCTCGCGATAGAGGTCGGACATGCGGGCTAAAACATAGCCAAGAAGCGGGCGTTGCCCAGCGGTTTTTACGCCTTTAACGCAGCAGGTCGAGAACAGCGCGGGCGGCCCGATGGCTGGCTCCCTTTTCGCCCAGCGAGGCGATCACAGTTTCCAGGTCGGCACGGGCTTGCTCCGCTGCGGCAGGCTCGCGGAGGAAACGTAGAGCGGCGCTGGCGAGGTTCTCCGGTGTGGCCGCGTGCTGGATGAACTCGGGATAAATTTCTTTGCCGGCCAGCAGGTTGGGCATGGCGAGGTATTTGGTTTTGATGAACCGCTTGCCGAGCGTGTAAGTGCTCCACGACGTGCGGTAGAGAACGACGGTCGGCACGCCGAAGTACGCGCACTCCATCGTCACCGTGCCCGATGAGGCGATGGCCACGTTCGAGCAGCGAAGCCGTTCCGCAAGTCCGCCGACTTGCAGGATGCTCTGCGGAAGTTTGGATTGAACATCCGTCATGATCTCTCGCGCGAGTTCGAGCAGCGACTGGTTCGGCAGAATCAGGCGAAGATCGAGCGGCATCTGAGCCTGCATCTGCTCGGCCGCAGCGAGCATTGCCGGAAGATGTTTGCGCAGCTCCCGCACCCGGCTGCCTGGCAGCAGGGTGACAGCGGGCGTGCCTCGCTGCGGCGCAGGCGCAGGCAGGTGGGCATAACGATCGACAAGCGGATGGCCAACAAACTCGACGCGGAACTTGGGAACGCGCTGCTGGTACCAGGCTCGCTCGAATGGAAAGATCGCCAGCAACAGGTCGATGTCCCGCGCGATCTGCGTGACCCGCGATTCGTGCCACGCCCAGATTTGCGGCGAGACGTAGTAAACAATTCCCGGTCCAGAGCGGCTAGCCATCGCGCGCGCGGCGGGACAGCACGCCCCTTCCTGCGCCAGCTCACGGAGGCGTTTGGCAAAACGAAGGTTGAAGCCGGGATAATCGATGAGCACCACCGCATCCGGCTTCTCCTGGACAGCGAGGTTGATCAGTTGATCGAAAAAGCCCTTGAACTTCCGGTAGTTTTTAAGGACTTCGACAATCCCAACGACTGCATGGGCTGCAAGGTCGAGGTCGAGCCGGAAGCCCGCGGCGAGCATTTTAGGCCCGCCGGCGCCGAAGCACTCGACGCCTGCTGGGTGAGACGCTTTGAGCGCCGTGATCAACTCAGCGCCGAGCATGTCGCCGCTCGGCTCCCCCGCAATGAACATGACGCGCAACGGCCGCATGGTCACGAATGCGGAGCGTCGGCGAGGGCGATCTGGCGCGTGATCTCAAAAGCGAGATCGAGCGCGCGCTTGGCGGATTCGCCGCTCACGACCGGCGTTTGCCGCTCTTGAGCGCAACGGACGAAGCTCCGCAGCTCGAGCTTCAGCGGTTCGTCCTTTTCGATGGGGACAGGTTCGCGGACGATCTTTTTGCCCGCGAACTCGCTCACAATCATCGAGTCCTTTGCGTGGAGAAGCTTCCGCCAAATGGAGGACTCCGGCTCATCATCGCGCGCGATGCGGTAGATGAACCCCTCCTGCGCGCGGTAATCGAGCGAAATGTAACTATGCGTCGCGCCGCCGCTGAACACGCGGATCTTGCGCAGGCGCTCGGGGCTGATGCGGCTCGCAGTCAGGTTAGCCACACAGCCATTGGCGAAGCGGAGGCGGGCGTTGGCAATGTCCTCTGTGGAGCTGAGCACCGAAATGCCAACGGCATCAACGGACAAAACAGGCGATTTGACGAAGCTCAGCACCACGTCCAAATCGTGGATCATGAGATCGAGCACGACGCCCACATCGGTGCTCCGGGCCGGGTATGGTGAGAGGCGATGCGCTTCGATGAAGCGCGGCTCGGTGGCTGCGCCTTGCAGGTAATTGAAAACAGGATTGAAGCGCTCGACGTGTCCCACTTGGAGCACAAGCCCCCGCTGCTGAGCCATGGTGACCAACTCCTCGGCTTCGCCCGCGGTGCGCGTCATCGGCTTCTCAATGAGCAGATGCTTCCCCTGCGACAGCAGTTCGCGGCCGATCTGATGATGTGTTGTCGTGGGCGTGACAATGCTGAGCGCCTGCGCGGCATTCGCTAGTTCAGCGATAGAGCTGAAAGCGGGCACCTGATGCTTGTCCGCAATCCGGCGGGCGGTCTCGGCCGAAGAATCGTAAACACCAACGAACTCGACCAGGCCAGCTCGTGCGAGTTCGGAGTAAAGCCGCGCGTGCTCCTTGCCGAGGGAGCCGACGCCGATGACCGCAACTTTGAGGAGGGAGGAGGTCATCTAGTGGCAATAGTTTGTGAGTCAGCCAATGGCATGAGATAGCAAGCAGCTTCACGATCGTTGCGAGCCAGGTAAATCTGACCCGCAAGTGTTGAAGGGTTCCACGTTTTATCGCTGAAGACCTTCATCGATGCCAATTCGATCAGACGTTGCGGGTGTGGTTGGAGCAGTTTCATCTCACCCGATTCAGTCACAAGCAGAATGTGATTGTTGGCCAGGATCAGTTGGCAATGGCCAAAGCGACCCTCCTTCCATTGTAATGAGCCGTCGCTGGCTTTAATGCAGGCCATGATTCCGTCATCGAGGCCGTAAATGTAATCGCCGATGTGCAGGATGTTCGAGAATTTGGACTTGAGGCGATTTGATTTGTAAAGCGACTTTGCGGTCCAGTTCGTGTCCGAACGAGAGATCTGAAGCAGCTCGCTCCCGCGACCATAACCGGTGGTCAGAAAGACCAGGTTGCTGGCGAGAGGCAAAGGCGCGGTGACGTTTGGATAAGAGAGCGGCCAGGGATGCGACCAGAGTTCCGCGCCACTGTTCGGGTTGTAAGCGCTCGCGGAACGGCCGTTGAAATTGAGGATGACCTCCTCACCCAGGAGGGTTGCGGAAACGGGCCAGCTATACCCACCGCTGCTCGTGCCGCCGATCCACGCCAGCTCACCGGAGTCACGCTTGTAGGCGACAAGCGATTTACCCCCACTGGCGCTCACGATGACGTGCTCACCTGTGACCAAGGGAGCGGATGCCATGCCCCATTCGGGAACGGAACCGCCGTGCTCCTTGAGGACATCATGGGACCAAAGCGCCTTGCCTGATTCCAGATCAACACAGGTCAGAATCCCGGTGCCGCCGAAAGCATAAACGCGATTGGAGCTAATCGTGGGTGTCGCGCGGGGGCCTTCGCCTGCGATGGTGGTGAAGTAACGCGCCGAATACCCGTGCTTCCAGATCGGCGCGCCGGTGAGCAGTTGATAGCAGGTAACGACTTCCTGATCGCCTTGCTGCTCGTGGGTCACAGCCCGATTGCCCACGACTGAAAAGCCAGACCACGCAGACCCAACGGAACGCCGCCAGAGTTCCTTCGGGGGCTGCGCCGACCAATTCGTCGCCAACCCGATCGCGACGCTACTGTCGCGATTAGGCCCAAGGTATTGTGGGTAATCGCGAACTACGAACGCGTTCGTGGATGGCGCGGTTTGCTGCGTTCGCGAGGCTGTCTTGGCGCTGCGCTTCTTCCAACGTGGCTCAAAGATAGGCAAGAGATCGCCGGTGACTCCAGTGATGCGGAGGGACGAGGCGAGGATGACCACGGGAATCAACAATGCGGAACCGAGCAGCGCGCGGCGCTTCCAAGTGGTCGGCGCGAAGAGGAATGCCCAGATCAGAATGAGTGCGTAAACCAACATCCCAGCAATAGCGGTTTGCAGATAGCGATCCTGGCGCTGGAGATCTGCGCCAAACCAGATCCAGGCGATTCGTCCTGCAGCCACGACCAACAGGAAGAGCGGGAACCAGCGTCTGAGCCTGGATGGGCTTTTGTGGGGTGAGGCGCTCAAGGATTTGTGACAGTGAATTCAACGACCACTGGAAGATGATCGGAGCTGGGGGTTGCAACGACCTTCGGGTTTCCCGGCTGCAACCGCGGCGCTCGATAGAAGATGTAATCAATTCGGCGATTCGGTTTCGTCGCGGGTATCGTGTAGCCAGGATCCTGGGTTGATGCGGTCCAGGCGTCGGTCAGGAATGACGTGAGGCGGCGATAGGTCTCGCTGTTTGGCGCTGCATTAAAATCGCCAGCGATGATGACTGGCGTTTGCGGATCCGACTCGATGACCTGCCGAATGCGCTCCACGCCCGCGAGCCGATCTTCTTCAATAGAACGATGGTCCAGGTGCGTGGCCATAAATCTCACCGGCCCCGCAGGCAACTGAAGCCGCGCTTCGAGCAAGCCGCGAGGCTCATTCGCGCTGATCTTCGGCAAGGGATGGTTCGTAGTCGAAACCACGGGGAAGCGTGAAAGGATCGCGTTTCCGTATTCGCCGCCTTGGGTCGCGAAGTTGTTGCTGAACACGCAAGTCATTCCTGTCAGACGAGCTAACTCCGCAGGCATGTCACGGCGCGCGGTGCGTTGAAGGCCTTTGTCCACCTCTTGCAGCGAGACGATGTCCGCACCTTGCTGTTGAATAACGGCGGCGATTCGCTCCAAGTCCAATTTGCCGTCCAAACCTTCGCCATGATGGATGTTGAAGGTCATCACGCGGAACGGTGGCTGAACCACCTTCGAAGCACGCGCAGTTGCACATCCAGCCAAGAGGCACGAAGCGACCGCCGCAATCAACAGGCTAAGGACAAGGCGCTTTGAAAACATATCTGACTGCAGTGAAATTTAAGCCTGCGCCGGACGTGCCGCTGGGTCGTCACCATGGCCAGTTGTCGGCGTGGCCGCAAGCGGCTTGCGCCGGAGTTTCAGCATGATGTCTGTCAGCAAACTGTAAACGCTCGGGATGATATAGAGCGTTAGGAATGTGCTGGTGATCATCCCGCCAACAACCGCGACACCCATCGGCCTCCGACTTTCGGCGCCGGCCCCGAAGCCAATGGCAATCGGCAAAATACCGGCGATCGTGGAGAAAGCGGTCATGAGAATCGGACGCAGACGAACAATGCCGGCCTGGTACATTGCTTCGCGGGAATCGACCCCCTGCTCGCGTTGTTGATTGGCAAATTCCACGAGAAGAATGGAGTTCTTCGTGACGAGCCCGACCAGGAGAACCAACCCGATTTGGCTGAAGAGATTGATGTTCATCGCCGGGATCGGGGCATACCAGCCGAGCTTCCCACCGAGGTTCAGGAGCCAGAGCAAACCAAGCGCTCCGACACCGGCGAGCGGAACCGCCAGAATCACGGTAAACGGATGGACGAGGCTTTCGAACTGGGAAGCGAGCACCATATAAACAATGACCAGCGCCAGCGCGAGCACGAACCAGACTTCAGCGCCCGCTTCGCGCAAATCCCGAGCTTCACCGCCCCAGCGATAAAGCATGCCTGCGGGGAGGTCATCTGTGAGCAAAGCTTCAACACGCTCCATGGCTGTGCCCAGAGGCACGCCAGTGGGCGTACCGGAAATGGTGGCGCTGCGAATCCGGTTGTAGTGCTCAATCACATTCGGCGCGGCGCCGACCTCGCGGGTGACAAGGGAACTGAGCTGGATAAGCCTGCCTTGGTTATTCCGCACGTAGAGCTGGTCAAGATCCTGGGGCTTGGAACGAGACCCCCGCTCGAGCTGCCCGATCACGTCATACTCTTTTCCTTCGATCTTAATGCGCGCAAGATCTAGGCCGCCGAAGAGAATCTGCATGCTGCGCGAGATATCTTCGATGGAGACGCCGAGTGTGGCTGCGCGATTGCGGTCAATGGAGATGCGAAGCTCGGGTTTAGTGACCTCAAACGAGGAACGCACACCTATCAGGTAACCGCTCTGGCGAAGCTTGCCAGCAAGCGCGGTGACGTAGCGATTCAGCTCATCAAGATTTTGCCCTTGGATCACCAACTCGAATGGAGCGCCCATCCCGCGACCGAAGGCTTTCGGGATTTGCGGAATGGCAAGGGCGCCTTCGACCTGGCCCATCATGGTTTGGCGCAAGCCGCCGGGAGCGTTCACGATTTGCTGGACCGTTCGGTCCCGCTCGTCTTTGAGGCGGACGAACAAAATGCCTTGTGTGACCTGGCCCGGGCCGTTCATAGAAGGCGCCACCACCGAGCCGTAACTCTGCACTTCAGGCACTTTCGAAAGGAGCTGTTCGGCTTCGCGAACCATGCGGTCGGTATATTCAACGGTGGAGCCTTCGGGGGTGATGATGAAGCTCATCAACCGCCCCTTGTCCTCTTCCGGCAGGAACTCCTTTTCCAAGCCTTTGTAGGCGAGGACGGTCAGGCCCAGAGAGCCAATGCCAATCAACAAAACGATGAAGCGGTGCCCAAGCGACCAGCGCAAAGAACGACCGTACGCGCGCGTCAGCGCGGCAACCATTCGGTCAAACACCCGCACCAGGGCGTTTGGTTTGTGCTCATGGATTGGCCGTAAGATTCGCGCGGCCATCATTGGCGTGAGCGAGAGCGCGACGAAAGCCGAGATCACCACTGACCCCGCCACTGCAACAGCGTACTCCACAAACAGCCGCCCGGTGGTGCTTGTTTGAAAGGCCAGAGGCAGGAAGACGGCGACCAGCGAGATGGTGATGGCGATGATCGCGAAGGAGATTTCTTTCATCGCCTCGTAGGAAGCGGCGAGCGGGTTTTTGCCCATCTCGATGTGCCGATGGATGTTTTCCAAGACAACGATTGCATCATCCACAACGACGCCAATTGCCAGCACGAGCGCCAGCATGGTGAGAATGTTGATCGAGTACCCCAGGGCCTGAAGGATCATGAAGGTGCCGATAATTGACACCGGGATCGCCACAGCAGGAATGATCGTGGAGCGAAGATTGCCCAGGAAGAGGAAGATGATCACGACAACGAGGATGAACGCGATCGCCAGCGTGACCCATACCTCCTCGATCGCGTGCTGGACATAGATCGATTCGTCATAATTGAGCACGAAGTTGATCCCTACTGGGATGGATCTCTTCAGATCTTCAAGTTCGCGCTTGATGCCGGCAGCGACTTCGACGGTGTTCGCCTTTGATTGCTTAACAATGCCGAGAAAAATGCAAGGTTCACCATTGGCGCGAGCCATGGTTCGCTCATTCTCAACGCCCGCGCGAGCCTCGCCGATATCGCGGAGGCGAATGATTTTCTCCCCGTCCCGGCGAATGACCAAATCGTTGAACTCCTGGGCGGACTTGAGCTGGCCGCGGGTTTCAATCGTCATCTCCCGATCGACGTTCTCGACACGCCCACTGGGGAGTTCGACGTGCTGCGCGCGCAACGCGTTCTGAACATCCAGAACGGTGACCTGATGCGCGGCCATGCGGGGGCTGTCCAACCAAAGGCGCATCGCGAAGCGCTTTTCGCCGGCAATCCAAACCGATGAAACGCCCGAGATTGTTTGAAACCGTGGCTTAATCTGGCGCTCAGCTATGCCGCTCAGCTCTTGCGGGTTGTACCGCTGGCTGGTGACGCCAATCCAGAGAACCGGAAAAGCGTCGGCATCCTGCTTGGCAATGAGCGGCTCGCGAATATCTTCCGGGAGACGATCGCGGACGCGGGACACACGATCGCGCACATCCTGCGCGGCCAAATCAATCGGCCGCGCCAAAGTAAACTCGATGGTAATGTTGCTGACCTGCTCACGGCTCTGAGACGTGAGGGTGCGTATTCCTTCAATGGAATTTAAAGTCTCCTCGAGCGGCTCGGTGACTTCAGTTTCAACAACGGAAGCATTCGCGCCCGGATAAACGGTGGTGACGCTGACAATCGGCGGATCGATGTCGGGCAGCTCGCGGACAGGAAGCCGCAGCAGGCTGATAATGCCGAAGAGGACGAGCGACAGGCTCATCATCGTCGCAAGCACTGGCCTGCGGATGCTGATCTCGGGCAACTTCATGGAAAATCCTTAAGCGGCGGGTTTGGTTTTCGGGAGGTAGGGAGCGGCGGCCTCCGGCGGAGCCAGACGGACTTTGGAGCCCGGCCCAATCTTTTGAAACCCTTCAACAATGATTTTGTCACCGGGTTTCACGCCTTCAAGAACTTCGATTTGCCCTTCCAGTCTTACGCCGGTTCGAATGCGGCGCAATTGAGCCGTCTCTTGCTGATCGACAACCCAAATCATCGCGCCGCCGTTGTCGGCCACCTGGCTGATGGCGACTTCCGGGATGACCACGGAATTATCACGGATCGTGAGGGTAAGATCGAGGTTTGCGAACATGCCGGGCTTCAGGTCGCCTTTGGGATTGGGGATTTCAGCTTTCACCAAGGCCGTTCTCGTCTGGGGGTCGACGAAGGGCGAAACGAAGAAGACGACCCCATTAAAGACGCGCCCGCCAAAGGCGGCGACTGTGACCTGGATTTGTTGCTTCACCGAGAGTTGTGTGAGAAAACGCTCCGGCACATTGAACTCGACCTTCACAGGGTCGTAGTCGATCAGCCATGTAAGAACTGTTTGCGGGGTGACCAACTGGCCGGGGCTGATGTTGCGTGCGCCGACGACCCCTTCGAAGGGAGCGGCGACGCGGGTGTCCTCTAATCGGCGGCGGTTCAATGAAAGAGCGGCGCGATTGGCATCAAAGGCGGAGGCGAGCTGATCGAACTCCTGCTGCGAGATGAGCTTATCGTTCAGGAGCTGGCGGCCGCGCTCGAAGTTTACCTGGGTCAGCTTGGAGTTTGCTTCCTGCTCCGCAACCTGGGCAGCCAGCTTGCTGTCATCAAGAACGATGAGGAGCTGGCCCTTTTTCACCTCCTGGCCTTCCTGAAAGCTGATCTCCTTCACGATGCCTTCGGTCTCGGCCCGAATCTCGACCATTTCATTAGCTTGAACGGTTCCGACGAGCGAGAGCTGCTCGGCGACGGGCTGCTGGCGGGCCTCCACGGCAACGACTTGCATGGCCATGGCGCCGGACGCTCCGCCTCCAGGGCCGGGAGCGGCGGTCTTCTTCTTGCAACCCGCAACGGGGATGAGAAGCGCCAGCAAAATTAAGACGTGAGCTAACAAGATGCTTTGCATGGTGGAAAAATTGGAAACGAGGGGCCGACATAGAGGCTCCCTGCCCTCCTAACCATGAGCAAATTAGGCTGCTGTGCCAATTCCGCCAGTTAAAAGGAACAGCTCGCAAGACCCTGGAAAGCCGCGCAAGACGTTCATGGACAACGCCGGGGGTGCAGCCTCCATTTGCCAACGGTGACGAAAGCGCTACTTTCTGCGCACTCGAATAGGCGCAGCCCCGCTGCGTCTAAACAGCAGTGACGATATGAAGGTCGCGGTCGCAATCCTAATGGCAATCCTCGCAATGCCCGTTCAAGCCCAACTGTTTTCTCGTGAAGCATTGGGTGGCGCAGCCCTTGGCGGGTTGGCAGGCGGGATCATCGGCCATAACCAGGGCCGCAAGACTGCGGAAGGCGCGGCTATTGGCGCTGGAGCCGGATTGCTGCTCGGCGCGATTGCAGGACAGGCTCGCCAGGAACGGCAGGCATATGCGACGGCCGCGCCGGTTTATGCAGCCCCGGCCCCGGCGTATAACCGTCCGAATTACGCGGTCACTGGGGCCGTCCTCGGCGGGGTGGCTGGCGGCGTGATTGGCCACAACAACGGACGCCACACAGCGGAAGGGATCGCGATTGGCGCTGGCGCCGGGCTGTTGCTCGGCGCAGTGGCTGAACACCAGGCGCGCCGCAACGCCGCCGCGGCCGCTGCGGCACAGCCTACAGTCACTTACGTGACGGAAGCTCCTGTGGTTGCTCAAGCCACTCCTGGCCCCGCCCAAAACGTCACCATTGTGAACCACAACTACCCCGCAGCGCCTCAGCCCACGGCCATGACGGGCGCCAATGCTCTTTTCGGTCGTTAATTCATCACCCATCCTGAGCTATCTTTTGAAGCTATGAAGCTGAACCATGTAAAAGTCCTCTCCCTCGCCACCGCTGCGTCATTCCTTGTGGGATGCGCGAGCAGCGGCGTGAAAAATCCTTCCGGCGTGCCGGTCACGCAAATGAACGCGGACGAGCGCGGTTTCGTGGCGGGGACAGGCATCGAGTCGCAGGATCTGGTCGCCGTCACCGATAAGATGGCCCGCAGCATCCTGGACACTCCACAAATCCAGAAGGCGCAAGGAACCCCTCGCGTCGTGCTGCTGCCGGTGAACAACGACACCCGGTTCACCATCAACAAAGACATTTTCACCACTCGCATGCGGGCGCTGTTAAACAGCCGTTCCCGTGGCCGCGTCATCTTCCTCGCGCGTGAGAATATGCAAGCCCTCGAGCGTGAGCGTGAGCTGAAGCAATCAGGCCAAGTGACCACCAGCAGCGATCCAAATGTGGTCGAGTTCAAGGGCGCGGATTTCTTCCTGACAGGCAAGCTGTCCGGCATGAGCACACGCGCGAGCGCCGGCACCAGCGATTTCGTGCTATACACTTTCCAACTGATCGATGCGCGCACGAGCGACATCATCTGGGAAGACTTCGCCGAAATTAAGAAGCAAGGGCTGGAAGACGCCGCATACCGTTAAGCTTAGGCTGAGGTATATTGCCGCATGAACCGCCTGACCTGCAGCATTGCAGCCGCGAGCGCTTTGTTACTCGCAGGCTGCGCCACGACCCAGCGCGCCACATGGACTCCCACAGGGGACGCGTTGACGGACGGGCGCACCGCCATCGCGCAAGGACCTGCGAAGGACAAAATGCTTTGGCAGTACCGCACCGCTGTGACCGCGATGCGCCGTGGAAATCTGCAGGAAGCCAAGCAGTTGCTGGACGATGCGATCCTCACGCTGGGCGGCATTCAAGTGGGTGACAAGAGCGCGAAAAAGGCGCGGCGACTGTTCTCTGCTGAGGAGAGTAAAAACTTCATTGGCGAGCCATACGAGCGGTCGATGGCTTACTTCTACCGCGGAATTCTCTATTGGATGGACGGCGAGCCGGACAACGCGCGCGCCTGTTTCCGCAGCGCGCAGTTCGAGGATAGCGACCTGGAAAATAGCGCGTATTCCGGCGACTACGTTCTGTTCGATTATCTGGACGCGCTGATCACGGCGAAGCTCGGTGGTGATGCGGCTGACGTGCTGAAGCGCGCTCGGGCGTCGGTCAAGAACGACGCACCGCCAGAGATCAATCCCAAAGCGAACACGCTCGTGTTTCTCGAGTTCGGGCAAGGGCCGACCAAGTATGCTGCCGGGGAGTTTAATGAGCAGCTCAGGATTCGCCCCGGCAACTCGGTCGCGCGGGGCGCGATCGTGAGCGCGGGCGGCAAGACGGTGCGGGTGGGCGCCCACGACGATGTGAGCTATCAGGCGACCACGCGAGGCGGGCGCGTGATGGACCACATCCTTGCGAACAAAGCGGTTTTTAAATCGACGACAGATAATATCGGCAATGCAGCCATCATCAGCGGGATGGCTGTGGGCGCGGCGGATCGACGGAATAGCGAAGTGGCTCTCGGGCTTGCTGCGTTTGGTGTGCTCAGCAAAATTGTGTCCGCAAGCACGACTCCGCGCGCGGACACACGCACCTGGGACAACCTTCCGCAATACATCAGTTTTGCCGCGCTTCAGCTTCCTCCAGGCACACATGAGGTTACAGTCGATTTCTTTGATGGGGGTGGAAACGTGATCCCTTCCCGGAGCCGCAAGGTGTCAGTGAATGTGCCTTCCACTGGCAATGACGTGGTGATTTTCGCGAGTGACCGAATTTAAGATAAAACGTTTATGAAAATTCTTCGTTTGTCCATTTGCACAGCCCTTGTTGCCTCGGCGGTTCTGACAGGTTGCCATACCGGCGGCGCATACACGCCCCGAAACACGCAGCGCTATGCTGTTGAGAACGACGAGCCGTTCGTCGCGATGAGCAGCGGCGTGCAGCGGTCAGTGACCTGCAGCGGCATTCAGCAACGGGTGCGCGAGGACGGCCGTCTGGAACTGGTCGCAAACCTGCGCAATCGTGAAGCGCGCCGCATCCAAATCCAGGTGAGCTGCGTGTTCAAGGACGAGAATGGATTCCCGACCGGCGACGAAACACCATGGCAGGACTTGATCTTAACGGAGCGGGCCCAGGAAGGCGTGAAGTTCGTTTCGATGAATGAGAAAGCTCGCAAATACACCGTTCGGGCGCGCGAAGCACGCTAGACCCTGGTGAATTTGCGGGAAGCGCAGCCGTCTAATTCCTATGCGTAACAAACTCTTTTTGGCCCTCGCGAGCGGCAT
>DASPKX010000173.1:0-3118 GCA_035627835.1 Candidatus Methylomirabilota bacterium
CAAGCCAGGCACCGAGCGGCCTCAGCCACGAAAACCAGCGGCTTGGCGTGTGGGAAATAGCCGTCCATCTCCAGCTGGTCCGTGCCGGACTGGTTCTTGCGCTTGGGAAGAGATGGAAGCCGCGCGATCATTGTTGGCCAAAGCGATTACGGAAGTCGAAAGCGATCTGGCGCTCCTGCGCAGCGGTTGCTTCGAGCTGTTCCGCAAGGTCGGAGAATTTGAGGGATTCCTTTTCGTCGCCACAGACGTCGGCGAGGGCTCTATAGAGTTCGACGCGTTTGCTCACAGGCTCGTTCTGTGCGCGATCCACAACAAAGTGGATGATGTGTTCGAGAGGTTTAGCCATTTGCGAGGGTCTCCAGTTTTAAGCGGATCTCAGTTGCCTTGATTCCCGCGCGCTCGCCGCGAGCAGCGCCGTAAACCGTGGTGATGGGGTAGCCGTGCGAAGCTGCCCATCTGCTCAGGTTGGTTCCGCGCTTGAGTAGTTTGGCGCGGAGATTCTGATATTTCTGGTTTACTTTCTTTGGCATTTGCTGTTTATCTGAGTAAATCCGAGTAGAAATTACTCAGATTCACAGCGGAGGGTCAACTGGAAAAATCAGAAATTATCAGAAAGTTCTCAGAGAGGATCAGATCGGTCAGAATGCGGCGGGGCATGTCCCAAGCTGAATTTGCCAAGTTTCTCGGGGTTTCAACCGCAGCGGTGGGCAATTGGGAATCAGAAGCAAACGGACCTAACAGGCGGAGGCTGATAGAAATCGCTGATAAACTCGGCGTTTCCCCTGATTATCTGATTGGCGAAGACTTCAACGCCTCTGAACGATCCTCTCCCCCGGTGGTGCTTAGAGACAGCACACCGGTGAAATATTCGTATCGGGACCACAGCGGCCCTTACTGGGGCGCTACGAACCGTGCCCCAATCATTTCTTGGGCTTCTGCTGGCGCTGCCCACGCGTTCGAAGACCAAGGCGAGATGGAAACGGTGCCCACGAATTGCAGAGACGCGAACTGCTATGCCCTGTTCGTTGAGGGCGATTCCATGGAGCCGGAGTACCACAAGGGAGACGTGCTGATCATTGCTCCGAATGCAGAGCCCAAGAACGGAGACCTGGTTGTCGCGCGGCTGCTGGACGGTTCAGCTTATTTCAAAAAATACACACGGATCGGCGCGCCAGGGCGTGAGACGATAAGGCTCTCCTCGTTCAATGAGCGCTTTTATCCACCAATCGATGTGCCTATCAACGAGGTGGAAAAGATACACCCGATCCACAGCGTGGTGCGGGTATTCAGGCCAGACGCTTGAAATCGGCAACTGTTGCCGATTTGAAAACGACACAGTGTCGTTTTTGGGAAAACAGAGGCAGGAGTGAAAGATTTGGATGGGTTGGAACGTATATAGAGAAGGGAATACCATGCTTACTCTTGTGACTTGCCCGCATTGCAGTAGCCAGGTTGAGGCGCCTGCAGAAGCTGACGGCGCGGTGCCGTGCTCAGTCTACGGTGCGGACTTCACCGTCCCCCGGCCCGTTTCAGCTCCGCCGAGATTGAGTCGTAAAAAGGACCGCTTCCCGTTTGGCTGGATGCTCCTTTGTCTTGTTGTGCCGGTCATCGCCGTAATCGGGTTTGTCTTTGCAGCACTTGGAGCAACGATCAAGGACGTGACTGGGGTCGCTGTCACTGGCGGAATGTTCGGCGCACTTTTCCTTCTCGGAGTGATCTTAATGGTCATGTGGACGATCTTGCCGATCATCATCTACGTTTACCTGCGTCGGCTCGATCGGAAGGCCGCTGAAGCGTGTCGGCTCCTATCCGAGATGGCGGCTCCTAAGGAAAGCGCTTTGGGTAAATACCGGCCATGAGACATATCGTGCTGCTGATCTGGGCCTGGTGCATCACGCTGGCGGCTCAGCCACTCCCTTCGTCGATTAGCATTACGAACTTCCCTGCAATTCAGCCGGACTTCGTTGCGATCCTGTCGCCAACTTGGGCGGTGAGCGGTCCTGCGAATGTTGAATTCGAGTGGTTGTATGCGCACAATTTGCAAGGACCTTGGCACTCCTCTTCGACGAACCGCACGGACCGCCTAGGCACGACGACGGTTCGAGTGGGTGCATCCCCGACTGAGCGGACGAGATTCATGCGGGTGCGCGAGTTGAACAGCGCCACGAATCGCATGAGGGTGCACGGGATTCGACTGTCACCTTCCTACACGATCCGGCATCCCCGCGCGCTCGCGAGCATACAACAAGCTTGGTGGGACATTTACTGGGCCGACACACCTGATGCCGCAGAGTGGCGGTTGCTTAGGCGGGGTCAGGTGACGCACAACGGTCACGTTATGAGCGCATCCCATTCTGTCACTAATCAGATCGGCCAACGATTTTACAAAGCGATCAGGCGAACAGATCTAGAAGATTTCTTCAACCAGCCTTCTCCCCCACAATGAAAGCGGACAGGAATGTCCGCGCTCCGTTGAAGTAGGCCTGAGCGAGTGCTCAGGCTTTTTCTTTTTTAGCTTCAGCCCTTTTCTGGCTCTCGCTGGGTGAAAAGCTGAGTTTCTGCTCAGGTTCTGTGAATGCAACGGATGGAAGGAATGCAGCCGTGGGGCTGTGTGGGGTTCTGTGGTGAACTGGCCCCATGGTTAAACAAAGCTTCCGGGTAACGCAACGCATATTCCTCTTCCTAACGGTCGCATGCGCCGTGCTCTTTGTTGGCTGCAAGAGCACTGATGGTGGCCCGAGCCCGTTGCAGAAGTTTCTCTACGATCACCAGGTGATCACGGTGCCTGGTGAAGTCACCCGCACGAATGTCGTTTGGCAAACGAACGTGGTGGTGGTCAGTGAAGCCCGCACGAACGAGACATCCGGCGAAGTCGCGGCGCCAGTCCTGAAGCAGGTGATCACACCTGTGGTCGAATACGATTACGCGCCCACGACTTACCGGACCAACCTCGTCCCCAGGCAGAGTATTGATGATGGCCTGCAGATCGTCGGCGCGCTGCCGATTCCCTACGCAGGGACCGCCGCCGCTTTCCTTGGCTGGCTCTACACCGCTTACCGGGCTCGCAAGAACAAGCAGACCAACATCGCGCTCCTGGCATCAGTTCAGGCAGCTCGCG
>DASPKX010000174.1:0-19484 GCA_035627835.1 Candidatus Methylomirabilota bacterium
GCACGGTGGAATACTTGATTTCCGCCCCGTCCATCGCGATCAGTTCCACGACAGCAGCATGGAGTTGGTTGGTGTCGCGCATGGGCGCGGTGCAACCTTCCAGGTAGCTCACGTAGCTGTTGTCCTCGGCAACGATGAGCGTGCGCTCAAACTGGCCGGTCTCGGCAGCGTTGATGCGGAAGTAAGTGGACAGCTCCATCGGGCAGCGAACGCCCTTCGGAATGAAGCAAAAGCTGCCGTCACTGAACACCGCGGAATTCAAGGCTGCATAATAGTTGTCCGTGTACGGAACGACCGACCCGAGATACTTCTCGATCAGCTCCGGATACTTAGCCACCGCATCGGAAAATGAGCCGAAAATGACGCCCATTTCCAGCAACTTGCTTTTGAAAGTCGTTGCAACCGACACGCTATCAAACACCGCGTCCACCGCCACACCCGCCAAGCGCTCCTGCTCACGAAGAGGAATGCCGAGCTTATTGTAAGTCTCAATCAGCTTCGGATCGACCTCATCCAGGCTTTTGGGCCCGTCGGTCTTTTGCTTCGGAGCGGAGTAATAGCGCAGATCTTGGAAATCGATCTTCGGATAATGGACGTTCGGCCAGGCTGGCTCCTTCATGGTCTGCCAGTGGCGATACGCCTTGAGACGGAAGTTCAGGAGAAACTCCGGCTCATTCTTCTTCTTGGAGATGAAGCGGACGATCTCTTCGTTCAGCCCTTTAGGGGCCTCGTCGCGCTCGATATCAGTGACAAAGCCCCACTGATACTCCTTCTTAACAAACTCCTGAATTGTGTCGGTTGATGAACTCATTGTTCTGGAAAGCCGGGAAGCAGCCCGGCTGAGGAACCTGATCAGCCTTTCAAGCCTTGAACACGGCGGCCTTTTGAGGAAAGCAGCGCTCTGTCAGGTGAATCGGGCTGATAAAACCATCCATTCTTATTTAGAATGATTCTAAATTGGTCCCCAACCGGACCTTTGTCGAGTCTGTTTTGACGCAGGAATGCGAATGGGCCGCTAAAGCCTTGGGCCGCTCACCTAACGTCAGCAAGAATGGCCGGGTTCCACTTCCCCGGCAGACGCCCCATGCTACTCCGTCGGAATGCCGGTTGCCCGATACCGTTGGTGAGGATGTTTGGGTTGATCAGGAATCGTCATCACTAATCTTCCAGTGCGCACCATGGGTGTAATGATGGAGTTGGTGACATAATTACGATGCCTGCCGAGAAGGTTGGAAAGTTCGATGCTCCTTAATGGCTTCCATGCGCAGAGTTGCCATGCAAGATCCTGGATCGTGGAGAGCTGGGCGTGGGGTTGAAGGTGAGCGAGAGCTGTCCGGACAGGCATTGGCACGTCGCGCAAAATCACGTCTGTGTTCGCGGGCTTCACAGGTTTTGCCTCAGGCTTCACAGGTTTGGCCTCGGGCTTCACAGGTTTGATGGGCCACGACTCAAGCATTCTTTGAGTCGGGATGTAATATGTGTCGGAGCCTTTTCCTTTCTGCTCCACCAACCCATGCTGACGCAGGCGCCGGAGATGTTTACTGGCTTTCAACACGTCAACCCGGTTGAGATCACGATACCTGGCATTGTTGATCGCGCCGAGTTCCCGCAAGAACACTAAGGCCCGAGCCTCCTCATCGCTGAGGTTTAATTCGGTGAAATGAGCCAGCCACGCCCAATCCTCGGAACTTAAGAAATGGTGAAACAGGAGCGTGGGGATGAATCGGTTCCGATGGCGGTCTGATTCGAAAGTTGGCGGGGTCAGGCCCGCCTGTGCCATCAGTTCCCGCATCACTCGAATCCCGCTGCCTTTTGTCTCAGCGAGGTTTGTTTCGTGAAGAACCGCGGCGATCAACGGGTTTCGCGTTTCCGATCCAGGCTCTCCGAGGCGGTCATCCGCGACCAGTGAATGGCCAGGATTGCGAATCTCCAGCCTGTTCGCATAACGAATGATCTGAACAGCTCCGTGAATGCGGTAACTGCGGTGCATCACGGCGTTAACGATTGCCTCTCGAATGACGCGATCTGGGATGAGTGGCAGACGAGTTGGAAACTCTAAACTGTGTGCGGCCATTCTTCGCCGAAGATGCTGGCGAAGACGGCTTCTTTGGCTTTCCAGACCAGAGTCATGGTCATGGCTAGAGGCAGGAGCCCGAAGATGACGATGAATTCGAAGCGGAACCGTTCGAGAAGGCGCTGGACCATGACCAATCCCCACGGAAGCGCGGGCAGCTCGCGCAACGCAACGTAGAGGCCGATCCCTCCCAAAAGGCCGCAGAGAAGCCAGAGGTTCATTGTGCTGAAAGCGCGGGTTTCGCTTCGGAGGGTTTCGTCCGGCAGCATGGCGGCCAGTCGGGAGAGGGCCTGGTTCAAGTTGAACAGGAAAAGGACCGCGCATAGGGCCGTCAAAGCAAAGCCAACGGCGTAGAAAGGCTCTTGCGGCGCGCGATTCCAAAAGAAGAGGAACGGGGAGAGGCCAACATTGGCGACGGCGAGCAGGCGGGCGCGCTCAAGGGCATGCTTCCAGATCCGCTCCTGTTTTTGAAAGCGGCCCATTTGCGTTAAGGCGTAAACCAGCAAACCGGTGGCCAAAAACACCGGGACAATGGAAAAAACCATTGCCGCAATTGTGCTTCCGGCGGCTGTCGTAGGGATGCGGGGGAGGTCGGCGCTTGCGGTGCGAACAGCAACGATCAGGCAAAGTGGCAACCCCCAAAAGAGGGCTGAGAGACCGCGGACAAGTTGGCCGAGTGACCGCAGGAGTTCTGCCCGTGGGGCAATGTCGGCCATGATGGGCGGGGCGACGTGATCAGAATGTTAGGTACGTGTACTCACGCAAGCCGCGCTCGTACTCGTCCAGAAGGCGCATGCCTTCATTCGGCTTAAGGCGGTCGCTCTTGATGGCTTCATCCACTTGAGCCTTCATTTGGCGCTTCAGCTCGTTCTCATCGTATTGCACCGCGCTGAGGCACTGGACGATGGTGTTGCCCTCGATAATTTCCTCGATGTAGTAGCCGGCAGGCTCATCTGGATCCAGGAACACATGGACTTCGTTCACACGACCAAAGAGGTTGTGCAGATCGCCCATGATGTCCTGATAAGCGCCCATGAGGAAGAAGCCAAGGTAGTAAGGCTCATGCGGCCCCGCGCCGTTCCCGTTGAGCGCGTGGAGCGGCAATGTGTCGCGCACATCGCGCAGATCGATGAACTTGTTGATCTGGCCGTCCGAATCGCAGGTGATGTCCACCAGGGTGCCTTCGCGCGTTGGTCGCGTGTCGAGGCGGCTTAACGGCATGATCGGGAAAAGCTGCCCCAAAGCCCAATGGTCGAGAAGCGATTGGAAAACGGAGAAATTGCAGAGGTATTGGTCACCTAGAGAATCTTCCAGCTTCCGAATTTCCTCTGGTATGTATGCCTGGCCAATGAAGCTCTGGACGACTTGCTGGCCAATCTCCCAGTAAAGGTTCTCGATTTTCGCTTTGTCCGACAACTCCATCAGCCCAAGCGTGAACATGTTGTGCGCATCTTCACGGCGTTCGAGGGCGTCGTGGTAGGCTTCGAGTTTGTTCAGCTTTGCGAGGTTTTTGCGTATATCGAGCAGCTCACGAACGATGGCGTGCTCGTTCTCGCCGTACTCCATCTGGAGTTCAGGGCGGAGCTTCTTAATGCCGCCGAACACCTCGACAACAAGCAGAGAGTGATGAGCGACGATGGCGCGCCCGCTCTCGCTAACAATATCTGGATGCGGCACTTTCTCCGCGTTGCAGACGTCGGCGATGTAATAAACGATGTCGTTTGTGTACTCCTGCAGGTTGTAATTGGCGGAGCTTTCGAACGCGGAGCGGCTGCCATCGTAATCGACGGCGAGCCCGCCGCCCACGTCCACATATTGGATCTGGAAGCCCATCTTGTAGAGCTTCGCGTAGTAGCGGGTGGCTTCCTGAACCGCTTTCTTCACGGTCAAGATGTCGGGCACCTGGGAGCCAATGTGGAAATGGATGAGCTTGAAGCAGTGCGCGAGGCCTTCGTCCTGCAGGAGCTTCGTGGCCATCATTAATTCGACCGTGCTCAGGCCGAACTTGGCGTTCTCGCCGCCGCTCTCGCTCCATTTGCCCATGCCCTTGCTGAGCAGGCGGGCGCGCATGCCAATCATGGGCTCGACCCCGACTTGCTTGGAAACGGTGATGATTTGCTTCAGCTCCTCAAGTTTCTCGACAACCATGATCACGCGTTTGCCGAGCTTGATGCCCATGAGAGCCATGCGGATGAAGCTGGCATCCTTGTAACCGTTGCAAATAATCAGGCTCCCGCTTTGCGGCTGAAGGGCCAGGCCGGCGAAGAGTTCGGGCTTGCTGCCGACTTCCAGGCCGAATTGGTAAGGCTTGCCCGCGTCGAGGATTTCTTCAACCACCTCGCGAAGCTGGTTGACCTTGATGGGGAACACGCCCCGGTACGTTCCCTGGTAGCTGTACTCTTGAATGGACTTGCGGAAGGCGTTGTTCAACACCTGCACACGGTGGCGAAGAATGTCCTGGAACCGAATGAGCAGCGGGAATTTGAGGCCGCGGGCTTTTGCCTCTTCAAGCACGTCGAGGACATCGACGGTCGCGCCTTCATCATGGAGCGGGCGGGCAACGACGTGGCCCGCATCGTTGATGTCGAAGTACTTCGCCCCCCAGCGGTCAATGTTGTAAGTGGCCCGCGCGGCCTGGATGCTCCAGGGCGCTGTGGAATCGGCGAAATCGCTCATTCTTGTGCAAAAAGCATGCGCACTATAAGGGGCTTGGCACAGAATTCAATATGCGTAATGTTTTTTTCACACCGGTATGCCAGCCTCTCTCCAGCGGATCGTGGAGCATTGTGAAAATCTGCTCCGAACCAGCGAGTTCAACGACTGGCCCGGGGCGGTCAACGGGCTGCAAGTGGAGAACGACGGCACGGTGACGCGCATCGCCGCCGCCGTCGATGCCACCACTTCGACGCTCCGGCTGTGCGCGGAGCAGAAAGCGGACCTGCTGATTGTTCATCATGGGCTGTTTTGGAACCCGAGCCACCCGTGGACGGGATCGCGTTACCAGCAGCTGCGAACGATGTTCAATAGCAACATCGCGGTTTACAGCTCGCACCTTCCCCTGGACGCGCATCCGGAGTTGGGCAATAACGCGCAACTGGCGGCGGCTTTGGGGTTGAAGAATTTGAAGCCGTTCTTCTTTGAGAAAGGCCGGTTCCTGGGATTTCGCGCGAAAGCTAAGCTGACGCGGCAAGAATTGGCAGATCGGTTGAACAGAGCCCTGGGGCGCCCTCCCATTGTACTACCTGGCGGGAAGGAGATTTGTCGGGAAATTGGCATCGTCACCGGCGGCGGTGGGGGTGAGATCAAGTTGGCGGCAAGCGAGGGCGTGGACACCTTCATCACGGGCGAGGGGCCGCACTACACTTACGCGATAGCCGAGGAAGCCGGAATCAATGTTTTCTACGGCGGGCACTACGCAACTGAAACCTTCGGCGTCAAAGCGCTGGCCGAGCATCTGTCGAAGAAGTTTAAACTGCCGTGGGTGTTTTTAGATTATCCTACAGGGTTGTGAGCTGTGGTTTCGCCCTCAGATCAATCGTTCGCGCCAATACGTGGGGTGACGGTGCAGATGCATCACAGCCACGATAAGAATTTTGCTGGGCCGGTCCACGTAAAGCAGAGCATACGGAAAACGTTCGACGAACCGCCTACGGACTGGGGGCGCGAACATTCGTGGAAGCGCGGGCGATCGGGCAATGGCCGCGAGCGTGGCTTCAACGCGTTCGTTGAATAGTCGGCCGAGATCAGGGTCGATATCGGTATAATATGTGAGGGCCTGGCCCTAGTCCGCCAACGCGGCGGGATGAAATGAGGTTGGCTTCACCGCCCGAGCAGGGCGCGCATTTGCCTGCGGACTTCCTCAAGTGGCACACCTTGAACAGCCCCTGTTTCCAAATCGCGCCATCGGTTAAGAGCTTCCTCCTTCCAAGCTTGTTCGATGTCCGCGGCAATTGACGGCTCAAGTTCAGCATGCAGCTTGTGGATGAGTTCAATCACCGCTTCGCGCGGCCATGTTCGCGTCTGGCTTAGCACTTCATCGACCGGTGTGGCCATGCCGTAAGGTACTTCGGAGGAACCTCTGTTTCAATGCCAACTCGCGCCCACTCCTAGCCCTGCTTCACACCCATATTCTTCAACAAGGCATTCGCGCACGCTTCGGCAAAGGCGGGGTCGTTGATGGCGTTGTCCATTTCGATCACCTGAATGTCGGGCCGAATGTGCTCCTTAATCGCGGAGAAGAGCGCTTGATCGGCGGCGGGGTCGTGGAACTTCTGCCCCTCTGCCGAGATGACGCTGATCGCTTTTCGCGGCAGCAAAACAGTCACTGGGCCAAGCGAGGTGTTTAGCTTCTGCGCAATAACTTTGCCGAGTTCCCGGTTTTCCTCGGCGTTCGTGCGCATCAAGGTCACCTGGGGGTTGTGCTCGTAGAAGGTGCGGCCCTTGAAGCGGGCAGGCACGCTGTCGGGCGCGTAAAAGTTGACCATGTCCAGACAGCCAGGGGTCACGATGGCGGGGATGGCATTCCGCGCGGCCGCTTCCAAGCGGTTCGGTCCTGCAGTGAGGAAACCGCCCACTAATTCATCTGCCCATTCCGTGGTGGTGATGTCGAGCACACCCGCGACCAGGCCTGATTCAATGAGCGATTCCATGGTGCGGCCACCCATGCCAGTGGCGTGGAAGACGAGGACTTCGTAGCCATGGCTCTCCAGAATCTTGCGGGCGTGCTGCACGCATTCGGTGGTGTTGCCGAACATGCTCGCGACGATGATCGGCTTATCCTGACCGGGTGGCGGGGCGGTCTCGACCATCCCGCAAATCGCGCCTGCTGCGCGGGAGAGAATTTGACGGGAAATGCGGTTGATCCCAGCCACATCGACAATGCTCGGGAACATCACAATGTCCTTAACGCCGACGTATTGGGCGGTGTTGCCGGAAGCGAGCGTGCTCACCATCAGCTTTGGAAAGCCGATCGGCAATGCGCGCATGGCGGCTGTGCAGATGGCGGTGCCGCCGCCGCCCCCGAGGGAAATCACGCCTTGGATCTTTTTTTCAGCGGCCAGGCGAGAAAGAACTATGGGCGCGCCCTGCGACATCGCTTTAACGGTTTCACCACGATCGCGGCGCTTCACTAATTCCGGAAGATTGATATCCGCCGCGGCGGCGATCTCCTCACGCGTGATGTCCGGCTTGAGCGTTGGGACTTCGAGCGCGCCCACGTCGATCACCAAGGGGGTATGCCCGCGAGCTTTGATTTGTTGTGCGACAAAGGCGTGCTCTTCGCCCTTGGTGTCCATGGTCCCGAGAACAGCGATCGTTGCCATAAACGTGGAATTTAGCGGTTCACTTTCACACCAATTTCCTGGAGCTGATCGAGCTTCTTCTTGCTCGCGCGATCGAGGGGGTTCCCCTTCACGTAGAGATTCAGGAAAGGCAGAAATTCGTTTGTTGCCTCCGCCGTCATTACCGGCCAGGGGCCAAGGCTCTTCACTTTGTTGTTCTCCAGAAACAAGTAATAGAGGCGGTTGAGATTGGTGATCGAAGAGATCTCTTTCACCTGGTTGCCGCTGAGTGAAAGGGTGGACATGCTGCGCCAATTGTTCGTCTTGGGCAGCGCGGAAACCTTGTTGTTGTCAACGTAGAGGGACCAAAGGCGCGGGAGGTTCGCGAGCGGGGTGATGTCTTTGATCTGATTGTTGCCCAGATAGAGTGAATTAAGGTTCGTGAGTCCGGCGAGCGGGGCGACATCCTGCACTTTGTTGTGCGACAGCTCAATGTATTGGAGCGCAGCCACCGTGCTGAGCGGCTGGATGTTGCTCACTTGATTGCTTGTGAGAAAGATCTGCTGAAGGCGAGGAAGGCCCGCGAGCGGAGACAAATCGCTGATGCCGTTTGAAGAAAGATCGAGGGAAGCGATGCTTCGGCATTTCTCGATCCCGCTCAAGTTGGTGATGTTCATCCCGGCGGCTTTGATTACCGACAGGCTGGCCACATCGGCTTCCACCAAAGGTTGATCATTGTCTCGCTTCTCCAGGACAAACCGGCGGACCGCGCGATCAAGATTGGTGTCCGCAAAGATCGGTTTGGCAGGGTCTGAATCCGCGGCTCGAGCCGCCGTCACGATCAGCAACGCGCATGCAAAACGAATCAAGTAACGGGTCATTGGGCCATTGTAGGGGAAGCTCCCGCTGAACTTCAATAATTCAGAGAGGACCGAACTTTCGTTGCTCGCACCCATTCGGGGAATCCCCGAACTATGAAGTGTTCCCTGCCCTCCGTTGTTCGGCGCGATGTGTGCGCGAGATTTCCGGGAGAGGAGACTTTATGAAAACAGCGGCAGTCATATTCGCCCTTTTGCTTGGGGTCGGGTGCGCCCACCAGGGCAGCCCCGGAGGTTCCCAACGAGGCACGGGCACGAGCATTGAGACCAGCGTCGGCTCAACCACCGTGGACGGGGAAGTCACCAGTGACATTGAGGAAACACCGGAGCGGCCAATCACACGGGACGTTCCGGATGAGAGCGGCCCCGGCACACGCGGGCAGCTTGGAGTCAATTCGCCCACTCAAGGGCGAACAACCACGGGGCAGGAAACCAACTTCCTCCTGAACAAGGATCGCGGCAGTGTGCGCTCCGCGACGGATCGGTTCCGTCCGGGTGGCGATTACTCCGGAGTGGATGATCAACGAAATCGCATCCTTCTGACGCCTGGCCTTGATCAAGGCAGCGCGCCAGAAACGGATGCCAACGGCGACGCTTCTGAGGGGCAAACGCCCGAGGATGGCGCCAAGCCTGCGCCCGGTTTGAGCGACCCACCCAACTCGCAATCGGGTGATTCCGTGCCACGCGCGGATAACGCGCAGCAAAATTCCAACACGCAGGTGGCCGGCAAGGCCCCTGCGGGGGAGCGGGATGAACTTGCTGGCGTGAGGGCGATCAGCGTTGCGCCGTATCGTTCAGGATCCTCTTTTCGCAGCTCCGCTTTGAGCGGCAGCTCCGCGTCTGGCATCGGCAGCGCGCCTGCGGGCGTTTCTGGCTCCAGTTCTGGTTTCGAATCTGGTGAAATTAGAACCGGGGTCAGAAGCACAACCGCAACCCGCTTTGGCACAATCAGCTCGGATGTGCCCGCGCCTGGCCTTTCCACTGCCTTCTCGACCGGGCGCGAAACCTCTCTGGGCCACCGGCAGGATCGCGCGAGTGCGGCTTATTCAGACGATCCTGAGCGGCGGGTCGGATCCGACTTGATGGGGGCAGTCGGCACAAGCGCCGGCACCGACATCTCCCGCGGGCTCCCGATCGAGGCCTTGCGAAACATCGATATTAATTCGCAAGATGGGAACCTCACGCTGCAGGGGGTCGTGGGCAGTGACAGCGAGCGCCTGAACGTGGAGAACCGAGTCCGAGAAGCAGTTGGGCTCCGGACGATCAATAACCAACTCAGAGTCTCTCCCGGCCAAGTCCTCCCCGGCGAAAGCCAAATCGCCCCCACCGAGTCCCGCGCCGAATAGAGCAATAGACCTGTATCTTCCTTGCAGGGCGGCTGATGCCGGGTCGACAGATTTCCAACCGTTCGGCGAACCGCTTCCCACTTCTCACGGAAGTCCGACTCCCCTTGGGTCACAAGTGGAATTAGGATTGTATCTTCAGTTCATCATCCCCTAAGCTCCTCTGCTCACGTAAAGGCATTGAGCCATTGTTGTACCCTCCATGAGAATCCTCTTCTTATTGCTCCTTCTGTCTGCATTCACCGCCGCCTCGCATGCAGCGACACCTGTCAACGACAAGCGCACCAACGCCATCGTGCTTTCACCGCGGAGTGGCATTGTGGTGGAAGGCAGCAACTTGGGGGCGACAGACGATCCGGAGGCTCAGAACACGAACGCTGTGGCGCCAGTTTGGTATCAGTGGGTTCCGAATTTTAGCGGGCACATTCGTGTGACCCCCGACGTCGGCGCCCCGCAGCTCTGGTTCTACTTTATTGACCCGATCTACTTACACCTTGTGAACAGCGCACGCGAAATCAATGTTCCTTACGTTTTCGCGGGCGTTACGAACTACGTCGCCGTATTTACGCGCGCGGGCGAGCAAGGGCCGTTCAAGTTCCGAATGGATCACATGAACAAGCCGCCGGAAAACGACAACATCGCCCAAGCGCGCCTTATTCCTTCCCATGTGTCCCCCGTCCTCGTGGAGGGAACCACGATCGCGGCGACTCGCGAGATGAATGAACTTCCGCGCCCTGGAGCCGCCTGTAGTGTGTGGTTTACGTGGAAAGCTCCTGCCAGCGGGCGTATCCGTTTTGCCGCAAAAGAACGAACGTCGCTGCCGGAGATATGGGTGTTCGAAGGCGCCAGTTCCTCGTTCCAGGGCCTTCAACTAATCTCATCGATGGATGAGCGCGGGCTTGTGACCGCGGGGCAAACGTATCATTTGGCGGTTTATGCGGAGCGGCCCTCCCAGGGCCGGGACTTCGGGTTCCAGTTGGATGTGATCCCTTCGCGACCGCAGAATGATAATTTTGCCGAGGCCGCCGCTATTGCGCCAGCGGGCGGCGCGTTGACGCTGACCGGCAGTTTGGCTGGAGCCACACTCGAACTGGGGGAGCCGCCCGGGACGCGGTACGGGAGCGTGTGGTTTAAATTCGAGCCCAAGCGCGACACGAAAACCGCGCAACCCCGCGCACTCCTTTTCTCACCATCATTTGCGGCGGTGCACAAGGGGACAAACCTGAACTCACTGCAACGGGTGCTTGGCGACCCTTATGATTCCGGCGCCTTGTATTTTACGGCTGGTGAAACCTATTACCTCCACGTGAGCGGTTGGATGCCTGACGGGTTTGATTTCGGGTGGAGCTTACCAATTCAATTTGAACGCCCCGCCAATGACGCTATTGCCAGGGCGATCGTTGTGACGAATAACAACACAGTCCTTGATGCGGAGGATTGGACCGGAAGTATTGAACCTGGAGAGTTTGAACTCTCCTGGTCCGGATGCGTGAACTTCCAACGGTCCCTTTGGTGGCAGCACCGCCCACCAGGAACAGGCTTTTTGATCACTTATGCAGCTGTGCCGGGACAAACGAAAGTCCACCGCGTGTTTGAGGGCGGCCCCACGATCGGTTTGCTCAGGAACGGATCCAATGACTGCGAAAGCGGAGTTGCTGCACGTGCCGTCACCAACTCTCAAAGCTACTACATTCAAGCGCAAGGTCCTGTGGGTGTGCTTTATGAACCTAAACTGCTCAACGACAACTTTAGTGAGGCGACAGCGGTAGCAGGCCTGAACCCTTACATTATTGGACACAACCTCACCTCCACCAGCGAGCCCGGTGAGCCACGCAATCCGGACACGTTCTCGGGTGCGGTTGGGACAGTTTGGTATTCATGGAAAGCGCCTGTCTCAGGGAAAGTCTTCCTGCGCCATCGCCGCCCCCCGCTGGGTGTGATGGTGTATTCCGGGAGCGCTTTGCAAAGCTTGCTGGCTCTAGACCCGGTGGCCGGATTCCAAGCGGTTGCCGGTCAGACCTATCATATTCAGATCGAAACACTGGCTTCTTTGACCCGCGGCTTTGCTGTGGAGTTAGTAAGCATTCCTGACGTGGCTGAAAACAACGCTTTCGAGAAGGCGCTGACACTGAGCGAGGCATTGGAGCACTCACGCGCTTCTCTGCTCCACGCTGATTCGGAGGAAGGCGAGCCCGAGCATTTCCCCGGGCACACCAAAACCCTTTGGTGGAAGTGGCAGCCGGACTACTCTGGCCCAGCACATCTTGTGGCTTCGCTCCCAGTCGGCGTCGCACTTTATGAAGGCGATACTCTTGCGGGCCTGAAGCTCCTGGGCTCTTCGATGCAATCATTGCAGGCAAATGTGCAAGCAGGCGCAACGTACCGAATTGCGATCGCCACCGGCGACATTGGCGGAGTGGTCAACTTGACGGGAACCCAGCCTGGGGTTGAGTCCACCGACGAGCCTGGAAACCTCGTCCTGAACGGCGAATTTGACTGGGGCACGCCGCTGGCCCGTTGGTCAACTAACGGACCTGCCCACCAAGCCACAACCAATGCTTACGCCATTCTGCCTCCAAGAAGCTCCATCACGCAGGAGATTCCCGTCACAGTGGGGCGCGCCTATGATGTGAAGCTCGCGGGCGCGTTGGAACCCACCTCCGGACCCACTACAGTGAAGATCAAGTGGAACGATGAACTCGTCGGGAGCCTGCAGCTGACGGATTCTTCCGATCCACGCACATGGGCCCACTTTACAGTCCTCGCACGTAACAGCAGTGCGAAGCTGTCGATCGAGAGCGCCTCAGGAGATGCCATCGTGGATCACATCGTCGTGCTGCCTCGGGATGAGAGAGCCGCCACGATCGTTGAGATCACTGGCCCCAGTGCGGGTGTCCCGAAAGGAGAACCCGCCCTGTTTTCCGTGACGCCTGCGGGGACTCCTCCCTTCAGCTTCCAATGGTATAAAGATGGCGCCGCCATCCCGGGCGCCACGAATAGCTCTTTCGCAATTTCGGCCACTTCGCTCACTGATTCGGGCCAATACCATGCCAGGGTGGCGAACCAGCTGGCGGCGGCGTCAAGCGTTGCAAAACCATTGGTCGTGTTGCCGAAGAAGCCCCAGGTCATTGAGTTTGCGCCCATTCAGGATCAGCCATTTGGTTCTGTAACGGTGCCGCTTCAGGCATCCAGCTCTTCCGGGCTGCCCATTTCCTTTGCTGTGGTGGAAGGTTTCGGGTCGGTCGTTGGCAATTCACTCACGGTCTCAGGGCCGGGTCGCTACAGTGTGCGCGCCTCCCAGAGCGGCAATTCCGACTTCGAAGCAGCCCCGCTTGTTCGCCGCAGTTTCACTGTGCGCCGACGCGAGCAGAAAATCACTTTTACGCCAATCGATCCCACGACGTTAAGGCTCGTCGCGACCTCCGATGCAGGCCTCGCAGTGAGTTTTCGAATCATGCAGGGCATCGGAGCGGTCAATGGCTCAGTTCTAACTCCTTCCTCAGCGGGCCCCATAACCGTGCGGGCGTATTCGGATGGAAACACAAACTACGAGCCCGCTCATGCGGACCAAGTGGTTGTTGCGACCAAGCTGCAGCAAGCCATCGACTTTGGGCCGAACGTCGTGCGTGAGTTTAACCTCGGGAGCGCCGGCCAACTTCGTGCGCTGGCTACCGGTGATGCAGACACGATCGGCCTGGGAGCGCTCGCCTCGTCGGGCCTTCAAGTCCGCTTTGAAGTGGCTGCTGGGCCGGCCACCATTGAGGGCGATGTGCTGACCGTGTATGGGCCTGAGCTTATCCGGGTGCGCGCAATTCAAACAGGTGATGCAGTGTTTGCTGGAACAACTGGCGAGCGGTCCTTCCGCTTCAAGGGGAAAACAGCTCAAATGATCCACTTGGAGGGAATCGCAGCGTTGCGCGCAAGCGAGACGGCGCATCCTGTCCGTGGTGAGGCAAGCTCCGGCCTACCCGTGGCCTTGAGGGTGCTGAGCGGGGCAGCAACTTTGACGAATGACATGCTTCTGGCGCTAACCCCCGGCCTGGTACGCATTCGAGCGGAGCAACAGGGAAGCTCACTTTTCTTCGCTGCGCGTCCTCTTGAGCAAGAGGTGTTCATCGGCAAAAAGATCCAGCAAATACAGTTCAGCGCGCCCAGCTCTGTAAAAGCGGGGACAAAGCGGCTGACCTTGGAAGCGGTGGCTTCTTCAGGCCTGCCCATCACGTTCAGCGTGGTCTCTGGCGCAGGAGCCATCACCGGCAACCTCCTCGAGCTTGGGCTCTCTGGTGAAATTAAAGTCGCCGCCTCCCAACCGGGCAACGAGCTGTATGATGCAGCCGAGACAGTGGTGCAGATCATTAACGTGCAGAGCGCGCCGCGCCTCACCTTTGGCGCCATGAGCAACAACTCTCTGAGGCTCTCATGGGGCTCAAGCAGCGCTGGCTTGCTCCTGGAAAGCGCCACCTCTCTGGATGGCCCTTGGAATGCCGTCACAACCGAGGGATCCGCCTTCGAGGCGCCATTTTTGGAGAATCGGCGCTTCTATCGGTTGCGCGAGTCGGACTAGCCCGCAGCAAAGCGGACGGCGCGAAAGAACTCAGCACGGGTTTTCCCCGCTTGACGCGTGAGTTGTATCCGCTACAACCAACGCGCTTTCGGAGCAAGGGTTCAGATCGGGTGAAATGGCGTGGTCACAGCGGACCGAAAATAATGCTGTGGCAACGCTTATTCATTTAATAATCAAATCCGAAAACCGCGCATTTGGGCGGGAGAAGTGTTGCCGCAGAGGAAAAGGTGGGCTAAAACAAACCCGCGGTTGGGAAAAGATTAACTAATTTTGCTATCGACTTGCATAGGAAAGATTGATAACACTACTGCGGCTGGCTGATGTTCCTACAGTTGATTTGTTCCGCATCCGCCGAAGCGCGCCACAGATTTAACACAAATGTCTGACGTATTTCCTAAATGGACGAACAAGCTGCCAGGACGGATCCTGGTCGCTGCGGTCCTTATCGGAGCGGCGGTCATCGTCGGCGCGAACTACTACCTGACGCCCGAGTACGCCCGCGTGGGGTATCAACCAACCCAGCCTGTGAACTTCTCCCATGCCATTCACGTGGAGGAGTTGGGGCTGGATTGCCGTTATTGCCATAACAACGTCGATAAATCCTGGTTTTCTAATATCCCGAGCACGACGACGTGCATGAACTGCCACAACCAGGTGTTGGCTCAGGATCCGCGTTTGGCGCCCGTGCGCGAGAGCATGGAAACGGGCAAGCCCATTGAATGGGTGCAGATTCATCGCACACCGGATTTCGTTTATTTCAACCATTCCGTTCACGTGAACCGCGGCATCAGCTGTGTGCATTGCCATGGGCAGGTGAACAAGATGGATGAAGTGCGGCACGAGAAATCCTTCTCGATGGCGTTCTGCTTGGAATGCCATCGCGACCCGGCCAAGAATATTCGGCCGTTGGAAGAGGTTTACAACCTGGATTGGACGCCGCCCGCTAATTTCGCCAAGGAGCAAGGGGCTAAGATGGTGCACGACTGGAAGGTCGAGTCGCTGCAGAACTGCTCCGCTTGTCATCGATGAAAACAATTCCACCACCTTGTCCCGAGCCTGAAGTTGGGCCGAAGTACTGGCGCAGCCTGGAACAATTGGCTGACAAGCCAGAGTTCAAGGAATGGGCGCAGCGCGAGTTCCAACCAGGCGCGAGCGAGCTGACTGACCCGGTGACCCGCCGCAGTTTCATGAAGCTGATGTCAGCTTCATTGGCCTTGGCTGGCATTGGCGCCGCTGGCTGCCGCCGCCCAGTGCACACGATTGTTCCCCACACCCGCTTGCCGGAGGGTTATGTGCATGGAGTGGCGAAATTCTACGCCACGAGCATGCCCACACAGCTGGGCGCGATGCCGTTGGTGGTCAAATCTCACGAAGGCCGGCCGATTAAGGTTGAAGGCAATGGGCAGCATCCGGATAGCAATGGGGGCACTGACGCAATCGCGCAGGCTTCCGTCCTTAGCCTTTACGATCCAGATCGGGCTTCCCGCTACCTGAACGCTGGCAAGCCTGTGGGCAAGGATGCGGCTTTGCAGGAGCTGGCGCGGATTTCGCAGACCTTCACCGGAAACCGCGGGCAGGGATTGGCTTTCCTCGTTGAGCGGAGCAGCTCGCCTTCCTTGCAGCGTGTGCAGGCCGCTTTGGCCCAAAAGATGCCGCAAGCGCGTTGGTTTGCGCATGAAGGCGTCGATTTTGACATCCATCGCCAAGCCGCTTCCGCTGCGACGGGCCAATCTGTTCGCCCGCACTTTCACGTTGAGAAAGCGTCCGTAATCGTTTCGCTGGACGCAGACATTTTGGCGGGTGAGGAAGAATGCCACCGCTACAGCGCGGGCTTCTCCAAGAATCGCAAGCTCCGCAAGCCGACCGACAGCATGAACCGCCTTTACGTGGTGGAGAGCATGCTGAGTGTGACGGGCATCAATGCGGATCATCGCAAACCCACGAGCCCAAGTGGAATCGCCCAGGCAGCCCTGGACCTCGCGTCCGCAGTTGTGGACAAAGGGCAAGTGGCTGACAAGTGGGTCGCCGAATGCGCCAATGACCTGCTCAAGCCTGAGAATCGCGGCAAAGTTTTGGTGGTGGCGGGACAACGCCAGCCAATCGGCGTTCACCTGGCCGCCTACGCGATCAACCAGGCGCTCGGCAGCATCGGGCAGACGGTCACCTTCACAGAAACCCCCGCTCCTCGCGAAGGCACAATCGCTGAATTAACCTCGCATCTGCAGAGCGGGGCGATCGACACTCTCGTTATCGTTGGCTCGAATCCGGTTTACACCGCGCCAACGGACCTGAATTTCGGCAGCGCAATTGCCAACGCAAAGAACATCGTGCGCCTCGGTTACTACGAGGACGAAACGGCCCAAATTGCCACATGGCATATTCCCGCCGCACATTATCTCGAAAGCTGGGGCGATGCGCTGACCTATGGCGGTGTTTACACCCCAGTGCAGCCGTTGATCGCGCCGATCTTCGGCGGCCTTGATTGCATTGAGTTCCTCGCGCGCATCGCTGGCGAGCAGAACCCTAGCTCGCACGACATCGTGCGCGAGACGTTCCGCCTGACGGCGCAGCCGCAGGATGTGGTGAATGGCTGGCGCAAGTTCCTCCATGACGGCTTCCTGGACGCCCGCCTCGGCAAGGCCAGCGCCGCGCAGGTAAGCAACGGGGTTTTGCAACAAGCTCGTAGCGCGTTGGCGAATCTGCCCGCAGCCTCGAAGGACAATCTTCAAGTCCAATTCATCCGCGATTACAAAGTTGGCGATGGTTTCTGGAACAACAACGCCTGGTTGCAGGAGTTGCCGGACCCGATCACCAAGATGACTTGGGAAAACACCATTCTTCTGGGGCCAACGACTGCCAAAGCCCTCGGCCTGGAAGTGGTGGACAAGGAGAACAACCAACTTTTCGTTCCCAAGGTTAAGATCAGCGTCAACGGCAAGGAGATTGAAGGCCCGATCTGGGTGCAGCCTGGCCACGCGGAGAACACCATTGGGCTGACGCTTGGTTATGGGCGCAGCCGGACAGGACGCGTTGGCAAAGGCACGGGCTACAATGCTTACGCGCTTCGGACCACGCAGACAGCGACACAGGCGGCCGGAGCGAAGCTCCAGGCAACTGGCGCGCTCCATCAACTGGCGACCACGCAAAATCACTGGTCGATGGAAGGGCGTCCGATCGTTCGCGAAGCCAATCTCGATCAATACAAAGCGCATCCCCAATTCGCCAAGGGGATGAACATGCACCAGCCTGAGGCACCGGACGCGCTCAAAGGCAAAGTCCCGGATGATTGGCGCGCTTACGAGAACCCCCTCGAGAAAGTCAAAGAGCGCGCCCTCCATCAATGGGGCATGGTCATTGATCTGAATGCCTGCACCGGCTGCTCCGCTTGCGTGATCGCTTGCCAGAGCGAGAACAACATCCCCGTCGTTGGCAAACAGCAGGTTGCGCGGAATCGTGAGATGCATTGGATTCGCATCGACCGGTACTACGCGGGAACGCCTGAGAATCCGCAAACGGTGACGCAGCCAATGCTCTGCCAGCATTGCGAAAAAGCGCCGTGCGAAAACGTCTGCCCAGTCAACGCAACCGTGCACGACCATGAAGGGTTGAACGTGATGGTTTACAACCGTTGCGTCGGCACGCGTTACTGCTCGAACAACTGCGCCTGGAAAGTTCGCCGCTTCAACTACTTCGATTACAACAAGCGGCCGATTACCGATCTTTACAAAGGCCCATTGGCCAAGCGCCCGCAAGACGAAGTTGATTTGGTGCGCCTGGTTTCAAATCCAGACGTCACTGTCCGCATGCGCGGCGTGATGGAGAAGTGCACATTTTGCGTGCAGCGCATCGAAGCGGCCAAGATCGCGCAAAAGGTCAAAGCCAAGGCTTCCGGCGACGTGGTCGTTCCCGATGGAACATTCACGGTGGCTTGCGCGCAAGCCTGCCCATCGGACGCGATCACGTTCGGCAACCTCGCCGATGAGAAGAGCGAAGTTTCGCAGCTCAAGCAGGTGGATCGGAATTATACAGTGCTCGAGTTCCTGGCCACGCAGCCACGGCTGACTTATCTCGCCCGGGTGCGCAACCAAAATCCGGCAATGCCTGATTACACGAAGCATCCGTTCACTACCCAAGCTTACATGGACCGCAGCCATAGCGACCCGTTCAGCGCAGGCCACGATGCGCATGATTCCAAGACGGGAGGCACGCACTCCCCAGGTGAGCAAAAGGGAGGGCATCACTGATGGACGCGACGCCGACAAACCTGAAAGTTTACGCTCCGCCCGCTGAGTTGGCCCGGGAACCACTGGTTGCCAACAATCGCAGCATCGGTTGGATTTCCGACCGCATTGCCGGGATCATTGAAGGGCCGACGCCAAAGTGGTGGTGGCCATCCTTCATCATCAGCATCCTGATGATGACGATGTGCTTCACCATGATCGGCTACCTGGTGGCCACTGGTGTGGGTGTCTGGGGTTTGGGTCACCCTGTGATGTGGGGCTGGGCGATCATCAACTTCGTTTGGTGGATCGGCATCGGCCATGCGGGAACTCTGATCTCGGCAATTTTGTTCCTGCTCCGCCAACGCTGGCGCACAGCGGTGAATCGCGCGGCCGAAGCGATGACCATTTTTGCGGTTATGTGCGCGGGCATTTACCCGTTGATTCACGTCGGCCGCGTATGGTTCGGATGGTGGCTGTTCCCCCTGCCGACTTCGAATGCGATCTGGCCGCAGTTCCGCTCACCGCTCATGTGGGACGTGTTTGCGGTTTCGACCTACTTCACGGTCTCGCTGTTGTTCTGGTACGTCGGTCTGGTTCCTGACCTGGCTGTCATGCGTGATCGTGCCAAGACCAAGATCCGCAAGTTTGCTTACGGATTGTTCTCCCTGGGGTGGACTGGTTCCAACCGCCACTGGAGCAATTACGAAAAGGCTTACTTGATCCTCGCGGGTCTCTCCACGCCTCTCGTGCTCTCGGTGCACTCCATCGTGTCATTGGACTTCGCGGTGTCGCAGGTTCCTGGCTGGCACACCACAATTTTCCCGCCTTACTTCGTTGCGGGTGCGATCTTCTCCGGTTTCGGCATGGTGCTCACGCTGTTGGTGCCGCTCCGCTCGCTCTTCCACTTGGAAGACCTGATCACGATGCGCCACATCGATTTGATGTGCAAAGTGACGCTCGCGACGGGGTCCATCGTTGGCTACGCGTACATCATGGAGTTTTTCATCGCTTGGTACGGCGGCAATCCCTACGAACGCTTCACCTTCATGAACCGCGCGTTCGGTCCGTTCGGCTGGAGTTACTTCGTGATGTTCGGCTGCAACGTCATCACGCCGCAATTGTT
>DASPKX010000175.1:0-13489 GCA_035627835.1 Candidatus Methylomirabilota bacterium
ACTGACGGCGGACCCTCCGGCCTTCGGCGTCGCGCTCGCGCACGTCTTCCCGAGCGGGCTGACGCCGGAGCAGGTCGGCGGATCGGTCGCGGTCGCGGCGGCGGCGGCGGCCAGGGCCGCGGCCCAGGTCGTGGCGGCCCACGGCGCCGGGATGATTTCCCCAAGGAACAGAGCGATCTCGCCGAGAAGGTTCTTTACATCAACCGCTCCGCGAAGGTCGTCAAAGGCGGTCGTCGTTTCAGCTTCAGCGCTCTCGTGATTGTCGGCGACAAGAAAGGCCGCGTTGGCCTCGGGCTCGGCAAAGCGGGCGAAGTGGCTGACGCCATCCGCAAGGGTGGGGAAGATGCCAAGCAACGCATGCTCGCTGTTTCCATCCGCGAAAACACCATCCCGCACGAAGTTTACTCTGAATTCGGCGGCGCCAAGATTCTTCTGCGCCCAGCTTCGCCGGGAACAGGGTTGATCTGCGGCAAGACCGTCCGCGCTGTGGTTGAAAGCGCTGGCGTCCGCGACATCCTGAGCAAATCGCTCGGTTCCAAAAACGCGGCCAACGTGGCAAAAGCCACTTTGAAAGCCCTTCGCCAGCTCCGTCTGCGCGAGGATATCTTCAAGGCCCGCGGCATGAGCGTTCGCCCTCGCGCGCAGGCTCCCGCTGCTCCAACCGCTTAACATTTCCCTCTTATGTTGCGTTTACACAATTTAAAGCCGAATCAAGGCGCCAAACATCGGCGCAAACGTCTGGGCCAAGGTGAGTCCAGCGGCCATGGCAAGACCTCCGGTCGCGGTGGCAAAGGCCAGAGCGCCCGCTCCGGCTCCTCCATCCGCCCAGGCTTCGAAGGCGGCCAGATGCCTTTGATCCGCCGCATGCCCAAGCGCGGGTTCAACAACACCGATTTCGCCACTGTTTATGTCCCTGTGAATCTGGACACGCTCCAGCACTTCAACGACGGCGAGACCGTGGACCTGGATGCCATTAAAAAGGCTGGTTTGGCCAATGGCACATCCTCCGGGATCAAGATCCTCGGTCGTGGCGAAATCACCAAAAAGCTCACGGTTCACGCGCACGCTTTCAGCGCCTCGGCGAAAGCCAAGATCGAAGCTGCCGGCGGCAAGTGCGAGTTAGTTGGAGCAGCTGCCAAGTAATAAAAGCCTCCTTCGGGAGGCGCCTGGATTCGCGCGATGCTAGCCAACCTGTTCAACACCTTTGCCAACTGCTTCAAGATTCCGGAGCTGAAGTCCCGGATTATTTTCACCCTGCTGGTGCTCGTGGTTTGCCGCGTCATCGCCTGGGTGACTGTGCCCGGGCTCGATGGCGCTGCTCTGCGGGAATGGTTCGCGCAGAACGCTGCCAGCGGCACGGCAGGCATGGGCCTTCTCGGCCTTTACAGCTCCTTCACTGGTGGCGCGCTGCAGAAGTGCGCGGTTGGCGCATTGGGCATCATGCCGTATATCACGGCGTCCATCATCGTCCAATTGCTCACTGCGGTTTACCCTCCCTGGGCCAAGATGGCTCGTGAAGAAGGTGGCCGCGTTAAGCTGATCCAGATGAGCCGTTTCCTGACCCTCCTCCTTTGCCTGGGTCATGGCACGTTGATGACTTTGGGTTGGGAAAATCCGGAGAAAATCTTCCCGGGCTTCACCGGCAATCTCGTTTTGATCGATAACATCTGGTGGTACCGCATTCAAACCGTTGTTCTCCTCACCGCGGGCACACTCCTGTTGATGTGGTTGGGTGAGCAGATCACTGAGCGCGGCATTGGCAATGGTGTTTCCCTGGTGATTACCGTCGGCATTGTGGCTGACTTCCCAATGGCCATGACCGCCGTGAAAGACATGTTCTTCCCGGGCGGCGGCGTCGAAAGCCAGTTCAACCTTTTCCATGCTATTGCCTTGATCTTGCTCTTGGGCGCTGTGATTGCCGCGGTTATCGCTGTCACCCAGGCGCAGCGGAAGATTCCTGTGCAATACGCCCAGCGCGCTGTTGGCCGCAAGGTCTATCAAGCCAGCAGCTCATTCATGCCAATCCGGGTGAATTACGCAGGCGTCATGCCCATCATCTTCGCGCAAGCGATCTTGATGTTCCCCTCAATGATCTTCCTCAAGCTTGGGGAACTCACGAGCCCGGGTGTGGCCAGCGTCTTTAATTCCATCGGCACGAACCTGAGCCCTGGCCGCCTCTGGTATTACGTCCTGTTCGGCCTGATGATTCTCTTCTTCAGCTACTTCTGGGTTGCGACCCAGTTCAATGAGCTGCAGATCTCCGATGATTTGAAGAAGCATGGCGGTTACATCCCTGGCGTTCGCCCAGGCCAAGCCACCAGCGACTTCCTTCATCGCACCATGAGCCGCATCACTTTGGCGGGCGCATTGTTCCTGATGGCCATCGCGCTGATCCCGATGTTGATGGGCGATTTCTTTAACATCAACCCGTACGTCTCCCAGTTCTTTGGCGGCACGAGCGTGTTGATCACCGTCGGCGTTTTGCTGGACACCATGCGCCAAATGGAAACCCATTTGCTCATGCGCCACTACGACGGGTTCCTCAAGAAGGGTCGGCTCAAGGGCCGCTTCTAAGAGCGAACGACGTAAGTGAAACGGCGATTGATACTCCTGGGGCCTCCTGGCGCAGGAAAAGGGACGGTTGCCGCTTACTTAAAACAGGATTTTGGTCTGGAGCACATTTCTTCCGGGCAACTGCTAAGGCAGGAGATTGCCAGGAAGACACCTTTCGGGGTGCGCGCCCAGTCGTTCATTGAAAAAGGCGAGTTGGTTCCTGACGGCGAGATCGTCAGGTTCATGCAATCGGTGGTGAGTCTCGGCCAGCTCCGCAACGGCGTGATGCTGGACGGATTTCCACGCAGTGTGCCGCAAGCGCACGCGTTGGATGCCTGGTTGAAGTCGGAGCAACTGGCGATCGACGCCGCAGTTTACTGCGACGCGCCGGAAGCCGTGATCATTGACCGCATCACTGGCCGGCGCACATGCTCCGGCTGCAACCGGATCTATCACATCCGCACAATGCCACCGCAGGTGGAGGGCAAATGTGACTCCTGCGGCGGGGTTTTAGTCCAGCGTGCGGATGACACTCCCGAAGTGGTTCATCGCCGGTTGGAAATCTACTGCCGCGACACCGCCCCGCTTCGCGAGTTTTATAACGGGCGCGGACAACTGACGATTTTAGATTGCTCCCTGGAGCCGGAACGCTTGAGGACCGCTGCCAGGGAAGCCCTGAGCTGAATGATTATCATCAAGAACGAGCGCGACATCGAAGCGATGCGACAAGCTGGAGCTGTGGCTGCAGCGGTCCTGGATGAGGTCTGCGCATTTGTTCAGCCGGGGGTTACCACCCGAGAGATCGACAATTTTGCGGCCTCACGAATCAAGTCTTACGGCGGGAAAAGCGCGTTTTTAGGGTATCGGAAATATCCATGCCACACCTGCATCTCGGTGAACGAGGAAGTGGTGCATGGGATGGCCTCAGAGCGGCGGGTGAACCTGGGCGACGTGATCAGCATCGATGTCGGCGTCGTGTTTAAGGGATATATCGGCGACAATGCCCGCACAATTGCAGTCGGCAGCGCGGACCCGCTCGGCCAGAAATTGATTGACGTGACGGAGAAAGCGCTGTATGAAGGCATCGCTCAGGCGATCCCCGGTAACCGCGTGATGGATATCTCCCGCGCGATTCAGCGTTACGTCGAGGGGAACGGGTTTTCCGTCGTCCGCGAATTCGTCGGCCATGGTGTCGGCAAGAGCATGCATGAGGAGCCGCAGGTTCCCAACTTTGTGGATGGCAAGTCCTCCCCGAAGCTCCGGGCTGGAATGACGCTGGCAATTGAGCCAATGGTCAATGCCGGACGCCCTGAAGTGCAAATTTTAAAAGATGGCTGGACTGTGGTTGCCAAAGATGGTAAACCCTCCGCCCATTTTGAACATACGGTCCTGATAACAGAGGCCGAACCAGAGATTTTGACGTGTCCAGACCGGATTTTATCACTGTCGAAGGGACAGTAATAGAAGCGCTCCCGAACATGTTGTTTCGGGTGGAACTGCCCAATGGGCACCGGTTATTGGCTCACACCTCCGGCAAGGTGCGGCTTCACTTTGTGAAGCTGGCTGCGGGGGATAAAGTGACGGTGGAGTTGTCGCCTTTCGACCTGTCGAAAGGGTCGATCGCTCTGCCACAGGAGAAATTAAAACATGAAAGTCCGCGCATCAGTTAAGAAACTTTGCGAACATTGCAAAGTGGTCCGCCGCAAGGGTGTGATTCGCATCATTTGCACCAACGCGCGCCACAAGCAGCGGCAAGGTTAAACGAGAGAAGATTATGGCACGTATTTTAGGCGTTGATATTCCTGGTGAAAAGCGCATCGACATTGCGCTTCGCTACATCTATGGCATCGGCCCCGTTAACGCGGTTGAGATCCTTACCCGAGCCAACATTGAGCCAAGCATTCGGGCAAAAGACCTGACTGAAGCGCAGATGTCCCAAATCGTGCATGCCATCCAAGAGGGCAAGTACGTGATCGAAGGCGATCTTCGCCGTGAGATCGGCATGAACTTGAAGCGCCTCCAGGGCATCAAGTCGTACCGCGGCATACGCCACCTGCGCGGCCTCCCTGTTCGCGGCCAGCGCACCTCCACCAACGCGCGCACGCGCAAAGGCCCCCGCAAGACCGTGGGTGTCCAACGCAACCCCAACGCCAAGACCGGCATCCACTAAGCAGATTTTTAGCCGCGCCCGTTCATCGCGGGCGCACAACTTACTTTCCAAATGGCTGACGAAGCAAAACCCAAGAAGGCGGCAAAGAAGCAGGACGCTCCTGCTGACACCACTAAAGCCGCTGCCGCACCCGCTGGTGGTGACGCCGCCGCAGGCGGCGCCGCAAAGCCCGCTAAGACAAAGAAAGCAGCCGCTCCTGCCGCTGCCGCCGGTGAAGCTGGAGCCGCGGCTCCCGCCGCAACGGCAACCGCAACCGCGCCTGGCGCTGCGCCAGCCGCCACTGCTCCTGCTGGCCCGCAAGCTGGCAGCGCCCCGACCGCTGCTGAACTCCTCGGTGATGATCTCGCGACCAAGAAGATCATCAAGGCCAAGGGTTCCAAAAACATCAGCACCGGCGTGGCGAACATCCTGGCAACTTTCAACAACACCATCGTTTCCATCACCGACATGCACGGCAATCTGCTGGGCTGGTCGAGCGCTGGCCGCGTGGGGTTTAAAGGCTCCCGCAAGAGCACCGCATATGCCGCGCAGCAAGTGGCGCAGGACGCTGCTCGCCAGGCCATGTCCCATGGCATGCGCGAAGTCGAAATCAAGGTCCGCGGGCCTGGATCCGGCCGTGAGTCCGCCATTCGCGCGCTCCAGGCGATCGGCTTGGAAATCAGCGCTATCAAAGATTGCACTCCAGTGCCGCACAATGGCTGCCGCCCCCGCAAGAAACGCCGCGTCTAATCTCGAAATTTAGCATCATATGGCTCGTTATACTGGTCCTCGCGTTCGCATTAGCCGCCGTTTTGGCGTTCCCATTTTCGGGGCGTCCAAATACCTCGAGCGCAAGAATTATCCTCCCGGCGTGCACGGCCCTAAGTCCCGCCGCAAGCACACCGACTACGCTCTTGGCCTGATTGAGAAGCAGAAGCTTCGTTATTTCTACGGCCTGCAGGAGAAGCAATTTCGCGGCGTTTACCAACGCGCGCTCCGCCAACGCGGCGTCACTGGCGAAACGATGCTCCAGATCCTGGAGACTCGCCTCGACAACGTGGTTTACCAGCTCGGCTTCGGCGCAACCCGCGCGGCTGCCCGCCAGATGGTTGGCCACGGCCATGTGAAGGTCAACGGCCGCAAGGTCACGATTCCTTCATACGCGCTCAAGGTGAACGACGTGGTGGAAGTCAAAGAAACCAGCGTTTCTCGCCAAATGGCGACACGCGGTTTGGAAGTCTCCACGAGCCGCTCTGTCCCTGATTGGCTCTCGCTGAACAAGGACGGCTTCAAAGGCACTGTTCTCCGCGTTCCAACGCGTGATGACATTCAGCCAATTGCCAACGAGCAGGCTGTCGTCGAATTTTACTCCCGCTAATCCCTGAAACCTGCGCCCCTGTGTGGGGGCACGCAAAAAGCAAATATATGGGCCTGACCAGCTGCGGGAAAGCTGGCCAGGTCAGATTAAAATTGCTGCAACTAAGAACATGGCTATTCGTTTAGGTCGTTTTGAAATGCCTCGCCGCCTGGTTAAAGAAGAACAGGGCGCGACGGACACATACGCAAAGTTCATGGCTGAACCGTTTGAAACCGGTTACGGCCACACCATCGGCAACTCCATTCGCCGCGTGCTGCTTTCCTCCCTGGAAGGCGCTGCCATCACCTCAGTTAAGATCGATGGCGCGATGCATGAGTTCGCCACCGTTGATGGTGTCGTGGAAGACGTCACTGAGATCGTGCTGAACCTGAAGAAAGTTCTCTTCAAGGCTCACACCCGCGATCCACAAACAGTGATGATTTCCGTGACCAAGGAAGGTCCGGTCACCGCTGCGGATATTCGCACGAACCAAAATTTGGAAGTCGTCAATCCCAAGCAGCACATCCTGACTTTGGACAAGAAGCGCAAGTTCGACATGGAACTTGAGATCAAAGTTGGTCGCGGCTTCTGCCCTGGTGACGAAAACAAACGTCCTGACCAGCAGATTGGCGTCATTCCGATCGACTCGCTGTTCTCGCCCGTGAGCCGTGTGCGTTACGCGGTGGAAAGCGCCCGCGTCGGCAACCGCACCGATTACGATCGTTTGCTGCTCGAAGTTTGGACGGACGGCCGCATCACTCCTGATGACGCGCTGACGCAGGCTTCGGCCATTCTGCAGCATCACCTGGACGTCTTCGTCGGCTACGACAAGAACGCTGTCGAATTCGAGGAAGAAGCTGACAAGCAGGACGACGAGCGCGCCCGCTTGAAGAAGCTGCTCAACATGAGCGTGAACGAAATCGAGCTGAGCGTCCGCGCGGCGAACTGCTTGAACAACGCGAACATCACCACTGTCGGCCAGCTCGCGCTGAAGACCGAGGCGGAGATGCTCAAATACCGCAATTTCGGCAAGAAGTCTTTGAACGAAATCAAAGACAAACTGCAAAGCCTTGGCTTGTCCCTCGGGATGAACATCGATGCGAATCTGCTCGACCTGCCCAAGGATCCTGAGAATCCTTAATTTAGAGGTTAGTTAGTTATGCGACACCTGAAACGTACGGCGAAGCTGGGCCGCCAATTTGAGCATCGGAATGCGATGCTCGCGAACATGGTCTCCAGCCTGATCATCCACAAGCGCATCACCACCACCCTGGCAAAGGCCAAAGCGGTGCGCAGCGTGGCTGAGAAAATGGTGACCCTCGGCAAGAAGGGTTCCATCCATAGCCGCCGTTTGGCTGTGGCCCGCTTGCACAACGAGGAAACTGCCAAGATTCTCTTCACCGAGATCGCGCCGAAGTTCAAGGAGCGCGCTGGCGGTTACACCCGCATCATCAAGCTGGCTCGCGCCCGCCGCGGTGACGCTGGTGAGCAAGCCATCCTCGAATGGGTGGACATCGAGCAGTTTGGCGTCGGCCCAACAGCCGCCGCGCAGGAAACTGCCGCCACGACTCCAGCCACTGGCGAAGCAAAGACAGAGGGCAAGGCTCCTGAAGCTGCTCCTGCCGCTGAGACCAAGGCTGACGAAGCGAAGTAATCGAAGTTTCTACGCAAAAGCCCGCGCCTCAACCGCGCGGGCTTTTTTCGTGCACTGAAAAGTTCGTGGCCTCCTCAGTGAGCAGGGCAGGGGCTGAGCGTCGCTCCTTCTGCTCATCGCGCGCGCCAATCAGTTGGCAGAACGACTCACGGTCGATCGTCTCAACCGCCAAAAGTTTGCGACTAATGCTCTCAAGATTGTTGCGCTCCCGGAGCAATATTTCTCGAGCCTCGCTGTAAGCCCGCTGCAGCAGCTCTTTCACTTCAACATCAATTTCGCGCGCCGTCGCTTCGCTGCAATCGCGCTGCATCGGCGCATCGCTGGCGGACCAGGCGCCTTGTCGGCTCGCCACTCGTGCCAGGCCGAGTTTCTCGCTCATGCCATAGATCGCCACAATCTGCCGCGCCAATGTCGTTGCCCGCTCCAAGTCGTTTTCAGCGCCAGTGGTGACGTTGCCGAACACCAATTCCTCTGCGGCGCGTCCGCCGAGCAACACCCGTATTCTCGCGAGCAACTCTTCTTTCGTGAGCAGGAATTGATCATCCGCGGGGAGTTGCAAGGTGTAGCCGAGCGCTGCCCGACCTCGTGGAATGATGCTGATCTTATGCACCGGGTCCGCCCCTGGACTATGCGCCGCAACAAGGGCATGCCCAGTTTCGTGGTAAGCCACCCGACGCTTCTCCTGTTCCCCTAAACGCCGGCTCTTGCGTTCTGGCCCTGCCACCACTTTTTCGACCGCTTCTTCGAGATCGGCTTGGGTGATTTCACCAGCCTTGCGTCGTGCCGCGAGGAGCGCGGCCTCGTTCATCGCGTTGGCCAAATCGGCGCCAGCAAACCCTGGCGTGGCCTGCGCGACACGCCGCAGATCTGCATTCTCCGCTAACGGTTTATTCTTCGCATGAACGCGGAGGATCTGTTCGCGCCCATCCAGGTCTGGAGCATCCACGACCACCTGCCGATCGAAGCGGCCGGGACGCAAGAGCGCGCGATCGAGAATTTCAGGGCGGTTTGTTGCCGCCAAAATGATGACTCCGGAGTTTGGCTCGAAGCCGTCGAGTTCAACGAGCAGCTGATTCAACGTTTGCTCACGCTCATCATTGACCGCGCCGACATGAACACCGCGCTGGCGGCCAATGGCATCCAGCTCATCGATGAACACGATGCAGGGCGCGTGCGCTTTGGCCTGTTTGAACATGTCGCGCACACGCGCTGCGCCCACGCCTACAAACATCTCCACAAAATCGCTGCCGCTGATGGAAAAGAATGGCACACGGGCCTCCCCAGCGACTGCGCGCGCCAGCAGCGTCTTGCCCGTGCCAGGCGGCCCCACCAACAACACCCCTTTGGGAATGCGCGCGCCCAGGGATTTATAACGCGTCGGGTGCCGCAGAAAATCCACAACCTCCTCCAGTTCGAACTTTGCCTCTTCGCAACCGGCGACATCTTCAAAGGTGACCCCGGTTGATCTATCCACGACCAGCTTCGCCTTGCTCTTGCCGATGCTGAGAGCCGATTGGCCCGCCTCACCCATGCGACGCGAGAGGAACGACCAGATCAACAGCATCACGCCGATTGGCAGGATCCACGCAACCAACATCTGCGATAGCAAGTTCGGCCGAACGCCGATGAACTTCACTCCTGCCGCTTCCATCTGCCGGGCCAGCTCTGGATCATCAATTCGCACTGTTCGAAAGATGAACTGGTTCGTGGCACCGCTCCCCTTTGCTTTATCGCTGATCTGATTAGTGGCGGGGGAGGATGATTGCGCCGGTGCGTTCGTGGCGCCTGCTCTCACGGCGTTGAGCGCGATCTTGCCGGTGATCTCCGTTTCCTTGACGGCAGCTTCAACAATCTCCCCACGACGGAGGTGCCCTTTGAAGTCGCTGTACGGAATGGTCTTAACGGTGAGCTGGGTGAGGCTGGTCTGCCAAATCCAGAGCAGGGCCAGCATGGTGACAAGGTACCAGAAAGGAAATCGCCAGGGCGCAGACTTTCCCCTCAAATCGTTTCCTCGCGGCCGCTCCTCCATCCTCACTCCTCGCAAGAACGTAGTCCCTCGCACCCCTTACTCTCAACCCGCTGCCCCCATTCCGCCTATGGATGACAAACCTCTCGTGCACAGACTCTGAGTGAGCCATTCAGACAAGGATTGTAAAAGTGGCTCAAGAGCCGCCACCCGTTCAACTCCTCTATGCCTACTACATTGTTACGCAAAATAGATCTGGCTTCCATTACCCGGTCTCTTCCTACCGGTACGCCTGACGGGAATGTGCCTTCGAACTACGCTCGGGATCCTTGCTATAATCGTTTGGAAAAAGCAGATTTCATCGTAGGGTAAGCGAGCGACTCCGCGAGGCCGGTATCATGTCTACGATGCCACAAGGTCAGAGGTGAGCTATGGGCGATATCGATGTTGATGGGCTCCATTCTAGTGCTTCCAGAGGTGATCATCACGCGACGGTACAGCTAGCACGGTGGTACGCGGCCCGACTCCGAACCTGTGATGAGCAGCAACGAATGAATTGCGCTCTAGAGATGGCGTATCTCCTTGGTGAATGGCCATACTCCAAGGCACTTTGGACCATCATCGCTGAGGCTTCGCGGTCGGCTCCGCCTGCACTGAAAGAGACACTCACCATAGCGATATTCGAGCCATTGCCGGAACCCCCGCGGGACGAGCGCCTGTTGAAGCTCTTTTGGAGGCTCTATCGAACAGCTGGACTCGAGTGGACGGTACGGGACGCGTATCGCCATCAGCCCGCTGGACGGTTCGAATCCGACCTACAAACCTTCTTTAGTGGAGCCGAGGACCAGGACCTCTGGACCCCTTAACGCTGAAGGGACGCTGCTTCAATGAATCTTAAGCCCCTATCCCTTCAGGAACCGGGCGAGTTCAAGGCGTAGGCGCTCCAGGGGGAGGCCGACGACGTTGGAGTAGGAGCCTTCGATGTTCAAAATGATGTCGGAGCCGTTTTCCTGGATGGCGTAGGCGCCTGCTTTATCCAACGTGTGCACACGAGCGATGTAGCTGGCGATTTGATCCCGGGTCAGCGAGCGGAAGGAGACGTGGGTGGTCTCTGAAAAGGTGCGTTGTTGGCGGCGGGCCAAGTGCATGAGGCAGACACCTGTGACGACGAGATGAGAGTTGCCGGAGAGTTCGGAAAGCATCCGCTCGGCTTCGCGAAGGTCCTTAGGCTTTCCGAATAGCTTGGTGCCTTGGTAAACGAGGGTGTCGGCGCCTATCACGAGGCTTTGCGGGTTTGGCAAAGCAACCGCGCGCGCTTTGCGGAAGGCGTTCACTTCGCAGATCTCACGCGCGGTGAGGTTGTCATTGTGGGCTTCTGTCGCGTCGCTGGGCACGACTTCAAAGGGGACGTGCAATTCGGCGAGCAACTCGCGGCGTCGTGGAGAAGCGGAGGCCAGGATAACCGGTCCGATGGCCTGCAATTGAGCGGACATACTCATAGAGACAATCTCCTACCTACAGATTACCGCAGGTGACCCTGCTCAGGCAATCGGGGGGGAGGGGAGTTGGAGGGCTTCGCCAACCGTCGAGATTTGCGGCAGAACCAAATAATGCGGAAGAGGCCAATTGCCCCGCTAATAACCAGCCCGCAGATGCCCGCGACGCGGTACTTCACGGGGAGCATGGGCCAGTAGCGAATGAACACAAGAAGCGCGGCGAGCCAGAGGAGGCCTTCAAGAATGGTGATAGCCCAGGCCAGGCGAGAACGGAATCGCGTGGGTTCGTAATTGGGCACCGCAGGATTTTGGGTGAAGTAGGTCGGAAGCGCAAAGGGAGATGTGGTGGCCTTTGTGCGCCTCCTGCCGGAGGCGGTGATGTTGGGTATCTTGAACCCACAGGCTGCGCTGGCGCTTGCCTGTGGGCTACTCTGTTCGGCCGCTCCGCAGCCTTATGGGCGGTGAGCCAAGGTGTGAAGGTGGCGGTCGGCATGGAGATAGACAGCAGGGCGTGTTGTTGTTGCAACATTTAAGGTTGCGGGATTTGCTGCAGAGTTGAAGGCCCCCGAAAGATCAAGCGACGCAACCTAATGGTTGCGGCCACAATCAACCGTTGTAGGCTGGGCGCATACTCACTTTATGAAACGACCTTACGTGGCGATCTCACGCGCACTTTCTTTGGCAACGATCCTGGCTGGCGCAGCATTTTCCCTTACCTCACTGCAGGCGCAGAGCCCTTCTGTTCCGAATGGGTTCACGCCGATCTTTAACGGGAAGGATCTCACTGGCTGGCATGGTATGGGGCATTTTGATCCGCGTAAGATCTGGGCAATGTCCCTAGAGGAGCGCGAGAAGAAAAAGGCCTCTGATATGGCCGAGTTCAAGAAGCATTGGCGCGTCGAGAGCGGGGAGTTGGTTAATGACGGCGACGGTCCTTACGCCACGACGGACAAGGAATACGGCGACATCGAAATGGTCGTGGACTACAAGACGGTCGCAAAGGCGGACAGCGGAATTTACCTGCGCGCGAATCCGCAGGTGCAGATTTGGGATTTCACGAAGGAGGGAGGCAAGTGGGACATCGGCGCGGATAAAGGTTCCGGCGGGTTGTGGAACAATAGCCCCGGCGCGCCAGGGAAGGATCCCGGCGTGCTCGCGGACAAGCCGTTCGGCGAGTGGAACAATTTCAAGATTCAACAGATTGGCGCCACGACGACGATCTACTTGAACGGCAAGCTGGTGGTCGATCACGCGGAGATGGAGAATTTTTGGGATCGCAGCAAGCCGCTTTGGGCAAAAGGGCCGATCCAGTTGCAAACCCATGGCGGCGAGATTCGCTGGAAGAACATTGGCGTGCGCGAGATCCCAGCGGAGGAAGCGAACAAACTGCTCGCCAGCCACAAGGATGAAGGGTTCGAGAGTGTCTTCAACGGGAAGGATTTCACCGGCTGGGGTGGGCCAATTGATAATTACCAGGTGAAGGATGGCGTGATCATGTGCAAGCCGGGGAGCGGTGGCACTATTTACACACGCGCGACTTACTCGGACTTTATTGCGCGTTTGGCATATAAACTTCCGCCCGGCGGGAATAATGGTTTGGCCATTCGTTACCCGGGGTCAGGTGACACAGCTTACGTGGGGATGTGCGAGTTGCAGGTGCTCGATGACACGCATGAGAAGTACAAGAACCTGGATGCGCGCCAGGTGAACGGATCTGCTTACGGCATGGCAGCCGCCCATCGTGGGTTCCTTCGTCCGACAGGTGAATGGAACTTCCAGCAGGTGACGGTAAAAGGCTCTACGATCAAAGTTGAGCTGAACGGCACCACGATCCTGAACACCGACTTGAGCAAGATCGACAAGTATCTCGATAACCGGCCGCATCCAGGCAAAGACCGCGAGTCGGGGCACTTTGGTTTCGCCGGGCATGGCGATCCAGTTCAGTTCCGGAACGTGCGGATTAAGAAGCTGAAGTAGTTTCGGCAGTCCTGGGGCTTCAAAGGGGCGCGTCATGAAGGCCTTTGTAGCCGCAAGCTTCAGCTTGCGGTGGGGAAGGGGACGCCCGGTCAGGTGACCCGGCCTACCATCCCGGAGGATAGCACACGGGCTGCATGCCGCCTTCAGTCCAGACTTCGAGTCAGCCCTCAAGGGCGCAACCTGAAGGTTGCGGCTACACGGGGCATGGGCGGCGGTTATTCTTCGCGGCTGAGGAGCGCCCAACTGAAATGCAGTTCGCTCAGCGCTTCCATCAGCTTGTGGATATCGAAAGGCTTCACGATGCAACCATGCGCGCCTAGTTTGTAGCTTTGCATCA
>DASPKX010000176.1:0-2432 GCA_035627835.1 Candidatus Methylomirabilota bacterium
GATCGATCACCTCGCCCTGGCTGAGTTCCGGGGCTATGCCCACCTCGAGAAGCACATTGGCGCCGACGGACAGGTCACGCACCTGGAGCCAGTGGACCAATGGTTCTTCAATCGCCAGGACGGCATCTACGGCCCCTGGCTTTACAACGCGGAAGCCGCCAGCACCAACAGCGGCGAGCTGATCAACCCGGAAGATTGGGTGATTCGCGAAGAGAGTTGGCCTATTAATGAAATCGGCCTGATCTGTTTCCTTCGGAAGAACCTGTCGCAAAAGGACTGGGATGGGTTCGTCGAAACCTATGGCACCCCCCCGTTGTTTCTGATCATGCCGCCGAACGTTCCGCAGGAGAAGGAGGCGGATTACCAGGCGGTGGCCGAGCAAGTGATGGCGGATGCACGTGGCGCTTTGCCGAACGGGAGCGACGTGAAGACGGTGGATGCTGGGGCCCGTGGCACGAATCCGTTCCGCGAACATCTGCAATATCAAGACGAGCAGCTCGTGCTCGCTGGCACATCCGGCCAACTGACGATGCTGTCGCAGCCGACCGGAATCGGTGGAAGCCAAGGTGACAATCATCAGGAAGCTTTCGAAGAGCTGGCCATCGCTGAAGCCATGGCTATAAGCGAGATCTTCCAAAAGCAGATCGATGAACCGGCGCTGCGGGCAAAGTTCCCTGGGCAACGCATCCTGGCGTATTGGGAGCTGGCAGCGAAGGAAGAGACCAATGTGGGCGACATCTGCGACCAGGCGGAGACGCTCAGTCGTGCGGGCTACAAGATTGAGCCTGCGGAGCTGGAGGAGAAAACGGGCTATAAGCTCACCGCGCAGAACCCGGACTTTAACACAGAGCTAACAGAGGCGCGTGCCGCGCAGGCCAATGAGGGCACGGAGGGGGAAGAAGACTTTTCAGGCAAAAGCGCGAATAACCAGAACCCAAAATACGCGGGCGGCTCCACATCCATCCCCCGAGCGAGTCGTGGAGCCGCCATTCCTTTAAACAATCGCAGTGCAGGACGTGAAACGCCCGGTCAGGGGACCGGGCCTACCATGCTGCAGGCGGCCGCGCGGCAGGAACTGGGGAAAGCGATTGCAGAGGATATGCAGCCGATCCGCAAACGGCTGGAAGCGATCCTGAAGATTGAAGATCCGGAGATCCTGGGCAACCGGCTGAAGGCCTTCCGCGAGGAACTGCCGAAGTTGCTGAAGGACATCAATGCGGATCCGGCATCAGCCAAAGCATTCGAGGCGTTGCTGGGTGCGGCGGTGGTGAATGGGATCGCGGAGAGTGCGAGCCGCACGGGCCAACAAGGAAAGGAAATCCGCAGATGACGCAGATTTCGCAGAGTCCGTGCCGGACAGGCCAGGCACACCCCAATTCTTTCGATTGCAACCGCGTTGCAAAACCACTTTTCCGCTCGGAATGGGTCAACGGAGGGGGCGGGCGAACAAAACGCCCTATAAACGATTTTACGCGCGGGGTGGCTCCTTTGGCGCTTGCGGTCCTGGCGATGCTCGCCGTTTGCGCGTGCTCTCCTGAAAGCCGCCAGTTCCAGCAGCCCAAAATTCTAACGGATCAGCAGGGTCAGCAATACGTGGTGGAACATCACGTGGGCGACACCTTCACGGTAAAGCGGATCTCAATTTCAAAACCATGAATGAACAAACCACGGTCAGATTCGGTGCTCGATGCCATGCCGGAAAACCAGCGGGAAGCGTTGGAGGAATGGCTCTTCGAGGAGAACCTCAGTTATGCGGACGCTCAAAAGCGTTTGCTCGCAGACTTTGGGGTGCGGTGCTCGCGCTCGGGGCTGTGTGCATTTTATCAGCGCACGGCGGAGAAGCGGTTGCTGGCGAACATCCAGGAGTCGGCTCGCAAGGCGAACTCCGTGGTCCAGCGGTTCCAGGAGAATCCTTCGGACAATTACAAAGCGGTGCTGAACATGGTCGGGCAGATCGCGTTCGAGGCATCGCTGAAGGAGAACGGCTTGGATCCCGAGCTGCTGTTCAACTTCACCAAGCTGGTGATTGCCGGGAAGGATCGCGAACTGAAGGCGCAACGTCTCGCGCTGGACGAGCGCCGCGTGAAGCTGCTGGAGGAGAGAGCGGCGAAGGCGGAGGCGGCGGAGGGGACGTTGAAGGATGTGTCGCTCACGCCAGAGGAGAAGCAGGCGCGCATCCGGGAAATCTTCGGTCTTCCCAACTGAGCAGCGTGACGCTGCACGCCACTTCTAACCACGAAGCGCACGAAGGACACGAAGCGATGAGTGAAGAACAACACCAGGGCAAGTTGAAGACCGCGGCTTCATTGGCAGCCATCTCCACGATTACACCGAAAACACTGCTTCTGCCGTATCAACGCAGATGGGTTGATGACAAATCTCGGTTCAAGATCGGTCTTTGGGCGCGCCAGACCGGCAAAGACTTCTCCACG
>DASPKX010000177.1:0-22388 GCA_035627835.1 Candidatus Methylomirabilota bacterium
GAGATCGAGATGCTAGGGGCCATGGGCCGTGCAGGATTCAACAACAATCCCAGTTCCGCCGCAATCTGAAGGGCGCAGATTTCGGGGCGCGCTGATCCTGTTGGGTTGCTGGACAGAAGAAGTGAGCGGCACACTTGGGCCTGTGCCGCTGGAAGCTATGGGAAGCGGGAGCTGAGGATTAGGATCTCACCCGTGTTGATTCTCCCCCGCCCGAGTTCGAGAAGACGCAGCTTCCTCCCAAGCCATGGACCGATTAAGCGCGTTGGGACTGCATTCGCAGCATTTTGGCTCATTCACGAGAAGCCACGGAACTTCCATTCCATGCGCGCTGACCGCGCGTTAACGAGCAGCAACTTTAGTGGTCAGGTCGAGGCACTTGCCTTCCTTAGTGCTGCGGACGTAAACGCGGCCATTGGCGATGGCAGGGGTGCTCCAGCATTTGCCATCCAGCACATCCTTCTGCGCGATTTCCTTGTAGCCTTTAGGGGACGCTTCGACCAATGCGAGTTGGCCGGCGTCGCCGAGGACGACCAGCGTGTTGCCTGCAAGCACAACATTGCCGGCACCGAAGCCCGGTTGTGACCATTTTTCCTGGCCGGTCGCCAGCTCGATGCACTTCAAGGGGCCTTTGCCATATTCTTTGAAGCTGAACATGCCGTAGAGGTGCCCATCGTGGTACACCGGTGTGCTCCAGTGATTGAACATTTCGTTGGGCTTGCGCCACACTTCCGTGGCAGTGAACGCATCGCCCTGCTTGCTGATGCGCGTGAGGCCTGCGCCGACACTATAACCGGCGGAGCAATAAACGAGATCGCCCGCCACAATTGGCGAAGCCGCTGTGCTGACGTTAAAACGAAAATTCTGGCGCCAGAGAGTTTTCCCGGCCTTCGTGTCCACGGCCACCAAACCTTTTTGGGTGAAGAAGATCGCCTGGCGAACGCCATGGATCGTTGCAAGAACCGGCGTGGCATGGGTGATTTTGTCATCCTCGGTTTTCCAAACGACTTTGCCGTCGTTCTTATTGATGGCCATGAGGGCCTGGCCAGCGCCGCCGCCCCCTGCGAAAATGAGATCCCCTTCAAGAACCGGGGAAGCAGCATTTTTCCAGGTGATGTTTACACCGGCATGCTCTTTCATGAAATCGCGCTTCCAGACTTCTTTGCCTGAGGAGGCTTCGAGGGCGATGAGCGCGAGGTCTGAGGTGAGGACGTAAACGCGGTCACCGTCGGTGGTCGGAGTCGAGCGTGGGCCGTCGCCGCCTTTGTTGTCGCCGACACCATCGTTGCCGCCGCCGTGACCGTAGTTAGGCATGCCCACGGGCACCGCCCAGAGTTCTTTGCCAGTGTCAGCGTTCAACGCGAGGCAGACTTCGCGCTTCACACCGTCAACTTCGCGAAGAACCTGGGTGAAGGCGCGGCCTTTAGCGACTGTGAAGGAGCTGAAGCCACTGTCGGTCTCAACGCGCCAGACTTCCTTCGGGCCCGCCGCAGGCCAGACGGAAACTGTTTCCTTGCTGATGCCAGTGCCTTCGGGACCACGGTAGAGGGTCCAGTCACCAGCGTTGGATTGCAAAACGACTAACGCGCCAGCCAGCGCGAGCCCCGACTTGAGCTTCAAATGTGTCATACGCGATTATCCCTGTGTGGAACAAAGTTCGACCAAGGCGATGAACCTTTGACCACGGTTCCTAGACGATATTCGAAAGGATTTTGTTTCGCCAGCGGCAGAAAATGTTGGGCCGATTTCACGCGAGCCTCAGGCCACAGCGATCGAGGTTTGGTCAGGGACGGGAGCAGCGCTCTTTTGCCAGCGGACTTCGTAAATGTTCACGGAAGCAGCGATGCCTTTAACGTGAACGGGCTCTAATGGGGCGCAAATCGCCGCTAAAGCTGGGTCATCGCGCAGCAGGTGTTTGAAAGTGGCTTCGCTGATAATGATGCGACTCTTACCCGAAATGCCTTCGAGCCGGGCCGCAACATTCACTTCGCGACCGAAGACGGTGTAGTTCAGAATGTGGGCGTCAGATCCCATCAGGCCCACTGTGGCCGGACCGGTGTTGATGCCGGTCCCCACTGTTAGGATGGGGAGCAAGGGCACAGGTGGGCGGCCAGAGCCGAGACGCATTTCGTTGAGACGGGTGCGCTGACGGTTGGTTTCGATGCGGGCGCTGTTCAGAGCAAGCAGACGTTCCTGAGCTTCGATCGCTGCCCGCACACAAGCAACCGCATGGGTTGGGTTGTCGGTCGGAGCACCCCAAAAGGCCATGACACAATCGCCAATGTATTTATCAAGGGTGCCGTTGTGCTTCTTAATGACGTCGGCGATGGTCGCGAGATAGGTGTTCACGACGTTGAGCATCTCAGCGGCCTGGACGTTGTAATATTCCTCGGCGGCTTTGGAATCGAGGTTGTGCTCGCGAACGTAGGCTTCTGCGAGGGCTTGCGCGTGATCCGTGAACTCGGTGAAACCACGGACATCGGCGAAGTAGATGGTGATCTCACGCCGGGCGCCTCCGAGAGCGAGGCTTTCCGCACTAATAAGGTCGTTCACCACCGCAGGGGACACGATGCGGCGAAAGACATCGGTGACATGGCGGCGTTCACGTTGCTCGAACAGCAAGCGGTAAGTGACCATGCTGAAGTGTGGAAGCGCGAGCCCGCCGCCGAGTGGCAGAACGATGGGAAGCCAGTAGCGCGCTTGCACATAAAGAAGGCAGGCGGCAGCGATGTAAGCCACCGCCGTCAGCGCGATGACGGCGAAAGCAACGAGAACTCGCGAGCGCCAGGTGAGGCTTGCGGCGAGGGCGCCAAAGGCGATGGTCAGGAGCAGCTCCAGCCAGACGGGAGCGCGCTGAATGAAGCGGCCAGTAAGGATGGAGTTGGCTATATTCAGGTGCTTCGTCATGAGCGGCGCCTGGGCTTCCAACGGGGTTGCGCCGAGGTCGGAGTAATTGTTGCCGGTGGCGGTCGAGCCAATCAGGACCAAACGGTCTTTGAAGGGAGCTTCAGCCGGAATCTCTCCCTGCTCCCGCGCTTTGTCGTGCAGCAGCAGGGACACGATATCGCCTACATGAACCGCTGTTTTGCCACGAGCGATAGTGTCGAACTTCAGTGACCAATCTACGAGGAACATGCCGTCTTTATCGAGCGGCAGCGTGAGGGAGGTCTTCTCTCCTTTGAGCGTAATGGAGCCACGCCTCACGATTGGGTGAGTGAGATCGAGCCCGAGTTCCTGGGCTGCAAGAGCGATCCCGAGGTTCCAGACGCGCTCAGGCCGGACAGGAGGTTGCGGCCGCTCATCAACTTCCCCCAACTCCGTCAGGTCGAGAGTTCCGTCGGCGCGGAGCTTGAATTTCACCGGCTCCGCGTCCCCCGAGGCGCTTTGAAGGACATAAACCCCGTTCGTTACCTGACCTGAGTCGAGATTTAAGTCCAATGCGACCCGGAGTTCTTCGAGCTTGGGATGGACCACTGTTTGAAACGAGAAAGGACGCACTCTGCGAAGAACGCCGAAGTCAGGGTTGGATTGAACGGACCCAAGCGCCATGGCCGCGTTGCGGAACTTCGGGTGTGGCAGCGCGCCTTCCTCGGCGGCGAGAATGACTTGCCCGGAGGTCTTCAATGACTCGGCAAAGAAGTCATCCGACTGCGTGACGATCTCCAAGCCATTGCGAACCTCCGTCACGGCGGTGGCTTCTGAATCAGGGTAGGAGTCGGCAAAAAGAATATCGATGCCGACCGCTGTCGCGCCTTGCGCCTTTAGCTCACGCACGGCCTTGCCGTAGAGAAAGCGCGGCCATGGCCAGAGATAGCTGAAGCCAAGCTCGCCACTGTTGACTCGCCGGAAGGCTGCGTCATCAATGAAAACAACGGCTAAGTTGCTCGAGATCGCTGTCGGAAAGCGGGCGGCCAGCCGGACGCGAGCGTCGTAGGTGATAGCTTCCAGACGCTCAATAGGGCTCAAGGTCGCAATGTCCGAGCCTGAAGAAGAGCGAGTGAAAGAACCCCAAAGGTGAAGGAGACAGACGAGCAGAAGGACGGAAAAGCCAACCAGAAAGGGAGCAATCTTGCGGCGGTGGGATTTCAATTACCCCGAGAAAAACAAAAAACCCAGAGCAACTCAAGGTCGCTCTGGGTTGTTGAAAGAATTACGACTTAGTCGTTATGTGGGGCGTAAGGAGTCCGGATCGTGCCGACAGGAACTGTGCCGCCGGTGCCAGTCTCGGTGCGAGTAGGACCAGTGGGGCCTGTGCCGGTGGCGCCGCCGCCAACGCCTGGAGTAGGCACTGGAGCGGGGTTGTTCGCTGGAGTGAACCCGCCGGTCTCGTTGCGGAAACCTTGGATCGCAGTGTTGATCTGGCCAGCTTCAGGACGGCCCGTGGTTGGGCTGACTTGAGGAGCCTGGTTGCCAGAAGGAGGAACGGCTGTTTGACCAGCGTTCACCGTCACGAGTTGGACCTGGCCGTTTGGCAGGACGTAAGCAACCTGGAATTGACCGCTGACGCAGTGCATCACGCCATTGGCGCTGATGTCATACTCAGTGCCGCGGATTGCAGCAACGCCGCGAGGGGTCTTGATCTCGTAACGGGAAGCAGCAGCGAGCTTCTTCACGTTGCCGAGGATGCGGCCGTTGCGGAGGTCGAGCTGGGTCTCGATGGTGTCTTCGACGCCACCGGTCTCATAACTGAGCTTGTCCAAGCCGAGCGAGGTGTCGCTGGTGACGCGAACCACAGGGCCGTTCTGGTTCAAAAAGAGGTCAACGGTGGAGTCCGGAGCCGTGCGAATGACAGTGTTAGGAGGGAATTGCATCCCGACCTTAACATTCTGCCATTGGGACTGGCCCTTGGCGCTGTATTGGGCAGAACCACGCACCGCGCGAACAACTGCTTTGTTCACAACCGTTTTCGCCTGCACCTCCGATGCGAGCAAGGCAGCTGCAGCCACCATGCCGCAAGCGATCACCTTGGAAATTCCGAATGGTTTCATAGATTTTTTTTGGACTCCTGGTTTTTGTCGATAATCCTCGGTGAGTGTAGGACTCAGCCCGAAGATGTCAATGCCATTTCTCCCCCTGATTCCTCATTGGGTAGGAAGCCTAGCTTATTGAGCTGCTTGCTTTTCCGCCAGTTTTTTTTCTGCGGCATGGAAGTAGGTGACGGCGAGGTCGTTATAGCCCCAAGTCAGATCCATGGAACGCTTTAGCCAGTGGCGGGCGGTTTCATAATCAGCCAATTGAAAGAAATGCCATCCGTAATGGGCGGCAAAGAAAGTGTTGTTTTGGTCGAGTTCGTTGGCTTTGACGAAATAGTCCTCCGCTTCGCTCCCGCGGCCCAACCAATGCAGGCACATGCCGTAACGCATGTAGCTGTAGGCGTCATAGGGGTTTAGTTCCCATGCCCGTTTAAAGTGGTCCATGGCTTCCGTGCCGAGCTTCTCGTAGCCGGTGAACCCTTGAAAACTGCGGGTGCGGAGGTTTTCGCCCAAAGCGTAGGAGGTTTTCCAATTAAAGGGATCCACGGCTGCGGCCGATTGGAGAAGGGCATACCGCTCTTCGGTTTCTTCCAGATTACGGGCTTTGGCCCGATAATACTCGGCAACACCCAAGCGACGGGTTTGGAGGGCTAGATAAACCCCGCCGCCGAGAATGGCCAGGAGCAGCAAAGTGCGGCCAAGGGCGCGCATGGGGAGCCAAAATCGCTCCGTGGCAAAACGATAAAGCCCCGTGAGAAGAGCCATTAGGACCGCGGCGATAAGGGCGTTTGCGGGAATATGGAAGTTGAAGTCGGTGAGGCCATGCACCAGCAGGCCGATGATCCCCAGAGTTGATCCCAAGGCGAGGGCAGTGCGATTGCTGCTGCGCGACCCTAAATCGCTGCTGCGCGCGACGAATTTCCAAGTGCGCCAGACTCCGTAGAAAAGGAATGCGAAAGCTCCCGTGGCCAGCGTGGCTCCGATAATTCCGTAATCCGCCAACGCGTCGAGGTAATCGTTGTGGGCGCGCAATGGTTGGTACTGCACTTCCGGCGCGCGGTAGGCCGGGTAGAGCAGAACGTAGTGATTCGGGCCCGCGCCAAACAGAGGATGCTTTTTCCAAATTTGGATGGCGGCATCCCAAAGGTTCTTGCGCACAACAAAACCGCTCTCCACGTGCGCTTGCTTTGAGCGGTATTTGGCAATGAAGGATTGGCGGGCAAAGAAAATGCCGCCGAGGATAAGCACGCCAAGCACAATAAGAGCTGGGATGCGCAGCTCTCGTTTCCGCAGGATAAATAGAAGGAAGAGCGTGACACTCACACCAGCGGCAACCCACGCGCCTCTCGAGATCGTCACAGCGAGCCCAGCGAGCATCATCAAGGTGGCGTAGCCCACAAGGATGCGCAGGATCAGGTTCATTCTGCCAAGGAATGTGAACGCAACACCCAACGGGAGGATCATCACGAGTAAACCGCCAAGATGATTCGGGGACATGTAGGTGCCTGAGGCCCGGCCCTTATAGCCGGGAGGCTGAGCGAGGCCGAGAACGGTCGTGCTGCCGCTGAGAAATTGATAGATGGCGTAGCATGAGATGGCCATGCCGAGGAACACGAGCGTTAGGCAGATGATTTGAAGCCAATCCTGGCGGTTCAAATTGTCAATCACGGCAAAGAAGAAGATGGCGTAGGTGAGAACGAGCAACGCTTCCTGGCGGGCGTTGAACTCGACTGGGGATTGGGTGTATCGCCAGAGAGCATATCCCACAAAGGCGATCACGGTCACACCAATGGGGGGCAGGAGAAATCGATAATCTTTGCGAATGAACGCGCGAGCGCCCCAAAGCGGGAGCAGCAAGCAGGCAAGAGCCTGGAGGACGACTTGATCTGTGATGCGCATGGAGCCATAGGCAAGCGGTGCATACACCAGGGCGGTAAGAACGATGCCAAGAATGCCTTTCTCCAACCAACTATCCAACTGCTCACGGTCCATCTTCGCGCGGGGAAATAAAAAACCCGGCCCACTGTCAGCGCTTGGAGGAGCCAAGTCTAGCCTGAACAGAGGGCCGGGTTCGTGAAAATACGCTGAGTTTAGATGAACTCGCGCGGGTCGGTGATGCGGCCCGTCAAGGCGCTCGCAGCAACGGTGGCCGGTGAGGCGAGGAACACTTGTGACTCCTTATGGCCCATGCGGCCGGGGAAGTTGCGGTTCGTGGCGCTGATGCACTTTAATGGAGTGTTCATGCGACCGAAGGTGTCCACCGGCCCGCCCAGGCAGGCGGCGCAACCGGCGTTCTCGGTCATTTGCACACCCGCATCGACGAGGATGTCCCACACGGTTTTTTGACCCCAGCGAGCGCTCTGGAGATCGGTGACGATCTCTGGAGTGGCAGGGACGCCGAACGTGTCGATGGCCACGCGCTTGCCGTTCAGGACGCGGGCGAATTCGAGGAAGTCGCTGGTCTTGCCGCCGGTGCAGGAGCCGATGTAAGCGCGGTCGAGCTTCACGGAGGTGAGTTCCTTGGCAAGCTTGCGGTTGCCCGGATCGGGATGGCAAGCCACGGTTGGCTCGAGCTTGGAAAGATCAACGGTGAATTCGTAAACGAACTTCTCGTCACGGTCGCGCTCAACGGGGTCGTAAGTCGCTTTGGTGTTGTTCAACCGGCAGCGGTGATCCACGAAAGCCTTGGTTTGGGCGTCAAATTCAAAGATGCCGTTCTTGCCGCCCGCTTCGATCGCCATGTTCGCAACGGTCATGCGATCGTCCATGGAGAGCGAGGCCACACCGGGGCCGTCGAACTGCATGGCGCGGTAGGTGGCGCCATCGAAGCCGATTTGGCCGATGACGTGGAGAATGATGTCCTTGGCCATGACGCCGGGCTGCATTTGGCCTTCCAAGCGGAAGTGCATGGTTTCTGGAACCTTGATGAGCAGCTTGCCCGTGCCGAGCACGAAGCCAGCGTCGGTGTTGCCGATGCCGGTGGCGAACTCGTTGAAAGCGCCGGCCATGCAGGTGTGAGAATCGGTGCCGAAAAGGATTTCGCCCGGGCGGGTATGGCCCTTCTGCGGAAGGGCGGTGTGGCAAACGCCGGCGAAGCGGGAGCCGTACTGGCGCTTGAGAGGGCCTTTGGTTGGGTCGTAAACCCAATTGCCGTCAGGATTGTCGATGACGTCGTAGAAATAGGTGATGTCCTGCTCCTTAACGAATTCGCGCAGGATATCGACGTTGCGGTTGCTCTTGGAATCGGCGGTGAAGATGTAGTGATCGGGAATAATGACCACTTTGTTGCGGTCCCAGACTTTGGCGGTCTTGCCGAACTCGCGCTTGAAGACGCCGATGGTGCCAGGGCCGCAGACATCGTGGGTCATGAGCACATCGGCCTTAACCCAGATATTATCCCCCGCAGCGACGCTGGATTTGCCAGCCGCGCGAGCCAGGATTTTTTCAGTCAACGTCATAAACTATAAGGCTTTCGACAGTAAGGGCGGGGTAACGGGTGTGCAAGGAGTTCCCGCGCCTTCAGCGAAGGGTTGCAATATGGCGCCGGGAGGATCGTCGCGCAAACCGAATGCGGCCGATCCTTAAGGCGGAAGCACAGGAGCCTGGTGATCGGGAGCGCGCCAGACGTAGCGGAACATGACCACGCGGAGGGCGGCTGTGAGCGGGATGGCCAGGATGCCGCCGATAATGCCGCCCATGAGCGTGGTGCCAACCATGACTGCCACAATGATCGTGAGCGGGTGGAGGCCCACGCGGTCGCCCATGATCTTGGGGGAGACAACGAAGCCTTCGATGAATTGCACGAGGGCAAAGATCCCGAGGACAATCATGGGGTGCAGCCAATCACCGAATTGGACAGCCGCGAGGATCAAAGCGGGGAGGAGGCTGAGGGCGACTCCCAAAAACGGAACGATGCTGAGGAGCCCGGCGACGATTCCGAGCAAAAAGGCGTAATTTAACCCCATCGCAAGGAAGCCAATGGTGAGCATGATGCCGTCAATTAATGCGACGAGCACCTGGCCGCGGAAGAAAACGATAAGGTAATCGTTGATGGCGTTGATCACGAAGATCACCTCCTGTTTCACCTTCGATTCGTGCAATGGCAGGTAAGTGGTCCAACCGCTCTGGATGCCGCGCTTTTCCAGCAGGAAGTAGAACAAGTAAACGGGCACGAGGGCGAAACCCATCAGCAGACTGAACCAGGACGCGAGCCTGCCCATTTGCGCCCAAAGCCAAGCTGAGACCACTGGGGCGGTTTTACGAAGGTATTCCTGAACGCTTGAGCCGAATTCCGACTCCCAAGCCTCCTTGGCTTTGGAAGCCAGGCTCGAGGACTCAAGCCACTTCGTGATTCGGTCGCGGAATTCTTCCGAGCTGAGGGTGTTAATGAGGCCTTGGGTTTCGAGGACTAGTTGAGGCACCACTGTGGCGGCCCCAATGACAACGAGCGTCACACCGAGGAGGAAAACGAGGAAGATGGCCATGGACCGCGGCACGCGGGCGCGCTCAAGCAGATCCACCACTGGGTCAAGCAGGTACGCGAGGATGGCTGCCACGGCCAGCGGGAGGAGGACGGCTGTGAGCTGCTTCAGCACCCAGGCAGCGCCCCAAACCACGAGCCCTAGGATGGCGAGGAACACCGCAATCGCCAGCGCGGTAAGTGTGAACCAGAGAATGCGGCCCTGGCGTTCGGTTGGAGCAGGAAAGCTCATGCTGCTACTTCGCGCCTTGCCCAAGCCGCTTGGATTTGTCCGCCGCCGCACGCACGGCGTTAATCAGCGCTCCACGGACCCCGGCCTTCTCCAATTCGTGAAGGCCGTCGATGGTGGTGCCGCCAGGGCTGGTGACCATATCCTTCAAAGCGCCAGGGTGCAGGCCGGTTTCGAGGAGGAGCTTTGCGCTCCCCAAAAGTGTCTGAGCCGCTAGCTGAGTGGCGATATCCCGGGGCAAACCTGCCGCCACGCCGCCGTCGCTCAAAGCTTCAATCAGTAAAAATGCATAGGCAGGGCCGCTGCCGCTCAGGCCGGTGACTGCATCGAGAAGGCTTTCCTTTACTCGGGACGCTGTGCCCACAGCAGAGAGAAGCTGTTGGACAGTGGCGGCATCTTGCTCGGTGGCGAGTGAGCCGAGAGCAAAGGCACTGGCGCCAGCGCCCACCAAGGCCGGGGTGTTGGGCATGACTCGGACCAAACGCGCTTTCGGAGCGAAGCCTTGCATCCGGTCGAGGGAGACGCCGGCAGCAATGGAGACCAAGAGATGCTCGGCGTTGAGGGCGGGCGCGATTTCGCGGAGCAAAGCGTCAACCTGGTCCGGTTTAACCGCTATGAAAAGTATGGATGCGCGGTGGGCAACCTCCGGGTTTGAACCCGTGGTTTTGGCTCCAGTGTCCGCGGCGAATTGGCCGCGGGCCGCTTCGTAGGGATCGCTCGCGATGAGCGTGTCCGCTGAGGCAAGTCCCGCACGAAGAAAACCCTTTGCTAGAGCGGTCGCCATTTTGCCCGCTCCGAGAAACCCAATGCTAAGGGCTGTGGCCATGCGCGCTGTTCTTAACAACGCGAAGGGCGGCTGAAAAGGAATTACGACGCGGCGCGCTCGTCCAGGAGTTCCTGCAGGCGGGCATCGAGGAGGGTGATCTCGCGCTCGAGCGGCGCGACCGCGGCTGTGAGCTGGGCGAGATCGCCCTCTTCTGCTGAGTTCTCAATCCAGCCGGCAAGGCCCGCCCCGCGATGAGCCTGAAAGTTTCCAAGCTCACCTTTGGCTTTATGCGCGGCGAACTTGATCCGCTGGCGATCTCCTGCGGCGAGGGCTTCGCGCAGGTCCGTCAACGTCCTGGGGGTTTGCTCGCGGAAGAGCGCGACCAAATCGCGAATGAGATCCGCATCGTTGTCGGTGATTTCGAGAAAGGCTTCGAGATTAAAGTCCGACGTGACGGGCGGCTCGGCGCTTGGCGGAGGTGTGGTGAGCTTCTGGATGGCTTCGAAGAGCTGCGCGCTTTTAATAGGTTTAGTGACGTAATCATCCATGCCCGCTTCCAGGCAACGCTCACGGTCCCCTTTGATGGCGAGCGCGGTCATTGCGAGAATGGGGACGTGGCGGCCGGTTTTTAGCTCCAGGGCGCGGATCTGCCGTGTGGCTTCGAAGCCATCCATAATCGGCATCTGCACGTCCATAAGAACCAAGTCGAACGTCGTCTTCTGCACCGCCTCGACGGCTTGCTGGCCGTTTTCCACAACGGTCATGAAATGGCCTTGCCGGCGAAGGAGCCCGACGGCGACCTGCTGGTTGATGACGCTATCCTCAGCCAGCAGAATGTTGAGCTTGCGCTGCTGGCTTGCGACCCGGCTGGCGAGTGTGCCGTGGGGCAATGCAGCCGCTGAGCGCCCGAAAGCTTCGAGCACCACGGACATCAGCTCGCGCTCTTTCACTGGCTTGGTGAGCGTGCGGAAAATCAGGCCGCGCGGAACACCGACAACAGCGCAAGAGGAGAGGATGATTATGGGGATTTGCGGCCCGAGGATGTCCCGCAAATTTCGCGCAAGGTGCAATCCGTCCATCTCCGGCATTTGGTAGTCGAGCGCAACGATGTCGAAGCTCGGCGGGTTGGGCTTGCTGAACAGTTCGAGGGCGTCGGCAGGCGCCGCTGCTGTCACCGTTTCGAGGCCGTGCCGCTGCAGGAGATCCGCCATAATAATGCGGTTCGTCGAATTATCGTCAACGACCAGGGCGCGCTTGCCCTCAATGCCGGCGCTCGGCGACTGGTTTGGGGAGGGTTGCTCGTTGTCCAGTTTCAACCAGACGGTGAATGTGAACTCGCTCCCCTGCCCTTCAGCGCTTTGAACACAGATGCTGCCGCCCATCAGGTTAACAAGCCGCGCGCAGATGGCCAGCCCGAGCCCGGTGCCGCCGTATCGCCGGGTGATCGAGGTGTCCGCCTGGGAAAATGCTTCGAAGAGCCGCCCTTGCTTGTCCGCGGGAATGCCGATGCCGGTGTCGCGGACAGAGCACTTCAAGCAGAACCGGTCGGCCTTGGTTTCACCACGAGCCAAACGGAGCACGATCTCGCCTTTGCTCGTGAACTTCACCGCGTTGCCAATGAGGTTCAGAAGAATTTGGTTCAGGCGCGCGAAGTCACCGACCACGCACTCCGGAACGTCCTTGGAAATGTCCAGCGCGACCTCCAAACCTTTGCGGGCGGCGGTGGCTGCCAAAGTTTTGACGAGATCCCCGATCTTATCGGGAAGATTGAATGGGGCCTCCTCCAGCTCCAACTTGCCGGACTCGATTTTGGAGAAGTCGAGAATGTCGTTGATGACGTTGAGCAGGGCGTCCGCGGAGGTCTGAAGCATTTCGAGGTATTGCTTCTGCTGCGCGTTCAGCTCTGTGCCGGAAATCAGGTCAGCGAGGCCAATGACGCCGTTGAGAGGGGTGCGGATTTCATGGCTCATGTTGGCCAGGAAGTCGCTCTTTGCTTTATTGGCTTCCTCAGCGAGTCGGCGCGCCTCCTGGAGCTTCCATTCGGCTTCCTTTTCGCGAGAGATGTCACGCGCGATGCTGGAGGCGCCCACAATTTTCCCGTCCTGGCGAATGGGTGAGACGCTTAAGGACACGTCAATGATGCGTCCATCCTTGGCCCGGCGTTGGGTGGCGTAATGATCGATGCGATTTCCCTGCGAGACGGCAGCGAGAATCCTGCGCTCCTCCGCATCAAGTTCAGGTGGAACGAGCAGAGCGACGGTGTTGCCCACCGCTTCTTTTTCGGTGAAGCCGAACAGGCGCTCCGCGCCGGCATTCCAATCGGTGATGCCGCCCTCAAGTGTCTTGCCGATGATGGCGTCATCGGAGCTTTGAACGATGGAGGCGAGGCGCGTCATGGCAGCTTCCGCGCGACGCCGATCCACGAGAGCTTGGCGAAGCTCCAATTGCGCGATGACCTGGCGCGACAACGCCTTCATCACGGCGACTTGCTGCTCGTCCAGCTCCTTCGGTTCATTGTCGATGACGCAGAGCGTGCCGAGAACGTAGTTGTCGCGGGTGACTAATGGGGCGCCCGCGTAGAAGCGCAGGCCGGGCTCAGCAATGACGAGCGGATGCTGCGCGAAGCGTGGATCTTTGCGGGCGTCCGGCACCTGCATGATCTCTTGCTGCATAATGGCGTGGGCGCAAAACGCCAAATCGCGAGGGGTTTCAGAAACGGAGCACCCAATGCGCGCTTTGAACCATTGGCGACGCTCATCAATGAGAGAGATGAGGGCTGTCGGGCATTTGGTGACGTAGGAGGCGATGAGCGCGATGTCGTCAAATTCCTTTTCCGCAGGTGTGTCGAGGACATCGAATCTCTGCAGCGCGCGAAGCCGATCCAGTTCATTCGCCGGGACAGGTGAGCTGGGCTGGGATGTCATTGCCATAAGGAAAAAGTCACGCGCAAAAGGCGGTGACGAGGCGGTGGGAAAAACGCAAAGGTTGAAAAGCTCACGGAGCCCTCCTTAACGCGTGGATGAGCTGCATCTGGAGGACGCCACAGGCGTCGAGCAAAAAACCGAACTTGGCGTTGTCTCCGATGAGTTCCCACCATGGGACAGACGCAGGATCGGGAGAGCCGAGCCGGGTCCAGCAGCCCACACGAACGTCGTTGGCAATTTGCAGCAGACAGTCAGCCTCTGAACGCTTGAGGCGGAGCTTCAGTTTGGGGCCTTGCTTCTGGAACGTGCCTTCCGCGGAGAGAATCGCGCGCGCATCCTGCCGCATTTGCTGGCGGCGCTCAGCGAGCGCTTCAATGAGGAGTTGGTTGTGCTCCGCCGCTTCAGGCGTTGCATCGCTGGAAAGCGGGCGAAGAGAGCCATCGAGCATCGGAAATTCCTCAACGATCATAATCAGAGCGCGTTTCTCCGAGGCGCTGAGGCTCCACACATAATGATCTTCGTCCACGCCCTGGAATTTCACTGCTCGCGCTCCATCGTGGCATGAAGGGAGTAACCCTGAAGTTGATGCACATAATGCTCGGCGCGCTCCATAGTTTCGCGGGTGAGAACGCTTTTGCCTTCATTGTGCACCTGCATCATGTGGCGCTCCGCCTTCGAGTGATCCCACCCGAACACCTGCTGGAACACATGGGTGACATATTCCATCAGATTCACGGGATCATTCCAGCAAACGACGAGGTAGCCCGAATCCAACTTAAGGTCGGTCTTCCGCTGCTCGTCCAAATCGGGGAGCGTGAGCGGTTCCGCAACGCTGGCCATGCGCCGTTAATATTCAGAGGGACGAACAATTTGCAAGGGGAGCAGGGATCTCTCGTTGGCGTCTGAAAGTAATCGGCACTCCCCATTCTCCCCGACCTCCGGGCTTACTTCGCCCAGCTCGGGACGCGTTCCAAGCGCCAGATGTCATCGAAGCTTTGACGCTCGCGCACGAGCGAGGCTTTGCTGCCGTTTACGAGCACCTCCGCGGCGATGGGACGGGAATTGTAATTCGAACTCATCACGGAACCGTAGGCCCCGGCGCTGAGCAGCGCGATGTAATCGCCATCACCGACTTTCGGCAGCGGACGATCTTTTGCGAAGTAATCGCCGGATTCACAAATTGGGCCGACAACGTCCGAAGAAACAGTGGCGCCTGCTTTTTTGGTCACCGGGATGATCTGATGGTACGCGTCATAAAAAGCGGGGCGGATTAAGTCGTTCATGGCTGCGTCCACGATCACGAAGTTCTTTTTGCCGGTCTTCTTCACATATTCGACACGAGCGACAAGAATGCCTGCATTCCCAGAGATGAAACGGCCTGGCTCGATGAGCACGCGCAAACCGAGAGGCTTGAGAATCGGCACGAGGGTCTGCGCGTAAAGTTGCGGGGTGAGAATATCTTTGGCTTCTGGACGCTTCCACCACTTGGCCTGGCCGCTCGCCAGCGCGTCCTGGTAAATGATTCCAAGGCCGCCGCCGATGCTGAAAAACTCAATGCCGTGCGCGGCTGCCAAACGCGCGGCAAGCGGAGCGACCTTTTCCACAGCTTTGCGGAAAGGGTCCACTTGCGTGAGCTGCGATCCAATGTGCATCTGCAAGCCACGGAGCTTGATGTTCTTCAACTTGCTGGCGCGGGCGTAAACCTCCTCGATGCGCTCGAAGGCGATGCCGAACTTGTTTTCATAGGTGCCCGTCGTGATCTTCGCGTGCGTGCCTGCGTCGATGTTCGGATTCACCCGCACGGCGATCGGCGCGACTTTGCGGATTTTGGCGGCGATCGCATTGATGCGCTCGACCTCCGGCTCGCTCTCGACATTGAACGAATAAATTCCAGCCCGGAGAGCGGCTTCGATTTCCTGGGCGCTCTTGCCGACGCCCGCAAACACGCACTTCTCCGCTGAACCGCCAGCCGCAACAGCGCGGCGCAATTCTCCCTCGCTGACGATGTCGAACCCGCTTCCGGCCTTGGCCAATGTGCTCAGCACCGCCAGGTTGGAATTGGACTTCATCGCGTAGCAGATCAGGTGATCGAGCGGCGCGAGGGCGTCGTGCAGCTTGTTGTAATGATCGAGGAATGTGTTCTGCGAGTAGATGAACAAAGGGGTGCCATGCTTCTTCGCAAGGGAGAGAACAGGAACCTCTTCGCAATAAAGCTGACCGTCTTGATAATGAAAATGATGCATTCGGCGGGAAACAATTAGCGGAGAAGAAAAGGCAATGGAAGATTGATGTTTCGGCCCACAAATGAAGGGTGGAGCCAATCAGAAGTGTCGCTCTGTGATGGGTTTTTCGATTTCTTGACGCGTGGAGGGAAGCAAATTACTTTGGCTCCCCATTTGGTTGGTGGCCATAGCTCAATGGTAGAGCCCCAGTTTGTGGTACTGGATGTTGCGGGTTCGAGTCCCGTTGGCCACCCCATCTCTTTCTAAGATTCACCGCGCCTTTTCCGCGCCAACAAACTTCCGCAAGCGCGCCGGGTGTCACTGTGGTGAAGTCGCGTCGAAATAGGGATCAGGACTCCTGTTGGGTGACCAGGGCCTTCCAGTAATACCGGCTTGCTCAAACGGGTCTAGCCGACTGCTACCTGCGCCGGGCCAATTGAACAGAGCCCCGGCCGCCTTTGGTTTTGTAGAGGGTCTTACGCTTGTGGGCGTTGTTGAAGAATTCTTTGTGGATTGCCAGGAGACGTCCAAGTTCCGTGATCGGCTCCTGGTGATCTTCAACGCGGAGATCGATATAACGATCATTGGCCCGGGCGAGACCTCCCTGCTCCCGCACCACCAGCATCGCTGCGGACTGTCGGCCGCGCTTGTCGCCTCCAGCAGCTTCGGCGGCTTCCAATGCGGCTAAGAGCCAGTCAGCTAACTCACTTCCTTTTTCCGCACGGGCTTTCTCGAAAGCTTCCGCCATGCTCTTCACGACAGCTTCGGAAGCGAGAATGTTGCCCTGCACGGTGAAGTTTGTCCCAACGATGTGCCCGGCCCAGTCGTTGCAGCGTGAGCCCGTGTGGGCTGCGGCACGACCCTTTGCGTCGATGATGCCCACCTGCCGTGAGTCGCGGTCTGCATCATCTTTGGTCAGTTCTTGAAGGGTTTGGCGCGCGCTCAGGCCCGACTCGAGCAGCTCGAGGCCTTTGGGGCCGTAACGAACATTCGCTTTAGCTTGAGTGGCGATGGCGCCGACCCCAGCTTTGGCCCAGGGAACCACGCTGCCCACTCCGAAGAACTTGCTTTGAACTGCGACGCCCCATTCGCGCGTGTGAGGATCGAAGGCGACTATGGAATAGGTGGCAACGACCTCATTGGTAGTGGCGAATGTTTGCGGGCCCATAATCAAGATGAAGATAGCCCACAGCAGCAGCCGGGCGGCAGGCGTGAACCCATGATTTTGTGCAGGGCGCCTTCTCTGATGGGATGAAACGCTTCGTGTCACTTCGCTTTGATGACGCATGGGATCATGGAGGTGAGGGGCGACTCGGGAATGTGCAGCAGAGGGAACGCTTTCTTCAGAGCCAGCCTTGTGCTTGCGACGGCGGTGAGCTGGCGCTCTTGCCATTTGGCGCTCCCGCTGATGCGCAGTTCGTTCCACACACCTACCGGGAGAGTGGAGGGGAACTTTAGCTTCAGCTCTGCTTCCGACTTTTTGGCGGGAATGAGAGCCCCATCGACTTCAACTCCGCGGGGAAGGCCAGCAACGGCCAGGGTTATCTCGCCATCGAAATCAACTCGCTGGGCTTTGACGGGAATGGTGATTGTGTCGCCTCCGGCGGGCGAGATGGAGTCCGTCTCGGTGGTGAGAGTAAAAGAGGGAAGCCATGCTTGAACGCTGAGCTGGTAATGCAGCCCGGGCGCGCCTTTGCCGGTGAGTTCAGTCGCTTCCAGCAGATATTCGCCAGCGTCCACATCCGCTTTCAGAAAAGTGTCTTCTGTGTGCGGGACGGTTCCGAATGCAACCACGGATTGATCCGCGCGGATGAGGCGCAGGCGCACATCACACGGGGAGCCGATGCTGCGGGAGGCGCTTTTCACGAGGAGCTTGCCCTTTTCCGCCACGTGAATGCGAAAGAGATCCTTGTCCCTCGCCAGCGCGAACTCCGCGCGCAGATGGGTGGCAAGTGTGTTTGCTTGTTCCGGGGCGTTATTAGGCTCCGACTCAGATGGGAAGTTCGGATCTGCACCCGGGCTCAGCCATGGCAGCGACGGTTGTTGCGCGTTGCCAATCAGAAGCTGGTAGCGATGTTTGTCACTGCCGGTGTAGGCCACATCGCGCAACTCAATCACATACTCCGCTTCCTTCGGAGCAACGAAGCTCACACGCGCATCTCGGCCGCCAAAGGTGAAGTCGTCGTTGAAGGCGAGTTCCAATTTGTGGGCGGAGTCCAAAAGGCGAACAACGGGATCAAGCGTGGAGCCAAGACGGTTAGCGATGACTTCCGCCACAATGCGCTCGCCTTTCTTTAACATGACTCTGTGGTGAAAATTGGCCCCTTCTTCCCGAATAACACCTTCATGGATGGTGGTGTTGCCAGATGTGCGCACCACAGCAAGCAATTGGAGCGCTGAGACCCCATTGGTGGAGAAAACGCGGAAAGCGCCAATGCCAGCCTCGTTCTCAGGCGTTATTTCGCAAGCAACCCGCATCGCGTCATTGGTATCGAGCCACCGAGTGGATGCGGGGAAGTTCAGCCAAAGGGAGGGCCCCGCAAGGTCGCTGCCGGAAATCTCCACGCGAGTTGCGCGGCCGAGGGGGAGCACTTTGGGCGAGACGCTGGTGACGGTGGGGGTGGCCGCGTGCACGGCTGCGCCAAGCAGCAGAACCGACGTTGAGGCTTTGAGGAACAGGCGCATCAGGCCATGAGCCCAGTGACGGGGTTGCCGTCGGCAATTCGCATGGGGCGGTTGCCCACACCAGGAACTTCTGTGTGCGGGTCGATTCCGAGCAGATGGAACATGGTGGCGGCCAGGTCGTCAGGTCGAACGGGGTTTTCGGCCGGGTACGCGCCGTCGCGGTCGGAGGCGCCGTAAACAAAGCCGCGCTTCACCCCGGCTCCAGCCAGGAGGGTCGTGTAGCATTGCGGCCAGTGATCACGGCTTACATTGCCATTGATCTTGGGTGTGCGGCCAAATTCACCCATCCAGACCACCAAGGTCTCCTTCAGCAGCCCGCGCGAATCCATGTCCTCCATGAAGGTGGGCAAGGTTTGGTTTGTTAATGGAAGGTGATACTTTTCGATGATCGGATACATACGGGTGTTGTTGAACCCGTGGGTGTCCCACCCACCGGAGGTTGTGCTTTGCCCCCCAATGTTGTCGGAGAAATAAACGGTGACGAACTTCACGCCTGCTTCCACAAGGCGGCGCGCCAGCAAACAGCTTTGGCCATAAGTGGTGCGCCCGTACGCATCGCGCAGGGACTCGGGCTCGCTTGATAGATCGAAAGCATTTCTCAGTTGCGTTGAGTTCAACATCGCGAGCGCCTTCTCGTAATAGGAATCAAGGCCGCGAGCCGCAGCGGAGTAATCCAGCATGCGGGTTTGTTGATCGATCAGCTTCTGCATTTCCCGCCGGGCGGAGAGTCGCTCGTAAGTGACGTTGGCCGGGAGGCTCAATTCCGGCAGTCGGAAATCCGAAGCGTTCGGATCCTGCGTCACGAGCAATGGATCGTGAGCTTTGCCGAGGAAGCTGGCGTGTTGCCCGGGGGTGACGGAGCCGTCGCGAATCACATGCGGGAAGGCGATCGATGTGGGGACTGCGCCATTGAGCGGCGCCAGCTTGTCCACCACGGAACCGTACATTGGGAAAAGGTCCATTGAATCCCGCAAACGGATATCATCCGATGGAGGCGCATGGCCGGTCAGCGCGTAATACGCCGCGGAGTTGTGGTTTTTCATCGTGTGATGCATGGAGCGCACCACCGTGAACTTGTTCATGACCTTGGCGAGCCGTGGCAAATGCTCGTTGATGGGAATGCCGTCTAACGAACTCGGAATTCCTTTGTGGGGTCCGCGAATTCCCTCGGGCCGGTCCGGCTTCATATCGAACATGTCGATGTGACTGGGGCCGCCGAACTGAAATAAGAAGATCACCGACTTGGCTTTGGCGACCGGGCCTTTATTGAGAGCCTCAGCTCGGAGGAGTCCCGGCATGTTCAAACCCAAGAGGCCAAGGCCGCCAATCTTGAGCGCATGCCTTCGGGTCATGGCATGGAAGCCGCCGCAAGCTGAAACGATGCTCGATTTCATGGCTCAAATGGTCGAAAGGGAACTTTCGCAGCTTGCCAAAAGCAGGATTGGGCCACAAGCCCCGGGGTCACGCGCGGTTCCGCTCGCGTGTCTTTGCTGGAGACGGTGTCCTGCGGCGACGTCCACCCGTGAGCCAAACTGCAGGCATTGCCCACGTTCCATCTCGCGCTGACCCGTTCAAAACCTGCGTTTTCTGCCGTAAACGCGAGGGTAAGAGAAAAGACTAATAAATCTCGGGGAGAGCTTCAGAGTCGGCATGCCTCTTGCCTACTGCGGGAATCGACAGTCGAAAGAGTGTCGGAACCCTTAAACCCTTGAGCAACAGAATGCCTGAAACAATGCTGACTTGCCGCCCAGCGGGCCCCTCCCCCCGTTTCGCTGCCAGCGCCACTCGCTGTCTCACTTTCCTCTTTGGTGTCCTTGGGCTGGACAGCAAGTTTATCGTGCGCGTGGCTAGCATCGGTGTTCTGACCACCTTGGTGGTTGGCGTGCAAGCGGGCGCTCAGGAGCGCTTGGTAAAGATTACCACCAAGAAAGATGGCAAAACCACCGATTTCTATGTCCAGAACCTCCAAAGCGCGGATGTAACCGTGACATTGGAAATGGACCTAAAGAACTACAGTTCCAACCAGAAGCTGCCTTACACGACCACGGTTCCTCCAAAAACCGCAATCAAGGCCTTCTCCTTGACTCCCACAGAGGCAGACAAAGATTCATCCTGGTCCTACACCTATTACGCAACCTGGGGCAGCTTGACCGCAACTCACGACGATTCAGCAGTTTACATCCTTCCCTATGCGGTCGGCGACAGTTTTCCGGTTTCACAAGGTTATGGCGGCACCTACAGCCATACCGGCGGGGACAAGTACTCAATCGATTGGCGCATGCCAGTCGGCACCCCAATTCATGCAGCCCGAGCAGGGACGGTGGTCGGGGTTAAAGCCGATTCGAGCGAAGGCGGTGGCGACAAGAAATATGAGTGGGATGCCAATTACATCCTGATCAAGCACAACGACGGCACCTTGGGCCACTACGTTCACCTGAAGAAAGATGGGGTGACTGTGAAGCTCGGGCAGGAGGTCGAAGCCGGTCAACTGATCGGTTTCTCCGGCAACACGGGGCACTCCACGGGGCCGCACTTGCATTTCGCAGTGTTCAAGGCCCATGACGGCAAGCAACGCCAGACCATCCCAATCCGCTATTTCATCAATGACAGCTCCCCGGTCGTCCTCGCGGAAGGCCGCTCCTACAAAGCCGTTGGAGCGCCTGCATCGCGCGGCGTGAAGCCAGCGGCGAGCACTGGCGGGCAGCAGGGGAATGGAACACCTGCGGCTGAACTCCGGGTCCACTAAGATTTGCCGATTGGAGGGGCCGGTTCACCCGCTGGCCCTTCATTTCATTTCCGAGACTCTGAAATAGTTTCATTCCACCGTTGCAATTTAATGCGTGTGTGGTAAATGAACCGCTCCCCGCCCCTGGCGGGAGATGAAAGCTTTATGTCACAACATCCTAGTTTGAAGTCAGCCGCCGGTCTGGGCGCCAAGCGCAACGTGCTCAAGCGGTTTGAACGTGTGGAGCTATTGAAGAAACGCGGTCAGTGGAAGGATGGGGAACGCGTCACCGGCCTCCGCAAGACCAAACCCGAAGCCTGATTTTTTTCGCAGCGCCGCCGGTTGCTTTCTGAGCGTCGGCGGCGCATTTTTATTTTATGCAGGTGCGTCTGCAAAAGTTCCTCGCGGACGCAGGGGTTGCTTCCCGGCGGGCCAGTGAAGAGGTCATTCTTGAAGCACGTGTAAAGGTCAACGGGCAGGTTGTTAAGACCCTCGGAACCAAAATTGATCCTGAGCACGATTCCATCTCTCTGGATGGAAAGCAGCTGAAGCCAAAGCGGAAGCTCTACATCGCTCTTCACAAGCCAGCGGGGTTCATTTGCTCCCGGCTCGATCCCGAGAACCGCCCATGCGCGCAGGAGCTTCTTCCTGCGGAATGGCGCGAGGTTTATTCCGTCGGGCGCCTGGACTACGACAGCGAAGGGTTGCTTCTTTTCACCAACGACGGCGACTTCTCCCTAAAGCTCACTCACCCCCGGTACGGAATTCAGAAGATCTATCACGTGACCGTTCGCGGGCAGGCGGAGCAATCCCATGTTCGCGCGATGGAAAAGGGGATCTACCACGAAGGCGAACTGCTCCGCGCCCACCGCGCGCGTGTGCTGCATTCGGCTTCTGGCGGGGGGCTGCTCGAAGTCATCCTCATGCAGGGAAAGAATCGCGAAGTGCGCCGCATGTGTGAGGCGCAGGGACTCAAGGTGGATCGACTCGTCCGTGTGCAAATTGGCTCCGTGAAGTTAGGCGAATTGCCGCGAGGACGCTGGCGAGCCCTCAGCCCTGCAGAAGTGACCGGACTGCTCAATTGGAAAGATCGACCCACGCATTTGGTCCAACGGGAGGAACGCACCCGTTCAAGTGAACCCAGGGCAGAGCGGCGAGTTCCTTCAAGGGCACCACGCCCAGAGAGGCCGTTTCGCTCGGCAGAGCGCGGCAACGACCGACGCGCCCGCACAGGCGAAACCGGTTTGGAGAAACGCGTTCGCCCAGGAAGACGCGATGAGGCTCGCCCTATCAGGAGCGGCGAGCGCCCCGGCAATGAAGCCCGCGCCTCGTTCCGCAGCCGCCGTGACTTCCAGGCAGGGCCACCTCGAGAAAGATTTTCATCGTC
>DASPKX010000178.1:0-50815 GCA_035627835.1 Candidatus Methylomirabilota bacterium
CTTACCCAGGAGCTGGTGAACTCGAATGACCGCGCCCATTTCGTGCGTGTTCACATCGATGCGGAAGGACGCGTAAAATCCGCAGGCAAGCAGGCTTCGCACATGCTCACTTCGCTCGCGACCGCGAATGCTTTGCTGGAAGTTCCACCGCAAAGAGCCTTCAAAACCGGCCAAAGTGTCCGCGTGTTAATTTGGTGATTGTTTGCTGCGGTAGTATCCGATCCCTCCCAGGAACTCCTCCCGCCGGATTAACTCGTATTCCCCCGTCTTTTCGAAGACATATTTCTGCTCCACGCCAATCTCGTCAGCGTGGTGGGAGCTGTGGGTCGTCAGCCGCAGCTGCCCGTCGCGCACGGACCATGCCCCGCTCGCCTGCGGAGGCCAGCCCAGAGTAGTCCCGCTTTCCCAAGTCGCATCCGCCTTCAAAACAATCTGCCCCGGGATGAAGCCCCGGCGTGACACCCACACGCCCACAAACTTCTCCTCCTCCGGCGTAAGCGTTCGCGCTGGCGCGGTAATGACCTTGCGGAAACTGACCTGCCGGTTTGTGGATCCCTCGCCTTCACGCCAAATGAACAACGAGGGCTGAAGTTGCACAATGGGGCGATCATAGGAGCGAGTAGCCGTCTCGAACTTCACTTTCTGGCGTTCAACAAACCAACGGCCCGATTCAACCGGCTGATCCTTGCCGAACTCCGCGCGATAGAAGCCGTTCGCCTCCAAGTTGTAGAGTCCCTCGCTCCAATTGGCCGCCAGCCATGTGCCCACGAGCTTGGATTGAAGAGTTTTGTTCTGCTGCGCTTCGCCGGGTTTGGAATCGAAGGGCGGCAGCGTTGTTTCGTAGCGGGCGGTGCGCAGAGGCCGCCTCCGCAGGCGAATGCTGGCCACGTTACTTTCGGGTGTCTGGAAGATCAGCTCCCGCGTTCCTCCGTGGCCTGCAGACTCTATTGGCTGCAAGCGTTTACCATTTTTTGTGATGAGTTCCGCATTGATCTGGAATCGCTGCGTGCCGGAATCCGGCGCGCGCAGTGTTAAGCTGGTGCGAACACCGTCATCGGTTTGAATCTCGTTCAGCTGATCCACAACACCCCATATATGCGGCGCGGGGAAGTTCCGGGGCTCGAACGGATCGCTCCATTCCCAATCGCCAATCGCATACTCCAAAACCACCACCGCTTGCCTAGGCGCGGGTTCCTGAACCTGCACCAGTTGCGCCACCACGAACAACCCATCGTCCGAAGGCGTCCAGCCCATTGGATGCTGGTTCACATGCGCGCCTTGCACTCTCACGAGGAAAGCTTTCGACCGATCCGCGCTGTCCAGCAGAAGGTCGCCAGTCGGGGACATCACGCGCACACGCTCGAAACTTTCCGGGTCCGTGAGCCTGCTGCGGAAGTGCAGCCATAACGAAGGCTCCCGCAACAGGGCAATGCGTCCCCCACTGTTTCGAAGGCCTGCATCCACTTCGTTCTCGATCACCTTGATCGCGGAGCGTTCATCAAAACTCTCAGAGATCGCCCTAATAGGATGGGGAACCCAGAGCGGGTTCATCCAGGCAACGACTCGCAGTTCGACAGCCCCACTCTCGTTCACAACCGCAGGTTGTTGGGGGATCTGCGTTTCCTCCTGCGCAGCCTTGCGACCTGTCGCACACGCGCTGACGAACCCGAGTGTAACCAAGGCTGCGCTCAACATGATGAAGGTGGCTGCTCGTGGTGCTCTGCGGTCCACGTCCGGCGCAAGAATAGCCTCAATCCGCTCGCTCAACTCTGACGCCATGGTCGAGGCGATCGACGGCAGCTGTGACTTTCCTTTCGCGAGCGTCAGCAGTTCCGCCGCATAATCCGCCGCGCACAAGCCGCGCTCCCCGAGCGCAGCGTCATCGCAGGCCCGCTCAGCTTCCACTCGCATCTGGCGATTGGCCCACCACGCAAGTGGATGAAACCAGAACAATGCGCAGACCACCTGCGCGACTATGTTCCAGAGGAAATCCTTTCGGGTCACATGGGCAAGTTCGTGCCGCAGCGCCAGCCTTACCCGGTTTTCGGGCCAACTCAGAGCCGCGGCAGGGAAGGCCACGACCGCTCGCGGCCACCCCCAAGCACTCGGCGTCATCACCGCGGGATGTGTGACTAATTTCGCTGGGCGCGCACCCGAATCGTCCGAGAAGGATTGTGCAAATGGCTCTGCTGTCGTCGCGATCCGCTGCAACCTGTAGAGAGCCACCCCCACTCTCGCGCTCAACATCGCGACGCCGACCAGCCACAGCACTGGTAAAATCGGACGGAAATCCAGCGTCTTAGATTGATCAATAAATGTGGGCTGGGCTTGGAAGGTCGAAGCCAGCGAAGCAGTTTCTCCACCCGTCTCCGCGTTTGGTTGCATCCCGATTGGGCGGTCAGTACGAATCGGTAGACTCGCTGCCGGCGCTGGCTTGGTTCCCTTTGAAAACGAGATCACTTCCCATTTGGGCAAGAGGAGCAACCCTGCGCCGACCATGACGAAGGCCGCAATGGCGCCGCGCCAGATCAAGTTCCTGAATGCCGCCGAGCGCTTGCCGCTCAACGCTGCCGCTGCCATTGCAAGCAGCAGGAGCGGCGTCACACGCGCGGCCGTTTCCAAAGCCCACCCGCCCCAAGCTATAATCTCCTCATTCATAGTCTGATTCCCGTTTGCGCGCCTCCTCAATCAACCGGCTTAGCCGATCCAGCTCCTCCCTGCTGATGTTCGCCTTCGGATCGCAGAGGTGCGATGCCACTGCCTTTTCCAGCGATCCATCAAAGAAGGTCCGCAGCACCCCCGCGAAAGCCGCTCGCCCAACTTTGTCGCGTGGCCGCGTAGGGGCATAAACAAACTCGCGCCCCACCTGCTTATGTTTCAAATGCCCTTTCTCCTCGAGAATGCGCAGCAGTGTGCGGATGGAGGTGCGGGTCGGCGCATCCGGGAGGATCGCGAGAACATCGTTCGCGGTGGCTTCGCCGCGCGCATAAACGACATCCATGATCTGCCGCTCTCGTCGGCTCAGTTCGGTGGGAACGCTCATGATGTGTTAAAGAATTAACCTATGCTGCCAAGCGTGTCCAGCAAGAAGTGTTAAGAAATTAACCGCCGCCCATTTGTGCTCAGAACTGGGGATAAAGATTTCCCGCAGAGGGGCAGAGAGGCAGAGCGAAGAAAGGACTTTTGGAAGGAGAATCGGATAATGCGGGTTCAATTTGAGGCGCGCTCTACTCGTTCCCCAAAAGTCCTTCCTGATTTTCTCCTCTCCGCCTCTCCGCGCCTCCGCGGGAACCTTCCTCCTCACGTGAGGTCAATGCTCCGAACCGTGTCCAGCAAGAAGTGTTGAGAATTTAACCGCCGCCGTTTTGTGCAAAGTAATGGAGACAAAGATTTCCCGCAGAGGGGCAGAGAGGCAGAGGGAAGAAAGGTTTTTGGAAGGAGAATCGCATAATGCAGGTCAATTTGAGGTGCGCTCCACTCTTCCCCAAAACTCCGTCCGTGCTTTTCTCCTCTCCGCCTCTCCGCGCCTCCGCGGGAAACATCTTCCTCCTCCTGCCCTTCAGGCCGCATTCGCTTGATAGTGAGCTTTGCATAGTGTAATGGAGCGGCATGGGACTCGTGGTCACATTGCTGCTCGTTGGGGTCGCCTTGTTGCTGCTGGAAACCATTGTCCCTGGCATGATTCTCGGAATTGCCGGGTTTGGCTGCGTCGCCGCAGGCGTTGCCCTCACTTACATCCGGTTCGGCTCCAGCGCGGGGAATTGGGTGCTCCTTGCCGCTTCCACTCTTCTCGTTATCGGCGTTGCGCTCTGGATCAAATGGTTTCCTGACAGCGCCGTCGCGCGTGTTTTCGTTTCCCAGAAGCGCATCGGCGACCTCGGCGTCGAGCAACCCAGCCTTTTGAATCAAGTCGGCGACACCTGCACAGCGTTGCGCCCTTCAGGAACTGCAGTCATCAACGGCCAGCGCGTCGACGTCGTCACCGAAGGATCATTCGTCGAGAAAGGCGTCCGCATCGAAGTCGTCGCCGTCGAAGGAATGCGCGTCGTTGTGCGCCCTCTTAATGCTTAAAAGATACACCCTCTAAATAAACCAACCATGCCAGAACCAATTCGCTATGTGCTTTTCGGTGTGATGGGCCTCGTGCTCCTCATCCTGTTCCTTGTCGTTATCAATTTCTTCAGCGTCTGGATCCGCGCCTTGTTCTCAGGCGCGCGGGTCACCTTCACCGAACTGATCGCGCTCCGCTTGCGCAACGTTCCCGTCGGCCTTGTCGTGGATAATCGCATCACCGCTGTGAAGTCCGGGCTCGATATCACCATCGACGATCTTTCCACCCATTACCTCGCGGGCGGCAGCATCGAGATGGTGGTGCTCGCGCTCATTGCGGCGGGCAAAGCGGGCATTCGCCTCGACTTCGACCGCGCCTGCGCGATCGACCTGGCCACGAAAGGCACTGGCAAAACAGTGCTCGAGGCTGTGAAAACTTCCGTGAACCCGAAGGTGATCGATTGCCCCGCTCCGAGCGCAGGCAAGAACACCATTGATGCTGTGGCCAAGGACGGCATCGTGATTCGCGCCCGCGCCCGCGTGACTGTCCGCACGAACCTGGAGCGCTTCGTCGGCGGCGCGACGGAAGAAACGATCATCGCCCGCGTAGGCGAAGGGATCGTTTCCACCATCGGTTCGGCAGAGACCTACAAAGACGTGCTTGAGAATCCAGATCGCATTTCAAAGACCGTTTTGGACAAGGCCCTCGACAGCAACACGGCTTTCGAAATTCTCTCCATCGATATTGCGGATGTGGATGTTGGCGAAAATGTCGGCGCAAAATTGCAGGCCGAGCAAGCTGAGGCCAATAAGCTCATCGCGCAGGCGCAAGCCGAAGTCCGGCGCGCGGCCGCCGTTGCGCAGGAGCAGGAAATGCGCGCCAAAGTGGTCGAAGCCGAGGCCGAAGTTCCCATGGCGATGGCAGAAGCCTTCCGCTCAGGCCATCTTGGCATCATGGATTATTACCGCATGAAGAACATGCAGGCGGACACTTCCATGCGCGAGACCATTGCGGGCAATGAGCCAGGGTCGAAGTCTCCTGGAACCTGATTTGGAGAGCTGAGTGGAATCACTGATCACCATCATCCTGCTGATCGCTGGCTCTGCTTTGGCCAATTGGCTGAAGCAGAAGAGCGAAAAGGATCAGACCAAGGAATGGCAGGAGCTGGAGGATTGGGTCGGCCGCAACGACCCCCCGGAAAGCACCCGCCCGGCAGCTCCCCCAACGTGGGAGGAGGCCCCACCTCCTGCAGCCCCGCCGGTCTTCAAAATTCCGGAACGCCGGCAGCAGCCTGCGCCTGAACCAATGGTTTGGCGTGAAGAAGCACGGCGAGTAGAACCGTTGGATCGTCGCGCCCCTGCGGCGCCCCCTGTGGTGACCTGGACTTCAGCCGAGGAAGCGGAAGCGCCGCCAGGGACGACCCTGGCCGAGTTGAGCAAATCTCACGAGGCGTATCAGCGCGCCGCAGAGCTGCACAAGTCCGTTGCCGCACGGTTTAAGCAAGTGGACGAACGAACCGCTCGCCGCCGCGCGATTCCGCCAATAAAAGCCAACGAGTTTGTGAAGATGCTGCGGGATCCCCGCACAGCGCGGCAGGCGATTGTCGCCAGCCTGATTCTAGACAAGCCAGCATGGCGGGCCAACGAACCAGCGTAATATCATGCCGCGCCAAAAGAAAACCTGGTCCGAGAAACTTAACGATCCCAAAGACCTCCCCAAGGTCGTTGCCCTCGAAGGGTCAAAGTTCCAGCGCTGGGGAAAGGGCACGTGCGCAATTCCAGCTCCACGCGAGGTGAACGAATTGATGGCCCAAGTGCCTAAAGGCCGGCTCGTCACCATCAACGCTTTGCGCGAGGCCTTGGCCCGCAAACACCACGCCGACATCGGCTGTCCGATCACCACGGGCATTTTTGCGTGGATATCCGCGCATGCGGCCGAAGAGCAAGGCGCGAGCGGGGCGAAAAAGATTACCCCCTGGTGGCGAACATTGAAAACGGGCGGAGAGCTGAACCCCAAGTTTCCCGGCGGTCTGGACGAGCAGCGCCGCCGCCTCGAGGCGGAAGGCCACAAAATCGAGCAACGCGGTAAGCGCTGGCTCGTGGCCAACCACGAAGCTGCCTTGCACCAGTTTTGAAACCTTGTGCATCGTTGTTGACCAACGCTCCTCGGTGGCGTAGCTATTAAAGCCTGCGAAGCAGCGTAGTGGCGCGTTCGTCTATCAGTTAGGACACGGCCCTCTCAAGGCTGAAAGACGGGTGCGATTCCCGTACGCGCTACCAATTCTGCTTCGATTCACGGATGCGCCCTTTCCAGATCATCTTTAATCCCATTAGCGCGGGCGAACTCGCCCGCATGCCCAAGGAGCTGCAACTGCAAATCCTCGGCGAGTTTCGCGGCCTGCCGCAGGAAGTCATCAGCACCGATCTGGAGAAGTTCGGCAAACTCGAGCGGGCTGGGAAGGTTCTCTATCGCTTTCGCCTTGGCGATTACCGCCTCTACTTTGCAAAGCACGAGCTTGGTCTGATCATTTACCGAATCCTTCACAAGAACAGCATGAAGGATTTCCTCTACCGGTCCAACTTGCCGATCCCGGAGGATAAAGCGCTGCAGGACAATCCCAAGTTCTGGGAAGCCATCGACTCCGCCAAGGCAACTGTGTAGGCAGGAGGAGAACGTCCGCAGATTTCGCAGATTTTCGCAGATTAGGACAAAGACAATACGACTGTTTGGTAAGATCGGCTCGCGAGCTAGCCTACTGTTCTCCTCATACGGATCATTGTTTGAACATGACTTGCCGGCGGCTTCACTAAGGCGGGTCCCGCTTTTTCCTTCTTGTAATCTGCGTAAATCTGCGAAATCTGCGGATCGCTTACCTCCCGAAAACGAAAAAGCCGACCCCGTTTTCGAGGTCGGCCGGTGATTAAATGCTGTCAGTTACAGCGCAGAGGCGACGAGGTCGCCAACTTGTGATGTGCTGTAGCCCATCTTGCCTGCCGCCAGCGTCTTGATCTTCTCGCGAGTCACTTTGATGACCGCGCTTTCAATCGCTTTTGCGGCTTCGGTTTCGCCAACGAAATCGAGCAGCATCTGGCCCGCGCAAATGGCCGCCAAGGGGTTGATCACGCCCTGGCCGGTGTATTTTGGCGCGCTGCCGCCGATTGGCTCGAACATGCTCGTGCCGTTCGGATTGATGTTGCCGCCCGCTGCGATGCCCATCCCGCCCTGAATCATCGCGCCAAGGTCGGTGATGATGTCGCCGAACATGTTGTCGGTCACGATCACGTCGAACCATTCTGGGTTCTTCACAAACCACATGGTGGTTGCGTCCACGTGCGCGTAATCTCGGGTGATGTCTGGATAATCCTTCGCGCCGATTTCATGGAACGCGCGCTCCCAAAGATCGAAGGCGAACGTGAGGACGTTCGTCTTGCCGCAAAGGGTGAGCTTCTTGTCCTTGTTGCGCTTGCGGGCGTAATCGAACGAGTAACGGAGGCAACGCTCCACGCCGCGGCGGGTGTTGATGCTCTCCTGCACAGCGATTTCGTTCGGAGTGCCTTTGAAAACAAAGCCGCCGGAGCCAGTGTACAAACCTTCGTTGTTCTCGCGGACGACCACGAAATCAATGTCCTTCGGCCCTTTGTCTTTGAGCGGGCAGAAGCGCTCGTCGTAGAGCTTAACGGGGCGGAGGTTAATGTACTGCTCCAGTTCGAAACGAAGGCGGAGCAGAATGCCCTTCTCCAAAATGCCCGGCTTCACGTCCGGATGCCCAATGGCGCCGAGGAGAACGACCGGGAACTTGCGCAGCTCTTCAACAACAGAGTCCGGCAGAGCCTCCTTCGTGCGGAGGTAGCGCTCGCCGCCGAGGTCGTAATTGGTGTAGTTGAGCTTGAGGTTGAACTTCGAGGCTGCCGCATCGAGGACTTTGATGGCTTCCCTGGTGACTTCAGGGCCTGTTCCGTCGCCGCCGATGACAGCAATATTGTAGCTTTTCATGGTAAAATCGTTTCCGCGCCCGCGAGGGCGAAAGCCCGGCACTGTAAGGCTTCCGGGGGGCCTTTCAACGGAAAAACAGGCGGAAACGATCCGCAGCTATCTCAATTTGCGGCAGTCGACGTTGATTAATCTCGAAGGAGCTTTCGCGTTTCCCCACAGTCTCTTACGTCGGCTGCTACATATGAGCGTGAGGAGAGGACTAGCAGTCGGTCCAATTGTATGTGCCACGGTTGAGTTCAGCGATGGATGAGCCTGCCAATGAGGTGAAAGCAAGGGCTTTCGAGTGGGTCTCGCCGGAGTTGGGCGCGATCTACGAGGAGCATTCCAAGCAGGTCTTCTACCTCGCCTTGCGCTTCATGGGCGACCCGGCCCGCGCCGAGGACGCCACCCATGATGTTTTCCTCAAGGCTTTTCGCCATCTTGATAAGTTCCGCGGCGACGCAAACATCAAAACCTGGCTATACCGGATCACGATCAATCATTGCCAGAATCTGGTGCAGAGCTGGCATAGCCGGAATGTCTTCAGCAACGCCGAGGATGTCGTCTGGGAGCGCGCTGGGTCCGAGGACCAGAACCCGCTCCACGCGCTGGAGAAGAAGGAGTTGGGCGAACGGATTCAGCGGGCTCTAGATGCCCTGCCAGAAGAGTATCGGCTGCTGCTGTTGCTGGTGGCCGATGAAAGGCTGAGCTACGATGAAGTAGCGGAGTTGACCGGCCAATCTGCCGACGCGGTGCGCGGGAAACTGCATCGTGCCCGGAAAGCCTTTGCGACACATTTTAAGAAAACCGAATAGCCGCACATGAGCACCGACCCAAAATTGCGACACAAACACGTTGAGCAGCAGCGTGCGGACGGCGCGGCATCTTCGCAGTCGGAGACGGTTTCCTTCCAGCATGCTGAGGAGGCGATTCGGTTCGATGCCGAACAAGTTGAGCCGCCTGCTTCCATTGCGGAACGGTTGAACGAATCGATCGCTAAGGAGCAGGAGCAGCAAGGGGGCGGCTCGTGGTGGAAACGGTTGTTCGGCCAGTGATTGGTGGAGCTTAAACGGTCTCGAACAGCTTTTCCCATCGTCTGCGCAACGGGTAGAGCGCGATGCTGCGCATCATGATCGACTTCACTTCCCCGCGCGGAATCTTTAAACGCTGAGCCGGATCAAGGAAGTTACGCGTCCGCAATAACCGCACGGTGCGAGTGGCGATCAGCAATGGCCAGGCACATGCCAGACGCAGCCGAACTGCCGTCACAGGAATCGCGCACGTGTACTTCCAGCCAGCTTCCAGGTGGGCTTCACATGTTTGCAGCCAGCGCTCGTGCAAGTCGGCCACTTTGGATTGATTCGCCGGATTGAGTAAATCAGCCGCGGCCAAACCAAGCGCCTGCAGAGCGTCCGCTGGCAAGTAACAGCGGCCCTGACGAAGATCGCGGGGAAGATCCCGCAGGATGTTCACCAATTGAAGGCCTTTGCCGAAGCGAATCCCATTCTCACGAAAACCGCTGGGCGGGGTCCACTTCGACAGAGGATATGCGAGTGTCATTTCGGTCCAGAATTCGCCCACGCATCCCGCAACGCGATAGGTGTAATCGTCCAGCTCAGCATCGGTGCGCAGCGCGATGATGTTGCCTTCCGAAGCTCCTGCGAAACGGCGGAGATCCAGCTCCTGCCCGCTGATGATCGTATCGAGAACGTGGCGAATGCGGCCCTGATCACCCGGACTCTGGGCGCGCAGGAGCCCAATGCTCTCGGGCAACCGTTCAAGAATGGTCCTCTCTCCCGCTGAGGCCTGGGCCTGCGCGAATGAAGCAAACGATGGCGGTTGGGCTGCTGGGCCAAGAATGGAATCCCGAAAGTGCGAGAGCGCGGTCAAACGGGCTTCGGAAGGCAGCAGTTCAGTGTCGGCTATCGTGTCGCTGGTGCGCGCGAGCAGATAGGCGAGGCCAATCTGCGAGCGGACGCTGCGCGGCAGGACTTTCAGCGTCAGGTAAAACGAGCGCGAAACCTGTTCGAGGATCTCCCCGAGCAGGTCTGATGAGGCTTGCTGCCGCATGTTGCGCTCATTCATTTCATTTGATGAGGGTCGGCGTTGTAGCCGCAGGCTTTAGCCTGCGTCCTCATGCCTGCTGCTCGGCCGGCTCGAGCAGTTTCTTCCAGCGCGCGATCTGGCGGCGAACCTGTTTGGGGCTGGGCGCGCCCGTCAAATCACGCTTGGACAAGGCGGAGTTCAGATCCCACGTCGCGAGCACATCCTTCTGGAAACGCGGCTCGATCGCCTGGAGTTCGGCGAGGCTAAGGGCATTGAGAAGCTTCCCTTCCTTCTCGGCGAATGCCACAAGCGCGCCCACCGCATGATGGGCCTGTCGGAATGGCAGCCCGGCCCGGACGAGGTAGTCAGCAAGGTCTGTTGCGAGCAGCGCGGGATCGGACGCAGCGGCCGCGCAAACCTTCTCGTTCACGGAAGTCTCCTTGAGCATGGCGGCGAAAACCCGAACGGTGGTGCGCACGGTTTCCGCCGTGTCGAAGAGCCGCTCCTTGTCTTCCTGCAAATCGCGGTTGTATGTCATTGGCAGACCCTTCAACAAGGTGAGCAACGCGATCAAATTACCGTAAAGACGGCCGGTCTTGCCGCGGGTTATTTCGGCGATGTCCGGGTTCTTCTTCTGCGGCATCAACGATGAGCCGGTGGTGTAAGCGTCTGAGATTTTGATGAAGTTGAACTCAGAGCTGGCCCAGAGAATGACATCCTCCGCGAGGCGCGAAAGATGCATGGCAATCAAGGCCGCGGTGGAGCAGAACTCAATTTGGAAATCTCGATCGCTGATCGCATCCATCGAATTCTGCGTGACCAAAGGGCGGCCTTTGTCGTCGGTGAAGCCGAGCAGCTTCGCCACGAGTTCACGGTCGAGGGGAATCGTCGAGCCTGCGATCGCGCCGCTGCCAAGGGGGCAAATGTTCACGCGCGAGTAGCAGTCGGATAGGCGTTCGGCGTCTCGATCGAACATCTCCACATACGCGAGGCAATGATGCGCGAAGAGCACTGGTTGCGCGCGTTGCAGGTGAGTGTAGCCGGGGATGACGACCGACTCATGACGTTCTGCTAGTTCCACCAGAGCGCGTTGCAGTTGGCTCAGTTCGCCAAGCAGCTCCAGGATTTCGTCACGCAGCCAGAGGCGAACGTCCAAAGCAACTTGGTCGTTGCGCGAGCGCGCCGTGTGAAGCTTGGCGCCGGCAGGTGTGCGCTTGGTGAGAGCGGCTTCGATGTTCATGTGAACATCCTCCAGCTCCTCGCTCCATTGGAATTTCCCGCTCTCTATTTCGCCGTAAATCGCTTCGAGATGTCTGGTGATGTCGGCCAGTTCGGCCGGGGTCAGCACACCGATGCTCGCCAGCATTGTCGCGTGCGCGATCGATCCCCGGATGTCATGCCGCCAAAGGCGCCAATCGTAGGAGATCGACTCGGTGAAAGCGGTGACGTCCGCCTTGGGCCCGCTCGCAAAGCGTGCGCTGCGCGAAATCGGTTTGGATGCGCTCATGAAAAGATGGGAGGGAGGCTACTGCTTCTTCGCAGGAGCAGGCTCGAAATAAATGATGGTCTCGCCGGGTTGGGCGTAGCCGAGGCGTTCGCGCGCGAGGCGCTCGACAGCTTTGGGGTCGGTGTTCAACGCTTCGAGGCGGCGTTGCAAGTCCGCGCCGCGCTGCTCCTCGGCCTTGACCGCTTGTTCCAGGCGCAAGTCTTCCTGACGCATGCGCTGGTTCTTCTTGATAAGGGGCAGTTGGGAGAAGACGCCGAGCACGAGGACGGCCACGATGATCAGGAACCCGACCAAACGGGTGAGCTGCCCAACGATGCCGAAATCGACTTTCATGCGGACCAGCTTTTAACAGGAATTCCGTGGAAGGGAATGAGAAAGCGGCGTCACTCGCCGATGATGTGGAGCGTGACCTTCCGCGAATGCGTGTGCGTGCGCTGCTCCCAGAGGTAAATTCCCTGCCAGGTGCCCAGAGTCATCGAGCCTCGCACAACAGGAATGCTCAGGTTCACCGCCGTAAGCGCCGTGCGGATATGCGCGGGCATATCGTCGGGCCCTTCGGCATCGTGCTCGAGCAAAGGATCACCATCCGGAATGAGCCGGCTGAAAAAGCGTTCGAAATCCCGGCGGACTTCCGGGTCGGCGTTCTCCTGGATGAGGAGAGACGCGGAAGTGTGCTGGAGATGCAGTGTGACAAGGCCGGTCTGGATTTGAGCCGCCCGCACGAAGCCCTCAACTTGCGAGGTGATCTCATGGAAAGCGCGGCCGCGGGTCGAAACTGTTATCTGATCAACGCTTTGCTTCATCCGTGGAAGCGGTTTGCAGCTCGAGGAAATTCTTGAGGATGGTCCGCCCGCTTTCGGTCAGGATGCTTTCGGGATGGAACTGCACGCCCCAGATCGGAAGTTCCTTGTGGCGAATGCCCATGATCTCGCCTTCTTCGGTTTCGGCGGTCACTTCGAGGAAGTCCGGGAGGGTATCCCGCTGGATCACGAGCGAATGGTAGCGGGTGGCGGCAAATGGATTGGGCATTCCCTTGAAGAGATCCTTGCCGTTATGGCGAATCATTGACGTCTTGCCATGCATCATCCGGTAATTGACGACGACCTTCGCGCCGAACGTGTGCCCGATGCATTGGTGCCCGAGGCAAACGCCGAAGATTGGAACCTGCCCTGCGAATGATTTAATGATGTCATTGGAGAGGCCGCTTTCGTTGGGTGAGCAAGGGCCGGGCGATACGAGGATGCGGTCGGGCTTCAGTTGGCGCGCCTGATCCACTGTGATCTGGTCATTGCGATGCACCTGCAGGTCCGCCTTCATCTCGCCGAGGTATTGGACGAGATTGTAGGTGAACGAATCGTAGTTATCGATGACCAGCACCATAGCGCGTCGAACCCGAAGATAGCCCGCGGAGGCGAATGGAGCGAGTCCTTTCCACTAAGACATGTTTCCCGCAGAGACGCAGTGGCGCAGAGATGAAGAACCGGATGAGGAACGGAAGAGGAGGTGAAGTTGGGAAGAGGATGGAACTGCTCTGTGCAATGGGCCAAACCCTTCTGAGACCAATGGATTTCAGGTGGGGCTATCCTTGTAACCTCTGCCTTTCCCTGGCTGTTCTTTCTTCTCTGCGCCACTGCGTCTCTGCGGGACAATTCTTTCCGGAGCAAGGCTCATTGGTGAATCGGGTGGTTCTTCGACGAGGCCATTCACGGTCCTGACGATTCCATCCTTCAGAGTCGCTTCGTTAAAGTTTAAAAGATACCCCAGCTTCAAGCCCGTCAGCTTGAGATAGGTTTGGAGCTGCTTTTTATGAGCGTTAGTGATCGTCTCAACGGATTTGATTTCCACGATGAGTCTGTGAGCAACAATCAAGCCTGCGAAACCCCTCTCCTAGTTCGATCCCCTTGTAAATAATCGGGACGGGAACCTGCCGGGCGACCACTAAACCTCGCACCCCAAGTTCCTGGGCGAGCGCTGTTTCATAAACGCTCTCTAACAAACCAGGGCCGAGATGACGATGGACCTCAATTGCCGCCCCGATCAGCTGTGTGCCCAGTTCATTGTCGGTCATTCGTTGATGCTCATCAGAAGCTGATGCGATATACCAGCCGATTCACGGCACGGCATTAGAGGAGGACTGATCTCCCGCAGAGACGCAGTGGCGCAGAGATGAAGACAAGGCCGAGGAGCTGAGATCAGCTTGAAGAGGGGAACTGCTCGGTACGTCGGCGAAACTTTTCAGACCAAGTATTCTTGAGGTGGGGCATCGGTGTCGCCTTTGCCTGTTCCTTCTTCTCTGCGCCTCAGCGTCTCTGCGGGAAATTCCTTCGCTCCCCTACTTTGAATCGGACTTTTGTTCAAAGCGTCTTTCTGTACTATTGCTGAACCGAACCCTAAGGATGGTTATGAAACGATTGATACTTCTTCTCGCGCTTGCCGTGGCGACTATCGCCTCCAGCTTTGCGCAAAACGAGCAGCAGCTCCGCATCTTTATTCGAGCCGGGGCCAAAACCCACGGCCCCAACCAGCATGACCATCCCCGCTTCCTCAAGGAATGGACCCAGCTCCTCACCGAGCGCGGCGCAAAAGTGGACGGCGCCCTCGAGTTCCCGACCAAAGCCCAGCTCGAAGCCAGCGATGTGCTCGTCATGTACGCCGCTGAAGCTGGCACGATCAAAGGCGAGCAACGCCAGAACCTGGAAGCTTTCCTCAAGCGTGGCGGCGGGATCGTGGTGATTCACGACGCGGCTTGCGGCACGGAGCACGAGTATTACAAGACAATCGTCGGCGGCGCATGGGAGCATAAGCATTCGAAGTGGCTCGAAGGCGAAGTCGGCGTTTACTTCCTGGACACTGAGCACCCCATCACCAAAGGCGCGTCGAACTTCGATCTGAAGGACGAGATTTACTACGACATGCACATGATGCCAGACGCGAAGGTGCTGGCGACTTCGTTCCACTCCGTGTTTGTGATCGGGCCGCAGATGTGGACTTACGAGAAGACCCTGGAAGGTGGCCAGCCATATCGCTCCTTCGTCACGCTCCAGGGGCATGAGTGGAGCACTTTTGAGCTGCCTCACTTCCGCGCCCTCTTGCTGCGCGGCATCGCTTGGGCGGGCAAACGCCAAAACGTCGATCAACTCTGCCGCCCCGAAGAACTGGCTTCCTTGAAGTATCCTCCGGGCGGCCCGACCGCTCCGGAGAAAGCGGCCGCGAAGCTGAATGTTCACCCCGACTTCGACATCAACCTCGTCGCGAGCGAGCCGTTGATGGAAAAAGCGATTTCCCTGGATTGGGATCCCCAAGGCCGCTTGTGGGTTGCGGAAACGCCGGAGTATCCCAATGGCCGCAACATCAACGCGAACGACGCGGTGTTGCTGATGTCAAAAGGCGCGGCGGGGCAACTGCCTCCTGGTGGGAAAGAAGATCGTCCCGCGCGGGATCGGATCTCGTGGCTGGAAGACACCAACGGCGACGGCACGATGGATAAGAAGCATGTGTTCGCTGACGGCCTCGAGTTGGTGACTTCCCTCGTTTTCTACAAGGATGGCGTCATCGTCGCACAGGCTCCGGACATCCTTTGGCTGCGCGACACCAACGGCGACGGCAAGTGCGACATGCAGTCCGAGAAAGTGACTTTGTTCACTGGCTTCGGCACGTTCGACACCCACGCGGTCATTAACAACATGCGCTGGGGCTTTGACGGCTGGATTTACAGCGCCGTCGGTTACAGCGCTGGCCAACCAAAGTCAGCGGATGGTTCGACGGACTTCGGCCGCGTCACGGCTGGCATCTTCCGGTTCAAGCCAGACGGCAGCGCGCTCGAGCAGGTCGCTTCGGGGAGTTGCAATACGTGGGGCTTCGACATCGCGCCGGACGGTGAGTTATTCTTCACGACCGCCACTTGCGGCGAGCATTTCCTGCACATCGTGATGCCGGAGAAAGCCGTGGCCCGCGGGAATGTCGGCGGCGTCCGTTCCTTCTCAGTGCTGCCGGATCACCAGGATATTTTCCCTGCGGTGCATCACACCCGCCCGGCCTACGTGCAGATCGATTGGGTGGGCAAGTTCACGGCTGCTGCGGGTTCGTGCGTTTATAACGGCGGCGCCTGGCCAGATAAATACAACGGCAGCCATTTCCTTTCCGAAACGACCATGAGCCTGGTCCATAACGATTGGATCACGCCCAAAGGGCCAACCTTCGTGGCTGGCAAAGAGCCAGGCCGTGAGCAGTCTGAATTCATTGCCGGCTCCGATTTGTGGTTCCGTCCCGTCCACAGCCGCGTCGGCCCGGATGGCGCGCTCTACGTCGTGGACTTCTATAATCAGGCCGCGATTCACAACGACACCCGCGGTCCGAAGCATGGTGTGCGCAACGCTGCGGTGCGTCCCGACCGCGACCATCATTTTGGCCGCATCTGGCGCGTGCAGCACAAGCAAGCTCGCAAGTTCGACCGCCTGAATCTGAACGGTGGCCAAACAGCGGAGCTGGTGAAAGCGCTGGAGCACCCGAACGGCTGGACACGCGCAACCGCGCATCGCCTCCTGCTGGAAAAGAATGACGCTGCGGCTGTCGAGCCGTTGAAGACCGTGCTCAAGAGCAGCAACAACTCGTTCGCCCGCGTGCATGCCGTTCGCTTGCTCGCAGCCACTGGCAAGCTGGACGACGCTACCCTCGCGGCGGCGGTGGCTTCGCCGGACAACAATGTGAAGAAGAACGCGCTGCGCGTCGTCAGCGAAGGAACGGGCGTGGGCGGGAGCGAAGTTCGCGGTGGCGCTTTGCGCGCCCTGCAAAGCCCAGAGGCGCGCATTCGTTTGGACGCATTGTTGGCTCTTCAGGCCCTCACGCCAGATGAGGAAATCGCCCGCGCCGTGGTGGCTGCTTATCCTTCCCTGGAAGATCGTTGGGCTCAATCTGCCGCACTCGGCGTTGCGAACAAAGACCTGCTCCTATTCACAAAGGCAACTCTCGCCTCGCAAGCCAATGCAGATCGCCTGCGCGAGTTCATCGGTTTGCTCGGGCGAGAAGTCGGCCTCCGCGGCGATGCCGCATTGGCCCTGAGCTTCGTCCAGCAACTCGGAGCCTCAAAAGCCGAAGCCTTGCAAGTGGCGGGGTTGAACAGCCTGACGGCCGCGTTGAAGCCCGACGTGACTCCTTCCAGCTCCGCTCGCGAAGCGCTAGGCGCGTTGCTGGGAAGCCAGAGTGAGAACGTTCGTGGCGCGGCGCTTCCGCTGGTGGCTCGTTGGGACCGCAATGGCGAACTCGCCGCCCAAACGAAGCCGGTCATCGAGCAGCTCTACACCAAGCTGAACGACAAATCGCTGTATGAAGATTTCCGCGGGCAAATTGCCGTGAATCTTCTCGGCGTCCGCCAACTGGCTCCAGATGCCATCACCAAAGTCGCCGCACTGCTCGGCGGCGAAGCCAGCGTGCCACTGCAACGGCGCGTGGTGGAAGCGCTGGGCAATGTTCCAGATGCGGCAGCCGGCGCGGCCCTCGTGCGCGCGTTCCCGAACCTCGCTCCTGAGCTTCAGGAGGTCGCTTTTGGCCAGCTCGTGCGCCGCTCCGATTCCTCGCTCACGCTGCTCGCGAGTGTGGAGAAGGGTGAGATTCCCTTGACCACGCTGGGGCCTGCTTCCATTCACCGGTTGCGCACACACTCGGATGATGAAGTGGCCAAGCGAGCCATTGCCGTCGTGGAGAAAATCCGCGGCCCGCAAGCGAAGCAAAAGGACGCTTTGATCGAAACGCTTCTGCCGACGGTGGAAACCGCTGGGAACATTCAGAACGGCAAAATGCTCTACACCGCGAACTGCGCGAATTGCCACAAGTACAAAGGCGAAGGCCGCGATTTGGCCCCGGACCTCACGGGCATGGGCGCTCACGGAGCGCACGACCTGTTGGTCCACATCGTTGATCCCAATCGCGTGGTGGAGCCGAACTTCGTCTCGGTGACCGTCGAGAAAAAGGATGACGAATCGATCGATGGCGTGCTCGCCAGCGAGAACGAAGCGACCATCAAGATGCGCAACGCCAGCGGCGACTTCGAAATCCGCAAGAGCGAAGTGAAGAGCCGACGCTCCAACGGCATTTCCCTGATGCCTGAAGGGTTTGAAGCTCTCGGAGGCGAAGGCCTGCGCGACTTGATCGCCTACCTCACGATGGACGAGAACAAGTATCGTATCATCGATCTGAGTTCGGCCTTCACGGCGAACAGCACGCGGGGCATCTACGGCTCGCAGGAGCGCGCGAATGAATCGCTGCGCTTCCGCACCTTTGGCTTGAACAAGGTCGAAGGAATTCCATTCGAAGTGCTGCACCCGAGCCGCACGCCGAACGGCAACAACGTCATCGTTCTCAAGGGCGGCCAGGGCTTCAGCAAAACGCTGCCGCAAAAGGTTGAGGTGAACACGGGCGTCACTGCCACCAAGCTGCACTTCCTCGGCGGCGTGGGCGGCTGGGCATTCCCCTGCTGCGGCGACGACAAAAAGGAAGGCGAGCCTGTTGCTAAAGTGACGCTGCACTTCGCCAGCGGCGCCAAGCAGGAGATCGTGTTGAAGAACGGCGTCGAGTTCGCCGACTACAACGGTCGCGCCGAAGTGCCCGGCTCGAAGGAAGCAGTGGAAGTCGTGCGTTACGGCCAGATCCGTTGGTTCACGAAGCCAGTGGAGAAGACCGAGCGCATCCAGCGCATCACGATCGAGAGCTACAACAACCAGGTTGCCCCGACGTTTGTGGCGATCACCGCTGAGTTAGCGGCGCAGCAGACTGCGGCGAAGCAGTAAGCCGAAAATCAGATTCACGAAAGAGCAGCGGACGAGCGAAAGCTCCGAAGCTGCTCTTTTCTTTTGGTAAGAAGTGAAGCGGGTCGAGGGTCGCGCTAGGCGATGGAAGGGCCTGCGAACGAGAGAGCCTCGTCGAGCCAATCATCCATTCGCAACACGTTCTTCCTGGCTTTGAAAGCCTGCGTTTGCGCGCGGCGTTGGGCAAAGGAAACCAAAGCTCCGGCAAACCTTTTTGACCCAGGCAAGCCGCTCTTAAAGAGCTTGCGGACGCGCTCCTGCGCGACCTTCGGCAGGTAACGGTTCAGCAATTCGTCCTCGAGGCTGATGAACGCCTGCGCCGAACCAGGGTCACCCTGGCGGCCGGCGCGGCCGAAGAGCTGGCGATCAACACGCTGGGATTCGTGACGTTCGGTGGCGATAACATGCAGGCCACCGAGTTCAGCGACACCTTCGCCAAGCTTAATGTCTGTGCCGCGGCCCGCCATGTTGGTCGAAAGGGTAATGCGCCCGCGCTCGCCGGCCTCGCTGATAATAGCGGCTTCCTCGGACAGGCGCGTTGCGTTCAGCAACCGATGCGGCAAACCGACCTGGTCGAGCAACTCAGCGATTTTTTCGCTGGTCTTAACGGTGCGTGTGCCGATGAGGATTGGACGGCCAGTCGCATGCACGCGTTGAACCTCCTCAACAATGGCGCGGTGCTTTTCCGTTTCCGTCGCGAAGATGCGGTCGGGCCATTGCTCACGCACACAGGGCTTGTTCGTCGGTATGCGGATGGCTGGCAGATTGTAGATCTGCCAGAACTCGTCTGCGGCCTCCGCGCCGGTGCCGGTCATGCCGGAGATCTGGCGGTAGAAGCGGAAATAGCGTTGGAAGCTCAAGCGCGCGACCGTTTCGCTCGGGTCCGAAATCTTGACCCCTTCCTTGGCTTCAATGGCCTGGTGCAATCCCTGGCGCCAGGTGCGTTGCGGCATCGGGCGGCCCGTGAATTCATCAACGATGACCACTTTGCCATCCTGCACGACGTACTGTTTGCCTTTGATGAAAAACTCGCGCGCGACCAAAGCCTGTTTGATCAGATCAAGGCGGCGATCGGAACCGCGCCAAAGACCATCGCGCCCCTGGCACTTGGCCTGGAGCTTCTCCATGCCGGCATCGGTGAGGTTCACCTCGCGATACTGCGTGTCCACGAGGTAATCGACATCGGCCTGCATCTCCTTGGCGATCTCATTGGCGATGAGCGCAGCCTCGCGCAAGACGTCATTCTCGTGCGGCGCTGAGATGATGAGCGGGGTGACCGCTTCGTCGATCAGAACGCTGTCCGCTTCGTCGATGATTGCTGTGTCGAGGCCGCGCATGACCAAGCCTTCCGGCAGCCGTTGCTGCGGGATGAGCATGGTGCGGATCAGACGTCGCGTGGGATCCACGATGCCCCCAAGCTGCAAACGGTCGCGCAGGAAATCGGCGACGACCTCTTTGCTCGTCGTGTACGTGATATCCGCGTTGTAACCGTGGCGGCGATCCGCTGGTTTCATGGCGCCGGTCACATAACCCACAGAGACTCCGCAGAAATCGTAGAGCGGCTTCAACCACTCGGCGTCACGCTGCACGAGGTAATCGTTCACCGTGATGATGTGGCAAGGGCGCTTGGTCCAGCCAACCAGAACTGCGGCCAAACCGGCAGTCAGCGTTTTGCCTTCGCCGGTCGCCATTTCAGCCATGTGGCCGCGCTGCAAGGCGAGAGCGCCCATGAGCTGCACCGGGAACGCGCGCAAGCCAAGCTGCCGGTCCGCGGCTTCGCGAATGGCGGCCAGCGCTGAAATTGTCAGCGCAGCCTGGTCGCGTCCGCGGCGGCGGAATGCCTGGCGAAACTCGAGCATCTTCTGCTTGAGCTGCTGCTCGGGCATTTCACGCAGGGCCGCTGCCTCGCGCTCGATCAACTCCGCGTCCCGGCGCAAGTCGCGTATCACAGCGTTGCGGCGGCGGCGCGCGCCGATCAACGAGTTTACCTTTGCATCCAGGCCTTTGTGAACGCGGCCGGGAATGTGGAAACTCGTGCGGCGATATTCCTGCGAAGGAGTGATCACAGTTGATAACGCTTTTGAATGAGCTGGCGGAACCGGCGAATCCATCGCGGCAACAACGGCTCAGACTCGAGGTTGAATCGGATTTTCCCCGCGCGGCCATGAACGAGCGCCACTTCCGGAAGCGGCTGCAAATCAGCGCGGACTTCAAAGAACGGCTCCGCCGCTTTGCTTCCTTGTGGATCGTTGGCCGAAACAGCCACTTCACCGCCGCCCGCCCAGCCGATGGCTGGTGATGGAAGCGTGTGCTTCTCGGCTGGAATCTTGCGGATATTGCCGGCAGCGATCGCTGTGTCCGCCTCGCCGATCAGGCGCACCTGGGCATTGGTTTTGGCGCGCACGAAAAGTGTGTCCACATCTTCCTGCAGCACTGTTGCGACGAACTCAAACGAGCTAGGGTCCACCACCAAACCGAGCGGTGTGCCGCGCGTCAGCCAACGGCCGACCGCGTCATCGATCTGCGGGGCAACCCAGACACCGGCGTGGCGGGCTTTGACGACGAGGGCTTCCTGGTCGCGCTTCACGCGCTGGACTCGTTCGAGCACCGATTGCTTGCGGCTCTCGAGCGGCTTCAAGCTCGCGGAGTCATCTTTGCGGGCCTGGAGGATGCGCGCTTCCACTTCGACCAACGCAGCGTTCGCTTGCACGGCTTCGTGCTCGAGCTGCTTGTTGGTGAAGCGCATCAACGGCTGGCCAACTGTGACAGGGGCGCCTGGTTGGGCGATGACTTGCGCCAAAACGCCAGGCGCTTCGTTCATGACCTGCGACCATTGCTTGGCTTCCAGCACGCCGGGCGCGCGGAAATGGCTGGGGAACGGCACGACATTCAGCAACACGAGAATGACCGCGAAGGCCGCCGCTGAAATGGCGACCGCACGAGGGCGGGTTCGCTCAAGCCTTGGGCTGTTGGCCAAATAAATCCCGAACTTAACGATTGGCACGATCAGCCATGTGACGCCGCAAATGAGCGCCATCAGGATGCCCAACAGGAGCAAACGATCGGCGAGGAAGAACAAAATCGTGGTGAACACGAAGATGCGATAGACCATCGCGAGGGCGCCAAACACGCCCAACAGCCACGCTTCTTTGGTGCTCACGGCGGGGCTTTCGGAGCGCTTGATTCCGAACACGTAGTGCTCGAACACATGCTTCAACTGCCCGATGGAGCGTTGATGCAGGTTCGGCACGTCGAGGAGGTCCGAGAGGATGTAGTAACCGTCAAAGCGCATGAGCGGGTTGATGTTGAACAGAATCGTGGAGACCCCCGCGATGAAGACCATGTTATAGCAGATGCTATGCAGCGCGCCTGGAGCGGTGTTGGCCCAGACAATCAAGGCAACGGCAGCCACGAACACTTCCACAATCATGCCGGCTGCCCCGACCATGATGCGTTGCCGCCGACTGCGGAAACCCCAGCTCGAGGTGGCGTCCACGTATGGAGTCGGAGTGAAGATCATGAACAGCACACCCATCACGTGAACTTCGCCGCCATATTTTTTCGTGAAGTAAGCGTGACCGAATTCGTGGAGGGTCTTAATGATCACAAGGCCCGCATAAAGCAGCAGCAGGTTGCTGGGGTTCAGGACGCCTTCGCTTTGCTGGCCAAGCTTGTCCCAGTTGTCCATCCCAAGCTTTATGCCCCAGCCAACAACAGCGGCCCACAGGATGAAGCCAATCGGTGAAATCAGCTTTCCGATAAAACCGATGGTTTTGTTCAGGAACTCATCCGGGTCGAGCAGCGGCACGCGCAGGAACATGATGTTCATGAGCTTGGAAGTCAGCTCACGCTGCTTCACGCGCTTGTAACGCTCGAACAGCTTCGCAGTGTCCGCCGCAACGTCGTACTGGAGGAGATTGGAGAAGTACAGTTGGGAAAGCAGTTGGATGACCGCTTCCTGGCCCGGCGCTTCGTCCGGGAACCGGTCCATGCATTCCTTCCATACTTCTTCGACAGTCCGCTCTGGCCGGAGCCGAGCCACGAATTCATAGGCCGCTGGACGCAACCGGAAGAACTGGTTGCTCAACGGGTTCTCCAGAATGATCCAGCGCTGGCCGCGGAAATTCTGGCGGCGCACACGAACTGCGGGGCGGAGGCTAATCCGCTGGTTGGCAATTCGGTACCACGATTCGCTAAATGTCTGTGCGTTTTCAGCCATACGGCAGGGAGGGGGCTGCGTGGCTTACCACCACAGTTTAAGACGAAGGAAATCGATGGTGCGATGGGTCATGACCCAGGCGAGCGTGCGCCTGCCTGATTCAATCTTCACCAAACCGCTCATGCCGGGGCGCCACCATTGCTCGGCTGCGGAGTCGAGCTTGCAACGCACCAGGAACACGTTCTCACCTTCTTTAGGGAAGGCCGCTGGCTCAATCCGTTCAATCGTGACCGGGAACTTGAGCTTTGGTTGTGTGACAAAAGCGATCTCCGCTTTGCCACCGTAATTCTTCACTGCCTCCAGAGCGTCCTGAATGTCGCGCTGATTCACTTCGGCTTCGACATAAAGGCTGCTCATGCTCGCGACTTTGAACAAGGGATCGCCCTGTTTCACCGGGGCGCCAATCCGCTCGCGCAGATCGCCTTCAATAACCACGCCAGCGACAGGCGACTTGATGTTCGCCTGGCTTAGGTTGTAACGCACGAGATCCAAGCGGGCCTTTGCTTGCTCGGCCAGCGCGATGGATATGCGCATGTCAGCGAGTGCGTTCGTTGCCCGGGCGCGCTCGGCCTCGCGGAGGAACCGCGCCTGGTCGGCAATCGCTTCGGCTTCCTGCAAGCGCAGGTTCTGGTCATCCAACTGGAGCAGTGTTGCGCTCGCAGCAACGCTGTCGCCAGGCCGGCTGTTCACCTTTTGGATGTAGCCATCAAAGGGAGCTGTCAGGAAGGAAACGTCATCGCTGCGAAGGATGAATGTGCCTTCCACGCGGTAGCGGATCGGAATCAGCAGCGAGAACAGAACGAAAATCGTGGCAACGATCGTCGTGAATTTTGCCCAGGTGTTTTCAGGCCCCAGATAGGTGGCCAGCTTCTTCCTCATAACCCTTGCTGCGCGCTTGCCTGCCCAGCCTTCCTGCTCATGCAGGTCGTGCAAACGGCGCGAGGCCTGGTCGGCGGCTAAACGAAATTGTTGAATCTCCGTCTGAGAAAAGTGACGGCTGGCACGCTCGAACGTGATCACAGCGACAGCAGCCCCATCGATGCGCACAGGCACTGAGACCAGATGCCCGGAGCTTTGCTCGCGCGCGAACTTCTCGTGATCGCGGCTGACCACTTGCGCGTCCTCGGGAGCAGGCCAAAGAATTTCTTCGTCTTGGTCGAACGCTTCTTCCATCACGTTCTCGATGGCCTTAATCGCAGCCATGTTCTTGTCGAACCGCTCGGTGCGGCTGATGGAACGAACGCGGATGTAACCCTTCTCCAGCCACCCGAGGCTGACGCGATCGCAGCTGTAACGAGTGGCCAGGCCATTGCAAAGCGCCAGGCCAGCCGCGAGGAAAACCTTCTCCGCATTGATCGAAACCATTAAGTCGAGGGAAGCGGCGAATTTCTCCACATCGGTGCGAGCCTGGGTTGCGGCGCTGCTCATTAAATAAGATTGGGGTGTGTCGGAAACCAGCTTGAGGCGGACGGCGGCTTCTTGAGCCTGCTGTTCGGTGGCGTTGAGAACAAGGAAAGCAGCCACGCAAAGGTCTTCAGGGCGGTTCAACGACAGACGGACACCAATAATGTAGTGCGAGAGGCCCGCCGTCGCGGTCGCTTCCAATGCCTGGATGGCAGAGCCGCCTTCGCGCGCCGCGCGCTCGGCGATGTTGATCAACTCGCGGGTGAAGCTCAACCCGACGCGCTCGTTGGAGCCTGCGCCAGCCCATTCGCTGAGTTTCTTCCACTGGTTCGCTTGGGGGTCGCGCAGAGCGAGTGTTGCCTTTGCGGCGCCGCAGAGCGCGCCAGCGGCGCCCAGGAATGCGGGCCAAAATTCGGCGGGTGAGCCAGAAAAGCGGCGCAAGCGCGCGAGTTCTGACATGGCGCGATTAATCGCGTCTTCCGAGACGAGGGGGTTGCTCAGCATAAACGGTCCTAAGTTGGAAGCTCGTGTGAAACGGCTTTAGTCGAGCTTCAATCGGCCCGCCACCCCAGGGCGAATTTTCCCATCCGCGTTTTCGAAGATGACCTTAACCTTCATCAACCCGCTGGCTGGATCCACCACCGGGGAGACGAAGTACACCGACCCTTTCACTGGAACCGTGGTGGCGCCCGAGTCAATTTCGAGCTGCACTTGTTGGTTCACTTTCAAACCATGCCCAGCCTTGGCTTCCACATTAGCGATGAAATAGCAGCGGCGGGTGTCCACCAAACGCACCAGCGCTTGTTGCGATTGGCAGGATTCGCCCACTTCCAGGAATAGGTCGGTCACAGCGCCTTCGAAAGGAGCGATGATCTGGCGCTTGCGCAACTGCTCTTTAGCCAGCTCGAACTCGACTTGCGCGATGTTGAAGTCTGCTTTGCGCTTGTCCATTTCCTCGCGGCTAATGGAAATCGCCTTCTTCTCAAACAACGACATGGTGCTGTCGAGATCGGTCTTGCGCTGGTCAAGCACCAGCTTGCGGCGCTCCACTTCCAATTCCTCGAGACGTTTGTCCAATTCAACAACAGGCGAGCCTTGCTTCACGATCTCACCTTCTTTGGCGAGCCGCGCGCCAATCACGCCAGCCAGAGGGGCGCTCAAGGTCACGTCATTGATTGGCTCGGTGATGCCGTAGGCCCACTTGGCCGCATCCGGGTCACTGTCCTGGGCCGTCGCAGCCACGCACGCAAAAGCTGCGGCAGCCACGAGGCTCTTCATCCATTTGTTGAATTTCGAGGTCATTGTTGGAGGGGGTTAATTGCCTTTATTGCTGGCCTTCGCGCAGCGCTTTCAACGCGCGCTCCTGGTCAGCGGGGGAGAGATTGGTGTCGGCGCTCGCGGGTGGGAGCGCGGCTGGCCGGGCGGTCTTCTCGGAGAGAGACGGCTTCATGCCTTTAACGACTTCGTACTCGGACTGCGCTTCACGCTTCAGCTCACGGAAGTACGGGCCATTGAACTTCTCGGACGCGAGCAGCATCTGGGTCTTGTTTTCCAAGTCAGGCTTGGTGAGGTCGATGCCGCGATTGCGCAGCGTGGAGCCCTGGATCAACTCCAGCTCGAGCAGCGCCTTCTGGTACTGCACCAGCGCGTCCGCAATGGCGATGCGGGCCTCGGAAAGTTTCTCTTCAGTTTCAAGAACGAGACGGCTTTCGATCTGGCCGACTTCCAAACGAGCGAGCTGGGTTTCCAGCAGCTCCTTGTTGAAGTTCTCAACGGATTGGTAGTTGCGAATGCTTTCGGCCAGGTTGCGCACTTTCAAAATCGCAGTGTCGAGGGCGTTGCCGATCTGCACTTCGATTTCCTTGATGCCAAGCAGCGCTTTCTGCTTCGAAAGCTTGGCGGCTTCCAATTCGTTCTTCTCGCGAATGCCGCCCGTCACTGGGATGCGCATTTCAAGCCCAACCGTCCACGCATCATAAGTGAGGTCATTGAAATCGGTGTGCGCGGAGCTGAGGGAGCCGCCCAAGCCGTTCACGCCGTAGCTGGCCTTGAGGTCGAGCTGCGGTAGGCGCTGGTTCTTCGCGTAAGCGAGGCGAATGTTTTCAGCCACCGCTTGTTTGCGGCGGGAAACATAGTCGGGGTTCAGGTCAAAAGCGTCCTTGAAAGCGTCGTAATAGCTGATCTGGATCTCACGCGCTTCAGGAGTTTGCGCTGCGCGGAGGCCCGAGCCGTTATCGAGCGTGCTGCCGGAGAACATGGTCGAGAGTTGATTCACAGCTTCGGCCAGCTTCTGGCGCGAATCGCTCAAGCGCGAGCGGCGGAGCGCCACACCGGCTTCGGATTGGAGCACTTCGAGCTGGGAGGATCGACCGGCTTCAACGCGGGACCGGTTGTCCTGGAAGATGCGCTCCGCGAGGGTAACCGATTCGGTGCTGATGCGCTCCTGCTCCTGGGTGAGGAACAGATCCCAATACGCAGCTTCGGCGCGGGAGACCAACAGCATGAGCTGGCGGCGATATTCCTGGTAAGCGATTTCTGAGTTCGCGGCGGCCAGGCGAATGCGCACGAGCGTGGCTGCTGTGCCAAAGCCCTTGAGCAACGGCTGCGTCGCGGTGATGCCGACGGTGGTCGCGTATTCCGTCTCGTTCGGCTTGGTGCGGAAAAGCGGGGTGATGTTGTTGTGCAGTTCGCGAACGGTGTAGCCAATGCGGAACCGGCTGCCGATAGGGCTCAGGAATTCGAGGCCGCTGTTATAGACGTTGTTATTCTCGTAAAGGAGGTTTGCTCCGCTTTGGGCGGCGGCCTGTTCGGAAGTGTTTTCGCGCTCCGTCTTGATGTGCTCCCAGGAGCCAATGAACGCAGGCTCGAAGATCCCGCGCTCCGCCTTCCATTGGCGGCGGGCGATCTCGTTATCGAGCATCTTGATCTGAAGCCCGTCATTGTAATCGAGCACCCGTTGGACCGTTTCCTGAAGCGTTAACGTGTTCGTGCGCGCGCTTCCTGAAACTTCCTGCCCCAGAGAGAGGTGAAGAGTTGAGCCTAATGCAACAATTCCAGCGACCAGTTTTAACATATTACTAAAAGCCTTGCGTCCAGGGATAACCCGGGGACGAACCCTACTGTTATCGGCGCGATTGAAAGACCTCTAAATGAGGATCGTTCCGAACAGGAGGCGCCAACGTGACGCCTGGGCAAAGAAGCAACCCGCTTCTCCGCGTAAATCCTTCCGCGATCGAGCCGAAATCAGCGGCAGACTTTACTCTACAAACGACGCTTGGCAACGGCTCATTTGCCCGCCCTTAAGGGTTTGCAGAGACAGAAAAGCGGGCCCTGCTCGGGCCCGCCTTTACCCAAAGGTTTAACTAAAACGCGGCTTCAGTCTCCAGGAAGCCCTGGAGCTGGCGAATGCGTGTGGGGTGGCGCAGCTTGCGCAAACCTTTCGCCTCAATTTGGCGAATGCGCTCGCGCGTCACTTTGAACTGCTTGCCGATCTCTTCCAGTGTGCGCGCGTATCCATCGACGAGCCCGAAGCGCAGCTCCAAAATCTTGCGCTCACGCTCGGTCAACCCGCAGAGGACCTCGTTCAGCTTCTGCTTGAGCAAGCTGTAGCTGGTCATGTCCATCGGGTTCTCCGCAGACTTGTCCTCGATGAAGTCGCCGAAGCAAGCTTCGCCGCTGTCACCCACTGGGGATTCCAAGGAGATCGGCTGCTGCGCCATTTTCAGGATCGAGCGAACGCGCTCCACCGGCAGGTGCATTTCCTCCGCGATTTCCTCGGGAGTCGCTTCACGGCCGTAATCCTGGAACAACTGCTTCTGCACGCGCATCAGCTTGTTGATGATCTCGATCATGTGGACCGGGATGCGGATGGTGCGGGCCTGGTCAGCAACGGAGCGAGTGATCGCCTGGCGAATCCACCATGTTGCGTAGGTGGAGAACTTGAAACCGCGGCGATATTCGAACTTCTCGACACCTTTCATCAGGCCCATGTTCCCTTCCTGGATCAAATCCAGGAATGAAAGACCGCGATTGGTGTATTTCTTGGCGATGGAGATCACCAAACGGAGGTTCGCCTCGACCATCTCGGTCTTGGCCTGGTGCGCTTTGGCGCTCCAATCTTTAAGGCTCTTGTAAGCGTCGAGATACGCCTTGTGCGGCATGCGCACGAAATCCTCGAGCGACTTAATCTTGCTCCGCTCGCCTTCGATCATCTGCTGCTGGATGCTCGACTTGGGCTGGTGCGAAAGCTCGTCAATGGCCTTGAGGCTGGCTTGGAACTTCTCGTGAATGTTGTCGGCCACGAGCGCCATTTCCTCAATGACTTTGGCTTTGTAGTAGAACTGCGGGAAAGTGCGTTGGAGCTTAGCGTCCACCTTCGTGAACACATCCTTCAACTTGGCGTTGTTCGGGCTGTGCTGCCATTTGCCGTAAGCGTCGTCCACTTCGTTGTCGATCTCGCGGACTTTCTTCACCAGGCGGCGCAGATCCTTGAGATGCTTCTCACGGGTCTCCACCTTCTTATCCATGATCACGCGGTCAAAGCGTTCCTTCGGCGGCTCGGAAATCAGCTTTTCAGCCAGGGCGATATGCTCTTTGCCGGAGAACCCGAAGCTGTAGATGATGCGCTTGGCTTCATTTTCGGCTTCTTCGATCCGCTTGCAAATGGCCACTTCCTGCTCGCGGGTGAGCAGGGGCACCTGGCCCATTTGCTTGAGATACATGCGGACCGGATCATCCAGAATGTCCAGGCGGCGTGATTCGTCCTTAACTTCCTCCTCTTCAGGCTCTGGAGCTTTGACAGCGTCCACTTCGGCCTGATCGACGATTTCAATCTCCAGGTTATGGAGCTTGGAATAAATCTCGTCGATGTCATCGGGCGTTGTCGTGTCGGGCAACGCTTCGTTGATGTCGTTGTAAGTGAGGTAACCCTGCTCGCGGGCGAGGGTGACCAACTCTTTCACCTTCTCAGCCACGTCGAGCTTGCCGGTGGCCACAGGTTGGCCATCGATCATTTGCGCGGGGGTGGTTGGAGGCAGAATTGCGGGGGAAATAATAACAGGTTTCGAAGTCAAAACAGGTGTTCCGTTCTTTTGGGCTAAGCCAGGTTGTGTGGGTTTGGGGCTCTGTTTAGCCATGGGAGCGGGCTTTGGAGGCGCTGCCGCCGGTTTGGCGGCCTTTGCGACGGGCTTCGCGGCAGCTTTCACTGCGCGATCGTCTTTTTTCACAGGCTTGGCTGGACGCGCCGTTGCCTTGTGATGGGAAGTGGTGGTAGCTTTAGGTTTACCTTTGGCCGCTTTCGCTGACGTCTCTGACATATTTTTTTGAATGCGTCGCATTGGGTGCACTCCAAAATAGCCGCGCACTATGGCTAGCTGGCAAAAACAGGTCAAGCAGAACACGTTCTGCCAATCCGTCGCCAGCATCGATCTTCCTGGAAATCCACAAGGAATCGAACTTCCCTCAAGCCCCGTTCGACCAAGAACAATCGGGGGTAACCTATACACCAGACCGAAGAATTGTCATCTTGCGCAAGAGGGTTTCCCTGAGTGTTAAGTGGCTGGAACGCACTCTGCTATGGAAAACTTGCCTGCGCCGCTAACGATAACGGCAAATCGTAATAAGCATTTCTGCGCAATCTCCCGCCGACCTGCGCAACGTAATTTTCGTATCATTCTTTTTAAAAAATAAATTTCTGACCCGTTTCTGCGGCCGTTCACTCCGTAATTAGTGATCAGCATCAGTCCACTTCCCTGCCCGATGCTGTCCGCTGTCGCTGCTCCCTCGGCCTTTTGTCCTGACTCTGCTCCCAGTCGGGAATCTGTGAAATCCGCAGAGTTTTCTCTGCCTATCCTATCTTCGTGCGCTTCGCGGGCTTCGTGGTTAATCTCTGCCCGCGCATGGAGAATGCCGAGCTGGCCGTCATCATCAACTCGTTCAACCGGCTGGCGCTTTTCAGGCAAAGCCTCTCGACGCTCGTTTCTTCCCTGAATAGGTCGGGAGTTCCCACGGCCATCATCGTCTTTGATGCGGGATCCAACGATGGCACGGTGGAATGGCTCCGGCAGGAGCAGCAACGTCAACCGATTCCAATTATCCTGTTGCTGCCGGAGCCAGGGGAGCCCACCAGTTTCAGCCATGGCGTGAATCGGGGGGCGAGTCACGCGGTTGCGGTTTGCCCTCGCCTCCGGCACCTGTTCCTTTACGAAACGGATAATTGCCTGATGAGCGCGCAACCGCTCCTGGCCGCGCGGGAACTCCTTAAACGTTCACCGCATCTGGCGGCGTGCGGCTTCACTGTGCGCAAGCACGATGGATCCGCAGCGGGTGTTGGGGATCAGTTTCCAACTTTAAAGACTTTCCTGCTTGGGCAACAGGTTTCCTTTCTGCTCCAGCGCGAGGGAACGCCGCCGGCGGATCCCACAGCTCCCTTTGTTCTGCCGGTGGTCTACACCAGCCCGTTGTTGATCAAAGCGGACGCGTGGCAGCGCGTGGGCGGTTTTGATGAAGCAACTTTTCCATTCTCCGAATGCGACGTGGATCTGGCCTACCGGCTGCGCCAACTCGGCTTGCAGATGGCTGTGCTCCCGACCAGGGATGTCATCCATGACAACCAACAGCAAAAATCCGAGTGGTCAGCGACACGCTCTTTGAAGTTTTACCAGGCGCGCTATCGGTTTTTCCTGAAGCATCGGCCATTGGCGGCGCGGCTCTCAAAACCATTGCTCATCCTGATGCACCTCGTGGAGCTGCTGCTGTTGGCGATCCTCGTGCTGGGCCGGAAACGGAAACGACAGGCGGTTGCGACACGATGGCTGCTCGCGAAATCCGTCCTCAATAACTACGAGGTTCGCGGGGAGGAACTAGGACATCCGCAGATTAGCGCGGATTAGAAGCCGTCTCACAACTACCCAGCAGCGTCTTGCGGGGTATTTATGGGACGGCTTCTGGGAAAATCGGACTCGCGCCCACCGCAGGGGCTCGCTTCAATCGCCGCATGCACTACCTGGGAATTGAAATTGGCGGGACGAAACTGCAGCTCGTTCTTGGCAACGACCGCGCTCAAATCCAGCACCGCGCCCGCCACAAAGTGGATCCCCAGCGGGGTGGGCCGGGCATTCGCGAGCAAATTGCCGCCACCATCGCGGAGTGGCGTGGCCGATTTCAAATTGTCTCTGTGGGGGTTGGTTTTGGCGGGCCGATTGATTCCCGAACCGGGCGGATTTGCTGCTCCCACCAAATTCAGGGATGGGACAACTTCCCACTCAGCTCGTGGTTGCGTGATTTAACAGGAGCGCGAGTGGCGGTGGACAACGACGCAAATGTTGGCGCGCTCGGCGAGGCTGTCCACGGCGCGGGCAAAGGCAAAGACCCGGTGTTTTATGTGACGATGGGCAGCGGCGTGGGCGGCGGCCTGGTTCGGGATTCCCAGATTTACCATGGGGCGTTGCCGGGCGAAGCGGAGATTGGGCATCTGCGACTCGACAAGAGCGGAACGATCGTCGAATCCCGCTGCTCAGGTTGGGCGGTGGATAAAGGGATTCGTGAAGCGCTGCAAAGCTCGTCAGGCGGGGCCCTCGCGCAATTGGTGAAATCATCCCCGGGCAACGAAGCCCGCCATCTTGGTCCTGCGCTTGCGCAAGGGGATCCGCTCGCCACCCGCATCGTGGATGAGGTTGCCAGCGACCTTGCATTTGCCTTGTCGCACGTCACGCACTTGTTTCATCCGGAAGTGATCGTGTTGAGCGGAGGCCTCTCACTGCTGGGCCACCCGCTGCAACAAGCTGTGGCGCGTGCCCTGCCGGGGTTTGTGATGGAGGCGTTCCATCCCGTCCCGGAGATCGCGCTGGCGGCGCTGGGCGAAGATGCCATTCCCGTGGGCGCTCTGCAGTTGGCGAAAACTGCCTTCTGAAAGTTGATGCGCTAAAGCAGGGCTGAGCCGAGGAATTGGCTCGACGTGGGCGCCTGAATTTACCCAACTCTTTGCCGATGCCTGTCATCAAACCGCCGCGGCTTACTCCAGGCGATCTCATCGGGATCGTTGCCCCGGCCAGCCCCCCTGCTTCTGAAGACAAGGTTCATGCGGCGGTGCGCTACTTCGAGCAGCGGGGGTTTCGGGTGAAACTCGGGCCGCATATTTTCGCCCGCAGAGGTTACCTCGCAGGGGAGGATATGGAACGCGCCGATGACCTCAACAGCATGTTCGCGGATCGGGAAGTCAAAGCGGTGTTCGCTTTGCGCGGTGGGTACGGCTCGCCTCGATTGCTGGAGCTGATCGACTTCAAGAGCATCGCGGCGCATCCGAAAATCTTCGTGGGGTTTAGCGACATCACCGCCCTTCAACTCGCGGTTTTCAAGAAGACCGGCTTGATCACCTTCTCGGGACCGATGCCCGCGGTGGAGTTCTGCGGCAAACCAGATCCGTTCACGGAGACCGCGTTCTGGAGCCTGGTCACGGACCCTTCAAAAGGCGCGCCGCTCAACAACCCCGGGGAAGCGCCCCTGCAACGGTGGGGCAAGGGGAGCTGCGTCGGCCGCTTGCTTGGAGGAAATCTCGCGCTGGTCACGTCGCTGCTGGGAACACCTTTTTGCCCGTCGTTCAAGAAAGCTGTGCTCGTGCTCGAAGAGGTGGGGGAGTATCCCTATCGCGTGGATCGAATGCTGTTCCACCTTAAAAACGCGCAACTCTTCAAGGATGCCGCGGGGATTTTGCTTGGGCATTTCTCGGGATGCGACGCAAAGGACAAATCCGCCCCGCAACTCACGCTCGACCAGATTTTGAGCGATGTCTTTGGGCCTTGCGCGAAGCCGATTTTGAGCAACCTGCAATACGGGCACATCGAGCGAAAGCTCACGTTGCCCATCGGCGCGCGTGTGCGCGTGGATGCGGATGCCCGCGCGATCACACTCCTGGAAAGCCCAGTCACCTGAGCCGCCATGCTGAACTACATTTGGCTCTTTCTCATCCTGAGCGCGGTTCTCCTGGGCGGCGCGACCGGCAAGCTCAAGGAAGTCACCGACGGCGCGATCAAAGGAGCTGAAACCGCTGTGACCCTGAGCCTGGGGCTCATCGGCATTATGGCCCTCTGGCTCGGAATTATGCGCATTGCCGAGCGCGCAGGGATCATCCAGGCCCTTGCCCGCGCGCTTCGCCCCTTAATGCGGTGGCTATTTCCTGATGTGCCGGTGGATCACCCGGCGATGGGCTCAATGGTTCTCAACATCGCAGCCAATGTTCTGGGGCTGCTGAATGCCGCGACACCCTTTGGGCTGCGCGCGATGCGTGACCTGCAGACCTTGAACAAAACCCCGGGAGTGGCCTCGAACGCGATGTGCATGTTCCTGGCGATTAACACAAGTTCCGTCCAACTGCTGCCGGTCACCGCAATCGCTATTCTAGCCGCCGCTGGCTCGAAAAGCCCAACAGCAATTGTTGGGACCGCGCTTGCAGCGACTTTCTTCTCCACAGTTGCTGGCGTTCTCAGCGCAAAATTTCTCGAGAAGCTGCGGATATTTCAGGCGAGCGGGACTGAGGCGTCCGCTCAGGCAAGCTCAACAACTGCCGCCGCCGAACCGAACCAATCGCCATTGCTGGAGCCGGTCAAAACTGCGCTTACCGGAATCGGCAAAATCATTCTCGTCCTCGTGGCGCTTTTCTTCGCCGGGGTGCTGGCGAGCGTCGTGTGGAATCCCCCCGCCGGAGCGGTCACGCAGGACCAAGGGGTTTTCATACGCACGGTGAACGCGGTTTCCATTCTGGCGATCCCATTCCTTCTCAGCGCAATCCCGCTTTATGCGCTGTTGCGAAAGGTGGCGGTTTACGAGGAGTTCGTGGAGGGCGCCAAGGAAGGGTTCAACGTCGCGATCAAGATCATTCCTTTCCTGGTGGCGATGCTTGCGGCGATTGGAATGTTCCGGAATGCCGGCGGGATTGATCTGATCTCGCGCGCCACTCGTCCCGTGCTTGATCTGATCGGCTTCCCGCATGAGCTGCTGCCGATGGCCTTGATGCGGCCGTTGAGCGGCAGCGGAAGCCTGGGCTTGTTTTCAGATTTGGTGAAGCAACTCGGTCCGGATCATTTGGTGAGCCGAATGGCTGCCACGCTTTACGGGAGCACCGAGACCACCTTCTACGTGATCGCGGTTTATTTCGGCGCGGTCGCAATCCACCGGACGCGGCATGCGATCGCCGCAGGTCTAATCGCGGATTTGGTCGGCGTTATCGCCAGCGTGATTATCTGCCGCTACGCCTTTTCCTAAAGGCGCAATTCCTGGGGCTATTTTGTCAGCATCAGACCGCCCCAAGTGGCCGCGACGCAGAGCGCGCAGGAGAACAGCACATTCAGGAACGCCAGGCCGGGTTGGTTCTGCTGGAACAACTGCAGGGTCTGCAGGCTGAAGGCTGAAAAGGTGGTGAAGCCGCCGCACACTCCTGCCATCCAAAATAGCGCTGCGGCTTCACTGGAGCTGCCGCTGCGGGATAGCCCATACATCACTCCGATGATGAAGGAGCCCAGAATGTTTATGAGCGCCGTTCCAAACGGGAACTTCACGCTCACCCCTGCCATTGCGGCCGTGATGAGGTATCGAGCCACGCTGCCTAAGGCGCCACCCAGAGCGACTAGGGCGATGTTGCGCATGGGCTGAAAAGAAAACAGGCGAGGTTACCCTCGCCTGTTCATGAAATAAATTACCGCTCCAATCACCATCAGGAACACAACCACACCGATGAGCGTCACCGGCATGTGTGCGCCTTACTGCTGCGGCGGGGTCAGCAGGATGAACTCCGCGCGCCGGTTCTTGGCCCAGGATGATTCGTCCTGGCCTTCGACCGCTGGCTTGTTCTCACCAAAGCTCACGGTGCTGATGCGCTCAGCAGGAATGCCCTTGCTCACGAGCAGCTCACGGACAGCGAGCGCGCGGCGCTCACCGAGAGCGCGGTTGTATTCTTCCGTGCCGCGCTCATCGCAATGGCCTTCGATTTCGATGCGGTTGTTAGGCTCGCTCTTCAAATACTCCGCCACAGCGTCCACTTTGCTGGCTTCGCCTGCCTTGATGTTCGAGCGGTCGTAATCGTAGTAAACTGTTTGGGAGGCAAAGCGCTCGCGGTTTGGAATCCAGCCGTCTGGACGGTCACTCTGCGGAATGGTGCCGTCAGGGTTCTGGGGAATTGCGCGTGTGCCCAAGCCCTCGTCTGGGTTGGCGCCGAGCCCAGGATTAACACCGATGCCAGGGTTCACGGGGCCCGGGCCAGTGCGATCCATACCCACCGCAACAGGGCGGCCGGGCAATGGAGTGATGGCGGGATTGCGGCGTTTGCAACCGCTCACCACAGTGATAAGCAGCACCGCCAGGACCAAAAAGCGGAGGGTTTTAACGGTTTTCATGGGTATTGGAAGCGATGGTTTACTAATTGCCCCAGCTTGGCTGCGAGCAGCTTCCCAAACTTTGGGCCGTATCCTTTACACGTTTGCTGGGCACGTCAAGCAAAGACAAAATTGTGCGGCCACGCGCCTGGCGCGTGAATAAAACCGTGCGCGAATTGGCGCCCCAGGTCGGGTCTTCCCCCTCCGTCAATGGCGTCGCAACGCCGCCTCCCGCAGGCACCACACAGATTTGGAAACTGCCCATCTGGGAAGTGAAAACGATTTGTTTCCCATCCGGCGACCAATCCGGTTCCGAAGGGCGCGTCACCCCTTCCGTGAGCAACCGACGCATCTCTCCGCCACCGGCGCTTACCGTGTAGAGCGACAAGCGCTCATTCATGCGGGACGAAAAGCAGATCGTCCTCCCATCCGGGGACCAGCAGGGTGACGCTTCGTCCTCGCGGGTTTTCGTGAGCTGCCGGAGGCCGGTGCCATCCACATTGGAGACGTAGAGGTCCGGGCTGCCGCCTTTGCTCAGGATCATGGCGACCTTCGTTCCATCTGGAGAAATGGCAGCGCTGGTGTTCAAGCCTGGATAGCGGGCGAAAACCTTGCGCTCACCACTGGCAATGTTGTGCGAGTAAATGTCCGGGTAACCGGATTTGTAAGAGGTGTAGAACAACAGGCGGCGTTCTGGATCCCAATCCGGCGCGGCTACGATCACGTTGTCTTTGGTGAGCTGCACTGGATTCCGACCGTCATAATCGGACATGAAGATTTCCGCCGTCTGCGTTTTGCCCCCGCGGGTTTGGCCTTTGAAGATGATCTTGCTCTTGGCAATGCCTGGGGTCTTCAGGATGGCCTCAGCCACATCATCCGCCAAGGCATGGGCCTGCGTGCGGGCGGAACCGCCGGTGTAGGCCTTGGCGAACATCGCCTTTTTGGCGACGCGATCCGTCAGAGTTCCCTCAACATTCCCTGCGTTCTTGCCGCGCAGTTCATATTGCGCTTCCTCAGCGGCGACAACGCGGAACCCCATCACTTCAAGGTCAAAGCGCAGGGCGCTGCTGACCTCCCCGGAGTAACCGCTGATGCTCAGGGGAACCAGCTTGGAGGGATCCCCAGCCTTTACGATGTCGATTTCTTCCTGGGCCAAAGCGTGGCTGCTGAACATTGCCACCGCGGCCGCTGCCAAGAGGTTTTTTAAGATGCGCATGCTTTAAGACGCGAAGCGTTTCGCCTTGAGATTGAACTTTAAAATGAAAGAACGTTCAGAATCTTTTGCGCCTTCCGGAAAGGGAGGCAGATCCTGCACACGGTCGAGGGCGTTTTGCACGGACTTATCCAGAGCGGGAACGCCGGAGCGTTTCTTGATCCGCTTGGATTTCAACGTGCCGTCCCGGGCGACCACGATTTCCACCTGCGTAACGGCGTCGTCCGACGCTTCGACGCCGGAAGTGATCCAGGCTTGGTAGAAGCGGTTGTAAACGGCACTGCTGTAAGTCGCGTAGGCTTCACCGCCGAGGCCAGGGACTTCGATCTTGGTGCCTTGAGCAGCCTGGCTGTTAATCGTGCTGATCGTGCTCTGGAACGCAGTCTTGAAATTGTTAACGGCGTCCGCACGGGCTTTCGCGTCGGCAGCCGCCGCGGCGCGCTCACGTTCCCGGTCGCGTTCCCTCTGGCGTTCCTGCTCGGCTTTGGTGTCCGTGGCGGTCCTCTTCGTGGTTTTGGAAGTGTTAACCTGGATGGCTGGCTTCTTCGGCTTTACCGGCCTTGGCTCGGGAGGGCCGTCTTGCGAAGTCACCTTGGGAGGTTCGATCTTTGCCGGCTCCGGAGCTGGCTCCTGTTTCTTCGGCTCAGGCTTCGCCGGCTCGGGTTCCGGCTCGGGCTGCTTTTGCACGGCTGGCGTGGGTTTCGGCGGCTCCGGCTGCGGCTCCGGCTCGACCTTCTGCTGCGGCTGTTGCACCGGCTGCGGGCTGGGCGGTGGCAATCGCAGTTGCGTCACGTTCGGGTTCCCCGCATCGCGGGAGAGAATCCCCTCCACAATGCGCGGGTCCACCGCATGCATGATGATCGGCTGCTCCTTCGGCTTCTCCTTCATGAAGGCAGAGCCAATAACCAAAGAGCCGAGCAGCCCCGCGTGCAGGGCCGTCGAGAACAGAAAACACCGTTTTTGGGTTTTGTTCATCGGCGCCTCTCCGGTGGAACAGTTCGAAGGGAATGCTTAATCCCGTTCTGCTCGCATATATTAATGAGTTCAGCCGCGTGCTTCAGGGCGACGTTCTCGTCGGCGCGGATGTACACCACCAAATTGGGATTCTGCCGGAAAGTCTCCGCCAATTGCCCGCTGATCTGGGCAAGGGGCAGGAAACGGCCACTTAACATGTAGCGCCCATCAGGCCCCACTTCGACCGTCCGGATATCATCGAAATCGGTCGGGCGATCGGGTCGCCCTCCAGATGGGAGCTTTAAGTCAAGCCCCTGCTCCAACATTGGTGTGGTGATAATAAAGATGATCAACAGCACGAAGGCCAAATCGAGCAGCGGGGTGATGTTGATTTCATTCAACGTCACCAGCGCATTTCGTTGTGAGAACCGCCTCATGCTTCGCTTTCCGGAACCTTAGGCCCGGTCATCATCCTTCAAGTATTCCGTCTCCATCTTCGACGCCAATTCCTGGGCGAAGTTGTCCAGGCTCACCGTCTGCACACGCAAGTTATGGACCAGCCAGTTGTAGCCGAACATGGAGGGGATCGCCACGAGCAGCCCGGCCACGGTGGTGATCAAGGCTGCGGAGACACCGGGTGCCATGGCGGTCAAGTCCGCCTTCTTCGCGATCGCCACGCCGCTGAATGTGTCCATAACGCCCCAAACGGTTCCAAGCAATCCGAGGAACGGCGCGCCGCTCACCGCAATGGCCAGCAGGATCAATCCCGACTCCAGGCGCAACGATTCCTGGGCAACCACGCGCTCCATCGTCCGCTTCACATGCTCCATGTTCTTGACTGAGATTTCGGTCTTCGTCCGTTTGCCGCTCGCCGTGCTCAAGCGCGCGTCCAACTCCGTGCACGCTGCTTTATAGACGGAATAAAGCGGGCAACCTTCCACATTAATATTGCGGTCATAGACCGAGAAAGAAGTCTTGGCGGCGCGGAACTCCGCTTCGAAAAGTTCGTTGAGCTGCTTGGCCCGGCGCATTTGCAGGGCTTTGGCCGCCATGACTGACCATGCGAAGATCGAGAAGAAGATCAGCAGGACGATGATGATCTTGGCTTCAATCGTGGCGTTTTCCCATACGAAAAGCAGCCGCTGCTGGGCTGAATCCGCCAGGAAAAATAGGGTGTGGTTCATCGAGATATCGCTCGTTCATGGTTTATACAACCCGAACGAAAGGTCAAAAAGTTTCGCCCGCCCGCGAAGCTTTTTACATACAACGCTTCATCCCGATGAATTGTTCAATCTTTTCGCGAAAAGTTTTCACTGGCGCAGGGGCAAGGCGTTCGGAAGGAAATTTTCCCGCAGAGGCGCAGAGGATCGGAGAAAGAACTCGTCCCGGCATGCGGCAGCCGAGATCGTTCCTGGTGCCGCGAGTTATAGGACGCCGAAGTCGACGATGAGCGGCAAATGATCGGAGCCGACGCGGGGGCCAGTCTGTCGGTGGAGGATGAACACCTCCTTCGAGTGCAGGCAATGATCCAGAGGAATGTAAAAGAACGGGAGGCCGGTTGGCCATGTCACTTGAACTCCATACCCACGCGCGGAGTCTTCCAAAGCGGTCTCCTCCAGCAGGCGTTGGAAATGCCACGACCAGGGAGTCACGTTCAAATCTCCTAGCAGCAGCTTTGCGCCAGCCGTTTGGCGGAGCAGCGCTGGCAAGGCTGCGAGCTGCTCGTTCCGCAGCCGCGACATCTCTCCGCCACCGGGCGGCACTGGATGTGTTGCAATAATAGACACCTCTGTTCCCCCGAGGTCCAGGGATGCCGTAAGGGTCGGCACCTCTGCGGAACTGATGTAATGCGTGGCGCTGCGCGTTAGAGGCAGCTTGCTCCAAATGCCGATTCCGAAGTTGTCCTCCCGAGCTTCAACCTGCGAATGAGGGTAGCTCGCCAGAACGCCCTGCAGGGCTTCGAGCCAGACTTCGTCCAACTCCAAAAGCACGACAAAGTCTGCCCGTGAGCCTCCGATGAACTTCCTGACTTCCACGTGGGACTGGTTTGCTGTCTCCAGGTTCAAAGTAACCACCCTCCAGGGCTGAACTGTGGTCTCGCCGACCTCAATCTTTCCGAAGAACAATGGAAGGATCACCAGCGCGTTTAACCCCGCGCCAACGAAGCAAAGCAGCCCTTCTCGCCTCGCCTTCAGCAGCAAGAACCCAACAGCCAGCGTGAGGAACCCAAGGCAGTACTGCACCCGGAAGTGCGAGAAGAGATCCAGGAACCAATGCCATCGGCTGCCAAATCCGCTCAATGTCGCGACCGTGAGCACGCATGCCGCCAAGGCCAATACCTGTCCCAGCGTCACCTTCCTCGTCAGCAATGAGCCCATCTGCAGATTAGATCCGCACACTGGTGCGTCGTTCTTCTTTAGCCCGCTCATTTGCACTTTCCCCGGGTGGTTGTAAATTTGTCCTCCGTCCCTATTCTAAGCCCTTAAGGAGTTATGAATCGAAGTGTAGTCTCTGTTCGTGCCCGCGTCCTGTCACTCTTGCTCTTGTTCAGCTGCGTTCAAGCAGCGTTCGCGCAGGTGCGCCTCAGCGAGGTGCTCGCGAACAACAACACCATTACCACCGCCGATGGCAAAAAGTCCGACTACGTCGAGTTGCATAACGCCGGCGGCACGGCTGTTGATCTAAGCGGCGCCAGCCTGTCGGATGACCCCGCTGTTCCCCGCAAATGGGTGTTCCCGGCAGGAAGCCAAATCGGCGCTGGCCAACGGCTGGTGGTGTTGCTCGATTCCGGCGCTGTGGCCTCAACCCAGGCTGGCCCTGCGCTGAACGCGGGCTTCGGCGTGAATGACAAGGGCGACCAGGTTTACTTTTACGCCGCGCCAGCCGCTGGTGGGCAGTTGCTGGATTCCGTGACCTTCGGCCTGCAGCTCGCCAACTATTCCATTGGCCGCGCCCCCGACAACTGGACGCTGACGCTCCCCTCCCCAGGCCAGGCCAACACCGCCGTCCCGCTCGGCTCGCCCACTGGGCTAAAAGTCAACGAGATCATGGCGGACCCTGCCAACGGCGACGACTGGTTCGAGATCATGAACACCAGCACGGCGATCGTTCCGCTGGGCGGCCTCGCGTTAACGGACAACCCGGTGAACAACCCTCGTCTTTCCCCAATCCCCGCCCTGTCCTTCATCGGCACAGGGGATGACGCTTTTATTCGCTTCTGGGCGGATCAGGACGTGGCGGCAGGCGCGGACCATGCGTTCTTCCGCTTGAGCGCTGGTGGCGAATCAGTGGCCATTGTGAATGCCAACAGCCAGGTCATCGACACCGTCACCTTCGGGGCCCAGCAGACCGGTGTCTCCCAGGGCAGGATGCCGAATGGGACAGGCGGCTTGGTCAGCTTTCCCGGCTCCGCTTCGCCCGGCGAGCCGAACTACACCATTTACCGGAATATCGTTGTTAACGAAGTCCTGACTCATTCAGATCCCCCATACTCGGACGCCGTGGAGTTCTACAACACCACCGGCAGCCCCATCGACATCAGCGGCTGGTTTTTGAGCGACAAGCGCACCGATCCCAAACGCTACCGTTTTCCCGCTGGGTCGGTCATTCCGGCGAACGGCTACCTGGTTGTTTATGAATACCAGTTCAATGGCGCGGTGAACAATGTCACTGTGTTCACACCCTTTAGCCTGGATAGCGCAGAGGGCGACCAGATCTATCTCTTCCAGTCGGATGCCAGCGGCAACCTGAGCGGCGCGCGAGTGGAAGAGCGCTTCGAGGCTGCCGCGAATGCTGTCTCCTTCGGGCGTTTCGGCACGCCGGCCAGCGGTGATTACAAATTCGTAGCCATGAACCAAACCACTTTCGGGAAAGACAATCCCGCCTCACTCGGTGAGTTCGTCACTGGGACGGGGCTTTCCAACGCCTACCCGCGCGTCGGTCCCGTCGTTATCAGTGAAGTCATGTATCACCCGCCCGACATCGGCACGAACGACAATGTGATCGATGAATTCGTTGAGCTGCGCAACATCTCCTTTGATGCCGTCCCGCTCTTTCACCCCACGCAGACCACGAACAAATGGCGGCTCCAGGGCGGTGTGCAATTCGATTTCCCAGGCAATATTACCTTGCAGCCGGGAGCCACGCTTGTGGTCGTGAATTTTGACCCCGCCACCAACGCCACCACCACTGCCGCCTGGCGCTCTAAATATAATGTCCCTGCCGAAGCCGTCCTGGTCGGGCCGTATCGCGGCAAGCTCAGCAACGGCAGCGATGAGGTCGAGCTATATCGTCCCGATGACGCCCAGCTTCCCCCATCACCTAACGCTGGCTTTGTCCCCTACATCCGTGTGGACAAGATCAACTACAACGACGCCGTTCCAACCCCTTGGCCCACGGGCGCGGATGCCACCGGCCAATCGCTCACCCGCAGGAACGATTTCCTGTTCGGCAACGATCCGGCCAATTGGATGGCAGCTCCGCCAACTCCGGGGCGCGTCAATAACACCACGGCATTTGACTCCGATGCTGACGGGATGTCCGACCAGTTCGAATCCGCTTACCAACTCCACCCGCTGAAGAACACAGATGCGGGCGTGGATCTGGACAACGACAGCTTCACGAACTTGCAGGAAGCTCAGGCCGGGACGAATCCGCGCAACGCCGGTAGCCGCCCAGGGGGCGGAGCGGAAATCCGGATTACCGCGATTTTGCTCAACCCCATCCGAATTCAATTTACAGCCCAGGCCAACACAACGTACACGGTTCAGTACCGTGACAACTTGGCCACGGGCACATGGCAAAACCTGGAAAACGTCCCCAGTGGCTTGCGGAGCCGGACGGTGGAGATCACCGATCCGAATCCCACAGCCCAGCGCCGTTTTTACCGGGTCATCAGCCCCGCCCGGTGAGTTTTCGCCGAAATGGGTTATGATAGCTCCAGGGAGAGGAGGGCTCCGTGATTAGGGACCAGGAGAGCCTTGGGGCTTTAGTAACTAGAATTCAGAAATCTAAATGGGCTGCCATCGACACCGAAGCGGATAGCCTGCATGCATACCCGGAGAAGCTTTGCCTGATTCAGCTCAGCTTCTCGGGAGGTGATGAGTTGGTAGATCCCCTCGCTGAGGTTGATATCCAGCCGTTGCTCGAGGAACTCAGCCGCCATGAGCTGCTCATCCACGGCGCCGACTACGACCTGCGCCTTCTCAAGAAAACGTACAACTTCCTCCCCACGGAAATCTTCGACACCGTCAACGCCGCCCGCCTGCTTGGCTACACCCGCTTTGGCCTGAACGATCTGCTCAACCAGAAGTTGGGCATCAGCCTGGAAAAAGGGCCTCAAAAGATGAACTGGGCCCGCCGCCCGCTCACTGAGCGGATGCTTGCCTACGCCATCAACGATGTCCGGCACTTGAAGCCCCTGGCCGACCAGTTGCGCGCCGAGCTGAAGGAGAAAGGCCGGCTGGAGTGGCACAAGGAAATGTGCGCGAAACTCATCCGCGACGCCGAGTGCATCCAGCCGGAGGATCCCGATGTCATCTGGCGCGTCAAAGGGTGCGACGGTCTCCCGCGCAAAGCCCTCGCCGTCGTGCGGGAACTATGGCAATGGCGCGAGGATGAAGCGGTCGCTTCGAACCTGCCCCCCTATTTCGTCCTCAGCCACGAATCGCTCATCAACATCGCGGAAACCGTTGGCGCGGGTAAACCTTATCGCGACTTTCTGCCCCGCAAACTTTCCATGCGCCGCATGAAGGGCATTCGCGAAGCCATCGCCCGCGCCCGCGCCTTGAAAGCGCACGAATGGCCGTACCCGCGGAAGAACAAAGGCACGCGGCCGACTATCGAGGATCAAAACCGTTTCAATATCCTTCGCAAGCAGCGGGACAAAGAAGCGCATGTCCTCGGCATTGATCCCACCTTGATTGCCAGCCGTGGCTCGCTCATGGCTTTGGCGCGCGATTGGGAGAATGAAGGCAAATCCCTGCTCGATTGGCAGCGCCGCTTGCTTCAACCCGCCCTCAAGGAAGCAGGCTTGGTAGCCGCTGAATCTCCTTAATCGGCCGCAGGGTCGAAATTATTTGGAACCTACCTTCAGCCCAATCACCCCGCCCACGATGAGCATGAGGCAAAAGGCTCGCCAAAGGGTTTTGGGTTCGTTGAACAAGATCATCCCCACCAAAGCCGTCCCCGCTGCTCCGATGCCCGTCCAAACGGCGTAACCGGTGCCGACGGGGATGGTTTTCAGCGCATGCGAAAGCAGCGCAAAGCTGACGAGCATGGCCGAAAGGGTCCAGACACTCGGCCAAAGCTTCGTAAAACCAGCCGTTTGCTTGAGTCCGATCGCCCAAACAATCTCCAGAATCCCCGCCACCACCAATGCCGTCCAAGCCATGGGCGCAACCTTGCCGTGCTCACAGGCGTACGACAACCCTCGCAATGCCTCGGATGCCCCGCCTGGGTAAAAGCGCGAACGCCCCGTCGTTTCAGACGGGGCGTGCGGCGTTCGATTGATTAGCAGTGATTAATTGCCGGCTTCAGGAGCGCCAGGGCGGGGACCGCGTGGGCCGCGGGGTGGGCGTGGGCCGCCTTCGGCAGCGCCTTCCTTGTGACGTGGGCCGCCATCGCGCACACCTTCACCGCGTGGGCCGCCATGCTTCGGGCGGGCGCCCATGAACTCTTCTGGACTTAGTGAGCCGTCCGCGTTCTTGTCCAGGGTGGCCAGCGCGGCAGAGGCGTTGGCAATCTCGGCCGTGTCGATCACACCGTCCTTGTTCGCATCGAGCGCGGCGATCACTGCGGGCATTGGAGGGCGTGGGCCTTTGCCTTCAGGACGCTCGCCAGGGGCTGGCGCTTCGTCAGCGGCGAGGAGGGTTGCGGTTGTGATGGTCAGCCCGAGGGCCACGATGAGCGCTTTGATCTTGTTGTTCATTTTGTTGTTCTTTCTATTTTCGCGACTTTGTTCCGTCGCTTATCTGGGATCAATCTGCACCCGCTCTGTTAAGGCTTTATGTGCGCCAAGAGGGAAAATTGTTAAGGAATTGTAAAAGTTCACGTTTTCCCCGAAGAACCTCCTAAACTATCCGTAACCAATGAATTCCGGCGCAAAACCGCAAAGCGCAAAGCCCGCTGACGCAGGCCGCAGGCCTTTGCTCGTCATTGATGACGATAAAAAACTTTGCCGCCTTATTTCGGAGTACCTCACGCCGCTGGGCTACGCCGTCACGCTTGTTCACAACGGCCCAGATGGCGTTTCGCGCGCCACTGAGCAAGCGTGGGATGCGGTCATTCTCGACCTTATGCTTCCAGGGATGGATGGCTTCGAAGTCCTCAAACAAATCCGCAAAACCTCCGACGTGCCCGTGCTCATGCTCACCGCCCGCGGTGATGAAGCCGACCGCATCGTTGGCTTGGAGATTGGGGCCGATGATTATCTTCCCAAAACATTCTCCACCCGTGAACTGCTCGCGCGCCTCCGCGCAGTCACACGCCGCGCCACCCGCGCGCCAGCCCAGTCGAATAACCTCGAAGCCGAAGTGCTCGTCGGCGCGCTCCGCATCAATCCAAACACCCGCGCAGCCATCTTCGAGGATGAAGTTCTCTCACTCACGCCGGTTGAGTTCGATCTGCTCCTCAGCCTGGCCCGCTCCAAGGGCCGCGTGAAGTCGCGCGAGCAATTGCTCGATGAAATCCGCGACCGCAACTTCGACGTGTTCGACCGCTCCATCGACGTTCACATTTCCTCCCTCCGACGCAAACTAAACGACGATCCAAAGGAGCCTCGTTTCATCCGCACCGTCCGCGCGGCGGGTTACCTCTTTCTCGATCCAAACGATCCTGACTCCGCCCCATGAAAGCGCGCCTTCCCCTCTACGCCAAAATCCTGCTCTGGTTCTTTCTCAACGTGGCGCTCCTCGTCGCGATTTCCTATATGGTGTTCCGAGCCCAATTCCGTTTCGGATCCGAACTGGCGCTCAGCGGCCGCGCCGGTGACCGCCTGCAGAGCATCACCGACTTGCTTCGTGGCGAACTTAGCCGCTCGCAGGAAGGCGAGTGGGATCAGGTTCTCGCGCGCTTCGCGGAAGCCTATCACGTGGACTTTTACCTGTTCAGAGAAGATGGCTCGCAAGCCGCGGGCCCCGCGATCACCTTGCCTCTTGCAGTTGCCGCCCAGGTCCAGATCCGCCCTCCTGCGCCGGAAGGTTCCGATCGGCCCCGTCCTCCGTTCGCTGAGCAAGGCCGCCGCGACCGCCAGCGCAACGATGACCGAGATCGCAGGGGCCCCGCCCCAGGCCCTGGGCGCGAGCGCATCAACCCCTCTGCCTTGCGGCCGCGCTTCCTTGAGCGCACCGAAGATCCCAAACAGTACTGGATCGGATTGCGCCTGCGCGGTGAGCGCCGCGAGGGGCAACGGCCAACACCGCCGATGGTGGCGCTGCTCCGCTCCGAATCGATCCAGATGGGCGGGTTAGTCGTTGATTTCAAAACCTGGGGCTGGGTGGGCGCGGGGGCTCTGGTCCTCTCCGCCCTTTTCTGGGCTCCCTTTGCCTTCAGCATGACGCGGGCCGTCGCGCAAATGACGGCCGCGACAGCGCGCATTGCCGAGGGCGACTTCAACACCAAGACTCCGGCTGCCCGCCGCGACGAGCTGGGGGAGCTTGCCGCTGCGATCAACAAAATGGCCGAACGGCTTGCTGGCTTTGTCAGCGGCCAAAAGCGTTTCCTTGGCGACATCGCCCATGAACTTTGCTCACCACTGGCCCGCATCCAAATGGCTGTGGGAATTCTCGAGGAGCGTGGCGGGCAGGAAAACGCCGCCCTCATCCAGGACTTGCGGGAAGAAGTTCAGGAAATGTCCGCCCTAGTGAATGAACTCCTCTCGTTCTCAAAAGCGTCACTCGGCGCGCACAAACCGAAGCTTGATCCGGTGAGCCTCCAGGAAATCGTGAGCCGCGCCATAACTCGCGAAGATATCGAGCTTCCCGTCCAGAACACCGTCCCCGCAGATGTAAAGGCTCTGGGCAACCCAGACCTCCTCGTCCGTGCGGTTGCCAATGTGTTGCGCAATTCGGCCCGCCACGCGAACGGCGCCGGTCCCGTTCAGATCAGCGCCACAGAAGAGAACGGCCAAATCCAGCTGCGAATCCGCGACCATGGTCCCGGTGTGCCGGACTCTGAGCTGCCCAGGCTCTTCGATCCCTTTTATCGCGTCGACACCTCCCGCGCCCGCGAGACCGGTGGCGTCGGCCTCGGCCTTGCCATAGTGAAAACCTGCGTGGAAGCCTGCGACGGCGCCGTCACCTGCCAAAACGCGCGCCCAGGGTTGGAAGTCGTCTTTACCCTGCGCTTAGCGACGACGACGGCGTAGCAGCAAGTCCGCCGACCCCAACCTCGTCGCTCCGCAGCCGCCGTCCCTCAATCTTTTCGCTTGCGTGCGGCTACGCAGAAACGTAACCTAAACTTACGTAGCAACCGCTACGCTTTTATGAGCAAACAAGAACCATCTCAACCAATGCCCCTCGTCGCAGCGGAAGGAATCCCGCCTTCGCTGCTGCCCAGCATCCGCCGCCATATCACCGACGGCCTTCAGGAACTCCTCGAGCATGATAGAGACGAAGCCCTCAACCGTATAAAAGCGCGACGCCAGGTGGCTGATGTCGTCATCGGCGCCATGGTTCGCCTTCGAGCGGCTGAACTTGCTTTGACGGCGGATAAAAATTCCGACGACCTGAAAGATTGGATCACCCTGGCCGTTCGGGTCCGCACTGCCGAGCTGCGGGACGCGGAGTTAACCCACCGCGTGGGCGATGGCAGCCCGTTTAAACCGATTGCCGAACACATCAACCAAAAAGAGGAATGAAATCCGCGAACCTTCCCGCGGCCTCCAGCATCATCACCTCAGCTCTGTTCCCTTACCAATACAAGTGGGTGACGGACCAGAGCCGATTCAAGATCGCTCTGTGGGCTCGCCAAACTGGCAAAGATTATTCCGCCACTGCCGAGGCCGTCATGGACTGCCTTAGCCAACCGAACGCAGAGTGGCTAATTGTGGCTGCTGGCGAGCGCCAGGCCCTTGAGTCTCTCGAGAAAGCTCACGCCTGGAGCGATAAATGCATGGCTTCGTGCCACGTTTACCATGGCTACGAAGCCGCCCGTGAGACGTTGCGGAACAGCACGGCCATCCAGTGGAACAATGGCTCACGCATTCGCGCCCTCCCAGCGAAGCCGGAAACTCTTCGCGGTTATTCCGCCAATCTCATCCTGACGGAATTCGCGTTTCACGAGGACGCTCACGCCCTTTGGCGCGCGATCTATCCCGCCATCAGCAACCCGCTTCAGGGCGGCCCCAAGAAGCTCCGCATCATCACCACTCCAAACGGGCGCGGAAATCTGTTCTACGACCTTTGGCACAACGGCGAGGATTATTCCCGCCATAGAGTCACCATTCACGAAGCGGTCGCCGCAGGATTGCCGCTCGACATCCCGCAACTTCGCGCGGGCTTGGGCGATCCCGAAGCGTGGGCTCAGGAATACGAATGCGAGTTCCTCGACACCGCTTCAGTTCTGCTCCCCTACGAATTGCTTGCGCAGTGTGAGTCCCACGAAGCAACAACCGAAATCGATTCGTTCCCGGAGGAAAATCTATTTCTCGGGATCGATTTCGGCCGAAAGCATGACCTCACCGTTTGCTGGGCTTTGGAGCGGGTCGGCGAGCTGCTCTGGACCCGTGAGGTGCTGACGATGGCCAACACACCGACACCAGCCCAACTCGAAGCCCTCACGAGTCGTGTGGACCAGGCGCGCCTGGTTTGCGTCGATTACACCGGTCCTGGCATTGGCCTTGGCGATTTTCTTGTCCAACGCTTCGGCCAGGCCGATGCCGCAGGTTACGGTGGCAAGGTGCAGCTCTGCACATTCACCCAGCATCTGAAAGCGGAACTCTTCTCAAGGCTCAGGACAGCCTTTGAGCAACGCGCTTTGCGCATCCCTCCGGCGCGTGACATCCGCGAGGATCTCCATTCCATCCTGAAAATCGTTTCGAGCTGCGGCGGCCTCACTTACCGCGCGGCCGATTCACCGGACGGCCACGCCGACCGCGCCACCGCACTCGCTCTCGCGCTCCATGCGGCTTCTCAAACCGCGCATCAAGGCGCTTCGAAGCGGAGCCCATCCCGCGCCCAATGCGTTCCTATTCGCAGGCCAGACGCGTCACAAGGCTAGCTGCATACTAACGTCTGCTGCGAAGCCTTCCATGGTAGGCCCGGTCCCCGACCGGGCGTTCTCAACTTCCAGACAAGGCACAGCGCTCACTTGCGCCTGAAAACTCCTTCGGAAGGCTGAAAGCCTGTCCTTCCTGCAGCCTCGGGTGAAGCGCAGCGAACCCCAGGTATTCCGCGGCCCAACCTCAAGCTCTGAAGGAGCGTCCCTCCCCAGGGACTTAAGAGATCGGCCTACGCATCGAAAACCAACACCACAAACTACGGAACCAACCGAATCCGATAGAACCGATGTTTCGACTCCGCCTGCAGCTCCTCCTCCTGATAAAAGCCCGTCGTCCCGGTGGCCGTAATCGGGAGGCTCACTTGCCGCCATGCATCGTCAAGGCGATCCTTCGCCTCGACCACGTAGCGCATTCCCGGCTTGCTCCGCCAGCGCAACACCCGCCGTGGTTCAAGGAGGCTCTCGAAGATCACGACCTGCAGCACATCCGCCGCATTGGACGGGCTTGTGCCCGCGCGATGCTCCGCCAGGTTCGAGAGACCATCCTGATCAAAGTCATCGGACGCGCCCTGCAGGAGGTTACCGAAGAACGTCACTTCCCACGCGTCCGGCATTCCATCCTGGTCGCTGTCGATGGTGTCTGCACGCAGATCCAGCATGAAGATGTCGCTGGTCCCATTCCGATCATCCTCAGTCAATGCCGCGCTCCCCAGCACGTAAAGCTTCCCGCCATCCGCTGTAAAGTTTGGGTTCACGACATGGTTGCGCGGGTCGTTTGTGTTCGTTTGGTCCGGGAGGGGAACCTCCAGTTTCCCGGAGCTGAAGTGGTAGAGGTGCACAATGCTGGCTCCGCTCCCGCTGCGTTGGACTGTGTAGGCCACCTGCGCCCCGTCTCCGCTGAATACAGGATCGCGCCCAGGCCCTGCCGGGATGTTAATGTTGCCCCCGGAAATCGTCGGCAGTGTGATCACCCGATCATCTGGCAATCGCGCTTTCATCGACGATCCAAGAACGCTTCTGTAAACGATGGCGCTGCCGTCAGGCGAAAGCGCTGGCTGATCGCAGCTCGAGCATATCTGAACACGGTTTGTGTCCCCCGGCTCCACGCGCCAAATGGTGTTCGATGTGCTCAAGAGCATCACTCCGTTCGTGCTGACGCTGAAGGCGAGTTGCGCGGGCCGGCCTGTGGCCGGCGAATCAATCAATGTTGCGAGCCGCGTGACTTGGCCCGTGGCGAGGTCACGCTTGAAAAGAAAGTACCCGAGCTGGCTTGGCTCCACCAAATCCGGCGCAGTGCTGTAAAAGTAAACGCTCCCGCCGTCCGGGCTGAAAGTTGGCAGGAATGCTTTGCCGCGCGTCTCCCCGGCGGCGTTGTTCATCAAGCCAATCCGCTCTCCCGTGGCCAAATTCATGAGATACGCGAAACCAACCTTCGTTTCATAAGCTATCCAGTTCCCGTCCGCGCTGAACGAATAAGTTCCAGGAAGCGTCTCGGAATTCCCCCCTTGAAGAGGCTCGTCCACCATCATCACCGCGGCGGTTTCGAGATTCTTCACATACAGGCCGAGGCGGTTGGTGCTGGTTGCGCTTGTGAAATTGTTCGTGGCGCTCAAGAACGCGACGTGCCGCCCGGTCGGGCTGATCACCGCGTCAAACGACGCCCCGCTTCCCGCCTGGTTTGTCGAAGCGCTTGCCAGGATTGTCCGCTTCTCCACCACGTCGCGGACATACACATCGAGCACTCCGTTTGTGTCGAGGGGGCTGTGTGGATGCGTCGTCGAAAACGCCACATAACGACCATCCGCGCTGACCGCTCTGCTGGTCATCAACAAATGTCCGAAGGGAGTTTTTGTGGTCTGTGTGCTCTGCCCAACACCTTGGATTCCCTTGGAGTCCGTATCCAACAGATGCGCTTGCGGCGCCGCAGGGGCTCCCGCCGGGCTGCTACCGGGCGTGTTCGCGCTGAAGAGAATGAACCGTCCGTCTGCGGTCACGCCATTCAGCATAGGCTCTCCGGGACTGTCGGTGGTCTGCCCAATCAGCAACCTTTTCTGCCCGCTGACATCCCA
>DASPKX010000179.1:0-8279 GCA_035627835.1 Candidatus Methylomirabilota bacterium
AAAGTGAAGCTCGAGGTCTGGGAGAAAGACTTCCCCGCGGGATGGGTTGGCTTGGGCGTCAACGCCGTCGATAGCAGCGGCACGCATTACCTCGCCCTGGTGAAGAACCGCTCTGGGAGCGAAGACCCTTTCATCACTGATCTCTATCCCGGCCAACTCCGCACCGCCCGCTTAGAGCCAAATGTAAAGATGCACGCAGACCGTGACGACAAGCTTGAAGTCGTTCCTGAAGAGCTACGGGGTCGGACTCTCATTCAAACGCTAAACAGCCGCCGCTCGGACGCCAAGCTCCGCAACATCTTCACCTTCACCAAACACCCCTCCTCCGAGACTCCCGACCAGGTCGTCCTCACCTGGAGCCACGATCCTCGAACCACGCAGACGATCCAATGGCGCACGAACAGGAGAGTCACCCGCGGCGCCATCCGCTACTACAAAAAGCCTTCCGCCCCTGACGCTGGCAAACCGCGGCCGGAAGTGATGGAAGTCTCCGCCGAAACAGAGCGCCTCGAATCGAAGTTCCTCCTGAACGACCCAATCATTCACCGGCACACCGGCCTCCTTCTGGGGCTGGAGCCCGACACCACCTACTACTATTGGGTTGGCGATCCAGCCAGCAAACGCTGGAGCCAACGCGGTGAGTTCACCACCGCGCCCGACAAGGTGAAGCCCTTCTCCTTCATCTACATGGGTGACGCCCAGAATGGTTTAGACACTTGGGGCAAACTCGTCCGCGGCGCGCACTACCGCCAACCGAACGCAGCCTTCTACATCATGGCCGGCGACCTCGTGGACCGCGGAAACGAACGAGACGACTGGGACAGCCTCTTCGCCAACGCCAAAGGCGTCTACGACCACCGACAACTCGTCCCCGTCATCGGCAATCACGAATGCCAGGGCGGCCACCCCACCCTCTACCTGAAGCTCTTTGGGCTGATGCAAAATGGTCCTGCGAATGTTGAGCGGGAACGAGCCTATGCCTTCGAGTACAGCAACGCGTTGTTTGTGGTGCTTGATTCGAATCTCGACCCAGTGACGCAAACGGCCTGGCTTGAGGAGCAGTTGGCCCGCAGCAAAGCCAAATGGAAATTCGTGACCTACCATCATCCCGCCTATTCCTCGCTGCCAAAGCGGGACAATGTGAAGCTGCGGGAACTCTGGACTCCGCTGTTCGACAAGTACCACGTCGATATGGCCCTCCAGGGGCACGATCACGCTTACCTCCGGACCTATCCGATGAAGGGGCAAAAGCAAGTCGGCAGTCCGGCCGAAGGGACCGTTTACATCGTTTCCGTCTCCGGAACTAAACTCTACGAGCAGGACAAGCGCGATTACACGGAGTTCGGCATGACCAACGTCGCCACCTATCAGGTTCTCGACATCCAAATTGAAGGCGACCGCCTCATCTACCGCGCCTACGACACCGACGGCAAACTCCGCGACGAGCTGATCATCGATAAGAGCGGCAGGTAAGCATTTTGTTCAAAGTAGATCCTTGGACTTTTGCGTAGTGCCCTAATTTGAACCCTGCGCAAGCCCAAGCAGGCAAGCGCACGCAACGTCTCCAACTTAAGACACTCCCCGCTCTCACTGTCGTCCAGCTTTCAGCTTTATTGCCCTTCGATGACTTTCCATGGCATTCTCTCATTCATGAATCCATGAATGACACCAATCTTGTCGTCTATCGATTAACACCTAAAAACGAGAAGCTGACCGCCGTTCTTGAATTGCCAACAGATTGCGCAAACGACGCTGTGAAAGTTTACATCGTCCAGCAACTCAAGCATGCGGGGAAAGGGAAGTTGTGAAGGCCAAGACGGCGGTGAAATATGCTATCGCGGTCGTGTTTGCGGTATTTGCTGTCGCATGCCTTGCCACCGTTATGTTCCCAGCGCGACCTGCGAACTTCGAAAGCAGCCGACGCAGCGGGGCAGCTGCAGGCGCTGCAATATGGGCAGCCGTGAGTGCAGCTTGTTTCAAAAGCGCGAGAAAAGATTCTTCGGGTCCAAATTAGGACACTGCCGACTTTTGAGGAGAATTGACAAAGCGCACGGCAATCGTATTCTTGGTTCGACAATTTAAAGGTTCCGGCCCGCTGATAAAAGCCCATGGGGCTTTCTCGTAAGAGTAGGCGGGCCGGTCGTTTTTAATCGTACGTCTCTCCTTCCGCTCCAAACATCTTTTCTTCGGTGCAGAATGCGCGGCGAATTGCAGCCAACGCTCGGTGGTCTCCTCGTTCGACAGCCCGGAATACAGCCCAGTTGCAGTAATCTGCGATTTGTAAGTCGAGGTTTGATTTGGAGGCATGGTGCATTATTCGATACCGCACACCGATAGGGAGAGTCTCTGCAAGAACCTCCTTAATGCCCTTCTCGATCGCGTTTCGTTTCCGCTCAACTGGAACCGAATCGGTGTAGATCAAAATTTCAGTATTGCCCGACGGATTCGTCGCTCTGATCACCCGACGCAGTAAACGCCCAACCATGTTGGGATAAAAGCGTTCAACCGGCCATGACGCCGGTGCTACTTTTGACTTATCGACGACCAGAGCATCGAGCCGCACGCCTTCGAGGTGCTTTGCGATAATCCCAAAGACACGATTTCGAACCAATTGACGGTCTTCGGCAGCATGAAAATATTCAAGCTCAGTTCCTTCCTCTGCTAAATCATATTTCAGTTCCACTAAATCCTTGTAAGCTTCGAACGGTCGCACCTTGCTTAAGCACACGAGAGAAAAGTGTCGTGTGCCCTTTGGCGAGAAGTCGAGGTTTCCTGATTCGTCTAAAAAGAAGTAACTAAAGACTTTCGTAGCGAGAGCGTCAGGTTCCATTGGATGCTTGGCTCAGTAGCGCCAAGTGTCATTCCCCGCCAGCTAAGATTGTGAATTCAAAAAAAAGCGGGCAGAGGATTGCTCCCCTGCCCGCTTAAATGTTCAAACCGGCACTGCTGCCGGAGTGATGTAATTATTCCTCGGTCTTGGTGGATTCGTCGGCAGCGTCAAAAGCGTGCTGCAGAGCCACGAGGTCTTCACCTGGCTTGAGGGAATCAAGCAGCGCTTGCTCAGCCTTGAGCTGCTCAGGCGAGTAGTTCGCAGCCTTGATGGACAGACCGATGCGGCGTTCGCCCTTGTCGATCTTGATCACGCGCGCGGTCACATCCTGGCCGACCTTGAGCACGTTCTTGATCTTGTCCACGCGATCCTCGCTAACCTGGCTGATGTGCACCAGGCCATCGATGTCGTGCGCCAAACCGATGAAGGCGCCGAAGCTCGCGAGCTTCGTGACCTTGCCGGTGACGAGGTCGCCGACCTTGTAGAACTTGTCGATGTTCGCCCAAGGATCTTCGGAGAGCTGCTTGATGCCGAGGGAGATGCGTTGGTTGGCCTTGTCGATTTCCAGAACAACCGCTTCCACATCGTCGCCCTTCTTCAGAACTTCGGAAGGATGATTGATCTTGCGGGTCCAGGAAACGTCGGAGACATGGATCATGCCGTCCAAGCCATCTTCCAGCTCCACGAAAGCGCCGTAGCTGGTGGTGTTGCGGACCTTGCCGCTGACCTTGGTGCCAGGAGGATATTTCTCCATAGCCTTTTCCCAAGGATTGGTCTCGAGCTGGCGGATGCCCAGGGAGATCTTTTGCTCTTCGCGATTGATGCCGAGCACCACTGCTTCCACTTCCTGGTCCTGCTTGAGGACGTCGGAAGGCTTGGCAATGCGCTTGGTCCAGGAGAGTTCGGTGACGTGCACGAGGCCTTCGACACCCGGCTCGAGTTCCACGAACGCGCCGTAAGGAACCAGGTTGACCACCTTGCCCTTGACCTTCGCGCCGATCGGGAACTTGCCTTCGATCTGGTCCCATGGATTCGCGAGCTTCTGCTTGAGGCCGAGGCTGACGCGCTCTTTCTCACGGTTCACGTCCAGCACGACAACGTCGAGTTCCTGGCCAACCTTGAGAATTTCAGAAGGATGATTGATGCGGCCCCAGCTCATATCCGTGATATGCAGCAAGCCGTCCAGGCCGTTCAGGTCGATGAACGCGCCGAAATCAGTGATGTTCTTGACGGTGCCCTTGCGGATATCGCCTGGAACCATCTCTGTGAGCAGCTTCCCGCGGCGCTCAGTGCGCTCCTGCTCGATCAACTCGCGGCGCGAGAGAACGATGTTCTGCCGCTCAGGATTGATCTTAACGACCTTAAATTCGTAAGTGTTGCCCACGAAACCGTTGAGGTTCTTCGGAGGAGCAACGTCGATTTGCGAGGCTGGAAGGAACGCTTCCACGCCAATGTTGACGATGAGGCCGCCCTTCACCACGGCTTTAACTTTACCGTTGATGGTGCCGCCTTCGTTGCAGATGGTCAGGATCTTGTCCCAATTCTTCTTGAACTCAGCTTTTTCCTTCGAGAGGACCACCATGCCCTCTGCGTCTTCGAGCTTCTCGATCAAGACATCGATTTCATCGCCGACTTTAACGGCGTGGATGTCGTCGAACTCATTGGCGGGGATGCTGCCCTCGCTCTTGTAGCCGATGTCCACCAAGACTTCCTTGGAGCGGACCTCGATGACGGTTCCCTTGACGATTTCCCCTGCTGAGAAGGGCTGTGCGCTTCCCTTCAGGGCTTCTTCCATGGTCAACATATATGGATAAGGACGAATGAACTAGTGCGGAGGCTTGGCCGGGCGCAAAAAGGCCCTACGAAGACTCCATTGCCGAACGGACCAAACGTTGCTGGGCAACGGAGGTTAACGGTTAAGTTGTTCGGTTAACTTTCTTTTCTCAGCCGCAAATGGATGGCGCACACGCGCCACCCCGGCAACGGGAACCATACCCCTTCACCAACCCCCCGCAAGTGGGAAGTTGCCCCTTTCGGCTTCGCCTTAGTCCGCGCCAGTGCGTATCACCGCAATGTTATCCCGCCACTGGCTCAACGACGCCAACGCTCCACTGATGCTCTTATTGATGAGAGCGAAAGTTTTCTCGCGAACTGCTTTCGGCATCTCTGCCGTTTTCTTCGTATCCTCAAGCTCAGCAATTTTGCTCTCAGACTCGCTGACAAACGCTCGAAGGGCAGAAACTCGGCTCTGGAGTTCAGATTCGACTGCGGGAACCAAGTCTCCCTTTTTCTCCCGCACAATGAACAGTCGATCCCGTGATTCCTGGAACGCCTTGGCGAGGTTCTCACTAGGCTGTTCCGTCGCCTTCATAAAATCGGACGCTTTGGCGACCGTGTTCGTGCTGAACGAATTCGTGATGGATCTCGCCAAATTCGTGGAAGCCACCGCCAACTCATTCAGGATATTCGTCATCCGCCCAATGTGCGCATCCCGTGCCTTATCCATCTGCACCCGCAAGACTGGATTCGTTTGGAGAATCGCATTGCCATCAGCTCCGCGGATGGGAAGGGCTCCTCCAAACGTGTTGCCTACCGAGAACAACGCTGCGTTCCGCATGGTGTTGAACATTTTGTCACGGTTCGTTTTATACTGCTTCACATACCAATTCCCAACGTCGTCCTTCGCCACGACATAGTTCACCTTGCCGCCTCCCGCCACCTTGATGTTGTTAATGTTCTGCCAGGATTGTTTGTCGATCTCCAGGTATGTTTTCAGATCCCGGTGATCAATCCCATCGATGAGCGAGCCAAAGAAAGGAAACTGGCGCCAGCTCGCGCGCTCGAGCATGTTGATCTGCCGCTGGCTGCTCCCTTTCCCCAGAGTCGCAGCCGGATAACTGCTGCGTAAGTAGGCGGACGCTGGCCGAAGATAAATCATACCTTCGTGTATTTCTGTGACCGCTTCAATGGCCTTTCTGATGCGCTCTCCGGCGACTGGAGATTGCACTGTGTTGGTTAAAGCAATAGACCCGGTAAGCACGTTGCTTGTGCTGGTAGATACCGCGGCGGCGCTCCCAGCTGGTGGCACGGCACCCTCCGTTGTGGCCACTGGTTTAACTTCTGCTACAGCTGCCGCTGAGTTGGAAGATGGCTGGTCTGCTGAGTTTGTGAGTTTGCTGCGAAATGCCACGTCGTTCGTGATCCCCAACGCAACGGCGCGGCTCGTCACGTTTATTGTCGCGTTAGTGGCGCCCTCCACAGTCACTGTCCCCGTTGTCAACGCAGCGGCGTTTTCGGCGTGGGTTCCTTCTATCAAGGCCTTGACGTACTCCGTCCGCAGAATCGTCTCGAGGTGGATAATTGCGTCCTTGGCGTCGAGTCCATTGTTCGTCCACCCATCGAACGCGCCATCAATCCCGTTCGCCGCTTTAGCAACCTTCTTTAACTCCTGAGAAACCAGCGTCCTCGTGCTGTCCAATTTCCCATGATAGAGCGCCTGTTGCTTCAATTCATCCACATGGACGAGGATCGAATTTCCAACAGATTGCAGCACGGCGATATACTGGCGAACATCAGCATTGTCCGCGTCGTCGAGCAAAACGATCGAATTTCCGAGTTGGGCGACCTTCTGGCCAAAAGCCACCAACGACGCCAGCAACCGCTGAGCGACTGCCAGCCGCAGGCGGTCAGAAGTTGTTGGGAGCGTTTCAGCTTCGTTCAGGTACTCCTCGATTGCAGACTCCAACCCCAAACGCAAACGACCGCCATCCAAGGGGCTCTTCAACATGGCCGCCGCTCGGAATAGGTTTCTGTATGCTTGCTCTTCTTGACGCAAGGCAGCGTTGGAAGTCTCAACTGCTCCAAAATCTTCTGTGGGGCCCCGGGTGAGACCGTATGGCCACGGCGTGCCGCTCTGCGATGCAAGCCGCTGATCAGTCGCTAGCAGCTTTCCTGCAAATCTCGGATCGTCCATTAACGCTCTGAAGGCTCTATCGCGAAATTGTTCTACGTCGCGCTCTGTAGCAGCGGAACCTTCCTGCTCGGGTTTTTCGAGGCCTTCCTTATTATATTCGCCACTTTTGCCGGTCGCAGTTAGCGAGAGCATATTCGCCGCGACCCGAGCGAACGCTTCGCAAATTCTACGCGTGCCCACATCCTGACCCTCCATGGCGTGCAGTTCTTGGACCGAGATCAAATGCAGCCGCAGCAGGCGACGCAAGGCTTCGCGGGCATCGAAGTACGATTCAACGATTCCCCTGACCTCGAGCAAGAACTGAGCTTTAACCACGCTGTCGCCTCGTCCGAAGATTTCATCTGCATCGGTCGGCAAGTCTAAAGACACGAACTCTTTGAACTGCTGCTCCGTGGTCAATGGCTTCGCACGGGCCTCTGCTCTGCCCGCGTTGTTGGTGGCCGCGTTGTTGGTGGCGGCGTTGTTGGTGGCGGCGTTGTTGGTGGAGACGTTGTTGGTGGAGACGTAGTTTCTCGTCATCGCGAGGGTCTTGGATCTCCAACGATTTGTAATATCCGTGCCTTCACGACTTACTGAAAAGAATTGATCATACCCTTTTAATACGGTTTCGTTTGTAGTAGTGGCAAAGGCGCGCCAACGCTGCCACTGATTTGATCCCGCCGAGGCGGATACTGGCTCCAGTATGTTATACGCGCGCGTGTATTCCCGATGATACTTCTCAATTTCCTCCAGCCGTGCGCTCAATGAAGGGGGAGCCTGATCGCCATACAACCCAAGGATTTCGTTCACACGAATCGCAAGTTCGCTTTTGAAATTATGGGTGCTGGGTGAGATCCAGCCAGCGTTGTAGTAGTCATTCGTGCGAAATCTATACAACTGCAGGCGCAGATCCGCATCACTGCGGCCACGGACTAGTTGTTCTCCACCTTTTTGCCCCGCAGAACCGGGATTAAAATTGGCCACTTCCAAATGATCGCGCAGCTGCACCAGCAGCGGCTTAGCGCCCATCGCAAGCGAAATCACCTGCTCACCCTGGATCTCCTCTGTGTTCGCCAGTGGCCCTTTATAAACATCCACATCCACCGTCAGGACCGCGCAACCGCAAAGCAGTGTGGCGATTGCCACCCAACCTAAAACCTTAATTGCTGAAAGCTTTTTCATTGGTATGCCTTTCAAGGTTGGAGTTGAGCCTTGGCTTCAGCCAGGGAGGCTTCGAGCCGCTTTGAACTCGTGCTGATCTCTTCGTAAAGGTTCAGCATCTCGTTTTTGACCGCCGTGTTCCCCGTCACCACCTGCACCTGCGCCATATCACCGAGAGCGGAGTCAATTGCCTCGAAGTACCCGGACGGATCCGCTCCCATGACGATCACCAATCGGTGGTCTCGCGGCGCTTCCCGAAACCCTTCCGGCCCGAAGAGCACGAGCCTGCGCCCCGGATTCAGTTTTGCGTGCGTGTGCGGGTTCGCGTCGTTCGCG
>DASPKX010000180.1:0-9806 GCA_035627835.1 Candidatus Methylomirabilota bacterium
AGAAATCGCCACGCGCATCAGCTCGTACGAAATGGCGTACAAGATGCAAAGCAGCGCTCCGGAGCTGATGGATATTTCGAAGGAATCCAAGGAGACGCTTGAGATGTATGGGGCAGAGCCGGGCAAGGCTTCATACGCAAACAATTGCTTGCTGGCGCGACGCTTGATTGAGCGAGGGGTGCGATTCGTGGAAATTTTCCACGAGGCGTGGGATCACCATGGCGGATTAGTCGGTGGACTGAAGAAGCAATGCTCCGTCACGGACAAAGCGTCCGCTGCGTTGGTGAAGGATCTAAAGCAACGCGGGCTGCTCGATGACACAATCGTGATTTGGGGCGGTGAATTCGGGCGCACACCGATGGTGCAAGGGGGCGATGATGGCCGGGATCATCATCCGAATGCCTTCACCATGTGGATGGCAGGTGGCGGCATAAAACCAGGCTTAACTCTTGGTGAGACGGATGATTTCGGATTCAATGTAGTGAAAGACAAAGTGCATGTGCACGACCTGCACGCAACGCTCCTGCACCTGCTCGGATTTGATCATGAGAAGCTCACTTACCGCTTCCAGGGACGTGACTTCCGTTTAACCGATGTGCACGGGCAAGTCGTGCAGAAGCTCCTGGCGTAAGTTCACTCGGCCAAAGCTTCCCACTGCTGTTCGGGAGCAATCCGCCGCAAGGCGTTCACAGCCATGCTGCGGAGGTAAATGTCTTCGGCAGCCAGCATTCGGCGCAGCGGTTCGACCAATGAACGCTCCTGGGCGCCGATTTGGATAAGGGCCACGATGCTGGCGTTCTGCACGTCTGCGTTCTCGTCTGTGAGCGCATTCTGCAGGGCGGGAATGGCGTTCGTGGCTGGTCCGCCGACCAACGCGAGCGCCAGGGCGGCGTGAATGCGGACGAGCGTTGAATTGTCCCGCAGGGCTTCGACGAGCGGGTTCACGGCGGCAGCGCCGATGCGGCCGAGGGCCGTGGCGCTGCTGGGCGGAGTTCTAAAGGGGCGCGGCACCCGCTCACGCTTCAGAGCGCGCACTAACTCTGGGACCGCGCACTCAGCCGCGGCCCCCATCTCGCCTAAGATGAGAGCGGCTTCCCAACCCACCCCTGGTTCATGCAGCGCCGCCATCAACGTCTCCCTTGCTGGAGTTGGTTGTCGCGAAATGCGCCAGCACGCGCTGGCAGCCTGCACTCGCACAGCAGGCTCGGGATCGCTCAAAGCGCGACCGCACGCATCCAGCGCCATCACAGCGGCAGCGCCAAGGTTGGCCAAGCTTCGGCAAGCAGCCACCCTCACGGCAGGATGGGCATCCTTCAACACACTTTCCAACGCAGTGCATTGGTCGCTGAGATTCACTTGCAGCTGGCCAAGCGCCTGAGCGGCCTCTTCGCGAACATCCGCGTTCCGGTCGGAGGTCAGGCGCATCGCGGCATGCAGCGTTTGGGGATTGCGTGAATCCACTTCAACAAGCGCGCGCAAGGAGTGCAGGCGAATGAGCGGATTGTCGCTTCGTGTGGCTTCAAGCAAGTCGTCCAACCTCTTCAGCCGAATTAATGACCGCGCAGCTTCAGCCCGCACGCGGCCTTCCTCGTCGCCCAAGGCTTCGATCAGAATCGGCGCGGATTCCGTTGAGCACTGCGGCAGTTCGCTGAGGAGCTTGGCCGCGCGCATACGAACATCAACTGGATCCACATCCCGATACGGGACTCCGAAGCGCTTCGAGAGGCGAGCCGCTTGCTCCTGCACAGGCCCATCCTGTTGCTGAAGCATCTCGTGCAAGTGCGGGATGGCGAGCGACCCCATTCGGTGAATGGCATCCGCCGCGTCTGCCCGGGCCGTGGCATCCATGCCATTAAGTTCGCGGAACCACGCGGCCACGGGTTTGCCCTCGAAACTGTGACTTGGGCGGAACTGAACAAGAAGCGCTGTGGCGGCGAAGCCGGCGAGAAGCACCAGGAGTATGTTCCGCCAGGGGCGCATGCGCGAGTTCACGTTAAGCATCTGCGGGAGGGAAGCAACGCTCGTATTGTGTGGCTCGCGGTCCCTGCGCCAGGTGGACTTTCACCACCTCCGGGCTATCATCCGCGCTTTGCTTGCTGGCGCAGGAGCGCGAGCCTCACAGTGACAATGTAGCTATTGTGGTGAGTTGGGCGATGGGGAGCGCGCCTGTTTCCGGCGTCCCGGCGGAAGCTGAGGAGGGAACGGTTCGGCAGCGCAGTGAGGATCAGGAGGCGTGTCAGGGTCCAAAAAATGCGGATTGACGCTCCGGCCCTGTTCGTTAACTTTACCCCTAATGATTTGCAGCAGCCCATTCGCTGTGTTTAGCGGAGGCGCTTGGTACTTTTACTTTACCAACCGCCTGCGCATTGGGCTGCTCTGAGAAAGAAAGATTAACCCAAATGCCGCAGGTCAAACGCCTGCGGCTTTTTTGTTCTCACATCAAAGCTCGCAGACGGACGACCCCTCCAAATTATGATTGTAGTTCTCAAACCAAACATCAGTAAGAAAGACGAGTCCGCTGTGACAAAGGAAATCCGCAAGCTCGGTTACATCCCGCACGTGATGCGCGGAGTGGAGCGCACGGTCATCGGCGCCATTGGCGACGAGCGGACTCATCACACCCTCGAAACTCTCACGGCGTGGCCGCAAGTGGAAAGCGTGATGCCTGTGCAAAAGCGTTATAAGTTGGTCAGCCGCGATGCTCACAAGGGCAACTCGACCGTCAAGGTCAATGATCGCGTCACGCTGGGCGGCAAGAAGTTTCATGTGATGGCAGGCCCTTGCTCCGTCGAGAGCGAGAAGCAGTTGATGACGACCGCGACGGCTGTGGCAAAGGCAGGCGCGACTATTCTCCGCGGAGGCGCCTTCAAACCGCGCACCTCGCCTTACGAGTTCCAGGGCCTGGGTGAAAAGGGCTTGAAGATGCTGGACAAAGCTCGGCGGGAAACGGGCCTGGCGGTGATCACCGAATTGCTCTCTGAAGATCACGCTGAAATGGTCGGCGAATACACCGACATCATCCAGATTGGCGCCCGCAACGCCCAGAACTTCCAATTGCTCATCGCCGCAGCCAAGACGGGCAAGCCCGTGTTGCTCAAACGCGGTCTTTCCATGCGCATTGAGGAATGGTTGCTCGCCGGCGAATACATCGTCGCCAACGAGAACCCGAACCTGATGTTCTGCGAGCGCGGCATTCGGACATTCGAAACGTACACGCGCAACACGTTGGACCTTTCCACGATTCCTATCATTAAGAAGGAATCGCATTGCCCGATCATCATTGACCCAAGCCAGGGCGCGGGGCGGGCAGACCTCGTGGTGGCCATGTGCAAAGGCGCGGCGGCGATGGGGGCCGATTCGTTGCTCATCGAAGTGCATCCGAACCCCGCGGAGGCGTGGAGCGATGGCGCCCAGCAGTTGAGCATCGAAGGCTTCGCGAAGCTGATGCAGGAACTGGAGCCGTTCGTGGCTGCTTCTGGTCGCGAGGTCGCCTGGAAGTAATCGATTCGTCCTTTCACACCCATCGCTCACTTGTTGGGCGGTGGGTTTTTTGTTGGGGTTGAGGGTAGGGCCAGCTCTGGTAACTTTCTGCGGTTGGACAGCGTCTATTTGAAAGCATGAAAGCGGTTTTGATAGCCCTGATACTCCTGGCTGGTGGTGGAGGATACTTCACAGCCTCGCAGATGGCCAAAAAGGACAAAGCCGCTGCGCTTGCTGCTGCTGAGGCCAGGTTCCAGGCGGAACGGGAGCAACAGGGGAGCACAAAGACTTCTGCACGCCCCGCAATTCAAACGGTCACCCCCAAGGCCGCTCCCACCGCTCCAGCCCAGGTGGTTAGCTCCCAGGATCCTTCCCAGATTTTAGCGCGGTTGGTGGCGATTCGTGTTCCACCGGGCGCGCAAGGCACCTGGGCGATTCGCAAAGTGGTTCATGAGCTGGAGAACCTTGCGGAGACTGGCCAGGCGGCCGTGCCGGTGATCGCGCAGTTCCTAAACGAATTTCAAGATGTGGATTACGTTCTCCGTGACGAAGATGAGGGTGAGGCCACTCAAGCCGCTGCTTTGACCAACAATGTCGTAGCGGCTGGCGACGCCGGGCGTGGGAACGACGAGCAGGGACGCGAGCGGCGGCGGGGTGAAAACAATGATGGGCGCGGCCCTCGAGGTGGGGAACGCGGGTTCGGGGATCGTGGCGGGCCCGGCTTTGGGGCGATGTTCGCCGATGCGTTTAGGCCGAACCGTCGTGTGCGCCTGGACTTCACATATCCTCCTTCGTTGCGCATCGGCTTGTTTGATGTTCTGCGGCAAATCGGCGGGCCGCAGGCAGAAGGCGCTCTGACCGAAGCTCTCGGCTCGACTGGCCGCCCGGTGGAGGTGGCTTACCTCGCTAAAACTCTGCAGGAGATGCAGCCGAATGTTTACAAGGAGAACGCGATCGGCGCCGCGAAGGAGCTGCTGCTGGATCCGCCGCAGCTTTCTTCAGCCAACCGTTTGGACCGTGACGGGAAGAGCTACTTGTTCCATGTGCTGGCGATGTATAACGACACCTCGTTCGTGAACATGGCCCAAAACATCATGATCACGCCAGATGGGCGTTTGGACCGGAACACGTTTGATTACCTGCGCGGGCTTGGGCAGCAAGGAATTCCAGGACTGATGCAGGCTTACAATGACGCGCGCCTGACAAACCTGGCGGAGAAGGCTTCCATCGCCAACACGGTTTTGGGCTACGTCGGCAAGGATGCAAACGCCAACGCGATGCTCCAACAGGTGCTCGCTGACCAAAGTGTCCCCGGCCGGCTACGCTCGATGGCGTTGATGCGGTTGATGCGGGAGGATGAGGATCCGAACCTCGCCGCCCAACGTATTCCAATCGTCCAGCAAGCCAAAGCGATGTCGAACGATCCGGATGTTCAACGCGCCGCCGATATGGCGATTGCGGGGCTGACGAAGATTCAGAATGGCGAGCGTCCGGAGATGCGGGACTTTTTCCGCGGGATGATGGGTGATGGCGCTGGTGGCGGCCGGCCAAACCAGGTGCCTGGCGGTGAGCAAGGCGGGCGCCGACGTCAGCAGCAGCCACAACAATAGTAACAGGAGCCTCTCGGCGCCGGTCTCATTTTTTATTCGGAGTCATGCACACTCGTTTGCTCACACTTTTCGCTGCTCTCTTATTCGGCGTCATCGCAGTAGCAGCCCAACAGACAAACAAGTTTGAGAACGAGATCCGCGCGTTTGAGCAAGCGGATCAACAAAAACCTCCGCAACCGGGCAGCATTCTTTTCACCGGCAGCTCGAGCATCCGTATGTGGAAGACTCTCGACGAAGATTTACCCAAGTGGCGGGTGCTTAATCGCGGCTTTGGTGGCTCACAAATCGACGAGGTGAACTTTTACTTCGACCGGATCATCCCGCAGCACAAGCCGTCCACCATCGTGATGTATTGCGGCGGGAATGATATCAACACGGGAAAGTCTGCGGAGCGAGTTTTCGAAGATTACAAGAAGTTCGTCGGCAAAGTGCGCGCCGCCCTGCCGGAAACCCATGTGGCTTATATTTCGATCGCCCCCAACCCCGCGCGCTGGAACCAAATGGATCGTGTGCGCGAAGCTAATCGGCTCATCAAAGATTTCGCGCAGCGGGAGAAGAACCTCAGCTTCATTGACGTTTATCCGCACATGCTCGGCCCAGATGGAATGCCCAAGCCCGACATCTTTGTTGACGACAAACTGCACATGAACGCGAACGGCTACGCGATTTGGAAGGAAGTGGTCGCCGCGCATCTCACAGGGTTGCCCTCAGCGAAGGCTTCACTGCGGAAGCCTTAACCAACGTCAGTGGAGTTCGGCTCGAGGTATTGCTGGAGCTTCTCCGCGAGTTCAATTGGCATCCGCTTCGGCTTTTCATCACACGAGGTGCAAACGTGCGTGGTGTGCCCTTCTACAAGGAGTGTGGCATCGCGCCAAATCTTACTTCCGAGTGTTAAGCGCACCCGTGTGATGTTGCGGACGGTTATCTCGATCCGGAGCAGATCGTCATAGCGTGCAGGAGCCAAATACTTCAGCGCCACCTCCGTGACCGGGAAGATCACATCTGCCCCTTGCAAGGCTAGGAGTGGGTGGCCAAGCGCACGAAAGAATTCTCCGCGTGCTTCTTCAAGAATGTCGAGGTAACGCGCGTAGTAGATGTGATTGCCCACCGTGCATTCGTTGTAAGGAACGCGATGGGTGTGTTGAAATGGTGAGGACGCCACGCCTCAGGTTAAAATCAATTCTCGCCCACCGGAAAGCGAAGAATACCGGGAGCCTTCGGGGCGGGGCATGAGCGTGAATTAGCCTATTCACCCCCAAGCCCCGGAGGGGGCGTTATATTTGTAGTACGCTCCCGGGAACAATTTTCCAGCTCCGTAGGAGCGGCATCTTGGCAGCCCCGACCATGGGTTTCCTACCCCGAATGCCGCTCCTACGGAGCTGCGTTTCGCTGGAGTGAGCATTACTACAAATATGCCGCGCCTCCGGCGCTAAGCGATACATCCTGCCGCCTGCCGCCACCCAAAGCTTGCTTCCGAAGCGGTCGAACGTAGGCTCTCGCACGTAGTATGAGCATCCTTACGGATAAAGTGGCGGTCGTCACCGGAGCGGGTCGGGGCATAGGGCGCGCGATCGCGCTGAAGTTCGCGGCCGCTGGCGCAAACATCGTGTCCGTTTCGCGCAGCATCGAAAACGCGGAGAAAACCGCCGGCGAGGTCCGGGCTCTGGGCAGACAAGCCTGGAGCTATGCCGTGGACGTTGCCGATAGCGCTGCTGTCACTCAGGTGGCTGAACGCGCCCTCGCTGATGCGGGGAAGGTGGACATTCTCATCAATAACGCTGGGGTGACTCGCGACGGCTTGCTCATGCGCATGAGCGACGAGGATTGGGACACCGTGATGAACACGAATCTCAAGGGCGCATTCGCATTCACTCGCGCCCTTTCGCGCTCCTTCATCAAGCAGCGTTCTGGCCGCATCATTAATGTGGCCTCCGTCATCGGTTTGATCGGGAACGCAGGCCAGTGCAATTACACTGCCAGCAAAGCCGCTCTCATCGGGTTTACAAAATCCGCCGCCCGGGAACTCGCTTCCCGAGGGATCACAGTGAACGCGCTTGCGCCTGGCTTCATCGAGACGGACATGACCAGTGTGCTCAAGGAGGATATGCGCACGGAGCTGCTAAAGCGCATCCCATTGAACAGCTTTGGGCAGGCGGATGACATCGCTGAAGCCGCATTATTCCTCGCTGGACCCGGCGCCCGGTACATTACGGGACAGACGCTCACCGTCGATGGCGGGATGGTGATGTAACCCTGTTGTCGAGAGAAAGTTGTCCACATTTTTATTGAGGTTTTTCGGGGAGAATCGGCGCTTGACGCTTCGGGCACCGTCGCTTAGACACAACTGAAATATTAGGAGATAACCCATGGCTGCTGAGAAATCGATCGAACAAAAAGTGAAGGAGATTATCGTCGAGCAACTCGGGGTCCGGGAAGACCAAGTCACCCCGGATGCCAAGTTCATCGAAGATCTCGGCGCTGACTCGCTGGACACAGTGGAGTTGGTGATGGCCCTGGAAGAGGAGTTCGGGAAGGAAATTCCTGACGAAGAGGCTGAGAAGCTGCAAAGCGTCGGCGATGTGATAAAATACGTCGAAGAATCGCAGAAGTAAGCAGCATCCCAACAATTTTAGGGGCAGCTCACGTCAAAAGCGCGCGCTGCCCCCTTTGATTTTATATGGCCAGCAATCATACCGAACGTCGTGTTGTCATCACCGGGCTGGGCGTGGTCTCTTCCCTCGGGCAGGAGATCGACACCTTTTGGAACAACATTATTTCTGGCCAGTGCGGCATTGATAAAATCACCGCATTCGACACGACCGGCTACGATTGCCAAATCGCTGCTGAGGTGAAGGATTTCGATCCTTCCCCTGCCTTCCCTTCACCTAAGGAAGTTCGCCGCACGGATCGCTTTGCCCAATTCGGCATCTACGCTGGCTGGCGCGCCTTGCAGGACTCAGGGCTCGACTTGCAGAAGGTGAATCGCGATGAAGTCGGCGCATTCATTGGCTCCGGCATCGGCGGTCTTTACACCACCGAAGAGCAACACAAGGTGCTGCTGAACCGCGGACCAGGCCGCGTCTCCCCATTCATGATACCGATGCTCATTTTAAACATGAGTTCGGGAATGTTCTCGATTTACTTCGGCCTCCGCGGTCCGAACGTCGCGACCTGCTCTGCTTGCGCGACCTCAACGCATGCGCTCGGCGAAGCCTGGCGCACCATTAAGATGGGTGATGCTGTGGCCATGTTCGCTGGCGGCACAGAGGCGACGATTGTGCCCTTGGGCATTTCGGGCTTCTGCGCAATGCGCGCGATGAGCACCCGCAACGATGAACCGAAACGGGCTTCGCGGCCTTTCGATTCACAGCGTGACGGGTTCGTCATGGGCGAAGGCGCTGGCGTGGTGTTGCTCGAAGAGCTGGAGCACGCCAAGAAGCGCGGCGCTAAAATTTACGCGGAACTGGTCGGTTACGGGAACACTGCGGACGCCAACCACATCACCTCGCCAGCCCCTGAGGGCGAAGGCGCAGCGCGCTGCATGAAGATGGCCCTCCGGTCTGCTGGCATGCGGCCCGAGGAAATTTCCTACATCAACGCCCACGGCACCTCGACGCCTCAAGGCGACATCTCGGAGACCCAAGCGATCAAAGGCGTTTTCGGTGAGCACACCAGAAAGCTCGTCGTAAGCTCCACCAAAGGCGCGACTGGCCACATGCTGGGCGCGGCGGGAGCGGTCGAGATGGCCCTTTGCGCGAAGGCCCTCGAAAAGGACATCGTTCCTCCAACGATCAACTACGAGAATCCAGATCCACAATGCGACCTGGATTATGTTCCGAACACAGCTCGCGAGATGACCGTGAACGCGATCGCGAACAACTCCTTCGGGTTCGGCGGACACAACGCCACAGTGATCGCCCGCAAATTCCGGGGCTAAGCAAACGCTCCCCGGAACCCGGATTACTCCCGTTCGGTCCGCACACGGTAGAAGCGCCGTCCTTCCGCAGGTTGAGTATCGCGCAAGGTGATCGCCTCGAACGCGCCGGTAATCCGCTCCAGCTCCACCAATGGTCCCACGTGAGTCGCCCCATTGGCTCGGTATTCACTCGCTGGGAGCCATTGCGCCAGATCATTCGAATACTCGATCTTCTGCTTGAGCGAAGCAGCAGCCGCCTGGCGTTTGAACTTCACTGTCGGGAAGTTCCCCTCACCGATGGCGATCGTTCCCAGCGTGGCTTCGTTGTTCGTCTTCCAGTGGCGCAGCAACGCGCGCAAAGCCTCCGGCGGGTTCGTCGAAGCTGGCCGATTTAATTGATCTGCTCGGTTCACCCCATGGCAGTTGGCGCACGTGCGAATTTCGCCGGGCTGGAAGCTTAGCCAGTAGCGCTCACGCACGACCGGATCACCTGCGGGGGAAGTGGTCTGCCAGCTCATCGCGCGCCGCGCCGGCACCATCGCAGCCACGGACCCATCATTGGCAATGCGCACGCTGCCTCCCGGCGCGTTCGGGTTTCCCGTCGGCGCGTTGTCCGTGAGTGGGTCGTGCATCGTCTGGGCAAGCACACGGCGCCCCGCGCCCGGGGCCGAGTTAGCATTGCGCAAGCCAACCCCGCGCAGCAGGTCGGCCTGGAAGAACTGCATGTACTGGATGTCGTAGATCTTTCCGGGTTTGCTGATGGACTGCACCCCACCCGGAACACGCAGGTTGAATGGCTG
>DASPKX010000181.1:0-79339 GCA_035627835.1 Candidatus Methylomirabilota bacterium
TGAATCCCACAGTGCAGAGCCTTATAGACGCGCTTCGGACGGAGATGGAGCAGTACGGCGAAATGCTCGCGCGGCTCGACGAGCAGCAAGCCAGCATCGTGCGGTTTAAAGGGGATGAAGTCATTGCCGCGGGAGCCTCCATCGAAGCCCAGGCCGCGGAAATGAACAAGGCGCGAACGCACCGAACCGACTGCGCCCAAGCAGTCGCGCGCGATCTTAAATGTCCGGACGAGACGCCCATCCAGGAAATGGTTGTTCGCTTGCACAAAGACCTCCGCCCTCTCGTGACGGAGTTGGTGCGTGAAAACAATGAACTGATCGTGCGCATCCAGCAACGCAGCCGGCAGAACCACCTGCTGCTTGCGCGATCTCTCGAGAGCATGCAACGGATGATTGACTGCATTGCACCCGCCTCCCCACCCACGCGGTACACACCGGCTGGACGCGCTGAAAAGGTGTTTCGTCCGCAGATCATCTACAGCGCAGTAGGTTGAATTTATGGCCGGGCTCTTTGACACCCTACAACTTGGATCCCGCTCCATGCAGGCGCAACGCCATGGGTTGGATGTGGCGGGCCACAACTTGGGGAACGTCAACACTCCTGGTTACGCCCGCCAACGGGTCGCCCTTGCAGAGGTTGGAGGCGTCTCCTCATCCGTAGGTTTTCTGGGTGCGGGAGTTGACGCTGTTGGAGTCGCAGCCATTCGTGATGCCGCGCTGGAAACGCAAATTCAACTGGAAACCGGCATTTCGGGATCATTGAGCGCGCAGGAAAAAGCGCTCTACCAGGCCCTGGCCGCTCTCAACGAATCCCTGAACACCAACGCGGCCAGCGCTGCTGAAATCACTAACGGGTTGACCAAAAAGATAGGGGATCTCTTTTCGAGTTTTCAGACGCTGTCAACAAGCCCGTTGTCCCCCGCGGATCGACAGAATGTGCTGGTGGCCGCGGAAGCTCTTGCTCTGGAATTTCGGAACGTCAGCGCCCGCCTGGATAGGGTTGACGGGGCGCTCGCGCAATTGGCCGGGAACGAGGTTGAGACCGTAAACCAATTGCTGGATGAGGTCTCCGGAATAAACGACCGGATCGTCCAGGCGGAGAGCCGCACGAACACCCCAGCTCACGAACTGCGTGGCCAGCTACAACAGAAGCTTGGGGAACTGGCTGGCCACATTCCATTTACGTTGAGCACGCCTGCGGTCGGCGGCATCGCGCTGACGGTGGATGGGCACACGCTTATCGCGCCCGCGCAACAACCGCAAAAGCTCGCGTTGGTGACGAGCAACAACACAGTGGCCATCGGAATCTCAGGCCAGCCTGACGCGCTTACGTTGTCGAGCGGCTCTCTTCACGGTTTGCTGGAAACCCGTTCTACGACACTTACTGCACTCCGGGCGGACATTGACCTGCTGGCCTCTTCACTCATCTCATCGGTAAACCAGGCGCACAGCAACGGGTTCGCGCCAGATGGATCGACTGGCCGCGCATTTTTCGCTGGAACGACAGCGGCGGACATCCGGGTGAGTGAGACGCTCACTGCCAATCCTTCACTCCTGCAGACCAGCGGCGCGCAAGCGAACGCTTCCGACAACGCCACGGCGCTTGGGCTGGCCCAGTTGGCAAGCACGCCGGTGCAAGGGCTCAATAATCAAACTTTTGCCTCCTTCTACGGCGGAGTGGTGAGCGGGCTGGGCGCCACTTTGAAGGGCGCACGCGAACAACTGGCGACGCAGCGGGCTGTCGAGGGGATGCTCGCCAATCAACGGGAGGCCATCAGCGGCGTTTCCATCGATGAAGAACTGACGGACATGATGAAGTTCCAGAAAGCATTTCAGGCATCCGCCCGGTTTGTTTCCGTTGCTGACGAACTTCTGGATGCGGTGATCAATCTCACTTGAGTCGTATGCGTGTCACTTCAAACAGTTCCAACGAAGCATTGATTGCGCGGCTGCAGACGCTTGCGAACAAACAATCTGAACTGCAAAGCCGGGCCTCAACCGGGCAGAAATTTGAGGCAGCCGATGCCGACCCCGCCGGCTTGGCGCAGGCGCTTCGCCTCCAGGAAGCGGGGCGTTTAGCCGACCAATTTCAGACGAACATCGAGCGCCATCAATCCCGCGCGGCCGCCAGCCACAACGCCATCAACGGTTTGAAGCGAGCGCTGGATCGGGCGCAAGAGATCGCGGTTCTTGCGGACGGAGTCACCTCTGCGGAAACCATGCGCACGTATGCAGCCGAGGTGGGTGGGTTGATTGAGCGGGCGATTCAATTCGCCAACAGCAAGCATGGGGAGGAATACCTCTTTGCAGGGACACGCGGAGACAAGGCCCCGTTCCAGGTTGTCGCGGCGCCGGCGGGCGGCGTGGCTTCAGTGAATTTTGTTGGCGTGGCGGAGATTCCGAAAAGCGAAATCGCCGAGGGCGCGCTGGTCTCGTCCCATATTCCCGGCGCAAATCCAGCCGGCGCAGGCCCTCGCGGTCTCTTGGCGGACTCACGTCATGGAGCTGATCTTTTCAGCCATTTGATCGCGTTGCAGAAGAGCCTTGAAACCGGGGATGCGAACGCGATTGCCAATAGCCGCGAGGCTTTGAAAGCCGACGAGGAAACCATTCTTTATCACGTCACCAGCAACGCCGCGCTGCAAAGCACCTTGGAAAGCTCAGCCAAAATGGCCGATCGCGGCTCGCTGCAGGCCAAAGCAGCGATCTCGGCCGTCGCAGACGCGGACTTGGCCGAGACGTTGCTGCAGCTCAACCAAAACCAAACTGCCTACCAGGCTGCCCTGCAGAGCGCCGCCCGCGGCTTTGACCTCACGCTCCTGAACTACATTCGTTAACGCGCGCTGACGGTTGTAACGGGGGAAGGTTCGATGATCTCGGGAACGCTTCCAATCAAGCGCTGCCCGATGTTCGCAGTGGAGATCTTCAGGGTGGTCAGAGATCCCACCCGCAGCACCCGCTGCTCCTCGGGCAAGAACAAATCAACCACAGTCGATTCACCGGTGCGAATCTTGTCCCCTGCCTTCAAAGGCGCTCCGGTCGTCAGCTTGGCCCACCAAAGGCCTCGTTTGACCTCGGCTTTCCCACGAAGGCCACGGACGACCCACTCACCGCGTTCCGCCGCGCTTTCCTCGCGCGCAAAGGCTGGCAATTCAGCCGCGCTGGCCAAACGCAACTGAGTTCCAGTGACGACACGCACGAGCGATCCCGTTTCCACCATCTGCAGAACAGCGCTGGCGCCGTCCTGAGCGCGCAGTTCAACACCAATTGGCAGCTCCTGCCCCGCTTTCACCAACCTCCATTCTGAACCTTGGTTGAACTCCACCGTCCCGGTGACTTCACGCACCTTCGCAGGCCCGACGAAGGCCACGCGTTGGAGGCCTTGACCGTTCAGAGTGGCAACAACAGCAAGAACGAGAGCCAAACCCACTATCTTCTTCGACAACACGCGCATCATAGATCGCCCGTTCATCGCAAAAGCTTTGTTCGAGCGATTTCAGGCTATCAGTTGTGACTCGCGGCGACAGAGGGGGAGCGCCCGAGGCGAACTGCACATTCACCTGAGCAGGGGGAGGGTCAGCATCGACGCGCAGGTAGGGGCCGAGAGCAGGTGCCCACCGGTTGGGGCAACAATTTACTGGCGTTGCCCGGGCATCTTCCTACTATGCGCACCGTCCCCGTACGACACAACTATGAGAATTATTCGACAAACCTCGCGACTACTCAGTTGCGCGCTTGCGTGTGCCGGCCTCCACGCGCTCGCAGTTCCATCCGTGAATGCGGCCACTTTCACCAATAACTTCAACGCGGGCATTCCTCCTGAAATCACGCTGCTAGGGAACGCGGCGGATTACGATCATTCCAACGGAGGGTTCGGCAATACGAATACCGGCACCTTGAAGATAACCGAAGCTGTTGGCAGCCAACAAGGAACAGCAATTCTCCAGGAGCTTGATCCCGGCGTCACCGTTGGCGCTTTCGACGCTCGGTTCCAACTGTTCATCGGCGCGGGCAACGGCGCGGACGGCTTCTCCTTCGTGTTCGGCGATTTTGCTGATGCAAGCTTCGGCGAAGAAGGTCCAGGCACGCTTCGCGGCTTGACCATCTCCTTCGACGTTTACAACAACGGCGGGACCGTGGCCGAAGCGCCGGCTATTGACGTTAAGTGGAATAACGTGATTCTTGGCCACCGCCGTGTCGCTGCCGCCAGCACGACGACGGGCGCTCAGCCAATTGGGACGGCCAACACGATCCGCACACAGACCACCCAAGGTGGCGGGCCGGTTTACTGGCCCGTCCGCATTACGGTGGACCAGGATGGCACACTCGATGTCGCCTACAATAATGTCGTTGTTTACACCAATTTCCCCATCTTCCGCCCGTTGACCGGTCCGGCGGAGTTTGGTCCCGGGTATCGCTTCGCCTTCGGCGCGCGCACCGGTGGCTCTTTCGATAGCCATTGGGTGGACGAGCTAGGCATCACCACGACCCCGGCGAATGCGACGAGCGGCCAGCCCTACATCACTTCCGTTCAACCGGTTGTGATCGGCTCCAACGCCAGCGCCGTTGGCGGTGTGGAAATTCTGCTCCAGGACGCTGCCTTTGCCGTGAATCAAAGCACGGTGAAGTTGAGCTACAACAACGCGGCAGTTACCCCAACAGTCACCCACGATGCGGCCACTGGGATCACCCGTGTGGTTTATCGCGGCGCGAACGGCACGTTGCCCACCGGCGCTCAACCTGTGCGCTTGCAGTACAGCTCGACAGCAACTCCAGCTGTTACATTTGATTATACCTTCACCGCGGCCATCGATCCGTTCGCTACCATTCCTGCGAGCTACAAGATCGCCAGCGTGGACACGACGAAACCGGGATTCAAGGTTTACACCCACGCTATCGAAGGCATTCGCGCACCGGGCGATCGCAACCAGACGATCCTGGCTGAGCGCTCCCTCGCGAACGGCTTCATTGATCCGGCGACCGGACAGCCTTATCCAAACCTTGCTGACCTCTCGGCCGCCGGCCCCGACGGGCTTTTCGTCGTTGAAGGAGTCGTGAACTGGAACCAGGACGCACCCGCCAACGCCGGCAACTTTAACGCCAGCAGCACGCCTCCACGTGAAGACCAGCCCATTCCAGGGGCGCCTTCCACAAGCTCGACCCCAATCGACAACCATGAAAGCGTGATCACAACTTTCCTGCACCTCAAGCCGGGTGGTTACCGCTTCGGCTTCAACAGCGATGACGGTTTCCGCGCTTCCTTTGGCCCAGGTTGGGATGCAACAACTCCGCTCGTCGGCCAGTTCAACGGTGGTCGTGGCGCTAGCGACACCCTCTTTGATGTCGTTATCACCGAAGAAGGTTATTATCCTTTCCGTCTTTCCTGGTGGGAAGGCACCGGCGGCGCAAATGCGGAGTTCTTCTCCCTCGATCCCGACACCGGCGCCCGCATCCTGATCAACGATCCTGAGAACCCGAAGGCTATCAAAGCTTATCGTGAAAGCGCCGTTTCCCGGCCTTCGATTACCAGCGCGCTTCCTGTTCGCGACTGGATTGCAGCCGCTGCGGATGACGACGTGATCATCAAGATCACGGACGGCAGCCTCGCTGTTGATCAAAACAGCATCGCGCTTTACATCAATGGCGCGGCGCAAACAGTGACGAAGTCCAAGAGCGGCGCCGTTACCACGGTGGTCCGTGACAGTTCGGTCACGAACCTCCTCCCTTCTGGAGCGAACAACGTGCAAGTTGTTTACAGCTTCAATGAAGGCGGCAGCCTCGTGACGCTCACAAACGCCTACACCTTCAGCGTAGCCCCTTACTACGGTGTGCTGCCTCCGGGCAATCGCGTGGCAGCTTCGAGCGTTAGCCCGGACACAGGGTTTAGCGCCCGCGTCAACCAGATCGATCGCACGCTGGATAACAATCAGGGCAACGGTGGCCGTATTGGTGGTGGCAGCGACGCCAATCGCATGCCGTTCCCAGAAATTCAGCTGAACAATGGGATGATCAACAGCACGAACGGTCAGCCTTATCCAAACCTGGCGGCGCCAGGGCCGAACGGCAACTACACCTACGAGTTCGATCTGTTCAATTTCAACATGGCGAACAGCGCAGGCGGCCCTGCTGCTGATTCGGGCCTGATCACTGGCGCTGCTCCGGCTGCTCCATTCACTGGCCAGAATCCTGACCAGCAATTCCCAGGTCTCCCTGGCAGCGGCACTTCTGTGTTCGGGTTGGAAAACTACGTCATGGAAGTCACGACCTACCTGGAACTTAAGCGCGGTGTTTACATCTTCGCCGTGAACAGCGACGACGGCTTCCTGGTTTCGTCCGCTCCCAACCCGAAAGACACGCTCGGCACAATCCTCGGCTTCTATGTCGGCGGTCGCGGCAACAGCGGCAACCTCGTGGCGCCGGTTGGCGGGAACCCACCACCGATCTGGGCTCCTTCCGCTTCCGCCGATGACTTCGGCAGCACACCGTTTAACGTGATTGTTCAAGAAGACGGCATTTACCCATTCCGCATCCTCTACTGGCAAGGTGGCACTGGCGTTAACGCCGAGTTCCTCACGATCAACAAGCAAACAGGCGCTCCAGCCCTTGTGAATGATCCAACAGTGGAAGGTTCGGTCAAAGCTTACAAACGTTCGACCGAAGCTGAAGCTCGCCCATGGGTGAAGTTCTCCGTATCCCCCACCCCATGGGAAGTTCGGCAGATGCAATCTGGCCCTGGTCCTTTAACCATGATCGGCCGCACCCCGGCCGCAGCGAACTCGAGCGACATCTACAACATGTCGAACGACGCGAACGCTCATCGCCGCGCAGTGCACTGGGCTGACGTGATCATTGGCGCAACAATCGGCAATGGTGTGGGCGACGCGAGCCTTGGCCTTCTGTTGAACGGCCAACGCGTCACTCCAACATTCACCACGAACGGCACGGACGTGACGATCAGCTATCGTCCGCCTGCTCCGCTGCCTTCCGGCAGCACGAACATCGCCGGGCTTATCTACGGCGGCGTGACGAACTTCTGGCCTTTCGGGGTCCAGACCTATGGGGAAGCCAAAGTGACAGACAAAGTGCAGGGCACAGGAGGAGATCGCGGCTTCAGCGTGAAAGTCGTGCAATCTGCCGCAGCTCGCTCCGGTGGCAATACAGCCACTGCGGCAGAAACTCACCTCGCTGGCAATCCAGCCAATATCGCTGTTGCAGGGCCTGCCGAAGGCGGCCGTTACATCATTCCAGGAATTATCAACTGGAACGACAACCGCAACACTGGGGGCAGCGGCGCTGAGTTTGGCAACTTCCAGATCAATGATCTGGCTGGTTGGCCATTCCCTAAATTCGCCGATCAACCAGTTCCAGGCGTTCCTGGCACAGGCAGCACGTCCCGCGACCACATCGCGGCTGAGGTGTTCGCTTATCTCGAGTTCCCAACCGCAGGGTATCAGCGCTTGGGCGCGAATGCCGACGACGGTGTGGCTCTGAAGATCGGCACGCCTGGTGTCACGAATGGAACGACGCTATTCACGTTTGATCGCGGCGCTGGCGCTCAGGACATCCCAATGTCCTTCACCATCCCAGAGCCCGGCCTCTATCCTGTCCGTCTCCTCTGGTGGGAAGGCACAGGTGGTGGGCAGCTCGAGTTCTTCTCCTACGGCCCAAATGGCGAGAAGATTCCGATCAATTCGGACCTTCCAGGCGCCATCAAGGCGTACACTACGCTCGCTGCGAGCAACAATCCCAAGCTCACAGTCACACGCGCGAATGACGGCACTATCACCATTAGCTGGACCAATGGCGGCGTTCTCGAGGCGACACCAAGCCTTCAGAACCCACAGTGGACCCAAGTTGACACTGAGAGCCCATTTGCTCCGGCCGCCAATGATCGCATGATGTTCTTCCGCGTGCGGAAGTAATCAGCATCACTTGTAGTTTAACGAAAGCAGGCCGGGAGAAATCCCGGCCTGTCTTTTTTTTGCCTATCGCAGTTCACCGCGCTCGCGTCTCCACGCGAATAAGTTATTGAAACCTGTCGTCCGAAATTCACAATGCCGACCATGAACACGGGAGAAGCGCCGCGGACACCCATGAACCGGACCGCGTGGTTGATTTGCATCATCGCCTCGATTGGGTTTGCCTTCGACATCTACGAACTGCTGATGCTGCCACTGATCGTGCGGCCAGCCCTGCAAACGCTCATTCCCGGTATCAGCCTTACGAGCCCGGAATATATCTCCTGGGCCCGCACCCTCTTCTTCGTGCCGGCAATTGTGGGTGGCGTTTTCGGCATGCTGGGTGGCTATTTGACGGACCGGCTCGGCCGGCGACGCGTGCTTACGTTCAGCATTTTGCTTTATGCCTTCTCCGCGTTTGCTGCGGGCTTTGCCACCACCCCTCACCAACTGCTCTTCTTCCGCTGCCTGGTTTTCATTGGAGTTTGCGTGGAGTTCGTCGCGGCAGTCGCATGGCTTGCTGAATTGTTCCAGAACCCTGAACAGCGCGAAAAGGTGTTGGGCTACACTCAGGCATTCTCATCCTTCGGCGGCCTGCTCGTGTCCGCCGCATACCTGCTCATTGCCAAGAATGTTGATAGCCTTCCTGCAATTCATGGGGGGCACGAAGCGTGGCGCTACACCCTGATTTCGGGCGTCATCCCAGCCATTCCGTTGATCCTCATTCGCCCTTTCCTTCCGGAATCACCTATTTGGGCGAAGAAGAAAGAAGCGGGAACATTGCGCCGGCCAAGCATCGGCCAGCTTTTCACGCCTCAACTCGCGCGAACCACCGTGGTCACCACGATCATGTTCGCTTGCAGCTATGGCGCGGCTTTCGGCGCGATTCAGCAGCTTCCGCAGATTGTGCCGGGCCTTCCCGGTGTTCGTGATCTGCCGAAACCTCAGCAGGCTGAAGTGGTCGGCCAAGTCCAACTCGTGCAGGAAATCGGGGGCTTGGTGGGGCGCTTTGTCCTCGCTGTGTTGGCGGTGAAGATTCTTAGCCGTCGCAAGCTCATCCGAGTCTTCCAGATACCTGGATTGATCCTCGTGCCATGGGTGTTCTTCTACCCGGCAACGAGCGACCTGGAGATGCTCAAGATAGGCATCTTCTTTGCAGGGCTGCTCACCGTCGCTCAGTTCAGTTTCTGGGGTAATTATCTGCCCCGGGTTTACCCCGTTCACTTGCGCGGCACGGGCGAGAGCTTTGCGGCTAATATTGGGGGACGCATTTTTGGGACTGCCTTTGCCTGGGTGACGTTGACAATTGCGGGCTCAGCATGGCTCAAGAACATGCTGCCGCAAGCGACTGCTCCCGTTAAATTCGCCTACACCGCCGCAGGCGTGGCGTTCGCGGTTTACCTGGTTGGGTTGATCTGCTCAGCATTTCTCCCTGAACCGCCGGCAGAAGAGGAGCATCATTAAGACCGTTGCTTAGCAGTCTGGCCTTCATCAGAGCCTTCGCGTGGCTTGAAGCTCGTGACAGAGGCGAGATGCTCCCAGACGGCTCGCTCCACTGGCTTCAACTCGGTTGGAATGGCGACTCGAAGTTGAACAACCAGATCCCCTGCCTCACCGCTTTCGCGCGGCAAGCCTCGGCCTTTCAGCCGAAGTTTGCCGCCATGCTGGGCGCCTGCGGGGACGGGAACATTTACCCGGCCCGTCAGCGTGGGCACGGTGATCTGAGCGCCCAGCGCTGCTTCCCAAGGCGCAATGTTGAGCGTGCAGTAAAGATCGTCACCTTCGAACTCGAAATCCGCGTGGTCTGCGAAGCGCACCCGCAATAGCAGGTCGTTTGCTTTGCCATCCAGGCCCACCTTCTGCCCCATTCCAGCAAGGCGGAGTGTTTTGCCCGGGCGAATTCCCGCCGGGATCTTCACCCGGCACGTTTCCTCGCGCTCAAGGCGGCCATGGCCTTTGCAGTGAGGGCAGAGCTGCTGGTTCACGCGACCAACCCCAAAGCATGGTTTGCATGGGTCTGAACGCTTGAGCTTCAGGGAGCGGATTGCCCCGAGCGCCGCCTCCTCCAAGGTCACCACAATTTCGCGTTCGAATGGAGCCTCGTCGTTGCGCGCGTCGTCATCCTCGAAGAATTGCTGAAAGTAGTCGGAGAACCGCTCTTTTGTGAGTTCCGTCCAGTCCTCGACATCCTCTTCGTCGGCATCGTATTCCTCGTCATCCTGGCGGCGAGGCCCATCGAAGGCGGAATAGCGCTCGAACCGGGCGAGATAATCGTATTTCCTACGGCGCACGGGATCGCCCAGAACTTCGTAAGCTTCCTGGATTTGCTTGAAGCGATCCTCGGAGCCTGGCGCCAGGTCTGGATGGCACTGCCGGGCCAGTGTGCGGAAAGCGGCGCGAATCTCATCCTGACTGGCGCGGGGCGTCAATCCCAGGACTTTGTAGTAGTCCTTAAATGCAATAGCCATGCACCCCTAAGCATAGCTATCCGTCAAGGTGAGCGTAAGAGTGCCAGTCCCAACTTCCGCATCAGGGAAAGCCGCGTTCAAGCCTCCGTCTGTTTTATTCCACCTCGAGGCGATAGAACTCTTTGGACCGCGTCGGAGAGATTGGAACTTCCATTAACACTCCGGTTGGAATGACAGTTCCTGGGAGGGATGAAGAGCCGCGAGGTTCCCCGCCCGGTGAATCCGACCAAAGCAATTTGGCTGACCGTGTCGCTGGAAGAACGAAACGCAACCGGCTCTCCTCCCCACGCTGGACCATGGAGAGCGAAAGCACGCTCACTGGATCGGCTGGGTCAGTGCCCGCGCGGAATTCCTCGATATCTGACAAGCCGTCCCCATCAATATCGGAACCCGGTGCAGTCACACCGTGCAACCTGTAGTGCGCTTCGAACCAGTCGGGAACCCCGTCCGAGTCGCTGTCCCGCTCGTCGCGCGCAGGGGTTGTGAGTCTTCCGGGGGTGGCCAACGCTTCCCGCCAGCCGTTCGCGCCGTCGCGATGCCAAGGCATGATCCTGTCGCGTGCGCGGATCTCTGCCCGATCAACCACATAGCTGGGCGCCAATCCTGCAAGCGGATGCGGCGGCAACACTCGAGGGGATGAGAGGACAAGGTTCACCGTGTGATCACCCGTAACCGGCAAATCAGCCCTTGTTCGATAAGGCCCGAAAACCTGCTGGCCGTCGGGGAGGTTCAGGCGTCGTAAGAAAGCGATTCCAGCTTCCGACTCTGGAGAAACGGAAAGGACCAGCGCCACCGAGTTGCCGGGCAGTGTGGCGTTCGTGGGAAACTGGAATTGCAGAGCCCCATCCAGCCTTGCGAACCCGCCGCTGGCCGCCAATGCAACTTCCTCGCCGCTGAGACTGTGGTTGGCCAATTCCACGTACCCGACGTCACTGGCGTTAGTGGCGAAATGAATTTCAGTGATGTAAATCCCCGCTCCGCGCGGGGCGGCCACAGCGTCATCAAGCGCAACAGTCGCCGACAGCGAGAGCAGCGCTTGAGAGCGCCCGCCTGTTTGCGCGAAACCAGTGATCGCAGGAGAAACACGAGCGGTGTGCCTGCGCCCGGTTGCCACTCCGTTGATGATCTCCGAAAGGTGCAGATCAAAGGAGACAGGGCGATCCAGCTCGATTCGGCTGCCTGGATCCTGGCTGGCGCGCAATTCACTTTGGCGCACGACGAGCAGGCCGTCCCGGTTGAGAACCGTTCCGGCAGGGAACCTTAACTTAAAAGGCTGATGTGGATCATCGCTCAGAGCCCAGCCACTGATGTCCACATCTGCCATTGCGCGGATTTGAAGACCCGCTTCTTCCGTTCCGAACTTGCGAGGCAAAACTTTTGAGATCACGAGTTCTGGCAGCGGCATCAGATTTGGGCTTCCAGGAGATGCGCTGCGAGCGAATTGTTTGATCGAGGAGCCGCCGTCGGGCAGCAGGCCCTGGCTCCCGCCGTTGGTCAGAGGAGTCGTTGTAACGAAGTGCAGCAACGTGCGGTTGCTCGAGTAGAGCCGCAGGTTCTCCCCCGTTGCCTCGAGCGCAAAAGTCAGACTAGCTCCATCTGGACGGTCAGTCGCAGCGGCTCGAAAGGCAGCCCAGGATTGGCCTGCAATAAATGAAAGGGGAGCAAACGTTTTCTTGAAGATCCCTGCATAGGACGCGTCGTCCGTAAGGCTGTGCCCCGCGAGCGACACCGCCGCGGTTGCGCTGTTATACAACTCCACCCAATCAGATTCCTGCCCCGCTTGCGCGGACCATTCATTGATTTTTACGGAGGAAATGTTGCCCAAAGGAGCGGCGACTCCATTTTGCGAACCGGGCGTGGGAGCGGTCAACAGATGCCAACCCGCCGCGGTCGCCCCAATGCTCAGGTTCGCTGCTTGCAATCCATACGTTACGGCATCAACAACTTGCCCGTTAGGATTCATGAGTTCGATGCGTGCTCCTGAAGGGGGCAGCGTGAAGCCAGAGTTGAGGCCTCCGAGGCTTTCGGATGCGGCTGGACGCCACGGATCAAACCAAACCACCAGGAATCCGTTCGCATCAAGTGAGCCGCTGTTGAACGTGAATGCTGTGGATCCGTCAATTCGCAAGCGGAAGCCATTCAACAAAAGAGCCATTCCCGTGTTCCGCAACTCGACAAAGCTGGCAAACCCACCAAAAGGATCAACAACGGCCGTCTGGTTGTTTGCTAAAATCTCGTTGAGCCGCAGGCCGGTGGTCGGAGAAGCAAAGTTGCTGGCGCCTGGGCTTACGCTGCTGGTGAAAGTGGCAGTCGAAGCTCCGCCGTCCGGCAAACGCCCAAAGCTGTTCCCTTCAGCCTGCGGAGGCACGGTCAAAGCGTCCACACGCTGGCCGCTTGCGTCGTGCAATGCAATGAGGGTTCCGCTGGACGGCAGCTTGAAGTCCAAGTGCGTTGCTCCGGGGTTCTCGTCCGCCGATAACACGACAAACTCACGAGCGCCGATGAACATTGGCGTGTGGATTCGCGCGGAGGCGTTCGAAGTCACTAGGAACGCCCCGTGTAGGGAAACCGGCTGATCCGCTGTGTTAAATAGCTCGATCCAATCAGAGCCTCCCGGAAGTGGATTGCTTTGAACTTCGTTTATGCGCACCACGTTCAACGGCGCTGTCGACGCGACCTGGTTGGCCGCGCCAGGTGTCGGAATTCCCAAACGAGGCTCGCCGTCGATGACCGCCGTTGAAACCCCTAACAACTGTGGCCCGTAAACCAAGGACGCCACGGCCTCGCTCGAGCTGTTCAACAACAGCAAGCTCCCAGCTTGATCGGGCAAGAAATAGCCCAATCGCGCTCCAGCCCCGCTGTTGGTCGTGGCCCAAATCACAAAGCGGCCACCCGGCTCAATTTTGTCGTTTAAATTAAAAGTGTGGAGAACCCCGTTCACCCGCAGCTTCCACCCCATCAGCTCGACAGGTTCGAGGCTCAAATTCCGCAACTCTACGAACTCCTCCTGCGAGACCGGGCTCGCGGCGCTTGGGTTGCACGTGGCGAAGACCTCGTCAATAACGACAGTTGCTGCGGGCCACTCCGGCGCGCGCCCAGGCGTTCCATCCACGCGCGCGCTCGCGCGCCAATGGCTCGGATCATCCAGATCGCCCGCAGGGTGGGTGAGTTCCAGCGATGCCCCGTTGCCGTCCGCGGCGGCAGGCCACGCGCCGCCATCACCGTAGGTCACAGACACCAGGTTCACCCCACTAGCATTCCGCAGCGCGATAGTTTCCCCTGAGTTAGACAAATTGCCTGAGTACCAACCGGAAACACGCACGCCCGGGTAACGCGCCGCGAAGCCCACCGGATTCTCTTCTGATGCAAGAAGCACTCGCGCGTTAGCGCCCAGCCATGTGTTGTCGGTGAAAGTGAAATCAATCCCGGAGAAGGAAGCGCCCGCCAAATTCACTGGCACATCGCCGGAGTTCCAAAGTTCGAGGAATTCATAAGCGCTGCCGCCAGCGGGATTGTACATGATCTCCGTGATTCGCAACGGTGACGCCAGATCCGCAACTCTGAAAACCGCTTCTGTTAACGCGCTCCAATTTGTGCCGGAACGCGCGCGCGCCTTCACCACCAGGGAGGAATTCAGCGTCAACGCTCCGCCCATCCATTCAAGGGCGTCGGGCGAGTTGGTGGAAGCAAAAGGCACGCGAGGATCCGCGCCGTTTGTCGTGTAAAAAATCTGCCCGTCGGCGGCGCTCATCGTGAGCTGATGACCCCGAGCCACAGAGCCGCCATGCTGTGAGAACACGGGAGCATTGGTTGAGGCAAAAACATTCTGCAATCGGAAATGATTCGAGATGTTCCGCCAACGCTGCGGCGCGTGCGTGCGGCTGATGTAGGTGTCCATTGTTGGAATCACTGGACGTAGTTGATCCCGCATTTCGTTGAATAGATTGGTGACGTTCCGCTCCATCAACGCGCCATCGTTGTAGAAATGCTTGTGGACCCGATCTGCAAAAGTAAGCCGGAACTCCGGGCTTCGCTTGAGGCTCTGCCAAATGCGAGCGATCTCGCTTGCTCCAGCCAGCTCTTCGAGGAATGTGTTGTGAGTTGGAGCGCGGCCAAACGCAAATTCAGCATCCCAGATGTACCAGCGCCACAACGCGCCTTCCCTGCGCTCGCGCGCGGCGCGCCAATTATTGTGCGGCCAATCTCCGTTGCCGCCGTAAATGTTCACGAGCAGGTAGTCAATATAGTTAGTGACATCAATCCAGCGTGTGACCGCTTCGTAGTTCGCCTGAATGGCCGGGTTCGGCGTAGTTGCCGCTGTGACCATCGCGCGGAAATTTACCGCATCGCCATCGAGAGGATCCTGATTTTGGGCTATCACATCCCACTCCTCGCCCCCATGCCACGCCTGCATGAACTGTTTATCGATACGCTCCGTGGCGTTGTAGTAGCCTTTGTAAACCCCATTCAAATAGAACAAGAGGAACTCACCATGGCTGCCGACCTGCCCCGTTTGGATGAACAACCGCCGCATCAACTCATCCTTCACGAATGGATTCACTTCATCATTGTGGCCGGCGCGCAGGACGATGCGATCAAAGTTTTCCACGGCGGATCCAGGGAATAGCGGATACTCCAATTTGGACGCACCATAATCTCCTCGGAAATACAGACGGTAGGAGAATTTGCTGGTGGGGCGATAACGGGGGCGCATCCAATCGCTACCCTGGACACGCAATCCCGCATCAATTTGAAACCCTTCATTGTTGGTGGGCCAGATCCATTCGGCGGACACCGGCCGCTCCCAGGCAATGCCGTGCTGTCGAGGATTGTGGTAATCAGTGGCGCGCGTGCTCGTCCAGGCGCCGCTGCCATCGTAGGTTCCGCCTTGGATTCCTATGATTCCGGTTGGCCCGGTCAGGTTCTTCTGATCGGTCGCGACCGAGAGCGCAGGCAATGTCAGCCGCGCTTGGGCAATGTTAAAGAAGTAGCTGTGGGTAATCGTTTTCGAGGGGAGATACCCCGACCGAAACACTGCGGCACGGATCACTCGCGTCGTGTTAATCTCAATAGGCCCTGTGTAAACGATGCTGTTTGTCCCAGAGGGATCGCTGCTGTCGGTTGTGTAGCGAATCTCCCCGCCCTCCAGCTTCGTGCTCAGGACCAGCGTGAAGGGAGCGTAGAAGAAGCCGCGCGTGACGTTGAATTCCGGGGCTGGGGCGATCCCAATGATTGTGCTCGCGCCGTTTGCCAACCCGGGCGTCGGTTTGCTGAAGTACCGCCAATTGCCGGCTGAGTCCAGAGCGTAGGAATGGTCATTCCGCTGCTCGGGATACTCCGGCGCAAACTCGCTCACCGCCCGCCGGGGAGACTCCGGGCTGAACAAGCCCAGATACTCGCCGCTAGAGCTAAGTTTGAAGTTCGTGTGCAAGCTGGCGTTGTTCGTTCGGCGATCCTCGCCGGAGGCAAACACAAGCAATCGCTGCCCCCCTGCAATGCTGACGCGCGGGAAAATCCATGCGCCAGGCGTGTCCGCTTCATCTGAGAGGGACCAGCCTTCAAGCGAGACGGAGGTTGCGCCGCGATTCCACAGCTCAATCCAATCCTGGGCCTGGCCAGTTTCGTCCACCAACCCTGTTTCATTTGCCGCAACGAACTCACTGATCACCACGTTTGTGAACGTGTGGTTTGTTTGCACGATGTAAGTCCAGGCGAGGCCGGCCAACCCATTGGAAGCCGAGGAGAGGTCGTGGATGCCAGTCCCCTCTTTGAATGTAAGTTGAATCGTGCCCTCGGGCTGCTGCGCGAATCCAAAAACGTACGGGCCTGCGGCTGCGCCCGTGATGCTCACCGCGGGTGTGCCATTCACTAGCAAGTCCCCAGCGTCCACGCCTACGACCGGTTCGGAAAATAGAACTTCCACTTGCGAGAGGTTGGGAAGTCTCACGCCCGGTGGCGGGTTCAATGTTTGAACCACCGGGACGATCCTTTCAGGCCCAACCGTCAGGACCACAGGCTCCGTTGTCACCGTCCCAAGTGAGTTGGCTATTTCGCACCAGAAGCGGCTGCCACTGTCTTCAAGATCGACGCGCAAGAGGGAGAGCGTGGACGCGCGCTCACCATCTAACCGCACCCCGTCGCGAAACCAAATGTAGGTCAGCGGCTCAGCCCCTTCAGCCGTGACGTGGAATGTGGCGGAACCCCCCTCCTGTGCCGCGACGTTCTGCGGCTGCGCAGTGATCTTGGGCGGCGTGTTGAGGATTTGAAATGGCGAGATGCGGTTGGCCCCAATTGGGCGCTCAAGGACGCCCGTCGGAAGGCGCCAGCCCACCGACACATTATCACCACCGCCCCCTTCCTTGTGCAGAGCCTCGATATAATACCGGCGGCCTGCAACCAGCGGGATAGCAGCCGATTGCTGCAAAGCGGCATTGCCGTCGCGCGGCTCCTGCCATTGTTGGTAAGCAGTCCAAGTGGCCACACGCGCGATCAGCTTGGCGTTTGTCGGGCTCTCATCGCTGCTCAGGAGAAGATGGCAATTATCGTCACCTGCAATCCAGAACGTGTAGTTGCCGGTGGTCGGCGCGGTCACATATCCGCGCAGGCGGGTTCCGTAGTTATCGCCCCATTCCTGCGGCCCCTCCAGAGTGGTCGGATAATCCCGCCCGCTTGGATTCAGCGGAAACGCAGGGTTGCTCGTAAGATCTGAAACGCTCGTTCCCGGAATGTTATGCCAATACTCCCGGAGGATAGATTGGCCAAAGGTGAAGCTCTGCGCGAGAAAAGCGAGCAGCAGCAGGCAGCGAAAACGACTCATCGGACGCAACAATCAAGCCGACCCGCACAGAGCAGTCCAATAGCATGCCAGGCGCGAATCAAAGGTTCCCGCCAGCTTACCCCGCCTCGCGGCGTTGCGCTACGAAAAACCGGACTCAGCTTATTCAGTGGGGACTCGCGCGACCCCGTATTCGCCGAGCGGGGCCCAAATCCAATTGGCTGAATCAACGTCCGAGCGGGTTATATCAATCCAATGACAGCCCTCGCTCCGGCCTGACCTGAGCAGAGAAAGTTCCCCGGCCGCGTCAACCGCCCAGACTCGCAGTTCATTGTCACTCCGTGTCACAAACCGGCTGCCTTTCGCCGTGACTTCCGTGTGGACCGGCGGCAAGGCTTCCGCATCTGTCACCTTCAACTTCGCAGATGCCACATCCAACTCGAAACGCTTGAGCTGGCTTTCCTTCATGCTTGGAATAAGGATGCCATCAACTCCATCCCAGGCGCTCAGATAATCGGCGGCATCCATTTTGAGGCTGTCCACCAGGAACGCGGAAACCCCATCGTAGGCAGAGACATCCAGCCAATATTCGTAGGAATCCTGGTTCGTCGAGAAACGCTGGCCGACCGTGTATATTGCGGCGCCATTGGCCGCCATGCCGCGCAACTCTCCCGGAATATTCACAGGACGCCGCACGGTTGGGGCGCTCGGATTCTCGTAATCGACAACGTTGAGCAGATGCCGCGTGGCATACAGATAGCGCGGGTACGTGTTCGTTACTAATCCTTCCGGGTAAAACTCAGTTGCGGAGAAGACGTTGGTCTCTGAGCGCGTCTCGAACACCCCTGGAGATGTTTCCACGCGCGATGTGGTGACGTTTGTCTTCGTCACAACCTGAGCGCGATATTTGGTTTCAACCACGGTGTAAGTTCCATTGGTAATGGCCTCAGCAACAGAATGGCTTTGATAAATCATCCCATTCAGCGCCAGCGGAAGCGATGGCGTTGAATAGCTGTTAGTCGGCTCGATGGTTGCCGATGAGGCGAACGACGGCCCGGTGTCACGGGTTTGAAAGGCCAGCAATGTTCGCCCGCTGCTTCCACCCCACCAGGGCATTCCCCACCCACGCCCGGCTGGGGCGCCTGCAAAGATTGCATCGCTGCGCCACCACCAACCTCCGTGAGTTTGCCCAACCAGCACAAGTAGGTCCTCTTTCGGCCAAACAGCGTGGTAATCCTGCGCAGGCCATTCCGTCTGTTCCGGCCCCGTTGCTGCGCCGATAAACTCCAGGGCTGGAAGTGCGCTTAAGGTGTAGGCGGATAGCAGAAGCCCTTCAAACCTGTAGCCATTCGTGCTTCCGGGGACGGTAAGCGAACTCTGAGCTTGTTGCGCAACGTAAAGGCGCGACCCCCGCGCAACCGCAGCGACGATCGGGGCAGTGTTGGACAATGTATGCGTAGCGAGTATCTCACTTGGAGCAGTGCGCGCAGCCACATGCAGGCGTGGGCGCCCCAACCCGCCGTTTTCCACTTGGACCAAGAAATCACCGTGCGCGAACACGCGATCCACCGGCCAGGAGAGCCGCAAATTAGCCGTCACCTGGGGGTTGTCGCGATTATCCACAGTGACAGCAATCAACTCACGCGCGGAGAAGGAGAGCACACGGTCCTTGTGCAGAAAAGCCCGCCGCGCTTGCAGCTCATGCGAAATAAAGCCCCTGAGGCGGAGGGCATCGGGGCTGAAATCCACGAGTTGCACCCGGTTGTGGAACGAATTTGTGGCGCTGCCCGTGTACGGCAGGAGAATCAATCCCGCCTCTTCCATGACTTTAAAGGCCTTCTCGTTATAGTTCCCTTCTGTCCAGGAGTATTGATCCAGCGTGACCTTGCTTGCGAGTGTCGGCTTGGCTTTGTTCGAAACATCAAAGAGGGATAAGGCCACTCGCTGGCCGTTGTCATTGTCGATCCCCAAAGCAAGCAAGCGATCCCCCATCGGGTGAATGAACGTGGACCACCCAGGGACTTCAAGCTCCCCCACGATGGACGGTCTCGCCGAATTGGACAGGTCGATCACCCAGAGCGGGTCGATCCGCTGAAATGTCACAACGTACAACGTGTTTCCGTCAAAGCGCGTTGCGAAGAGTTGCTCGTTCTTGATGACTGTGAGGCTGCCCAGCTTCACCGGGTTCGCTGCATCTGCCAACGAGAAGGTTTCCACTTCGGTGTTTGCTCCCCACCGGAAAGAAACGGCGGTGAGAACATCACCGGAAAGATTGAGCTTAAATTTATCGTTGATGGCGCCATAGGCGAAGACAGACCCCTTCTCAACGAGCGTTCCGTCCGGCGCGGAGCAATCCAGGATTTTGATAGTGGTGCGCGAACTCCAGGCGTTGTCCCAGAAGCGGTAATCCTGCAGGCAGACGAAGAAAAACTTGTCGGTGGCGCTCACAACATGGCCTGTTCCGGGAAACCATTTCTTGCTGCGGATCACCGGATTAGCCGGCGCGGCTAAGTCAATTGAGGTCACCCAGGTGCCATTCTCATACTGCACCGCATCACCCGTGCGGATTTGCCGGTAGGACGTGCTTGCCACGTAAAGCGCCGTCCCCACCAATCGGCTCTCGGTGACTGCGCCTTCAACGCTTACCGTCGCCTGCACGGTTGGAGTCGGCGTCCCGGCGTTGACTATCATCACTTCGCTGTTCCCGCCCCAATAGTAGCAGCCCTCCTGCGCGAGCAGCACGACCTCATTGCCTGGCAGCAAATACAAATCTTCCCCAAAACCACCAACCTTCAGAGTTCCCCGAATGTGCGGCGCATCGGGGTTGCTGATGTCAATCACCTGCAAGCCCCGCCGCTGGTTAAACAAATAGAGCGTGTCTCCGCGGACCTTGTAGATGTCCGCTTCGACGACCTCTCGCGTCGCATCCCGCGAATTGCCCGCTGAAGGCGCGCCTGTGGGAAAACCCTCCGGCTCAGAGCCATTCATGAGCATCGCGCCGTTGCCCCGAGCGAGGAATGCGTTCGTCCCCTCATACAGAAAGGCTGGAAGAGCGTCCGCTGCCTCCCCCTTCACCGTTAGCAACTCCAGGCGGTCGCTATTCGGAACGCGAAACGTCACGCGCCCCCCCGCACCATCCACCCTTGCGACTGCGCGGGGTTCCCAGGCGCTCCCGTCCGCTTTTAGCCGGCTGAGGAGCGTAAGTTTCTTCAGGCCGGACGGAATGGAGGCAACAACCACCAACTCACCCTTCTCCGCTCGGATCTGTTCGATTTTGGGGAGATCAACTGCCCGCGCGCAAAAGGAGCTAAGAACCAGGAGCAGCGTGATGATAAACTTGGAACACCGAACCATAAGACCTTTCTTGCGCCGCGTTGCGGCGCCAAACAGCTAATGCACCATTTTGCTCATCATAATGACACTTTGCAACTGTCCTTCGCAGCAAAGAGAATTGCGGTTTGGTCCACCGGAAAACATACTTGGCCCTCAATGCCTTATTACGCCGATCTGACGCGTGAAGAGCTAATCGTCCGCCTGCGGGAGCTGGAGCAAAGGAATGTCTCCCATGAGGCCGTCAGCGCGACTCACAGCCAGGACGCCGCTGCCATGCGGTCCGCCCTCGCCGAAAGCGAGCAGCGGATGCGCGCCATCCTGCAAACTGCGGTTGAAGGCATCATCACAATTGATGATCGCGGCCGCATGCTGATGGTTAATCCCGCCGCGGAGCGTCTCTTTGGCTACTCCGAGCAGGAGCTTCTTGGCCGCAATGTGAGCATCCTCATGCCCGCCCCCTACCGCCAGGATCATGACGGCTACATGGAAAACTATCACCGCACTGGCCAGCGCCGAATCATCGGGATTGGCCGTGAAGTCACCGGCCAGCGCAAGGATGGCAGCGTGTTCCCCATGGACCTGGCCGTCAGCGAGGTGTTGCTGCCCGATAAGCGGCTCTACACCGGCTTCGTTCGGGACATCAGCGAGCGCAAACAAGCTGAGGCTAAACTGGCCGAACTCGCACGCACGCTCGCGGACAAAAACAAGGAGCTTGAAACCATCGTTTACGTTGCTTCGCACGATCTCCGATCCCCTTTGGTGAATATCCAGGGGTTCACGCGCGAACTCACCCAGGCTTGCGGCGAAGTGCGCAAACTGCTGGAGCGCTGCCAGGTTCCACAGGCAGACCAGCAGCAACTGAAGCTGATCCTGGAGCAGGAGGTTCCAGAAGCTCTGGAATTCATTGAGGCAGGGGTGACGAAAATGGACGCGTTGCTCGCCGGTTTTCTACGCTTCTCACGGCTTGGGCGCGCGGCCATCAACATCGCGCCTGTGAACATGGACGTTCTGCTGGGCGGCGTCACTAAATCGATGGAGCATCAAGTCCGGCAGGCTGGGGCAAAAGTAACGGTCACACCTCTTCCCCCGTGCCTTGGGGATGCGGTTCAAGTGACCCAAGTCTTTAGCAACCTCCTCGACAACGCTCTCAAGTACGCCAAACCAGGAGAGCCGCCCCGCATCGAAGTCACTGGCCGGGAGGAAAACGGATTCAGCATTTACACAGTCGCGGATAATGGCATCGGCATCGCTTTGGAGCATCAGCATAAGATTTTTGAAATCTTTCATCGCTTGAATCCACGCGGCTCTCCCGGCGAGGGGCTTGGCTTAACCATCACCCAGCGCGCGCTGGAGCGCATGAATGGACGCATTGCGGTCGATTCGGTTCCAGGCGCTGGAAGCACGTTCACCGTGACCCTTCCAAGACCTTAATATGAATCGCGAAGTCGTTATTCTGATCGCTGATGACGATGCCGGGCATATGCGGCTGATTGAGAAAAACCTTGGCCGCGGGGGGCTAAATAATCACGTGGAGCGCTTTGAAGATGGCGCCGCCATCCTGGATTTCCTCTTCTCGCGAGGCGACCGCCAGCGCCAACCCGACAAGCCGTATCTGCTGCTGCTGGATATTCGCATGCCCAAAGTGGACGGCGTCGAAGTTCTCCGCCAGGTCAAGGCAGACGCGGAGTTGCGGAAAATTCCAGTGATCATGCTCACCACAACCGATGACCCGCGGGAGGTTGAGCGTTGCCATGCTCTGGGCTGCAACAATTACATTGTTAAGCCAGTGAACTACGACAAGTTTGCGGAAGCCATCAAGCAGCTTGGCCTTTTCATCTCTCTTGTTCAGGTGCCTGGGATCGAACGCTGATGCCTGACCAGCCTCCAATCATTCTGATCGTTGATGATGACCAAGGGCTTTGCCGCCTTATGGAGCGCGCCTTTCGCCGCGAGGGCTGGCGCTCGACTTCCGCCGCGTCAGGGGCTGAAGCCCTGGAACAGCTCCGCAACACCACCCCTGACCTGACGCTCGTTGATTTGCAATTAGACGATATGCGCGGGCAGGAGTTGATCGACCGCGCGAAACTAGGCCCTGGGGGGATCCCATTCGTTGTCATTACCGGACAAGGGGACGAGCGTGTTGCTGTCGAAATGATGAAGCGAGGCGCGATTGATTATATAGTCAAAGACGCCGCATTCCTCGATCTTGTCACGCCAATCACCGGCCGGGCTCTCCACCAAATCAGCCGGGACAAACGCCTCGCCGAAGCAGAGCAAGCGTGGCAGCGCGAAAACGCCGAGCGCAAGCGCCTGCAGGAGGAGTTGCTCGAAATTACCGGGCGCGAGCGGCGCGAGATTGGCAACGATCTGCACGACGGCATTTGCCAGCAGCTCAGCGCAATCCTGTTGATGGCGGAAGCGCTTGAGCAAAGCTTGGCCAAACGCAACAAAGCCGCAGCCGCCCAGGCCAACCGCATCGCCGCTTACATGAAGGAAACAATTGTGAGCGCGAAAAATTTGGCTCGCGGCCTTGTTCCCGTGGATGTCGCGTCCAACGGCCTCATGTCCGCTCTTGAGGAGCTAGCTTCTTCCTTCACCGAGATTTACAGGGTCGATTGCCAGTTCCATGCGCCGGAGCCAATCCTGATCGAGGATAACGTCACAGCAACCCATCTTTACCGCATTGCTCAGGAAGCGGTCAGCAACGCCCTTCGCCACGTCAAAGCCACCGAAATCGCAATTGAGCTTCGCCGGCAGGATGGCGCTGTGACGCTCAGCGTGTCGGACAACGGCCCGGGTTTCCCGCCGGAACTTAATCGCCCCCAAGGAATGGGGCTCCGCATCATGCGCTACCGCGCGGGAGTCATTGGAGCCGCGATCGAGTTTGCCAACAACCCTGGCGGGGGCGCCCGGGTGTCATGTGTTCTCCCCGACAAGCATGCCGACCAAAAAGGATAAAAAACAGATTCTGCTGGTGGACGACCACCCCATGATGCGTGAAGGGCTCGCCGTCCTGATAAATCAGGAGCCTGACCTTTCCGTGGCCGGCGAAGCTGGAAGCGCAGCGGAAGCGTTCGAGCTTATCCCAAAGCTGAAACCGCACCTCGCGCTGATCGACATTACGTTGCCCGGAAAGAATGGCCTTGAGTTGGTCAAGGACGTTACCACCACTTTTCCTGAAACGCTCACCCTTGTGTTATCGATGCATGATGAGTCACTCTACGCCGAACGCGTGCTCCGAGCCGGCGGCCGCGGCTACATCATGAAGCAGGAAGGCGGCAAGAAAATCATCGCCGCTATTCGCCAAGTGCTCTCCGGCGGCATTTACGTCAGCGAGAAAATGTCTGCGCGAATCCTCGAGATCTTTTCCACCGGGAAGCGGGATGCCCAAACATCGCCGGTGGGCGCGTTAACAGACCGTGAGTTTGAGGTGCTTCAACTCATTGGACGCGGGGCGGAGATCCGCGACATCGCCGCCCAGTTGCACATTAGCGTCAAAACCGCCGAAGTGCACCGCGCCAACCTCAAGCAGAAGCTTGGCCTAAAATCTGTCAGCGAACTAATCCGCTATGCTGTGCGGTGGGTCGAATCCCACTGAGCGCGCTCAGCGGGAGGCCGGTTGCGCCTGTTGCTCTATCCAACGCCCAACCTCTTCGTCCGAGGCGCCGGTGGCCACGAATGCTTTGAATTCCTCCGCCGAAATGCCCGCCTGAGTGAGGAAGCGTTGATCCATCGGGCAGCCATACATATAGTCCCCCTCCGTCCCGGCGAGAGTCGCCCGACACTTATCCAGGCAGCGAGCGGCCAGTTCGAAACCGCCCAATTTCTCGCGTGGCGAGCGCGGTTCGTCCACGGTCAAGTCCTTCGCCAATGTCTTAACTGCTTCGATGTCCCGTTTCATTGATCCTCCTGACTTACAGTAGCACACGCGGCCGAGAAGACAGCCCTGCTTGGAAATTCCTTTAAGCCGCCCATGCTCTTGCGTATAAGACCTTCATCCATGAATCCGGGATCCGATCAGCCGCTGACTGCTCATGCCCGGCCACCCAGCAGGCAGACCGCACCTCATCGCGGCGGCGCCAGCCCGCTGCTGATCCTCCTTGTGCTCTTTTTGGCGACCCTGCTCCTCTATTGGTTCTACGATCACTCTGCGGATGACGCCGCTGCGGACAACAAGGCAGCCTCTGGCCCCGTCCCGCCAAGGGTGCGCTTCACCCACATCACTGAAGAGGCTGGGCTTCGTTTCGTGCACGAAAGCGGCGCGGCTGGAGAAAAACTCCTTCCCGAGACAATGGGTGGTGGCTGCGGCTTCTTCGATTATGATAATGATGGTCTCCAGGACCTGCTGCTGGTGAATTCAACCAAATGGCCCTGGGCCCAAGGGGGAGCGACCGCGACACATGCGCTCTACCACAACGAAGGGAATGGCGTCTTCAGAGACGCGACCCCTGGGTCGGGACTGGATGTGCCAATGCACGGCATGGGTGCGGCCTTTGGAGACGTTAACCGGGATGGCTTCGTTGATATCTTCATCACAGGTGTGCACGGCAATAAACTTTTCCGGAACGAGGGCGCGGGGAAATTCGTGGATGTGACCTCCGCTGCGGGCCTCGCCGGCAACACCAATTGGAGCACGAGCGCAGCCTTCGTCGACCTCGAAAATGATGGCGACCTGGATCTGTTTGTTTGCAACTACGTGCTATGGAGCCGCGAACTGGACCTGCAGCAGGATTATCGGCTCACCGGCATCGGCCGAGCCTATGGCCCGCCCATGCAATTCCCCGGCGCTTTTCCGCAACTCTTCCGAAACGACGGCCACGGCGTTTTTGTCGATATTTCCGAGCAAGCAGGCATCCGCGTCCGCAATCGCGCCACAGGGGCGCCTCTCGCAAAGTCTCTTGGCGTTGCGCCGGTGGACCTGGATAAAGACGGCTGGATCGACTTAATTGTAGCGAACGACACCGTTCAGAACTTCGTCTTCCACAACGAAAAGAATGGCACGTTCCGCGAGATCGGCGCCATCTCCGGCATCGCTTATGACCCTTATGGAAGCGCCCGCGGCGCCATGGGCATCGATAGCGGGCGCTTTGAAGACGATAGCGCGCTCGGCGTTTCCATCGGGAATTTTGCCAATGAAATGACTGCGCTTTATGTGTCGAGGCAAGACCCCCTCATTTTCTCCGACGAAGCTGTCACGCAGGGCATCGGCCATGCGTCGCGCGATTTCCTGACGTTCGGTGTGTTCTTCTTCGATTATGACCTCGATGGCTGGTTGGACCTCCTGGTTGCCAACGGCCACATCGAGCCGGAAATTGAGAAGGCGCTCCCCAGGCAGCAATACGCGCAGCGGCCTGGCCTTTTCTGGAACGCGCGCGGCTTCGGCGCCAAGTCCGGCTTTCGCCTGGCCGGCCCGCAACACACCGGCCCAGACATAATGCAGCCGCTCGTCGGGCGCGGATCCGCCTATGCGGATATTGATTCGGATGGCGATTTGGACTTCATCATCACTCAAATCGGCGCGCGCCCTGCTCTTTTCCGCAACGACCAGCGCCTGGATCGCAACTGGGTTCGCTTGAAGCTCAAGGGCAAACAAAGCAATCCAGATGCTATCGGCGCTGTTGTGCGTGTGGAGACAGGTTCCCGCACCCTCACCCAACAAGTGATGCCCACACGCGGCTATCTCTCTCAATCTGAACTTCCGCTCACCTTTGGACTCGGCCAGGAAAAGTCCGTCAAAAGCATCACCATTATTTGGCCGGGCAAGAAGGAGCAGCGCATTCCCAGCGTTCCGATCAATGCGCTGACCCTCATTGAAGAACGGTAACTTCGCGCTTTTGCCCTTTTGCGTTCTCGCGATAAAACTTACGCCAGTGAAGAAGCAAAAGGTGATCGAAGCCATCATTGAGCGGCTGAAGCAAGACCTCGGCTTGTACTACAAGGCCGCGCTCGCTTCCCGCGCCGAGGCCACGCACGAGCAGAGCAAAGCGGAGAACAAATACGACACCCGCGGACTGGAAGCTTCTTATCTCGCGCGCGGGCAGTCCAAGCAAGTGGCAGAGCTTGAATTGGCGATCGACAAATTCGCAGCCCTCCCCGTCCGTGACTTCACTGCGGCAGACCCGATTGACACGGGAGCCCTCGTGGAACTTTCGAGTAAAACTGAGACAAATATTTACTTCATTGGTCCGAAAGCGGGCGGCACGGAAGTCGTGTGCGGAAAAAAGGAAATCCTCGTTATAACTCCGGAGTCGCCGCTGGGCTCACAGTTAATCGGGAAGAAGCAAGGGGACGCTTGCCAGCTCACACTTCCGGGCCGGAAGGAGAAGCTCACAATCACCAACGTCCGTTGAGGGGTGAAAAAAATGTAGCGGGGTCAACCACCTGTCCTGCTGAGTCTGGCTCGCCTCACGAATAACCGTTCTCAACTCTCCTTGTGGTTAACCCCACTCTCCGCAGAAAACATGCTTCCAAAGCGGTGTTTCAACAACCTGCATTACGCCTTAAACCCCCGGCGGTAACGACACCCTAATCGCTATCGGGGCGAACCCTGACAGGGGCGGATTCTCCCCACCCACGCATTCAGGTTGGCGACTCAGCGCGCGATTTGGCCTGCGTCTTTACCGCCGCTCTGGATAATCGACCTATGTCATTTCATGAACTTGCCGGGAGGGTCGCCGTAATTAGCGGAGCGAGCAAAGGTTTGGGCGAAGCCATGGCGTTGGCGCTGGCTGACGCTGGCGTCAATCTCGGCCTGATCGCGCGGGATGAGAACCTTCTCCAGCGCGTCTCAGCGGCTGCCCGGGCGCGCGGCGTTAGAGCCGAAGTATATCCGGCAGACATCACTTCTGAAGAGCAAGTCGAGCGCGCGGCAGGCGCATGCATACAAACTTTCGGCGCCGTTAACATTCTCATCAACAACGCGGGCGTGAATGTCCGAAAGCCTGTGCAGGACTTTACATTGGCCGAGTGGAGACAGGTCGTGGAGACCAACCTTACCGGCGCCTTCCTCCTCACGCGCGCCTTGGTTCCAACCATCATTCGGCAGAAGGGCGGGCGCATCATCAATATGGCCTCCATGATGAGCCACATTGCATTGCCCGGCCGAACAGCTTACTGCGCGAGCAAAGCGGGGCTGGTCGGTTTTACTCGCGCGCTCGCACTGGAGATCGCTCCTCACGGCGCCACCGCGAATGCCATCTGCCCCGGCCCGTTCGCCACCGAGATGAACATGCCGTTGCTCAGCAACCCGGAATTAAACCAGCAGTTTATCTCGCGCATTCCCGTCGGCCGCTGGGGCAAAGTCGAGGATATCGGCCAACTCGCCGTCTATCTTTGCTCCGACTCCGCCTCGTTCATCACTGGCGCCGATCTGGTCATCGATGGCGGCTGGACCGCACAGTAGAAAGCAAAACGCCTCGCGATCCCAGGACCACGAGGCGTGCTGAAGGTCAAAGTCCGTGTTATTCAGCCGGCTCTGGCTGGACCGGTGGGCGTTTTACCATCCGGAAAAACGCTGCTTTATTGTTCAGCGCGGATTGCGGCAGGAGCACACCACGTTTCTCCCCCACTTGCACTGGGGGGCTGGTGATGTCGTTCCATGTGCGCAGGTCGGCGCTCCATTGGGGCACGAAATCGGCCGCAGGCAACGTCCAGCTTACCCAAAAGGTGACTTCATTCGGCACCAGCACGACCCCAGCCGCGTCTTCGGCGCTGATCTGCCACAGCTCTGGGTTAAGACCTCCAGGAGCTTCCGCGACCGGCGCAAATGTTTCATCGATTGGCGTTCCGACCCCGCTGATCTGCACCCGGCTCAGCGTGACCGATTCGCCAATGTTTCGCAGTTCGTTCGGTTGTGCGCCGACGTATGCAAACAACGGCCCCGCGAATAAGGCCGCATGCTCTGCCGGCATGCTGAATGAGCCTGTGGCGCCTCCTGGGCCTGTCAGTGTGAAGCCGGTGTTATTGGTGAACGTAAGCGTCCACGTTCCGACCGCAGTGGGTGCGGTGATCGTTCCGAGCGAGCCGACTGGCCCGTTCGCGGGGTTGCCGTTCCAGTACATCCCGTTTGCATTCGCCTGGTTCACCTTGTACCGGAATGTGGCGTTCGCCCTTCCATCGGTGTTGTTGCTGATATGCAGGAAAACCACATTAGGCTCCGACCAATCCGGGGCCGATTGGCTCGCGGGCACATTATCCCCGGGGACAAGGAAAATATGCGTCTGGAAGCCATTGTTCGCGTTCGCCGCGTAATCGGAAATGGTAACCGAATAGCTGACGGGACCGCCTGCATCCACCCATGAATATTGGGGCACGACCGTGCGAATGTTTTGCCTTTGGTATTGGGCTCCCGCTCTGCTGGCGATGAGCTGCAAGCCCCCGGCAGCATCCCGCTTCTCCACGCTAAGCTTCGGCGGCGGCAGCGGACCGGAGTTCGTGCTGGCCACCAGTCGAATATTATCCACCCACAGTGTCATTGGGCCGGTCAGGGAGCTGTTGCCGCCCGCCTGCCCCGCCCACATTTTTACCGTCACACCAGCGATGTCATTGATCTTGGCATTTGTGAGCGGGATCGGCGCGCTAATGGTTGTCCAACCGGTTTGCGTGCCTGGGATCGTTGCATTGCCAAAGTAGCTTTGGCTCCAATCACTATGCTTCACGCCGAATTCCAAGTAGCCGAAGTCACCGGTCCCACGTTTAGGTGAATTCGGGTCGAAACGCACATCCATCACCAGGTTGGTGTATTGCGTCCCATCCACTGCCGGCGTCATATCCCTGCGGAAGGAAAACTGATTGTCACCCCCATGCGCGGCGATATCGAAATCGACGCTCAGCTTAAGCGAGCCTGAATTGGCGTTGCCCTTAGAATCGGCGGTCGGATCAAACTCGATTGTCCGTGATGGAGCGCCCCACCAATGGACCCATTGCGCAGCCTCCGTTTCATCGTCGAAGCCGTTCACGAGTATCGTTTCTGCCGCGGTAACATTGGCGCTCAAAAGGCCAAGCGCTGCGACACCGCTCAAGGTTATCAACTTATGCTTTTGGAAGATCATACCGTTTTCCTCTGTACCTTTGTGGGAGCCTTCATGGTATTTGCCGCACAAAAAGGCGCAAGCCCGCACAACCACATGTTGCTAAAGCCTCAAATTTGCTAGCTTTTCGGTGGGGAACAGTTCTTATGAGGCCGCCTACTATGAATACTTCCCCCTCCTCACTTGGCGTCGATGCGGAGAGCGCCGTTCAGGAAACCTCCGTCTGGAGCAAAATTCTCAATATGTTTGCTGCCCCACGCGAGGTCTTTGAGGAACTGCGCGCTTCGGAAGCATCATCCGTGGCCAACTGGTTAACGCCGACCTTCCTCATGGCATTGCTCGCCGTGACCAGTGCATTCGTCTTGTTCTCCCAACCAGCGATTGTTCAAGCCGTCCTCGATCAACAAACGAAACAGTTCGAAAAGCAGGTCGCCGAGAAAAAAATGACCGCGGACCAGGCGAATGGCGCCCGGATTTACCTCGAGAAGACCGGCGCGACTCTATTCAAAATCACCGGCTCGATTGCGGGCGCCGTCGGCAGCGGCATCGGCCTGCTGGTGATGTCCACGGTTGTTCTAACGCTCGTCTCCTTCCTTTCCCAGGAGAAGATCGGTTTCGGCAAAGCCATGGAAATAGCCGCGCTCAGCTCCTGTATCCAAATCCTCGCCACCATTGTCGGCCTCTGCCTGATCTCAATGAAGGGCCACCTATTCGCCACACTGAGCCCGGGCCTCTTCATCAGCGACTTTGACCCCGAAAACAAAGCTCACCTTTGGGCGGCCAACATTAATCTGATGAGCTTCTGGTACCTCGCGGTCCTATCGCTGGGCATCAGTGTTGTTGGCCAAATCAAGTGGGCAAAGGCTGCGGTGCCCGTGTTCGGGCTTTGGCTTGCTTACCGCCTGATTGTGATTTCAAAAGGTTGGGCAGCGACTGGCATGTAAGGGGGTTCTTCTCCACACTGTCCCTTTCTTAAGACTTGTGGCACTTTGCCCTGGTCCTCGCTTCGCACGAGCGGGGTTCGGAATGGCAGACACCACCCTTTCACTTGAACGCGCCGGCATTGCCCCCGCAATGAAGCCTTTGCCGCGCCCGGAACTCCTCGCCCCCGCTGGCGATTGGGAATGCGCGCGCGCGGCTGTGGAGAACGGCGCGGACGCCATTTACTTCGGCCTGGAGCGTTTCAACGCGCGCATGCGCGCCCACAACTTCACCATCGCTGACCTTCCGCGCCTGATGGAGTTCCTGCATCAACGCGGTGTTCGCGGCTACGTCACTTTCAACACATTGGTGTTCGCGAACGAACTGGAGTCCGCCGCCGAATACCTTCGCTCGATCATCGCAGCGGGAGTGGACGCTGCGATCGTTCAGGATGTCGGCATCTGCAAGCTCATCCGCCGCCTCTCTCCCGATTTCCCCATCCATGCCTCGACGCAGATGACCATCACGAGCGCCGCTGGCGTCGAGTTCGCTCGTTCTTTAGGAGCAAATCTGGTGGTCCTCGCGCGTGAATGCTCCATACCGGAGATCGAGAAGATTCGCGCGACTGTCACGGACGTTTCCTTCCCGCTTGAAGTCTTCGTGCATGGGGCTCTATGCGTCGCTTATTCGGGCCAATGCCTCACTAGCGAGTCGCTCGGCGGCCGATCCGCCAATCGCGGCGAATGCGCCCAGGCCTGCCGCATGCCTTACGAGTTATTCGCGGATGGCCGCAAGGTGGAGCTTGGCGATCGTCGATATCTTTTAAGCCCGCAGGATCTCGCGGGATTAAATGTGCTTTCAAACCTTGTGAATGCTGGCGTGGCTTCTCTCAAAATCGAAGGGCGCCTGAAGAGTCCTGAATACGTTGCGAGCATCACCCGGACTTACCGCGCGGCATTGGACGCCATCACCGGAGCCGCTCCGTTCAACAAATCACAAGCCCACTACGAGCTGGAGATGGGCTTTTCGCGCGGGCTGCACACCGGCTGGTTCAACGGCATAAACAACCAGCAGCTTGTCCATGCGCGCTTCGGCAAGAAACGCGGCGTTCTTTTGGGCAAGGTTGCGCGTGTGCTCGACAACAAGGTTCAAATCAGTCTCCAGGCTCCTCTGAAGGCTGGGGACGGCATCGTCTTCGACGCAGGCAGGCCCGATGAAGACGAAGAAGGCGGCCGTGTTTACCACGTGGAAACCCGCGGCAAAGATGCTTTCCTCAAGTTCGCGCCCGGAGGGATCAACTGGAGCCGCATCCATGTCGGCGATCATGTCTGGAAAACCAGCGATCCTGAACTCGAGCGCAACCTCCGTCAGACCTTCACCGGCGATGCCATACGTTTCCAACGACCAATCCACCTGGAGGTGCATGGCCACGCGGGCGCAAGCCTCACGGTCATCGCCCGCGACGAGGCTGGGCACGTTGCCAAGGCGCTATCCGAGGTGCCATTGGCGGTCGCAGAGAAGCGTCCGCTCACAGAAGAACTTCTTCGCGAACAACTCGGTCGCCTGGGGGGCACGCCGTTCAACCTGGGCGCCCTCAGCAATCATCTTGAGGGGGAGGTCATACTGCCGTTGAGCGAGCTTAATCGCCTCCGCCGGGATCTCGTCGCGCAACTGGACGAGCAACGCCGCGCTCCAAAGCGTTGGACGCTTCTCGAGCCGGAACAACCCACGCAGATCACCGCGCCTCGCCGCCCATCGCACGAGGAAAACGCTCGGCAAATGGTCGTTCTGGTCCGCAGCCTTGCGCAGCTTCAGCAAGTTCTCCCTATGGGTTTCCGGCAGATCTATTGCGAGTTGGAAGACCCCAAAAAGTATCGCGACGCTGTCGCTCTGGTTAAGGCTCATCGGGGCGCGAATCTCATCCCAGAGATCTGGGTCGCTCCCCCGCGGATCTTCAAGATGGGCGAAGATTGGATTCTAAACCAGGTTCGCTCCTCTGAAGCCGATGGGTATCTCGTTCGGAATTACGATCACCTGCGCTTTTTTGCGGCAGACCGGAAAATGGGTGATTTTTCCTTAAACATTGCCAATCCGCTCACTGCTGAACACTTCATCACCAACACCGGCCTGGAGCGTGTTACAGCCTCATACGATCTCAATGTTGGGCAACTGGAGGCTTTGCTCGCCGACGCGCCAGCGGAGTGGTTCGAAATCACCCTGCATCAACACATGCCCATGTTCCATATGGAGCATTGCGTCTTTTGCGCCTTCCTCACCACCGGGACGGACTACCGCACCTGCGGCCGCCCTTGCGAAAAGCAAACGGTCGAAATCAAAGATCGTGTCGGCGCCCGCCACCCGCTAAAGGCCGACGCTGGCTGCCGCAACACGGTCTTCAATGCGCTCGCCCAGACCGGCGCTGAGTATCTGGATCGCTTCCTTGCCCAGGGCGCCCGCACATTCCGAATAGAGTTCCTCAACGAGACTCCCGCCCAGGTGCGCGAGACAATCGCCCAATACAGACGCCTCTTCGCCGGCGAAACAACCGGCGCCCAACTCTGGCGGGAGCTGAAGCTCACCAGCCAGCTAGGCGTGACTCGCGGGCAAATCGGAAAACTCGGGTAACCTCAATTGTTGATCTTCAACAACTCGGCCTCCGTCCAGGCTTCCTGTCGCGACTCGGTTTCTTTGCGCACCTTTGCAACTTCCTCAGGAGCGACCGGGCTGGCGCCATGCGTCCATTCGCGGCGGACGTACGTCATCAGCGACGCGATCTGTTCGTCATCCAGCACATTTAATGGTGGCATCTCCATCTCATAAACTTTGCCTTTGACGTTAATCGGCCCGCGGACGCCATGCAGGATGATCCGCGCCAATCTGCCGGGCGGTCCGAGCACCCAGTCCACGTCCGTCAACGGCGGGGCCAATCCTTCCTGCCCGTTGCCGTGAGGCTGATGGCAAGCCCCGCAGGTCAGCAAATACAGCTCCTTGCCAGCGTCAAACCGCTTCTGCTGCTCCGCATTCAACGGTCGCACGATATCATCAGGGCTCACGCCAGGCTTGTCTGGCCAGACGAGTATTGGATCAGCTTCGGCAAAGACCTTCTGCACAGCAGGGTCTTTGTGCGCTTTGAGCCCGGAGTAACCCGCTGGCTCTTTGAGCAGTTGAATCGCCTTCGCTTTTGGCGCCGGACGCCCCCTCGGCGGGGGTGGAATAATTGCTGCAATGCCATCAAGCACAGCCGCTGTTTGCCATGGCTTCTCCAACTTGGCGGCAATCTCAAGCAAGTCACCAACACGGCGGCCGTTCCGACTCGCGGCCACTGCTCGGGCCAGTGCTTTCAAGGTTTCGTTCCGGGCGTTGGAGCGATCACTCCAGACGCTCTTCAACTGCGCGATAACTTCGCTCTCCCGTCCCGTAACACTGCTCATGACCGCATCGCGAATAAACGGGTTCTTTTCGTTTCTCTGCAGCAACTCCAGGAGAGCCGTAAATGCAGATGGATCTTTCGCTTCGCCGAGCGTGAGCGCCAACTGCCATTGCACTACGGCGTCCGGATCACCCTTCAATTGCAACACTTGGGGCAGCGCGTTGTTGGTCAAGAAGGGCTCCGACAAACGCAATGCATGCACACGGACCATTGGCTCCTTCGATTTCAAAGCTCCCAGAGCTGTCTCCGAATCCAACTTCCCCATTCCTTGCAAGGTCCAGAGCGCATGGATTGCGCTGGCATCGCGCTGCGCAGTGAGCGCCAGCTTCTTCAAGTCCCCCACCGCCCTCTCTTCTTTCCGTTCGACCAACACTTGCTGGGCCGTGTCCCGCCACCATCCATTCGGATTTTCCAACGCTCGAACCAACTCCTCCGCAGTCGCTTTGGCCAGTTTCGGCGCCGTGCCTTTGGCTGCATTGGCTGGGCGCACGCGATAGATGCGGCCCATGTCGAGCGGCTTGTCCAAACCGCGGCTTAACGCCTGGTTGCGCAGGTAGGTCGTTAGATAAATCCGGTGCTGCAGCACACCGCGATACATATCGACCACGTACAAATTCCCATCCGGCCCGTTGTGCAAGTTCACGGGGCGGAAGCGCTCATCTTGTGAAGTTAGAAATTCGTCATTCTTCAACGCGTTCGTCGCCGTGATCACCCCATCCTTCTCAGTCAGCAAATTGCAGCGGACAAAGTTGCCGGAGGGTTCAGCCACAAAGGCGCTGCCATAAAACTCCTTCGGGAAGGTGGAGCCTCTGTAGATCACTGGGCCGCACGCTGCGGTAAACCTCGCCAACTTCCCATCCCGAAGCATCCCGCTCTGGTAGCCGCGGTTGATGCCAGGCGTCACGCGCGCTGGCCAGGTCGTTTGGTCTTTGGCCACGGGATAATTCACACCCGCTCCAGCATGATTCGGATTGCGGCGAAGATAATGTGCCGGGATCAAATCACCGCGCAGCTGGTCGCTGTTCGAGTTGTAGAACAGGCGCCCGTAATCATCCTGCGTGATGCCCCATTGGCCCCGGAACACCGTTTCTTCCTTCTCCCAATTGTCCGCGATGTTGCGATACCGAACGGTGTGATTCGCGCTGTAGATCCAATTGTCCAAAGCCCAGAGAAGCCCATTGGAAGTGTGCTCGGGATTAACCTGGCTCCCGTAATTCGCAGCCACCTCATCTTTGGTGTCTGCCTTGCCATCCCCATCCGTGTCGCGCGCGTGCCAAAGGAAGGGAGGCTCCCCGATTAATAGCCCGCCATTCACCAGGCTGATAGCACGGGCCATCACAAGGCCATCGATGAACACCGTTCGTTTGTCCATCACCCCGTTGTCATCAGTGTCCTCCAGCGTCACCACACGGCCCAGCGGTTCATCCTCCCCTCGCCCATCTACATTCGGCATGAACCCGCGCATCTCCAGCACCCAAAGCCTACCGTCCGGATCAAATTGCATCGCCACAGGCGCCTCCACCAATGGTTCAGCAGCAACGACTTCAATGACGAATCCCGGCGGCAGCTTGAAGCTCTTCAATGCCTCGTCTGGCTTCAGTGGCGGCGCCGGCGGCGCGACCACGCCTTTAGGGGGCTCCTGCGCCTCGCCCGGTTTATCCCCATTCTGGGCAAACAAGGTTGCTGCGGACAAAACAGCTACAACAATTCTGGACCACATGGCTGCTCCAGACGTTAACGCTTGCTCCACTGCATGCAACCGCCGATTGCGTTGCCGCGCCTTTAGCGCGCAGTAATGCAGTCTATGCGCAACCCTGAAATAACTGCTGACAACCCCCGACGAGCGCCTTTAACTAATGATTAGCTACAGGTCTTTATGATTCAGGTCTCACTCCAGAACGTCGCCAATGGCGCAGAATTCCCACTGAAAGCGGGCGTGAATCGCCTTGGACGAGCTGAGGACAATGACATCCAGCTCCCGGTTCCCTCCATTTCCAGCCATCACTGTGAAATCGTGGTGTCAGACTCCACCATCACCATCCAAGACCTCGGCTCTACCAACGGCACACAAATCGCCGGCACCAAAATCCAGCATGGAACATTGCAGCCGGGCCAGACGGTCCGGCTGGGGGAGGTCGATTTCTACGTTCGAGCCGCAGGTGGGCCAGCGCCAATCCAACCTCCGGCGCAACGCGCTCCTCTTGTCGTCGCCAGCAGCCATTCTGCTGTTCCCGTTACGCTCACCCCCGCGCAGGTTTCGGATGTGCTGGACCTTCCTCCAGTGGACAACGCTTGCGCCGTTCATCCCCAGGTTGAGGCCACGCTCTCCTGCACCAAGTGCGGCAAACAACAATGCACCCAATGCGTGCGGTCCAGTAAAGTCGGCTCGAAGACCCTTCTATTCTGCAACTGCGGCGGGCAATGCAGTTCCATCTCGGATCAACGCGCCGCGGCTGTGGCGGGGGCCGCTGCCGCTGAACAGAGCACTTACGGGAGCGCCTTGAAGTACCCATTCAAACGCGATGGCCTGATTCTCCTGGCCCTCGGCGCCGTGTTCTTCCTTGTTCTGGAACTCCTTCAACTATTTCCGGTCGGGTTAGTGAGGTGGGCGGCGTTTATCTTTGGCTACGGCTACCTGTTTGGCTACATGCAGCAAATCGTCTCCGCCACCGCCCACGGCGAGGACGATCCTCCAGGCTGGCCGGACTTTTCGGATTACGGCCAGGACATCGTCCATCCGTTTCTACTGCTCGCGGGAACCGTTGTCGTGACTATCCTCCCCGCAGCCCTTGCCTTCATCTTCATCTCGCCGCTGCTCGGGCTGTTGCTGGGCGCTATTTCGGCTGCGCTCTTCCCCATGGCGCTTCTCGGCGTGCTCATGGGCGATAGCTTCGCGAACCTGAATCCCCTCTTCCTGCTGAATTCGATTTTGAAGGTGCCGGGTAGCTACGCGTTTGCCTGCTTTGTGTTGCTCTGCTTGATGACCTTGAGTGGCGCGGTGCAATTCGCCGCTCAATTTGTGCCAGTGCCGTTTGTCCCTGCCCTGATCGCCGGCTTTGTCTCCTTCTACTTCACCACCGTGTACATGCGCGTGCTCGGCCTGTTCTACAGGCGCAATCGCAGAACTCTCGGGTGGGTGTAACGGAGCCTCTACTTGCCCACAGTTGCGGAGCTGAGGTTCGAAGCCGAACCTTCGTCCAGGAAAAGCAAGCAATGGGGCTGCTTGCGCAGGAACGATGCGGGGCAGCTTTCCGCAATCGGGCCTTCCAGGGTCCAGCGCACCGGCTCCGCTTTACGTTTCTCGGGCGCCACGCACAACATGGCTTTCGCAATGCAGAGCGCGGGCACTGTTAAGCTGAAGGCATAGGGCGGCACCGCCTCGATGCTGGGGAAGTGCCCTTCTTTGAACTGCTGGTTTTTGCAGACGTCGTCCAGCTTCAGCAACTTCACCAGACGCTTATCGTTAAAGCGGGCCACCGGGGGGTCATTGAACGCAAGATGCCCATTCTCACCGATGCCAAGGCAGCACAAATCGATGGGAGCTTCCTGCAGCAGCTTCTCGTAGCGATCGCATTCATCCAGTGGAAGCCAGGTGTCGCCCTGTATCCAATGAAACTCTTTCGGCTGCACCAACGACTCCACACGCTCCCGCAGGTAGCGCCGAAAACTTCCCGGATGATCCGCGCTGATGCCAAGGTATTCGTCCATGTGGAAGCACGTCACCTTCTTCCAGTCCAAGCCTGGCATCGCCACGAGTCGCTTCAGGAAATCGACTTGCGAACGCCCAGTGGCCAGGATCACGCGCGCTTGACCTTGTTTGGCGATCACACTCGTCAAATAGGCGTGTGTGACTTCAGCCGCTTCCGCTGCGAGATCTTCTCCATTCCTGAAAATGCGCACTGGCAGCTCGTCCACTTTGAATTGCTTCAAGCTGCGCGTTTGTCCCGTGGTCATCATCGCGCGCACCCTAACAATCACCTTCACGCGCGACAAGCGCGGCTTCTCGCAGTGCTTTAACCATTGACGCGCGCAGTCACCCGCTGCTGAATCGTGCATCCCTCAATGCGCGGACGCGGCGGGGCGCTTGCGCCTCCATCCATAAACACCTATACCGCTTCGCGACAGGGAACGGAGCCGGAGACGCTATGAACCTTGTAAAACTCGCACTAACTTTTTTGATTATGGCTGCAACAGTCGGACAAAGCGCAGGAGCCGCGGGCGTGGAAAAAATCGTTTGGGGTAAAACGAACGATGGCCAGGAGGTTCATCTTTACACCTTGCGCAACAACAAGGGCATGACCGCGAAGATCATGACCCTCGGCGCTCTTCTCACCGAAGTCCGCACTCCTGATCGCAACGGCAAAGATGGGGTCGTGGTTCTTGGCTTCGACAACCTCGACCAATATCTCAAGGGCCACCCGTTCTTTGGAGCAATCGCTGGCCGCGTCGCCAACCGCATCAAGGAAGGCAAATTCCGTCTCGACGGCAAGGAATACACTCTTGCCATCAATAACGGGCCAAATCACCTGCACGGCGGCAAGAAAGGTTTTGATAAATACGTCTGGAAAGCGGAGGTCGTGCAGGGAGCTAAGGGTTACGCGGTCAAGTTCTCGCACGTGAGCCCGGACATGGACGAAGGCTACCCCGGCACAATGAATATCTCCGTCACTTACACCCTCACGGAGGAAAACGAGCTGCGTCTGGACTTCGACGCCACCACGGATAAAGCGACCATCATCAACGTCACCAACCACAGCTACTTCAACCTTGCTGGGGAAGGCAGCGTCCTCGACCACGAGTTGGTGATTGCCGCGGACTTCTACACTCCAACAGACTCTGGTCTCATCCCGACTGGCGAGATCTCCAAGGTTGAAGGCACGGCGTTTGATTTCCGCACCCCAAAAACGATCGGCAAAGACATCGCGGGCACACCTTCATTCACGCAGGGCTATGACCACAACTTTGTCCTGCGCCAGGGCGACGGCGCTGGTCCATGGTTTGCCGCGCGCGCTTACGAGCCTAAGAGCGGCCGGGTGATGGATGTTTACACCACCGAGCCAGGCGTTCAGCTCTACACTGCCAACCACATGAACGGCTCGCTGAAAGGCTTCGGCGGCGTGAGCTATCCGAAATACGGCGGGTTCTGCCTGGAGACCCAACACTTTCCCGATGCGATCAACAAACCGCATTTCCCAACCGTGGTGCTCCGTCCCGGACAGAAGTTCGCCTCAACCACTGTGTTTAAGTTCTACACGCGTTAAGGCGTCGAGCGCGCGCCGCTCACTTGGAGGAAAGGTTAAGCGTCAGGGTATTCGTGCCCTGCTTCACGTTGAACGTGCCAGCAGGGAGAACGATCAGATCCTCCATGCTTGGTCTGTCTGTGGTGCTCTCGGCCACCTGCACGACTTCAACTTTGTGGGTTCCAATCACGGGACTGTGCTCGCCTCTTAAATGGAACTTGCCCCCGCTCAGGAAGGCTGCTGCCACTGGCTCCTGATCGCCACTCTCAGGCGTCAAACGCACCCACCCACGCTCCATTGGCTTGCCGTTCACCTGAACGCTGCCGCTCACGGAAGCACGTGGCTTGTCTGTGAGAAACCCGCTCTTGCGCATCCAATTGATTAGCAATTCCGGCCATTTGCCCGCAGCAGGATCCGCTGGCGCCAGGCCAATCCCATGCGGCCCGAATGCAAAGATGTGCAACTCCACCGGCACTCCTGCTGTGCGCAACGCCTGGTAGAAGAGAATTGAGTTATCGGGCAGCACGCCATTGTCCTCGGTTGTGTGCATGAGGAATGTGGGCGGCGTGTTGCTGGTCACCTGCTTCTCATTCGACAACAGCTCCACCAGCTTCGGATCGGGATTGTCGCCCAACAGCATCTTGCGCGAAAACGCATGCACATTGGGCTCATACATCGAGACCACTGGATAACCAAGAATGGCAAAATCCGGACGCGAACTCTGCTTGCCCACCTCATCCTTTGCGTTTTCCTCCGCAGCATCGAAATGAGTCGCAAGGGTGGAAGCCAAATGCCCGCCCGCAGAGAACCCCATGATCCCAACACGATTCGTTGCGATGCCAAGCTCCTTCGCGTTCGCGCGCACATGGCGCACCGCGCGTTGAGCATCATTCAAGGGCGCTGGATGATTATATGTTGGGCCTAAGCGATACTTCAGGACGAACGCCGCGATGCCATGCTGGTTCAGAAAGCGCGCGACTTGCACCCCTTCATGATCAACCGCATGCATGCGGTATGCGCCCCCTGGGCAGACCACGACAGCCGCTCCGTTGGCCTTGGATTTCTCGGGCAGATAAGGCGTGAGCGTGGGCACATCTGCAGGGGCGGTTCCCTTCGCGCCGGGTGCTCCTCCGGGCCAGAGCACAATCGGCTCCTCAGCAGCCTTCAACAAAGTCATCGACGCCGCCACCATACACAAAACAAAGGCTTTCAACATAACGCAACTGGGTTGCGCTCATGAAACCTCGTTTCCTCCCCCCGCGCAATCGGCGATTCGTTCTTACAGCTCCAGGCCACCGCTGTTGGTCGGATCCTTAGCAAATTCGGCCAGGAGTGACTTGAGCTGCTCACGAGTGAATGCCTTTTTGATCTTCGCGATTTCTTGAGTGGCCAACTGGTCGCATCGTTCATTTTCCTTATGCCCCGCGTGTCCTTTAAGCCAGTTCCACTTGATCGAATGCCTGCGAGTAGCCTCATCCAACTGTTTCCACAGATCGCCATTCTTCACTGGCTTCTTCGCTTTGGTGCGCCAACCATTCTTCCTCCATGCGAAGACCCACGCGGTAATTCCATTCTTCACATATTCCGAATCCGTGAAGAACTCGACCTGGCAAGGCTCCTTAAGCGCATTTAAAGCCTCAATGGCCCCTTGAAGCTCCATCCGGTTATTGGTGGTTGCCGGCGCGCCCCCGCTAATCTCCCGCCGATGCTCCCCATAGGTCAGCACCGCAGCCCAACCACCCGGCCCCGGGTTCCCCTGACACGCTCCGTCTGAATGAATAACAACAACCTTCATCGATAGCCAAGTGGCGGCTGAATGGCATCAAAGAGGGACTCATGCGTGCGTGCAATAAAGAACAAAGGCCGGAGCGCACACTTGTGCTGCCCCGGCCTAAAAGGTGGATCCAGCTTTTCAGTGCGTGTCGTCGTGGGAGTGGTTGCAGAGTTCATGCCCAGGCGGCACGTCGAGGAAGAACCACTTGTTCACATAATCCTCCAGCGCGTTCCCGTCTGGAGTGATGTGATTGAGGTTTGCTGGATATAAGCGATACGGCGGAGTCGCGTCGTTTAGCAACCCAGCGGTGGTCACATCACCCACCAAGACTTGGAGATGCATGTCGTTCTGCTCCGTGAAGACTGGCGCCAGCTCCACAGCTTCAGCATTTAACTCGCCGTCAGCGGTTAAACCTGCGGATGGAACCAACACGAAGTTGTAGAAATCGGCATTGCTCATCTGTGCGGTGCCGAAGAAGCGCGCCTTCAGGTAGGACCATGTGTTTTCAGGCCCCGTGGGGCTGCCGTCCGGGCTTGGGCTGTCACCACCGATGGCGCGCAAGCCCTCCCGCAGCAGCGTCTCGATTTGCGCGAAGGTTTGTGTGCCCTTGGGAACTCCTGCTTTCGTTACATCCACTGCTTTCGGGCACCAATCCGCTGGTGTGGTGAGTATTTCATAATCTCCTGGCTTGAGCGCTTCCATCAGGTAGGCGTCACCAGCGAGCGGCTCGCCATCCACCAAGACCAAACGAACGTCGCGCTCAGTTGCATCGATCAAATGGCGGTAAGGAGTGGCGGGCAGCCCGCGCGATGGCTGGTGAGGAGGACGTGTAATGACCAGCAAGTCGGCCACTTTGCCTGCCTCGATCGAGCCGACCTCGCTATCCCAACGAACCGTTTTCGCAGGGTTGCTCGTGACCATCGCGACCAACAGGCGGTCCAGCGCCTCTTCAGCCGCTTTCAACTCGGAGCCTTCCTTGCCTTCCAGGCTTACCTCAGCCACTCGTGAACGGTGACCGCCCAGATGCCGAGGATCGCGCAACGCGATATCCGCCACCTTGAGTTCGGCGAGCAGGTTGTGAGATCCGCTCGGGCTCCAATCAGTGCCCAGTGAGACGGTCACCCCCGCCGCGAGCGCATCGTAAACAGCGGTGGTCTTCCCATACAGCAGCAGATTGGACAGCGGCGACCACACCAACTTAGCCCCGCGACCATCCCCTGCCCCATCCTGACGCGCTGCGGGCGCCGGTGCCATCAGCGAGAAGTCCTCCGGCTCCAGGCCAGTCCCATGAATGATCACGGTCGCGTCATTCAATAAACCGATCGAACGGAGCAAGTTGAACTCGCGGCGGGACGAAAAAGTATCGCCGGGCAGCCGGTCTGAATCCCTAACGCCTTCAGCTAGATGCACGAGCCATGCTTCAACCGATCCATTGCGCATCTGCCGCAGTAGGCCGTTCGGCAGCGAGTTAATGAATCCCTGGTTGTCGATGCTTGGAACACGGCCATCAATGCGGTCGCGACCGAACGAGCCGTTCTCCACATTGCGGACGAGGATGTTGTCCGCAGCCGGGTTTGCGGGTGAACCCTGAATCGCTGTTTCACCTCCGACAAGCGCCCGCACCTCGGAGTATTTCAACAACTCCGCGCCGAGGTTGAGGGCGCGGGTGTCGGTCAGCACACGCTGTGGTGTAACGACGAGGCGGCGATACTCCTCTGGCTGAGTCCATTGATACCGATTGCCATACGGCTCCCGGCCAGTGTTGCGGCCTGCATTCGGCTGCGCATGGCTGCTCGGGGCCAGCCAAAGCGGCAGCGCATTGTAGTATGGGTGATTGTGCAGGTTAATTAAACCAGGGAAGATCATCCCATCCGGTCCGAGGTTAATCTCGGTGTAAGTTTTATTGCCGAGCCCCTTGGGTTTGCCGTTCCCTTCCCAAACCGCGGCAATCTTGTTCCCTTCGATGAGAACATTGCCGTGTTTCAGGACCGTGAACTGATCGTCCATTGTGACGACGGTCCCGCGTAAAAGGATCGCATCCGCTGCAAAGGCAGCATTGATGGTGGTGAGCGCCAGCGCAGCAGCAACGAGGGCCAGGCTCTTGCGCCGGAGTGTTCGAGTGAAATTTGAGTTGTGCATCATCAAGAAGCAGTTCGCATCCTGATCCCTCAACCTTTCAAAGAATCTGCAGATTTTTTAGCCTGTCGTCAGAGGTTCAAAGATATGCCAGCGCCCTCCACCGTTTCTCGCAGTCTCCCCAAATGCCAGGAATAGACACCCCCCTCTTTCGTGCCGAAGAGCAGAACCTGTCCATTCCGGTGGAAAGTCATCTCGGACACGACTTCATTCCGCGGAGATTTGAGGCGGGCCAATGGCTCCCGGGTTTTCCCGTTCAGGAGCGTGATATCACGAAAATTGTGAAGCACAGCCAACACGCGGCCATCAGGACTGAACGCCAAAGATCCTGGCTCCTCCGCGGCCACCTCCCTGTAAAAAGGCTTTCCTGTGTGCTGGAGGGTTTGGCTCGACACCATCATCACCATTTCACCCATTCCAACCGCCAACGCGGACCCGTCTGGCGTGAACGCCAGCCGGCAAGTCCGAGCCGGAACAACGCGCTCCTGAAAGTCCGGCAGGCTTAACAAAATAGCCGCGCGCCCATACCAACCGGAAACTGCGACCGTTTGTTGGTCAGGACTTAAGGTCAAGTCGCAGATGTTCGACAAGGCGGTTAAGCTGTGGTTCTCCCATTGGCCTAACGATTGCCAAGTCCCGGGCTGAACGCGCTCTACTTTGAGGTCAGAGGCGACCACCAATTCCTCGCCATCGCGCCTAGCTGCTATTCGCGACACTTTTGGCGCATTCCAGACCGGCCGCAGTTCAGCCGTTTCAGTCACTGCTAACTGGCTGATCCCCTTTTCTGTGCCAACGAACACGGAGTTGCTAAGGAAGAGCCCATCAAAAAAGGCGGCGCCTTTCCCAGCAATAATTCGTCGGCCGCTTGCTGTGGTTAGCGCAAGCCCATCCATGCTCGTTGCAAGAAGGCTGTTGTCGTCATTCACGCGCAGTCGTGTAATGGCGCCAAGGCGGCCAGGCGGTTGCCATGTGCGGAAAGCGGGGGATTCTGTGAACTCACGCACGCTTAACCGCTGGGCCTCCCGCACGAAGGCAACATTGTTGTTGGTGGAGCTGAAACGAGTTCCGAAGCCTTCGTCCGTCTCCACCAGCATCTCGCCCGAACGGAGATCCCACAGTCGGGTGGTGCGATCATGTGAGGAGGTCAGCAAGAGCGCCCCTCGCGGATTGTAATCCACGCGCAGGATCAAACCTGCATGAGCGGTGAATGACTGTTTACCACCGCTTTCGAGGTTCCAGAGCACGACCTGGCCAGCGGTCGTGCCCATGGCCAGCTCCTTTGAATCGCGTCTCCAATCAACACAGAACACTTCGCTCGAATGCTGATGAACAGCCTCCTTTTTGAGCGAAGCAAGGCCCCACACCTCCACCTGCTTTCCGGCTGCCACAGCGATGCTTCGTGAGTCGGGCGAGAATGCAATCCAGGTTGGCTTTCCGCCCACGGTCAGCGCTGGACCGTGCGACCAGGCGGGCAGTTGGAAAATGCGGACGATGCTTTCGGTCACCGCGCTGGCGGCATGACTTCCGTTTGGTGAGAAGTCAAAAGCGCGGTCGGGCTTTGTTAAGCCTGTTCCCCATCTGGTCTTTAAAACCACATTGGTCGTGGCGAGATCGTAAATCCAACAGCTCAATTGCTGGTAGCGCACAGCTAGCCAGCGTTTGTCAGGGCTGATGTGGAGCAGGTCCACAAGCGGTTTCTCACCAGAGGCATGAATTGTGTGACGCTCGCCTGTGGCGAGTGAACCCACGGACAACTCGCCGTCCCCGGTGCCGACGGCGTAAAGTTCCAGGTCATCCGAGAACGCAAAAGCAGTTGTCCCGGCGTGTATGGCCGCCTCCACCGGCTCGTGATGGAGGTCCGGATAGGCCGCGAGCGCGATGGCTTCATTGCGGGTGCGCTCGTCCACTTGAATAGCTGCTGCATCCGTGACTGCCTGCCACGCTTTCGCAATGCTCCCGGCCCGCTTGTGCGTCATTCGCAAAGCTTCAGCCTGGCTGAGAAGCGCGTTGTGCAATTGGTGCCGCGCCATCTTCTCCGCGCGCTTCGCGCTGACGCGGAGTTCTTCGGATTGCTGGGCATTCTGAACTGCGGTGCGAAGCTGCTCGTCTGAAAAGAGCCAGGCCCCAAGCGCAAGGACAGCAACAACCGCTGCCAGCGCGAGCCCCTTGGTGAGTTGCGCGGCGCGGGCCTCCGCCTCACGCAGGCGCTTCACGGAACGTCCGCTCTGCAGAATGGCCAAGTCGGCCAGCAGCTCCGAAGCGGATTGGTGACGCTGATTCACATCCGAATGGCAGGCTTTTAAGCAGATTTCATTTAGCTCTATGAGCGCCTGGCGATCAGCGCGGCCAACCCATTCGCGAGGCAGTTCTGGAAATTCTGCGCGGTCCTTGCCGCTGATCATCTCGTAGAGAACTTTGCCCAGGCTGTAGATATCGGCCTGGATCGAGCCGGGCCCTTCAGGGGGAACAAATCCTTCCGTGCCCACAAAGCTGGCGGATTCCCCAAGGACGGCCACGAGGCCGATGTCCGCGAGCTTAGGAACGCCATCCACAAAGATGATGTTCGAAGGCTTGATGTCGCGATGAATCAAGCCCTTCCCGTGCAGGTGGACCAAGGCTCCTGCCAATGCCATTGTCACTCGCAGCGCTTCAGCCGCCGCAAGTGGCTCGCCTATTTTTAACGCAGTCGCGAGCGTGCGCGGCGTGTAGGATTTGGGGTCAATTGTTTGACCCGTGTGGAGATCATCGGCGACCTCCATGACGTAGTAAAAAAAGGCATCTTCCGCGTAACGCGCCGCGTGAAATATGGTCACGAGTGACTCATGCGAACGTGAGATCGGCTCATAAATCCGGATGCCTTCAAATTCACGATTGAACGGACGCTCTTCGCGAAACCGGCCGCGCTCAATGATCTTAACAGCGCGATACCCCCCAAGGACGTTGCGAGCCAACCAGACGTCCCCGTAACTTCCCCCACCGATGCGCTTGAGCAGCTCGAAGTCCCCTAGCAAAAGCCGGGGCTTCTCTGGCGGCGCTGAGGAATTACGGTCGCCGGCTTCCATGCTACGTTTGAGCAGCGAGCGCTTTCATTTCCTTCTTCAAGAGCGCGGAGACGCGGTGTTTGGCGAGGTATATCTGCGCCAGGTTTACTCCCAGGATCTTGGCCACTTCAGACGCGGGGGCTTCCTTGAGCACATTGAGATCAAAGATCTGATACTGCCGGGCGCTGACCTGCTTTCGGACTTTTTCAAGCGCGCGGACAATCAGCGTTTGCTGCCATTGCTGCTCCCAGAGGTCGTCGAGTTCGTTTGACCATTGTTCCTCCTCAAGTGCCTCGCCTGGCCCCTGGCTCACCACCTTCTCGCGCTCAACGCGACGGCTGCGGAAATAGTCCGCGATTCGCCTCCGGGTGACGAGCTTAAGCCAACCCTTGAACGAACCTTTTGCCGGATCGTAGCGGAAACCGGGCATCTCCTGCGCGACCGACAAGATGGTTTCCTGAACGACATCCTGCGCTTCGGCGTCGTTCAGCCCGGCGGATTTTGCCACGGTGTAAATCAGCTTTCCGTAGCTGTTAAAGAACTCGGTCCAACTCTCGTGGTTATCCCAGGAGCGAAGCCGCGAGAGCAGGCTTTGGCGCGTGGGCAGAAAAGTGTCTGTGGGTTGCGCAGTCATCTCTTACTACAGTTCGGAAGAGACACCCGGAACCTTTCACAAAATCTGCGCGGTCTTTCAACCGCCAAATCGGCGGGCGCCGCTTACAGGAAAATCGTTTGGTCGCGCGCTGGGCCGACGGACGCAATCGTGAGCTTGGCCCCGGTGAGTTCAGCGATGGCTTTCAGGTAGTTGCGCGCCTTCACTGGCAAGTCTTTCCAGGACTTCGCCTCTGTGGTAGACGTGCGCCAACCGGGGAACTCAGCGTAAACAGGCTCGCATTGGGCGAAGCTGCGGATGTCGTTCGGAACGTAATCAACGGTCTTGCCGTCGAACTTGTAGGCCACGCAAACTTTGATGGTTTCGACGGTGTCGAGACCATCGATGTTGGTCACCGCGAGTTCATCAATCCCGTTAATCATGGTCGCATAACGGGTGGCGACTGCATCGAACCAACCGCAGCGACGAGCGCGGCCAGTGGTGGCTCCAAACTCGCGGCCCATTGCGTGAAGCATGTCGGCGATCTCGGCGTTCTCGGTGGGGAGAGGCCCTTCACCGACGCGCGTCGTGTAGGCCTTCATAACCCCGACGACGCGGTCCATGCGATTGGGAGCCACGCCGGAACCGGTGCAAGCGCCGCCCGCAGTGGTGTTGGACGAGGTCACGAAGGGATAGGTGCCGTGATCGATGTCCAGGAATGTCCCTTGAGCGCCTTCGAAAAGGATGTCCTTCTTCTGCTGAATCGCGTTGTGCAGTGTGATGACTGTGTTGGTCACGAATGGCTTAAGGCGATCCCCAGCCACACGGTAGGCTTCATGCACTTTGGCGAAGGACAGCGGCTTGGCGCCGAAGGCTTTCAGGACTTCGTTGTTTTCCTTCAGACGCAGCTTCAAGACCTCAGCGAAGCGATCCGGGTTCACGAGATCAATCATGCGCACGCCGGTGCGCGCGGCTTTGTCACCGTAAGCGGGGCCAATGCCGCGCTTGGTGGTGCCGATTTTGTTGCGGCCCTTGAGGGCTTCGCGCTGGGCATCCAGCTCGCGATGGTACGGGAAAACGAGGTGTGCGGTTTCGCTGATGAGGAGGTTGCGGCTGGTGATCTTGAGCTTGCTCAAGCCATCGATTTCCTCAACGAGCGAAATGGGGTCAATGACGACGCCATTGCCGATGACGCAAAGCTTGTCTTTGCGCAGGATGCCGGAAGGAATGAGATGGAGAACGTATTTTTCCTTGCCGATGAAAACGGTGTGGCCGGCGTTATTGCCGCCCTGGGTGCGCACGACGATATCGGCCTGCTCGGTGAGCACGTCGATGATTTTACCTTTGCCTTCGTCACCCCACTGGGCGCCCACAAGGATCGTATTGGCCATAGTTGCTTGAGATATCCAGACAGTAAAAAGCCCCGAAATCGTAAATTCGGGGCGCACGCTCGGTATTTACGGGCAGACCATAAAAATGGCGCCGCCCTGTGTCAACAACATCCCTGCTGGCAGAAAAAGGATGGGGTGATTGGATGGCCGGCTGGGAAGCGAAAAGAGGCGCCACTTAAAAAAGAGCGTGCTTTTGCGTGTCTGAGCGTGTTTTTCGAGGAAATCTGTGTGTTTTTCGACCGTGTTTCGGACCGTGCACGCACTGTGATTCGACCGTGTCGCGCGGGGAACAAGATGGAGGCGGCTGTGGGAAATGGACCCGGCCGGTAACCGATCAGAGGCGACCAGGGAGGGAACTGTACTTGGCAAAAATTTTACTTTCATCGGCCACATCTTTGCAGAGGGGGTCCGACATAGAGTGTCGGACCCCCTCGACTATTTTGCCTATTCATCGGGCTGCCCTTCGGGAGAACAGGAGAGGAAATCCGCAGATTGCGCAGATTTCGCAGATAAAGAAAAAATTAGGAGGAACTTGGGATTATGAATTGCCACGCAACCTTTAGGCGTTCTCCTGGGCATCTTCTAGCCCAGCTACAAAGCCAGCCAACGAACATCGGCGTCTCCCCGGGGGTTGCTGCGCTTAGGATGACCTACCGGAGGGACGTTAACTCGGCGTTTAGGTCGAGCGCGATGATTTGGTCATGGCGGAAGATCACGGGGACGAACGGGAGTTCACCATGCAGTCGCTCGTTCAATGATGTGAGACGTTTGTAGAGCGGCGAGGCGTTGGCTTTAGCGCAATCCACAACCAAGTGAGCAGTATCTTTGGCGGAATGCGCACATGTGAGAACCGCACTCTCGCCTTTCTTCAAAACTGCGGCGTTGACCGCGTGGAGCGGGATTTCTTGCACTCCGTGGACGCTTCCCATCTGCGTGATGCGTTGAGCTTTGACCGTGCAATCCCAGCCGCCGTTGTGGAGCTTGAAGGTATGGACAACGTCTCCGGTGTTATTGGTAGTTGTTTGGTGCAGCGTGATGGTGACTCGGCCACTCGGTCCTGCGAGGAGGGTCACAACCGCAAGCGACAGCGCAACAGCGGCTAGGGCGAGAAGAAGAAATTTCCAAGGCTTACGCATCGAGGGCGGACCAGGAGCAGATTGCATCCAGGCCAGAGTGAAGGCGAGACGTTTGTGCATACTTTATAACGCAGGTTTTGGCTCCCACCAGAAGTCATCAAGCGTGAGTGGGCGGAATACCAAGGGATGTGTTTCCCGTCGCAGGGAGGAGAAAACTGCCGATAGCTGCTTTTCGGTCTCTGGGTTTGCTCTAATGGTTATCGAGTCCACTTTCCCGAACTGGCTGTCCACCTCCATTAACCACCTTTCTCCAATGGACTCGAAGATAAACGTTTGGCGTTTGGAACGGAGTACGTCCGGTAGGGCGCGGCTGAGCATGTGCTTCATTTCCACCACGCGCGGAGAGGTGCCCGACTGGCTGTACGCGGTGATAACGGTTTTGTTTGTAAAGCCGAGTTGTTCCAATGCTTGGAATAGTTCACCGAATTGAACGCTGCTCGCGCGGTGCCTAGCGTAAACGATTACACCTACCAGAAAAACAGCAGCGACTAATGCCAAGGCCATCCAGATGCGCCGGCCAGTGCTCCTTCCTCTCAGGAGTAAATGCCTGCACGCTCGACCCATAGTTGACGCAAGTTCCATCTGGGGCTGCACCAAAATCGATCCGTTTACGCCAAGGCGTAGGCAGGTGCAGAGCGTGATAATAATGAGAGCTGTAAGCCGAAGCAATGTTGTTGAGGTCGTTCCAAGAAGGAGGCCAGATAACCATGATGAGCACGAAGAAGGAATGGAAGAGGAGTGTTCGGAGGCAGCATGAGGACGCGACGCGATGGGCCGATGTGCTGTTTAGTCTTCACGGGGCGGGGCTGATGTGGAGACTGGAGCGCGTGAGAAATTGGTTCATCAATTTGGTCGCTGGGATGGCGGCGGTGGCGGGGGTTAGTGCGGCGGAATTTCCCCAGAGCGCGTTCAAAGAGCCGGTCGGGTTGGAAGTGCCTGCGGCGGAGTACCCAAGTGTTTTGGGTGGGGTGACGGAGGCGCGGGAGTGGCCTGCGCGGAGGGAGGAGATTTTCCAGGCGTGGAGGAAGGAATTGGGGCCATGGCCAACATTGTTGAAAGCGCCGGAGGTGCGGGTGGCCAGCCAGATCGCTAAACGGGGTTACACCGAACGGAAGGTGGAGGTGCAGGTTGCGAAGGAGCAGTTTACGCCCGGGTATCTGCTGACGCCCGAGGGGACTGGAAAGTTTCCGGCGGTGTTGGTGGTGTTTTACGACCCAGAGACGAGCGCGGGTCTGAGCACGAATAAGTTGCGGGATTTTGGGCTGCAGCTCGCGAAGCGGGGGTTTGTGACATTGTCGATTGGGTCGCCGGGCGGGGATGCACGGAAACCTCAGTTGGGCGACGCGGTGACGCAGCCACTGTCCTATTTGGCGTATGCGGCGGCGAACGCGCAGACAGCGTTGGCGCGGAGGCCGGAGGTCGATCCGAAGCGGATTGGAATTGTGGGGCATTCCTACGGGGGGAAGTGGGCTTTGTTCGCGGCGGCTCTAGATGATCGGTTTGCGGCGGCGGCGTTTAGTGATCCGGGCATTGTGTTCGATGAAACTCGGCCAAACGTGAATTACTGGGAGCCGTGGTATTTGGGTTTTGAGCCAGGAAAGACGCGGAAGCAGGGAGTCATCACAGCAACGGACGGTCGAACGGGGGCTTACAAGCGGCTGGTGGAGAGCGGGCGGGATCTGCATGAGCTGATGGCGTTAATCGCGCCAAGGCCATTCCTGGTGTCGGGCGGAAGCGAGGATCCGCCGGAACGGTGGCATGCATTGCGGCGGGTGAACGAGGTTTATCATCTGCTCGGGGCAACGAACAAAGTGGCCATGACGAATCGGCCGGGTCACGACCCGACGACAGAGTCGAATGAGCAGATCTACGCGTTCTTCGAGAAGTTCCTGAAAGAGGGGGCGGCACTGCAGCCCTGAGTAGATTCCCCAGCACGAGTCAGGGGGTGGGCGGATTGACCGTTCCCCTGCCCCTCTGGCAGGCTCGCCCAGCACTGGAGCGCTATCAAACTGTGAATATCCGAAAAGCAGTCATCACCGCGGCCGCACCTTCCCAGCGAACTCTCCCGTTGCAGACGCTTGTGGACCGGGACGGCACGCAGAAATCGGCGTTGCGCATCATCCTGGAGGAGAGCCTGAGCGCGGGAGTCGAGGAGATCGGGATCATTATTCATCCAGGAGACGAGCGGGCGTACCGCGAGGCGATTGGAGGGATCAATGCGGCGCTGCATTTCGTGGAGCAACCGGAGCCGCGCGGCTACGGGCATGCCTTGCTTTGCGCTCGGGAGTTTGTGGGGGGTGATCCGTTCCTGCACCTCGTAAGCGATCATCTTTACCTGAGCGGCACGAAGGGGAAAACGTCCGCGCAGCAACTGGCGGATATCGCAGCGGCGGAGGAGTGCGCGGTGTCGGCAGTGCAAGCGACGCGGGAAACGATGCTTCCGTATTACGGGGCGGTGGGCGGCAAGCGATTGCACGAGAATAATCGATTGTACGTGATCGACAATGTGCTGGAGAAGCCGACGCCCACAGAAGCTGAGCAGAGCTTGATTGTGCCGGGGCTGCGGGCGGCTCATTACTTGTGTTATTTCGGGATGCATGTGCTGACGCCAACGGTCATGCACATCCTGGCGGACCAAGCCGCCAAGGCGCATGGGCAGATTCATTTGTCGCGAGCGCTGGCGGAGCTGGCGCGGCGGGAGCGTTACCTGGCATTCGAGATCCCGGGCCGTAGGCACAACATGGGCGTGAAGTTCGGCTTGTTGACTTCGCAACTGGCTTTGGGCCTGGCGGGTGAGGATCGAGAAGAGGTTTTGGCCACGTTGGTAGACCTGCTGGCGTCGCGCGGGTCAGGAGAATGAGCATGGCTGGGACGCTGGTTCAACTGATCACATCCGGCGATCAGGATGTGCGGAATCGTTCACTGGACCGTTTCTGCGGGAGCGCCTCAGCCGATGACCTGCTAGCCGAGTGCGAGGCCCTCGAAACATTTCGGCAAGCAAGTGACAATCTTTACGAAAGGGTGCGCGCTCTTTTCTTCCTTTACGCTATCCATCGTTATCATCTCCCGACGAAAGCAGGCGTGGCTGCGGCGGGGCATATTCCGTTTGAGGGATATGAGCAATTGCTGAAGCGGCGTTTTTCGGAAGCTTTGGGCGTCTTCCTTAAGGCGCAGAAGGAGCAAGGGCCGAGCCTGAGTGTGTCGAGCGCGTTGGCGTCGGCTTATCACGGCTTGGGATTCCAGACGCTTGCTGACCAGGTGCGAAAGAGCGTGCGTTCCGTGCGGGGCAATCAATGGATGTTCCGCATTGGGCATCCGATGGATCAGCCGCTGCGGATTCGGCCTGAGTTAAAGCAGCGCGCCAGCGAGCAAGCGCTATATCCAATTTTGCGCGAGTGCACGCCCGTGCGAATGGATCTGTCCCACAGCGCGTGGAGCGACATTTTCTTTTTGGGGATGGATTTCCCCGAAGGCGCGCAGGTGCTGAATGTCTCCATTGATCTGGCGGTGCGCGGAAGGGATGGGAAGCCGCGTCCGCCCGTGGAAGCCTACTTGCGGGTGATCGATGAGCCGGTGCTGCGCTTGACCAGCATCGATCTGGGCGCGACGGCGGACATCATCGATCTGCCGGAGGTCTTTGATTTCGCGAAGGATTACCTGGGGTTGTTGAAGGCGGCGGTGATTGCGTCGGGCATTGTGCCGCCAGGGCTGGAGGGGTCGGGGCAGAATCTCAGCGATTTGCTGGAGCAATTAGTGGGGCCGGGGCTTGGCCTGGAGGTCGTCAGCAACGTGAACAATATCCCCAAGGGGTCACGGCTGGCTGTTTCGACGAACTTGCTCGCATCACTCATTTCCGCCTGCATGCGCGCGACCGGGCAAGCCAAGTCATTGATTGGACCGCTGGAGGAAAGTGAGCGGCGGCTGGTGGCGGCGCGGGCGATTTTAGGAGAATGGATCGGCGGGTCGGGCGGTGGCTGGCAGGATTCGGGCGGAGTTTGGCCGGGCATCAAGCTGATCCGCGGGATGCTGGCGGAAGATGGTGATGTGGAATTTGGCACGAGCCGCGGGAGGCTTTTGCCGAGCCATCAGATTTTCGGGGAAGAGGAAGCGCCGCAAGCGGCGCGCACGCGCTTAGAGGAAAGTTTGGTGCTCGTCCATGGCGGGATGGCGCAGAATGTGGGGCCGATTCTCGAAATGGTGACCGAGAAATACCTCCTGCGTTCGGAGAAGGAATGGGAGGGGCGGCAGGCGGCGATTTCTGGTTTGAAGGAGATTATTGCGGCGCTCGGGAGCGGCGATGCGAAGAAGATTGGGGAGCTGACAACAGGCAACTTCTTCGGGCCAATTCAAACGATCATTCCCTGGGCGAGCACGTTTTACACAGAGACGCTGATTGAGAAAGCGCGGGCCGAATTTAAGGAGGCGTTCTGGGGCTTTTGGATGCTCGGCGGAATGTCTGGCGGCGGGATGGGGTTCATCTTTGATCCGAAGGTGAAACAGCGCGCGCAGGACCGAATGCAGGAAATCATGCTGCAGACGAAGCGCGACCTGGAACATGCGCTGCCGTTTGCGATGGACCCGGTGGTGTATGACTTCGCCATCAACCAGGCGGGCACGAGCGCTTCGCTGCTCGAGGGTGATGATGCGTTGATGCCGCCCACTTACTACTCGCTGATTGTGCCAGCCTTGCTGCGGATGGACATTCGCGCGCTGACGCCAGTGCGGCGGCTGGAACTGGATCGCTTCGGGCAAGCGTGCCGCGTAAATCCTGAGTTGGGCGGAACGGTGCAGTCGCTGTTCGATCGCCTTTTCCCGCAGTTGCAGAAGAGCAAGCGCGGGTCGCAATCATTGCATTCACTGCTGGAGGAAAACGGCTTCGACCGGACGCAGCATGAGCAAGTGCGCGCGGATTTGCGCCAGGGCAGAATTGGGCTGGCTCAGAATCGATTGCCGCCAAGCACGACAATCACAGATGTGGAGCCGGGAGATGTGCTCGATGCTTCCAATGGTATACCGGACAATGCACGGCAGCTCGGGCTGGAGTCGTTGAAGCGCGGGGAAGTGGCGGTGGTTACATTAGCTGCGGGTGTTGGCAGCCGGTGGACGCAAGGGGCGGGCGTGGTGAAAGCATTGCATCCTTTCTGCAAACTGAAGGGACGGCATCGCACGTTCATCGAGGTGCATTTGGCGAAGAGCCGGAGGATCTCGCGACTCGCGGGTACTGCAATTCCTCATATTGTCACGACGAGCTATCTGACGCATGAGCCGATCGCGGAATATCTTTCGCGGCAGAACAACTACGGGTACGACGGACCGGTGATCTTGTCGGCCGGGCGCTCAATTGGATTGCGGATGGTCCCGATGGTGCGGGATCTGCGATTCGCGTGGGAAGTGATGCCGCAGCAGACGCTGGACGAGCAGGCGCAGAAGGTGCGGAAGAGCGTGCGCGCCGCATTGATGGAATGGGCGCGCAAAACGGGCGAAGGCAGTGATTACACCGAGAATGTGCCGCTGCAGTGCTTGCATCCGGTGGGGCATTGGTATGAACCGCCCAACCTGCTGCGAAACGGAACGCTGCTTCGCTTGCTGAAGGAACGGCCGCAACTTAAGCATCTGCTCCTGCACAACATCGACACTCTGGGGGCGGATGTGGATCCGTCGTTGCTGGGATTGCACATCGAGTCCGGCGCCGGACTGACATTTGAGGTGATCACTCGCAAGATTGAAGACCGAGGCGGAGGTTTGGCGCGAGTGAATGGGCAGGTGCGCTTAGTCGAAGGGTTGGCGATGCCGCACGAGGAGAGTGAGTTCGCGCTGTCGTATTACAACACGCTAACGACCTGGATTAACATCGATGCGATGCTGAAGACGTTTCAGCTCACGCGGGAAGACCTCGCCGATGAGGGGAAAGTTACGGCCGCGGTGCGGGAGCTGAGTTACCGCATGCCGACTTACGTGACGCTTAAAGATGTGAAGCGGCGCTGGGGTCACGGGCAGGAGGACATTTTTCCGGTCATGCAGTTTGAGAAACTCTGGGGCGACATGACGGCTCTGCCGGAAGTGGATTCCAGGTTTGTGGTTGTGCCTCGTCCACGCGGGCAGCAGCTCAAGGATCAGGCCCAGCTTGATGGTTGGCTTCGCGACGGGTCGGCTGCCTACATCGAATCGATTTCAGCGCTGTAAGCGGACCGCTGCTGCAAAAGCATTGAAACGGGGGCGCAGGTTGCCTAACGTTCAGGCATGAAATCCCTGCGCCATTTTTTGGCAACGCTTGCGCTCTTTTGCATGGGCGTAACTTGCGTCACCGGAGCCACAGCAGATAAGACGCTGACCATCGCTGTCATTCCCAAAGGGACCACCCATGAGTTTTGGAAATCGATACATGCTGGCGCAGTGAAGGCGGAGCGTGAGTTGAACGCGAAGGGGACGAAGGTCAAGGTGATCTGGCAGGGCCCGCTCCGCGAGGATGACCGGGATCAACAGATCCAGGTGGTGGAGAATTTTATGGCCCGACGCGCGAGCGGGATCGTGTTGGCGCCGTTGGATTCGCAGGCCCTGGTGCGTCCGGTGAACAGCGCGGCCCAGGCAAAGGTGCCGGTGGTGATCATTGACTCCGGATTGAAGACGGACAAATACGTCAGCTTTGTTTCGACGGATAACTTCAAAGGGGGGCAATTGGCTGGCGAGCATTTGGCAAAGCTGCTCGGCGGAAAAGGGAATGTGATTTTGCTGCGCTACGCGGTGGGCTCCGCGAGCACGGAGGAACGCGAGGCTGGTTTCCTGGATGCGCTCAAGAAGCATAAAGACATCAAGATCATTTCGTCCGACCAACACGCCGGTGTAACGCGTGAGACGGCTTACCAGGTCGCTCAGAACCTGCTGAACCGTTACGGGCGCGAAGTCAACGGGGTGTTCGCTCCCAATGAAACTTCCACGATCGCCATGACGAAGGCCTTGCGCGACATCGGCAAAGGCGAAGGGCTGGTGAAGATGGTTGGGTTCGACGCGGGCTCGCAATCTGTGCAGGACATGAAGGATGGAGATGTGCAGGGGCTAGTGGTGCAGAACCCAATGAAGATGGGTTACCTGGGCGTGATGACGATGGCGCAGCATCTCAGCGGGCAGAAGGTGGAGAAGCGGATCGACACAGGCGTGACGATGGTTAGCCCGGAGAACATGAACAGCCCTGAAGTGAAGGAGCTGCTGCAACCGCCCTTGAAGGAGTATTTGGATTAAGCTGGATGGATGCGCAGGCTTTATCGTCCACAGCCGCGCCGCGCATGAGCGGGGCTGGGGCAAATCGGCAGAAGATTTCGGCGATCTTAAACGCAGTTGGCCCGTTCTTTGGCTTGCTGCTGGTGATTGGCTTATTCTCCGCTGACAGCGAGGTGCGGCAGTATTTCCTAACGGGGCCCAACTTCAAAATCATTCTGACGCAAACGGTCATCGTGGCCATTGGCGCGCTCGGAATGACCATGATCATCGTCAGCGGCGGCATTGACTTGAGCGTCGGATCCACAGTGGCGCTTTGCAGTGTTGTCGGAGCGACAGCGTTGGTGAAGGAGTATTCGGCAGGGGCCGCGATAGCCGCGACGATCCTGACCGGAGGGTTGATCGGGCTAATTAACGGATCGGTAATTGCGGGGTTCCGCATGATGCCCTTTATTGTGACGCTCGGGATGATGGGGATCGCGCGGGGCTCGGCGAAGTGGATGTCCGGGAGCCAAACGGTGAATCCGCCAGAGACGCCGGTGAACAGCATCATGGCGCTTGTGAACCCCGATCAATTGTTTCCCCTGCCGCATGGTGTTTGGGTCGCCATTGCGTTGGCCATAGCTCTGTCTGTGGTGATGAAGAGAACAGTTTTTGGGCAACACCTCTTCGCGATTGGCTCGAATGAAGCGACCGCGCGCTTGTGCGGCATTCCAGTGCAATTCCGGAAGATGGTGATTTACGGACTGGCTGGGTTGTTTTTTGGTTTGGCGGGATTGATGCAGTTGTCGCGCTTGACCCAAGGAGATCCGACTGTGGCGATCGGATTGGAGTTGGACATTATCGCGGCGGTGGTAATCGGCGGGGCGAGCTTGAATGGGGGCACCGGAAGCATCCTGGGATCGATGATTGGGGCGCTGATTATGGCGGTGCTGCGCAACGGGTCGAACCAGATGGGTTGGCCGACCTACATGCAGGAGATCATCATCGGCGTCGTGATCATCCTCGCGGTCGGGTTGGACAAGCTCCGGCAGTGGCGGCAATCGCGGTAAGTTCCGGAATTGTCAGACTCGACCTGAGCGCCTAACCTGCGGCTGTGAACTCCCCTGCCCTCCAGGCTGCCGCGCTTGCCGCGGATCCGCCCGCAGCCACAGCGTCCCCTTCACGCCTGGCCTCCATCGACGCGTACCGGGGGCTGGTCATGCTGTTGATGATTGGGGAGGTGCTTTCGTTCCACCGCGTTTCGGACGCGCTGCCGGACAGTTCATTCTGGAAGTTTCTGGCCTTCCATCAATCACATGTGGAATGGGTGGGCTGCTCGTTGCATGACCTGATTCAGCCATCGTTTTCATTTCTCGTTGGTGTGGCGTTGCCGTTCTCGCTGATGAGCCGCGCTGCGCGCGGGCAAAGTGAGGGAAGCATGTTTGGACATGCAGTCATGCGCGCGGTGATCTTGATATTCCTTGGCATATTCCTTCGATCAATTGGTCGGGCGCAGACAAACTTCACATTCGAAGACACGCTGACGCAGATTGGGCTCGGTTACGTGTTCCTCTATTTGATCGGCAGGAAGTCCGAGCGATTTCAATGGGGCTCTGTGGCTGCGATTCTGTTCGGATACTGGCTCGCGTTTGCTTTGTATCCTTTGCCGGGGCCGGACTTTGATTGGGCAAAGGCCGGCGTCGCGGCGGATTGGCCGCATCACCTGAGCGGGTTCGCGGCGCATTGGAATAAAAACACGAACGCGGCGTGGGCGTTCGACACCTGGTTCCTGAACCTGTTCCCACGAGAGAAGCCGTTTCTGTTTAACGGCGGCGGATACAGCACGCTGAGCTTTATTCCAACATTGGCCACCATGGTGTTGGGGTCCATTGCTGGAGGGTGGTTGCTGCGCGCGGGAGAGCCGATGCAGAAGGCGAAGAAGCTGGCGCTTGCGGGAGTGATCGCGCTGGCTGTTGGCTGGGCTTTGAATGCCTCAGGCATTTGCCCGAACGTGAAGAAGATCTGGACGCCGACTTGGACCATTTTTAGCGCGGGCTGGTGTTTTCTGTTTCTGGCTGGTTTCTACGCTCTGCTGGATGTGAAGGGAGCCAAGCGCTGGGCGTTCTTCCTGATCGTTATTGGCATGAACTCAATTGCCGCTTACTGCATGGAATGGTTGTTCGTCGGGTTCATTCGCCGGTCACTGGACACTCACCTCGGCAAAGGATACGTGAATATTTTCGGAGCGCCGTATGCGAGCCTGGTGCAAGGGGCTGCCGTCATCACCATTCTGTGGCTGATCCTGTACTGGATGCAGAAGAGGCGGATCTTCATCAAAGTTTGATCTGGTTGACAGGCGCATTCCTTCGCCTCATGCTGCGCTTAATGTTCGTTGTAGCGGGATATTTTAATCGTGGCGCGCGTCCAATGCTGGGCGTGGCTACTCCCGCTTTTAAGAAAGCCCCCAAGGCAGCCATTTGGCGCAAAGCGCACCTGGCCATTGGAAAGGGCTCTTCAGAATAGATTAACCATCCAGAATTTCTGAATCCCTGTTCCAAATAAGGAGCAGGGATTTTTTATTTATGGGCATAAGACTAATCAGAGGGGCGGTTGCAAGTGGCAGCCAGGCATCGGAGGATGCAGGGAGGCAAAGATGACCCTAGCTATCGCCATCGTTATCACGTTGTTGCTTTGGGCATCGTCGTTCACCGCCATAAAAGCGGCGTTAACGGAGTTCAGCCCGATGCACCTGGCGACGTTCCGCTTCGGGGTGGCGTCGCTGGTGTTGGTGGCGATTGCGATGTTCAAGCGCGTCCGGGTTCCGGATGCGGCGGATGTGCCGACAATCATTTTGGCCGGGCTGCTGGGGATCACGGGATACCATGCTGCGTTGAACTTTGGGCAGATGACGGTGAGCGCGGGCGCAGCAAGCTTCGTCGTGAACACGGTGCCGCTTTTCACGACGCTGCTGGCCGCAGGCTTTCTCGGTGAAAAGCCGCCGAGCAAAACCGTCATTGGGCTATTGGTGAGCTTCTCCGGCGTGCTCGTAATCGCGATGAGCGAAAGCAAAGGGTTCAGCTTGAATCGGGGCGCGGTCCTCATCCTGATCGCGGCCCTGTTCCAAAGCGGGTATATCGTTTTGCAAAAGCCATTGTTGAAGAAATACAGTGTGCTGGAGGTTGTTTGCTACACCATCTGGGCGGGAACCGCGGGGCTGTCGTTGTTTGGGCCCGGGACTGTGGCCGAGGTGAGCCATGCGTCGGCGAAAGCCGCGATGTATGTGATTTACCTCGCGATCTTCCCCGGCGTGGTGGCAGGACTGACCTGGTCGGCAATGGTCGCGCGCTTGCCCGCGTCGCAGGCGGTAAGTTTCCTTTATGTGGTGCCAGCGCTTTCAATCGTCGTGGCGTGGGTTTGGTTGCGCGAGCTGCCGACGTTGGGATCCATTGTTGGAGGCTTGGTGATTCTTGCAGGAGTTGCCATCGTGAACCACGCGAAGTTAAAGGCCCATTTGGTGGCAGCGGCGAAGTAGGAGGGAAAATGCCAGAACTCGCGGAAGTAGAGTTTTACAGGACGCAGTGGAACGACGGGCTTGGGAAGAAGGTGCTGCGTGTCGCTCTTCACGGAGATAAACGGATCTTCCGAGGAACGGACGTGGAGGGGCTTGAACGAGTTCTGGCCGGCAGCGTTCTAAAATCATCTGAAGCACGCGGGAAGCAGATGCTATTTCGCTTCACGAAGGATGCGTGGCTGGGCTTGCACCTCGGCATGACCGGGAAACTGACCACGGCTCCTGCGGATCACGCACCAGCCAAGCACGAGCACCTGGTTCTGTTCCAAAAGGAGCGCGCGCTGGTTTTTGAGGACATGCGGCAGTTCGGTCGCGTGCACTTCCATCAAGGGAAGGAGGCTCCCGCGTGGTGGGCCGAGATCGGAGTGGCCCCGAACGATCCGGAGTTCACGTTGGAATTGATGCGGGCGTTTTTGGCGCGGCGACCGAAGTTGACGGTTAAAGCCGTGCTGCTCGTGCAGGAGGGGTTCCCTGGCATCGGCAATTGGATGGCTGATGAAATTTTATGGCGCGCCGGCATTCAGCCAGCTCGCCTGGTGCGAGATCTTTCCGAAGAAGCAAGCGCGCGGCTGTGGAAAGAGACGCGCTACGTGGCGAGAGAAGCGTTGAAGAAGATCGGCAAGAAGTTCGGCGATCCACCTAAAGGATGGCTCTTCCATGAACGCTGGTCGCGGAAGGGTGTGTGCCCAAAGCACGACACACCTCTTGAGCGTGCAACCATCGGCGGACGCACCACCGCCTGGTGCGCCCGGTGTCAGCCTTCGTAGCTATTCCTTGAGCCGAGCGCCGATAGTCGCCAATGGCGCAAGCCGATCGACATGTGAGTCTTTGGCCGCCCAGACGATGCTTCGGAAGACAAGGACTCGGAAAAGAGGATCATCAAAGGTCCAGGTGTAGTGCCCCGGAATGCAGCCAACAATGCGGCTTTGGTTTCGCTGCAGGGTCCAGAGCTGCGGTTGAGGCGCGTTATCTTCCTTCGAGTTTGCCAGCACGGTCAGGCGCGACGTGTCCCCGCGCATGGCCCAGTAGCTTTCGTCTGTGAAACGAAGCGTTGGAAAGCCTTTCGTAATAGGGTGCTGCGGCTGAGAAAAGACGAGGTCCAATTCACCGTGGCGGAACCGTGAACCGAGAGTGAAGGCCAGGCCGACGCGTTCAGCGACACCAGCGGGATCTTTGCCTCCATCCACAGCGTAGTGAATGTAAACAGCGCCACCGCCGCGGGTGTGGTATTTGTCCATGGCAGTGGCAGACTCCCCACTCCACCCGGGGTTTGCGTTGTAGAAAACCGAAACATCCGCCCAGTCGAGCAGATCGGCCTTGGGGAAGCCCATGGAAGATTTCACTTCGACCTTTTCCGCCAGAGGGAGCAAGCGCGACCAACGATCGATCCAGAGAGGATAATCGTGCTCGTCCGGGCCATGATCTTTAGGGCCCGCAACCAGCAGAATGCGCAGTGGCTTGAGTGTATCCGGGGTTGGCTCGGCAGATTGAAGAACTGCGGCCAGTTCCGCAGCGGAACGAGCGCCCGGCATGGGAGGATCGGTGCGCGTGATCGGCGCAGGCTCCAGCGGGCTCACCAGCAGATAGGTGAGAAGGTCTTCGACCTGCTCATTTGTGAGCCGCTCGCGGAAACCTTCAGGCATCAAGGAGCCTTTCACCGGCTCGATACTTTTAATTTCTGAACGTGCGAAGACGTTGCTGGCGCCTGCTGGCAGTGCGAGAACCACACGCTCAGCATTCGCGCTGGCGATCATGCCGGAGATGGAGACGCCGTTATTCAGGTGGAGAACGGAGCCGGGTTGATCCGGGTTGATGGTGGCCGAGGGTTGGAAGATGTCTTTCAGGACGGACTCACGATCGCGGTGAACAAGGTTCGAGAGATCGGGGCCGAAGGCGAAACCTTCGTTGCGAAGCTTGTGGCAAGTGGCGCATCCGGCTTCCCCGTTGAAGATCTCCCGGCCTTTGAGCCAGTTCCCCTTAACATCTGTGCGAGCCGCCGCGAGACCTTTAGCGGGGGCGGATTCAAACTCGGTCCAAGGCACGAAAGCACGAGCGGTGGAGAGTTGGCGTTTGAGTTCGCCCTTCGCTAGGTAGAGGCCCACATCTCTGGAAGAGGCGGAATCTCGCTCGTGCTTATAACCGCGGTGTGAGCCTTCCCCGGCGCTCAAAGGAACGGTTTTTCCTGAAGCAGAGACGAGATCAAAGCGGGTCGAAGCAAACTTGTCGGCGGACATATCCCAATCGAGTTTGGAGCCAGGTTGCACGGTCGGAACGTAGGGATTCGAGATGTCCACTTTGCCCGCGAGCGTGACCTTGGCATTGGAGGATGATGCCGCTTTGAAGAACGCTTCGTGTTCCGCAGAACCTTTCATCAGCTCAGCGCTCGCGCTGAGTGATGGGTGCGGCAGGACTGTGGTGATTTGGGATCCACTGCCCTCACCCGCGGTGGCAACGACCCCGTTTAGCGTCAGGACCAAATCGATTTCGGGGCTTTGTTCGATTGGGCCTTTCACGCGCCATGCTTCTGGCAGCGGGAGCGTTATAGCGTACGGCGCATTGTGAGTTACGCGGGGGACGCGCAGGATCATGGTGCGCCGGTCATTGGAAATGCTGAAGCCAAGCAACTCCACCCAGCGGCGTGGCGTGGACATCTGGTCACGGATGACCTGGTAACCGGGGCGCATGATCTCGAAGCGGTCCCCTGCTCCAACGAACTCGCCGGTTTCGATTTTGATCTTCGACTTGGCGTTTGCCCAGTCGCCCGGATTTAAAGGTTTGTCGAAGGCAATCCGGAATTCGTCGGAAGCTGAAGCCCAGGCATGCACCGGCTGAGGCAGAGCTTTGGCTGTATAACGCACTTTGAAAATACGCCCTTCACCGCTAGGGCCGGTGCCCCAATCGGGCGGTCCGCTATGACATGCAAGCAGCAAGTCACCGGCAGGGGTGACGCAGGCGTCCACTAAAAGATTGGTTAAGGACGCGATTTGATAATTCAGGGCGACATAACCCAGCTCGGTTTTGGCGAGCCTGGTCCGGTAGAGTTTGCCGCGCGATTCGCCGCACACGAGCGCGTCACCCTCCCAATGCGCCGGGCCAAAGATCGGGCCGCCATTAACCGGTTCGTTGAAGACCATGCCGACAGTGCTTTGGTGCTGGGGGCCATATTCATAAACAGCGGGTTGATCACGGACGTCCGGGAGATGTTTTGGATGGCGCGGTGGAAAGCCGTAGTGCTTGCCGCGCTCGATGTGGAGAAGTTCATCAAAGGGATTGCCGTTCGGGAGCCAGGTGGCGCCTTCCTGCTCTGTGGCAAAGAGGTCGCCGTGGCGGTTGAAGGCGAGCGCGCAGGTGAAGCGGACTCCAGTGCAGATGGTTTCCTGCGTTTTGAAATCGGCGCTGAGGCGTTGGATGGTGCCGAACGCTTCGTTGATGTTGTAACCCGATTTGCCTGTTGCGGGATCGATGAGGTAGCCGTTGGCGAAGTTGGCGGTGCCCCGGCCGAAGTAGATGGAGCCGTCCTTCGGATCAATGGCCAGGCCGACAGTGTCCACTGCCTGGAAAATCTCCTTCCAACCACCGGCGACGACTTGCTCCTCCTCCGCTTTGCCGTCTCTATCCTTGTCGATGAAGAAGGAAATCTTCCCTTTGCTGGCGACAAAGACCCCATCCCCGCGCGGGTCGTGCCTCGCCGTTAATGCCATGCCGATTGGGCCGCGCATGGTGGTCTTGTCCCAGAAGAACTCAGCTTTATCCTCCAGGCCATCGCCGTTGGAGTCGGTCAGGAGGTAAATTCGGCCGTCATAACCGAGGGCGACGACTTTGCCGTCGTGGCGATAGCGAACATTGTTAAGGTTGCCGATCTTGAGCGGGAGTTCGGAGACGGAGAAACCGGGCACGAACATCTGCACGGCTGGGGGATTCTCAACCATTTCCAGCGGATGCCCCTTGACGCCCTTGAGCAGCGCTTCCAGGGCCACGGTTTTGGCGAGCAGAAACTGCTCCACAGCCTTGCGCTCATTGTCGGGGAGCGCGCGGTCGTAAACGAGAACGTCGGCAATGGCTCCATCGAATGCCCCCTGCACAAAAGGAGTCTCGTTCCCGTCATTGGAATAAATCCGCGCGCCAACGGTGATGTGATCGAGGGAAATCATTGAGTCGCGACGCGTGCGCTTGCCTCCATCGAAGCCGTCCATGAAAAAGGCAGTGCCGTTGGTGCCTGGGGCCGAGCGAACGGTGAAAAGATGAAATGCGCCAAAGGGCCGATCTGTGGCGTTGAAGAAACCGGGCGTCAGGAGATCCTGCGCTCCCGTAGAGCCGGCGGACTCAACGTTGATGACGCTGAGGTCGGGCGTCTTCGCGGGCCCGAGGTCGATATTGAGGCCGCTGGTGTAATCATTCTTACCGAAAGCCGCTGAAGCAAACATCCCCGAGAAGTTGCCGGGATTCGATTTCGGAGCAGCGAGGATGAAGACGGTGCATTCCTTCACCTGGCGTGGAGACCCAGAGAAAACGACCGCGTCGTCCTTGCCATCGAATTTGAGGTAAGCCGCGTCAGTATCCGCCTGGAAAACGGGGCGGCGCTCTGGAGATGGCTGATAGCTTTGGAGCTTTGTTGAGGAGGAGTCGAAGAGGAAGTCCGCGGGCTGAACATTGCCATACGAAGGAAGGTTGCTGGCTTCGCGAAGGCGGTTTTGGGCAGTCGGGTCGAGCCAGAAAACCAGACCTGAACGGACGGGAAGCTCTGCCGCACGGGCAATAAACGGAGCGACCGTCAAAACGCAGAGCAAGCGGACGATTAAGTTCATAGCGAGTGGAGGTCGCGGAGCATACCGGTATGCATCCAGCTATCCAAGCTGAAACGAGCGAGTGACCAGGCCCGCTTTTTACGTGCGTTCCGGGCGGGAGGTTCGTATGGTGCGCCCGCTTTTTATGGTGAGAGTCAAACCGTTTGCCGCAGTGCGCCCCAAGCCGGAATTGGCGTCCGAAATTTGCGAGCTTCCATACGATGTTATGTCGAGCGAGGAAGCACGCGTGATGGCCGAAAATCGGCCGCTGAGTTTCCTGCGGGTGAGCAAGCCTGAGATCGACCTTCCATCCGGAATCAGCGTCTACGACGTGCGGGTCTATGCAAAGGGCAAGGAGAACTTCGAGAAGCTGCAGAAGCAAGGGGCTCTCTTTCAGGAGAAGGAGCCGCGCTTCTATTTTTACCGGCAAATCATGGGCAATCACGCCCAGATAGGGCTGGTGGCGGTGGCGAGCTGCGAGGATTACATCGCGGAGCGGATCAAGAAGCATGAGTTCACCCGACCAGACAAGGAAGATGATCGTGTCCGGCACATCGAAACGCTGAATTCACAAACAGGCCCTGTGTTCCTGGCGTATCGCGCGACGGAAACCTTGAACGCGCTCACGAAGAAGATGACTTCCGGGGCGCCCGCGGTGGACTTCGTGGCGCCAGATGGAGTGCGGCATAGCGCCTGGGTGGTTGAGGACGCGGCCACAGCGACCGAAATCGAGAATGCGTTTGCTCAGATCCCCGCCCTCTACATTGCGGATGGGCATCACCGCTCGGCTGCCGCCGCGCGGGTGTTTCAGTCGCGCAAAGGAGCGGGAGGCAGCGGATGGTTCCTCTCCGTAATCTTCCCTCACAACCAATTGCAGATCCTGCCGTATAACCGCGCGTTGAAGGATCTGAACGGCCACAACCCCCAGCAACTCTTGGAGAAGCTCGATGGCGTTTTCATCATCCAGAAGCAAGGTTCCGGCAAGCCCACGAGGAAGCATGAACTGGGGCTTTATTTTCAAGGGCAGTGGCACACGCTGAATTTCCGCCCTCACTTCGCGGCGACGAGTGATCCGATTGAAAAGCTGGATGTGACCTTGCTGCAGAAGTATGTGCTCGATCCCATTTTCGGGATCACCGATCCGCGCAGGAGCGAGCGCATTTCCTTTGTGGGAGGCATTCGCGGGCCGGCGGAGTTGGAGAAAATGGTCAACTCGGGCGATTACGCCTGCGCATTTTCGATGCACCCGACAAGCATTGAAGATTTGATGACCATTGCGGACGCGGGCGGCATCATGCCGCCGAAAAGCACATGGTTCGAGCCGAAGCTGCGCGACGCCATGTTCTGCCATAACATCTAAGCGCAAACGGAATGAACTTAGCAAAAGCCTTCATCAAATCGGCGGAGCGAGCGCCAGAAAAGGCAGCGATTTACTACGGCGACCGGACGCACACTTACGCCGAACTGCATGGCGCATCGCTGAACCTTGCCCGGCGGCTGGTTGCTGACCACAAGGTGCAACCGGGTGATCGCGTGGCGCTTTGGCTAAAGAATTGCCCGGAGTTCGTGCCGTCATTGTTCGGCGCCTTCATGGCAGGGGCTGCGGTGGCCCCAATTAACAACTTCCTGAAGCCCCCGGAGGTCCAATACATCCTGGAGAACGCTGGGATTAATGTCCTGATAACCGACAGCGCGATGAGCGCAGGGGTTGAGGAATTGCAAAAGTTGAAGCCGGGGTTGCAGGTGATTGTTTGCGACGATTTCCTAAGCCCAGCGCGAACTGTGGACCGCAGTTTTACTCCACTCGACCGAGGCATTGATGATCTCGCAGTGCTGATCTACACGTCGGGCACAACGGGTCGCCCCAAAGGCGCGATGCTCTCGCACCGAAACCTGTTGTCGAACGTGGAGAGCTGCCGGTTGCTGTTGGAGGCGGTGGGTGAGGATCGTTTCGTCGTTATTCTGCCAATGTTCCACAGCTATGTGCTGACGGTGGGAACTTTCCTGCCGATGCTGATCGGCGGCTCGATGGTGCTGGTGAAATCGTTGCACCCGCCCAAGAACATGATCACAGAGATCATTCAGCACCAGGGGACGATTCTCCCATGCATCCCGCAGTTCTTCCGCACACTCACTAACCTGCCTTCGGCGCCGCCACTGCCGATTCGGGTATTCGTGTCGGGCGCAGCGCCGCTCCCGGTGGAGGTGTTGAAGCAGTTCAACGAAATGTACAAGGCGCCGTTGCTCGAAGGTTATGGACTGAGCGAAGCGAGCCCTGTGGTCACGAATAATCCGATTCGCGGGGTGCGGAAGGTGGGTTCAATCGGCCTGCCGATACCAAACGTCACTGTCACCATCCAAGACGAGCAAGGAAAGATCCTTGGGCCGGGTGAAATCGGTGAGATCTGCGTTAAAGGGGAAAACGTGATGCAGGGCTATTGGGGCAACGCTGAAGAGTCGAAGAAAGCGTTTCGCGATGGGTGGCTGCTGACGGGCGACATTGGTTACCGCGACGAGGACAATTATTTCTACATCACCGACCGCAAGAAAGACATGCTGTTGGTGAATGGCATCAATGTTTATCCGCGAGAAATTGAGGAGACGATCTATCGCTTCCCGGGAGTTAAGGAAGCGGCAGTGGTCAGCCAGCCCGATCCACGGAAAGGGGAGCAACCGGTCGCATTTGTTGCAATGCTGGAAGGCCACGAGGAAAACGAAAAGGCCATTCTCCAGTTTTTGCGGAGCCAATTGGCGGATTACAAGGTGCCAAAGCGGGTCACCTTTATGCCCGCCCTGCCCCGCAACCCAACCGGTAAGATTTTAAAAACGTCGCTGCGTGAGCTGGTGCGGCAGAGCGCTGGCAAAGAGAGCGCTGCGGAATAAGCATCACCCAAGCTTCAAGTTGTCGAGAGCGGAGAAAGCGTTCTCCAAAGACTGAAGCGCGGCATTCTTGCTCGGAGCCGGGTTGAGAACCTGGCGCAGGTAGTTGATCGCCTCATTCACGCCGAGGGCGGAGCGTGGAAGCGTCGCGCCCGCCGCGTTGGCGTGCCCACCACCCTGCAATTTCTCAGCGACTTTGATCGCTTCACCGTTCTTGCTGCGGATGCTCACCATCATGGTGTTGCCGCGGCGCATGGCATACAGGAGCACCGGGTATGGCGAAACCTGCTCATCGAGCATCCGGTGAACAATCATGCTGGAGTTGCCGATGATGGTTTGAACGAAACCTATCGTTGGCGAAATCTGCTGCACGCGGACACTGCTCCATTCGAAACCGATCGGGTTCTCCACCTTTCGCTTCACTTCGAGCACCTGAAGCAGCGGATGATTCAGCAACCGCTCAACGCGGCCCTCAATGAGGTCGTAGATGTTCCAGAATTGGTAAATTTTGATGAGGCCGGCGTAATCGGTGGCCGCATCAAAGTCCGGATCCTGATCGAGGTAGAGATCCGCCACGTTGCTTAGGTGAACCAGGCGGTCGAGTTCCGGGCTCCCCATGCCATCCTCCTTGCACAGCTCGTAACAAAGCAAGCTGGCGGATTTATTGACGTCATGGATGAGGCGGGCCTTTTTGGGCGGGTGGTCGTAAGCGTGGTGATCGATCACAACCCAATCTTCCCGATCCAGGCGCGTGTCGAACGTCATGTCCGCCACCCACGCGCTTTTTTCCTTCATGTCGCGCTGGCGCCAACTGTGGTTGTGATACGCTTCGAGGGGGATTTTCGTGCCGAAAAGCTTGTCCGCCAGCCGCTGCAAAAGAAGGCCTGAAAGAAAGCCATCCAAGTCGCTTTCATGCGTGAAAATCACCTCCGGTTTTGGCAGCGGCCCCATGGGTTAAAGGTAGGCCAACCGCCGCGGAGGGACTAGCGCTATTTGCGCTTTCGATTCGCGTGTCAGTAAGCGGTTGAAGGCCCGGCTGGGATAATCGGACGACCTTGGGAAAGAGCGGCGTATTCTCTCAGGATGGCCTCTGTCGCGCTGGTTCCGCAGCGGGAGGCGCCAAGTTCACGCATGCGGAGCAAGGTCTTCAGATCACGCATGCCGCCAGAAGCCTTTACCTGGACCCGCGCGGAACAGCTCTGGCGCATCAGGCCGATGTCGTGCTCTGTGGCTCCTCTCGTGGCGAAGGATCCGTCCGCCTGCCTGGCGTAGCCGAATCCAGTGGAGGTTTTGACGAAGTCAGCTCCCGCCGCTTCTGAGACTTCGCAGAGCCGGATTTTCGTTTCATCATTCGAGAGGAAATCAGTTTCGAAGATAACCTTCACGATGGCTCCTGCGGCATGCGCCTCGTCACAGACCTGCGCGATGTCGTCCTTCACCTCGGTCCAGTTGCCCGAGAGCGCCTGGCCAATGTTGCAGACCATGTCGATCTCGGCAGCTCCATCGGCGATGGCTTCCCTCGCCTCGAAACGTTTGACGGCAGTTGTGTGGCCGCCATGCGGAAAACCGATGACGGTCCCAACAGCGACGGTGGAGCGCCGGAGAAGCTTTGCGGCGCGGGACACATGATATGGCTTCACACAAACGGAGGCGACCTGATGTTGAAGGGCAAGAGCGCAGCCCTTATCCAACTCTGAATCCGTGAGCGTGGGATGAAGCAGCGCATGGTCAATCATGCGTGCGACTTCCTGAAGTGCGCAGATCATGGCCCGATTCTCCGAGGAAAGCGGGGCTTGTCACGCCTCGGATTGAGCACGGCCAGGCGACATACCCAAAGATATATGGGCATAGGCGCCGGCGTTGTTCTAAGGTGGACCGTTCCAAACCCCAACCTAGCTTATGTCACGGATACGACTATTATCCAAACTCTCCGGCGCGCTCTTAATGGGCGCGGTTACTCACCAGGCAGCCATCCAGGTCGGCCCCACCGGCACCGGGGTGCAGACCTTCGACACCCAACCGGTTGCCGCGGATTGGTCCACACTGGCAGTCGCTGGCGCAGCAGGTGATTTTACCACCGCGTCAGCCATTGACACTGCGGTCCAATCGCATGCCGCAACGGACATCACCACCGCCATCGGCTCGTCGAGCACCGTTCCGCCGAGCGCGAACGGGATCGCCCGCCGCAACACCACAAACCGATACCTCCAAAGCCGGTCGAGCGCCGGTGGTTACACAGTGTTCATGGCGACGCTGCAGAACAATAGCGGGGCTCCAGCGCTTTTTCTGAATGTCTCCTATAATTTCGGCATCACCATGGCCGCAGGCTCTACCGCTGCTGAGCAAGTGCCAGGGCTGCGGGCCTATTGGAGTTTGACCGGCGCTGCCGGGAGCTGGCAGTTGATCCCCGCGCTTTCAACGGACGCCCCCGGTGTCTTGAGCACCCGCTTGAGCCTTGGAAGTTGGGCGGCAGGCGCCCCGCTCTATTTGTTGTGGGCGGACGATGATTCCGCAGCTGGCACAACCGCGCCGAGCGAGGAAGGAGCTTATTGGATTGACGATTTCCAGGCAGTGGCGTCATCAGTGAGGGAGCCTGTGCTCTCGGGTTTCACCTCATCAGGCATCGGTTTCGCGGCACAGATTGAGAATGGCGGAGCCCCTCGCACACTGAATGTGAATTCGATCGTGGCGACGCTGAACGGAACGAACGTAGCCACACAAGTGACTCAGTCGGGCGATGTGTTTACGGTTTCCTATTCCGGCGCGCCGCTCGCTGTTGGCTCCACAAATGTCGTAAACCTGACCTTCTCAGATAATGGGACTCCTGCAAACACGCAGACCGTGCAGCGGACTTTTGTGGTGCAACCGTATCAAGTTATCCCCGCTGCCTACGCGGTGACTGGTGTTAACACCAGCTTGCCTGGTTTCAAAGCGTATGTGCACCAGATTGGCGGCGCTCGCAACCCGGGCGATGTGAATTCGATCCAGAACGCGGAGCGGCAGCTGGCGGGAGTCATCATCGATCCATTAACGGGCACACCGTATGCGAACGAGGCGGATTTGTCGCTTGCTGTGAATGGCGCGTTCAACGTGCCGGGTGTCATTAATTGGAATCAAGATGCGCCTGCGGCAACGGGAAGCTTCTCCGATGCCACAACGCCAGCCCGTGTTGATGAGCCAATCCCCGGCATTCCAGGGATGAACGGCAGCATTGATAACATCGCGGCGGAAATCATGACCTTCCTGGAGCTGAAAGCGGGCGCGTACACGATGGGGGTGAACAGCGATGACGGCTTTAAAGTCACCGTCGGCCCCAATCCGCGTGACGCGATGTCACTCGTCCTGGGCAGCTTCGGCACAGGCCGCGGCGTTGCCGACTCGTTGTTTAACTTTGTGGTGCAGCAAGACGGCATCTATCCCTTCCGCCTGCTCTGGTGGGAAGGAACCGGCGGCGCCGCAGTGGAATGGTTCATGGTTAGCCCTTCAGGAGAGAAGATTCTGATCAATGATCGTGAAATCCCAGGCGCGGTTAAAGCCTATCGCGAAGGTCCCGCAGGCCCAATTTTTGTGCGGCTTATCACACCATTCCCTGGTGTGACAAACGTTAACGGCAACGCGACCGTCGAGGTGATCCTCGCGGATTCGGCAACCGCCGTGAACCCGAGCACGGTGCAGGCCTATTTCAACAATCAGTTGGTGAATGCGACTGTGAGCAAACCAGCCGGCAGCACGGACACGACCATCAGCTTTGATCCCGCTGGTGTGCTTGCGCCCGAGTCCAGCCACACTGTCAGAATAGTTTATGGCAGCTCGGCCGCTGCTCTAACAACCAATGAATTCTCATTCAAAATCAAGCCGGCCGCATTGATCGCCATCGATGAGACGACGATGTGGCGGTACCACAACGAGGGGGCTGACCTGGGCACGGCCTGGCGCGAGAAGGATTACAACGATAGCGCCTGGCCGCAAGGCGCGGCGCTGCTCTCAAACGAGAGCACTGCCGCGGAGCCGATCCGCACCCAGCTCGTCCGCCAAAGCCCTGAGGGCAACCAAATCATCACAGATTACTTCCGCCATCGTTTCACGTTCAACGGGAACCCTGCGGCAGTGCAGTTGATCCTCTCCCACATCATTGATGACGGCGCGATCTTCTACTTGAACGGGACGGAGGTGCATCGATTTGGCACCGCGGCAACGACCGTTGTGACTAACAGCACATTGTTCAGCGACCATGAAACCGGGTTATCAGGCCCGTACATCATTCCGGCGGGCAGCCTGGTAGTTGGCGAGAACGTCCTGGCAGTGGAAGTGCACCAAACCAGCGCAACCAGTTCTGACGTCAGCATGGGCGCCGAGCTTCTGGCATCGATCCGCACGGATATTCCCCCCACGAGCATCGAGTCGTTCACGCCGGCTTTGAATGCCGCGAACTTGTCCTCAAACGCCATGATTCGTGTGGTGGTGAATGACGGCACACGGCAGGTGGTTCCCGGCTCGATCGAGTTGATCGTCAACGGGCAAAAAGTGAACCCTACTGTCACTAAAGCGCCTGGCAGCATCGCGACAGTGATCAGCTACACACCGACCACGCCCTATGCGCCAGATTCAACAGTCACGGCTAAGGTCACGTTTGCGGACACGGCTGGAAACGTGACGACGCGGGATCTCTCGTTTAGCATCGAGCCGACTTACACGGTTATTCTGGGCGTCAATGAAACGCAGATGTGGCGCTACGAAAACACCGGCGCGAACCTTGGCACCACATGGAAGGATAAGAACTTCAATGACAGTGCCTGGCCGGAAGGCGCGGCTGTGCTGGCTGTTGAAACCGAGGGGCAAACCTCCGGCGAAACGATCCGCACCACACTCTCGCGCGTCGGAGCTGATGGAAATAACGTGATCACGGATTATTTCCGCACGAAGTTTAACTTCTCCGGCGACGCTGCCACCGCGCGCTTGCGCCTCCGGCACCTGGTCGATGACGGCGCTGTGTTCTACCTGAACGGCGTGGAGATCCATCGCTTCGGCATCGGCGAAGGTGTGGCATTCACCTCGAGCACCTTCTTCACTGGCCACGAGAATCGCTGGGAAGGGCCATACCCCATCCCACAAGGCATCCTCGTGCAGGGCGAAAACGTGCTCGCGGCGGAAGTGCACCAATCGGATCTCACCAGCTCGGACATTGTCTTTGGCGCTGAGCTGCAGTTGATCACTTCAGCTCCGCCCGCTGTGCAGGCACGCTTCACAAGCGTTACTCAATCAGGCGGCAACATCGTGGTGCAATGGACTGGCACAGGCACGCTCGAGTCCTCCACAACCCTGACGGGTGGCTGGCAGCCCGTTGCAAACGCGCAGAATCCGCATGGCGAACCGCTCGGGGGACGCATGAAGTTCTTCCGCGTGCGGCAATAATTAGCTTAAAGAACGCGAAGGGGCCTCGGACAACCGAGGCCCCTTTTTCATTTCCGAATGGAGGGTTAGTCGAAAGTGATTTTCCGTTGCTGCCGGAGCTGGGCTTTGTGCCGTTTGGACTGCACCAGCTTGCGCTTTAAACCGGCGGGGCGAGCGCGTTTCTGGCGCCGAGCTTTCTCAATGGCCGCCTTCTCCGAAGCGCGCCGCTCAAGCTCCCTCGACTTTAATGCCTCGAGAAGACGCTCACGAGCCAGACGCCTGTTTTCCGCCTGCGAGCGGCGGTCCTGGACCGCGACAGTAATGCCGGTCGGGACGTGACGGAGGATCACTTTAGTCGCGACCTTGTTTACATTCTGCCCGCCGGGGCCCGAGGATCGCTCGAAGTGTTCATCAAGTTCGGCTTCGTTCAGGCGAAGAATCATCGAGTGGGAACCACGAGGGGCGCAACGCGGTTGGTGAAGAACTGATTGGTCACGGCGCTCGGAGGCAAATTGGTGTCCCCTGGAATACGCTGGCCGATGGGGCGAAGCTCAATCCGCATGGGCTTCGGGGTGGCCAGGGCGCGAATGCGCTGGTTAAGAGCCGCAAGCTGAGCCTGTGTGCCGGGGTTCGCGGGCTTCATGTCCGAAAAGCGGGGGTGAGTCTCGGAGGCGACCCAAAGATCCTGCGCTATGCGGCGGCGTTGGCTGACCAAGTTCAGCAACTCCCTGCTTTTCTCCTGCTGCGGCCATTGCTCAATGTGCTGGAGAGGGATGCCCTTGCCGAGCTGAGCGCCGGAGAATCCCAGGATGCGTTGGCCATCGACCGTGAGGATGTATTCATTCGTGCGGAGGTTGCCAACCTGGAGGGTTTGGCGTCCGAGGAGGTTCCTGGTTTGCGCAAGCTCCAGCGAGGTTCCATCCACTTCCGGGTCAACAGGCAGGGGCAGCGGGCTGAGCCAATCGAACGTGAGTGAGCCGTCAGGAGCCGCGCGCACGTTGGTGACATTCCGAGTGGCCGGCTGCCTTGTGCGGGCATCGATCCGAGCTTCGGAAACAACGGCTGGGAAATTCCAAACCATCAACAAGGCCTGGGCAATGAGCCAGTGCCCTGTGGCGTTTGGGTGAATGCCATCAGCAGCCAAATGGAAGCCGGGCTCGGTTGTGGTGCGAAGCGCGAGGTGCTGGGCGAGCGCGGTGTGGATGTCCACGACGCGGGTGCGCGGAACGCTTAAGCTCAACAGCCAGTTGCTGAACCGCTGGAGCGTTTGATCATAATTCGGCGCTGGCCGGGTGTAATCGTATGGCCCTGTTGCGCTCAGGTTTCGAAATCGGCGCGCATCGAATGGGGGCGGCGTCACCACCAGGATGTCCGAGCGGGCGGGCCCGATGATTTCATTCAGCAAAAGCAGCATCCCATCTTGAAACTGCGTTTGGATTGCCTGGCTGTGTGGCTGGTACAAGCCGTCGTTCATGCCGTAGCAAATCACAACGTAATCCGGATTGAGGGCTGAGACACTGGTGTGCAGCCGCGTGAGGACGTGAGGGCGGGCGGGAATATGCGTGGGCTCGCTTCCCCCGCTGGCAGTTTCGCTGGGCACACCGCGATTGATGATTTCCCCCTGCCACTGTGGAAAGCGCGAGATTATGGCCGCTTCCAGGTAAACGCCGAATCGATCCGCATAGGTAATGCTGTCCCCCAGCAGAATAACGCGCCGTTTGTTCGCAAGGGCAAACGGGGCCTGGGCATGGACAATGGATGACTGGAGCAAAAGCGCCCCGAGCAGAACCACAAGAACCCTCTGCATCATGAACTTACCTTACGCTTTTGGGCTCAGGGTGCAATCCCGAGCAGCCTCCGCTATGTCGTGCGGGAAGAGGCTTAAGTTTTCCGGCGGGCGTCCGATGCAGCAGATGTGCGAATCTTTGCCTGCCGGAAGGAGAAGATGAAGTATGGAGATTAATGTTAGCCGACACGTTGACCAGCTGAGCCGCCAGCCAGCTCCCATGCCCCGAATAGTTCGCAGGGAGGATTTGGAGAAGAGCCCGGAGTTCAGCCAGTCCGTGATGCTGGAATCCAAGCTTCTGGCGCAGCCCGACGTGCGCGCAGGCGCGGTGGAGCGCGCACGGGAGTTGATTAATTCCAGCGGTTATCCGCCTGCGGCAACAATCCAGAAGATGGCCGATCTCCTGGCTTATAACCTCCAGGAGCAAGATTAGTATGGCGGGACGAAATCCCTGGAGTTCCTACAAGCAGGTCGCAGCCCAAACGGCTTCCCCCGGCCACCTCGTGCTGATGCTCTTCGACGGCGCCATTCGCTTCCTGGAGCGGGCGCGGCTCGGGTTCGAGATTGAGGATCCTTCCGAGCGGATTGAATGCATTCACAACAATATCACCCGCGCCCAGGACATCATTCATGAATTGAATATGTCCTTGAACATGGAGGAAGGCGGGGAGTTCGCGGCCTGCATGCGCCGGCTTTACACCTACCTGGACAAGCGGCTGTTTGAATCGAACATGAACAAAGAGCCGTCCGGGATCGATGAAGCGCTTCAACGCCTGGGCACCATTCGGGATGCGTGGCGCCAAATGCTGCAGGGCGAGACAGAGGCCGCCCCCCAGAATCTTGCGGCATAACATGGGCGCTGTGCAGCAGTTCCTTGGCCTGCTCTCCGAATGGAAACGCGCAAGCGAAACGGAAGGGCGCGCCATTCAAGCGGAGAATTGGCCGCTCTTAACCGTGTGCCAGGAAAAAAAAGAGCAGCTTCGCGCCCGCATGGAGTCGCTCGGGTTTGACGAAGCTCAAGGATTAATGGAGGAGCTTCGGGAAGCCGCGGCTCAATTGATGAGCATTGAGCGTGAGAACGTGGCGCTGCTCTCCTCGAAAATGGCTGCGGTGAGCCGCGAGATAAAAGATCTTGGGCAGCAGGCGCGGACGCTCGGCCGTGTGCGCGGGGCGTATGGCGTCTTGCGCCAGGGAGTTTGGAGCGCCAATGGCTAAGGCGCATGTCAAGGAAAGGTTATTCACAGTTTTGAATTGCGGAATGGAGGCTGCCTCTTATGCTTCAAAGTAACTGGCCCAGCCCTGATGTGATCGCAAAAAGGCATAGTGGAATCAGAGTAACCTCCTCTATGGGGGAGGTGTGCACTTTCGCCCCGTGCTGGCTGCAAGCAGGCATTCTTTGCGTGGACCGGGAAGGTCTGATCCTCAGCGCCAACTCAGAGCTGCGCCATTGGTGCGGCCTGGGTCAAATTCAAGGGCAATCGCTCACGTGGTGGAGCAAGACACTCGGGCCGCAATGGGACGAGGCTCTCTGGCGGATCTTTCAATCTGATGAGGACTTCATTCAGGAGACGCTGGTAATCGACAGTGAAGCTCTGAACGGCACTTTTGCGGTCGAGCGCACCCGGGTGGAAGGCCTCCAGCATATCCGTTTGGCTAATGTCGTCGCGGATGAGGCTCTCTCCAGCGCCTTTGGCCACGAGGAGTTGCCTGAGAGCCCCGCCACCAGGGAATTGCTGCGGAAAGCATTCCGCAGCCAGGCGCAACTGGAGAGCATCAGCAACAAATGGCCCGGGGTCATCTTCAGCCAAAGAGCCGATTTCACCTTCAGTTTCGCGTCCGAACGGGTCGAAAAATGGACGGGGGTCACCCTCGAGAACCTGAGCCGCTCGCCGGATTTATTTTGGCAGATCGTTCACGAGGATGACGCCCAGCACCTCCGCCAGGAAATCCAATCCGCAGCGCAGCGGAAGGAAGGGTTTGTCACTACGTATCGTGTCCGGCATCTGCTGACCGGTCGTGTGACGTACATCCTGGAGCATCGCGATCCGATCTTCAGCGCGAACGGCTTGATCCTGGGGTATGAGGGAGTTTGGCTGGACGTGAGCAGGCAGACGATTGCGGAAAAACGCCTGCAAAATGCGGCATGGAAGGAGACACTGGCCGTCATTACGATGGGGTTGGCTCACGACTTCAGCAACATGATGGCGGGGATTCATTCACTGGCGGAAACGTTCCAGGCGCAGCTCACAGCCGCGCATCCGCACCATGAGGTATTCGCGCTGATCCGGAAGAATTCGATGCAGGCGAGCCATCTCGTGCAGCGAATCCTGAGCCTTCACCAGGGCAAGGTTGGCGAACGGAATTACCACGACCTGAATGAGCTGGTCACCGACACTTCCGAGGTCCTTAAAAAGATTCTGCCCCGGGGGATCGAGCTGCGAAGTGACCTTGCCGCCGAGCAACTCCCGCTGTACGTGGACCGCGTCGAGTTGCGGCAAGCGCTTATAAACATGGCGCTGAACGCAGCTGACGCGGTGCGGAGCGATGGAACCATAAAGATCTCGAGCCGGAGCTACGAGGAGGCGCCCAGCGCGAGGAACGTGCAAGGAAAGATGCCGGCCGGCCCGGTCATTTGCCTCAGCATCGCGGATGACGGCCATGGGATTCACAGCAAGCACCTTGGCAGCATTTTCGATCCATTCTTCACAACGAAGCCCTCGAACAAAGGTTCAGGGCTCGGGTTGTACAATGCCCGCCTCTTCGTGGAAAAACATGGGGGCGCGATTTCCGTCGAGTCTGTGCAGGGGGTTGGCACAACCTTTCGGTTATGGTTGCCCAAGGCGGATTTCACCGAAGCCGAGCGGCAGTCTCCCTCGCGCCAGGCCCGGCGGGCGGCCATTCTGCTGATCACAGAGAAGGATTGCCGGGCCGAAATGAGCCCGACCTTCCTGCGCCAGCACGGTTACTACGTGGCGACCGCGGAGGATGTGGCTTCGGCGCGCGATTATCTCCTTTCCCCAGATTACACCTTCGACGCTGTGATGGTGCAAGCGAGCGGCTCGGGCAGCCTGGCCAATAGCGCCCTTGAACTTGCTCGCGAGCAGAAGTCCCGCCCGAAGGCGATCCTTCACGTCGTCCAGTCCAATCCTGACGAACTGGAAACGAATCTGCTGCGCAAAAGCGATTTGATCATCGGCCCGGAAAGCGGCCCAACTGATGTTATCCGCCGCCTGGATGAGCTGCTCAGGGGCGGGAACCATTGGGCCTGATTACCTTCCTCCCGTGGAGCGCCTTCACCGCATCTTAGTTGTCGATGACGAGGAGATCGTGCTCGTCGCGTTGCGCGAGACGCTGATCCGCGCGGGATACACCGTTTCGACCTGCACCTCCCCCTTGGCCGCTTTGGAAGCGCTGGAGCAGGAAGCGTTCTCCGTGGTTATCTCCGACCAGCAGATGCCCAAGATGCTCGGGTTGGACTTCCTGCTGCGGGTGAAAGAACTCCAGCCGCAAGCCTCACGCATTCTCATCACAGCCGTCCTGAGTCTCGAAACGATCATTGACGCCATCAATCGAGGCGAAATTTATCGCTTCATCGTGAAGCCCTGGCTGCGGGAAGAGTTGCTCGCCACCGTGGCGAATGCGGTGTCGCGTTTCGAATTGCTGCAACGAAACGCGGTTCTCCAGGCAACAACGTTCGCGATGAACGAAAAGCTCGGGGCGGTGAATGAATCTTTGCAGGAAAAGATTCAGGAAGTTGAGCGGCAAAATATCTTGCTGCAAAAGCAAAAAGAGGCGCTTGAGAGCAACCTGAATCGTTCCATCCAGCTTTGTGTGCAAACGCTGGAAGCGTTTTACCCGACCCTCGGCAACGAGGCTCGCCGCGTGGCGGAGCTTTGCAAGGCCATGGGCGCCGCGCTCCGATTGCCCGCGGCCCAGGTGCAGGCGCTGGAGATTGCCGCGTGGCTCCATGATTTCGGCTTGCTCAGCGTGCCTCGGCTTCTCATTCGCAAGTGGCAGACCAATGTCCCCATGGATGAGGATGAGCGCGCGCTTTTCCAACGACACCCGATCCTTGGCCAGGAGCTTGCGCGCTTCGCCAATGACCTTGAAGAAGTTGGAGCGTTGATCCGCGCGCACCACGAGCGTTTTGACGGCAACGGTTATCCAGACGGGCTGCAAGGCGACGCAATCCCTCCCCTCGCCCGCTTGCTGGCTGTCGCAGTCGCCTACGCTGAGAGCCAGGCGGACCAGGAAACAACCCTCCAATTAATGCGCCTGGAGTCGGGCTACGCGTTCCATCCTGAAGCGGTGCGGACCCTCCTGCGGGCCCTCCCCAGCGCTGAGCTTCCACGAAAGCACAAAGAGGTGCTTCTGTCTGAACTGGAGCCAGGAATGGTGCTGGCCAAAGGCATCTACACCTCCCAGGGATTGCTGCTCCTGCCGGAAGGCCAGCAATTAAGCAGCCCGTACATCGACAAGTTGCTAAACCATAATCGGATTCAGCCGATT
>DASPKX010000182.1:0-88008 GCA_035627835.1 Candidatus Methylomirabilota bacterium
AATCAATCGAATAATCCGACTCCGCAAATCCTCCCTCTTCAACAGCATGAAAATCACCAGCAGCAACACCAGCGCGGCCGTTCCCAGTGGGCCCAGCAAAGGCGAGAGAACCACGCGAAGCACGTGCAGCGGATTGTTTGCCGACTTTTCCACAGCCGGCACGGCCACCACTGCCGGAGTCGCCCCGTCCGGAGTCGCCACGACCACCCCGTTCGCGGCATTCGTCACGATAGCAGTAGCGGGCTTTTCGTCGTCTGTGGCTCCCGGCAAATCCTTCTTCAACTCCTCCACAGCCTTGGACAGTTTCCGAAACCGCTCACCGCTTGGAGCTTTGAAAGAACGGAGCTTGGCCTGAATGTTGTTTTGGTAATCGGGCAGCTTCGTCGCCAAATCCACCATTTGGCTCGTCAGCAAGTACGCGACCGTTCCTGCGCCCGCCAAAATCAACAGCACCACCAGCAGCACCGCGCCAATCCGGCCCAGCCACCGCTGCAGCACGGTCACAACTGGAGCCAGCAGGAACGTCAGCAACGCCGCCAACGCCACTGGGATTAAAACATCGCGACCCAGGTAAAGCGTCGCGACAATAAAAGAAGTGAGGAGCACCGCCCATATCCCCACCAGTGCCTTAGCGGCGGAGGCACTGCTTTTCAGTTTTGGACCCGCGTTCGTAAGACCAACATAAGCTCCTCGCCGCCCTCGGATAGTGGGGTCTCACCTTAACGGGGCCTCCCTATTTGACTCAAAGGTAGCCGCTTGCCGAAAGCTCTGCGCCGAGAGCGCGCAGCCGCGGCAGATTCCTGCAGTCTCCCGGATGGCTGCAGTGAACGAAAGAAGCTGCTCAACTTGGCAATTGTACGATCAGCAGGTGTCGCCTGCTCAACTCCAGACTCCAACACCCGAGCTCAGTCTCCACTATGTGGGGAACCAAAGAGGCCCCACGTCTCGATTCCCTATGCTTTCTTCTCAGCATCAAACGTAAAACCCCGCAAAATACACCTTTTCCCCAGGATCGATTCGCCTCCAGAAAAACGTTTGCTCGCGGCCAAAACGAAGTAAGCTATCCCAGCCCATGCTCAGCTATTGCCAACGCCTTCTTGCCCTCGCCTTTTTCGCTGCCGTTCCCGTGATGGCCGCGCCAGACAAGGTTTCGTTTAACGAGCACATCCGCCCCATCCTTTCCGCCCAATGCCTGAAGTGCCACAGCGGCGTGAAAGAAGCTGGCAAGCTGAACCTCCAATTCCGCGAGGAAGCGCTTAAAGCAGGCTCTTCTGGCGAGCCCGCGATCGTCCCTGGTGATCCTTCGAAAAGCGAGTTCATCGCCCGTCTGATTACAAAGGATGAGGACGACCGGATGCCCAAGGACGCGCCAGCTCTGCCGCCCGAGCAAATTGCCCTGATTAAGCAATGGATCGCGGAAGGCGCTCAATGGGAAGAGCATTGGGCCTACATCCCGCCCCGCGCTCAAGGCCGCAGCATCGATTCCATCGTCGCTGCTAAGCTCCGGTCAGAGAAGCTGCCCCTTTCCCTTGAAGCAGACCGCCGCACCCTCGCTCGGCGCGCTGCCCTCGATGTGATTGGGATCCCGCCCACTCCCGAACAGGTCGAAGCCTTCGTCCAAAACCGCTCTCCGCACGCGTATGAGCAATGGGTCGATTCGCTGCTAGCCTCGCCTGCTTACGGTGAGCGCTGGGCTTCCGTTTGGCTCGACATTGCCCGCTATGCGGACAGCAAAGGTTACGAGCAGGATGGCGCCCGCGATATCTGGCGTTATCGCGATTGGGTCATCGACGCTTTCAATAACGACAAACCATACAGCGATTTTCTCACCGAACAACTTGCCGGCGACCTGCTCCCACGTCCAAACGAGGAGCAGCTGATCGCCACGGCTTTCCATCGCAACACCCCCGCAAATGATGAAGGCGGCACGGACGACGAAGAATTCCGCACCTTCGCCGTCATTGATCGTCTCAACACCACGTTCGATGCCGTTCAGGGCACGAGCATCGGGTGCGTTCAATGTCACGGGCACCCATACGATCCTTTCGTGCACAAGGAGTACTACCAGCTCATGGCGTTCTTCAATAACACCGCCGATGCCGACCGAAACGACGAGGCGCCCACAAAGAAAGTTTACAAACCCACCGAAACCGCTGAAGCCCGCCACCTTGAGAGCCAAATCGACTCCGCGCTGAAGCAAATCGACTCCTCGCTGAACGAGCCGCAAAACAAAGAAGCCTTTGATTCCTGGATCGCCAAGGTTCGCCCTGCGGAAGCAGTCACCGCTCTTGCTGGCTCCACCATCCAAACCTCTGCGGGCGCTTACACAAACGGCGCTTCAAACATCGTTCGACTCGCGGGGACGGCGCCAGATCGCTCGATTGTGAAAGTTGATGCTGTGCTTCCGCCCGGGGAATGGCACAGCCTAAAACTAACCGTGTTCGCGGACGAAGCATTCCCCGGCAAGGGCCCTGGCTTTGGCGAAGGTGAAGATCTCGGCAACTTCATCCTCACCGAGTTCAAAGCAGCTCTTCCGCAAACGAGCGACGGCGAGGATCAGCCCATCGACATTGCCCGCGCTTACGCCACGTTTGAGGAGGGCGGCTGGGGCATTGGCGAAGCGCTGAAAAAGCAGGATGGCCCTAAGCGCCGCGGCTGGGCTATCAAAGGCGGCACAGGCAAGGATCAAACCGCCACGTTCATTCTCTCCAAGCCGCTTACGAACAGCGAGCCGCTCACAGTTCGCTTCACCATTGCCTGCGAGCATGAGCGCCGAGCCCGCCACATCATTGGAGCTTTCCAACTCGCCGCCTCCAGCAACACCTACGCGCCGGAATTCACCGCCCTGCCCAAGGACTTCCGCGAACTCATCGAGCGCGTTCCTGAAACCTGGAGCGGCGACGACAAAGGCAAACTCCAGCGCCGTTTCTCCTCCGAGCGCAACGAAGCCATGGCCGCGACTTACAAACAGCTCGATGGCCACCGCGCCGCGCTTTCGAAGCTGGCCGCCTGCCGCTTGCCCATCATGGAAGAACTCAGCGGCGACAAAGCTCGCAAGACGCAGTTGTTCCATCGTGGCAACTGGATGGACAAAAAAGATGAAGTTCAACCCGCCACCCCCCGCGCACTGAACCGGTTTCCCGAAGATTACCCGCGTAACCGCCTCGGCCTGGCCAAGTGGCTCACCAACGGCGAGAACCCGCTCAGTGCGCGCGTCCACGTGAATCGTGTCTGGGAGCAACTCTTCGGCATCGGGCTGGTTGAAACACTCGAAGACTTTGGGTCACAAGGCGAAAAGCCCATCTACCAGGATTTACTCGACGAACTCGCCGCCCGCTTCCAAACCGAAATGGGCTGGAGCCAAAAAGCTCTTATTCGCGAAATCCTCCTTAGCAAAGTCTATCGTCAAAGCGCCAAAGCGACTCCTGAACTCGTGGAGCGGGACCCCGCAAATCGACTGCTCGCCCGGGGACCACGTTTCCGCCTGTCCGCAGAGCAACTTCGCGATCAAGCTCTCGCGGTCTCCGGGCTTCTCAGCTCCCGGACGATGGGCCCGCCCGTCATGCCGTATCAACCTCCCGGCGTTTGGGTCGTTCCCTACAGCGGGCGCGATTGGGAAACTTCCAAGGGCGCGGACAGCAAACGCCGCGCGGTTTACACATTCGTCCGCCGCGCTGCGTTTTATCCGAGCTTTGCCTCCTTTGACGCCCCCAGCCGCGAGTTCTGCACCGTGCGTCGCATCCGCACCAACACCCCGCTGCAATCACTCGACCTGCTGAACAACCCGGTTTTCTTTGAAGCCGCCGGCGCGCTTGCCGCGCGCATGCGTCTTGAAGGCAGCTGGGATTTGGAATCGCAACTCTCCCGAGGCATTGAACTTGCCACCTGCCGGCCTGCGCGTCCTCACGAAGTTGAGGTTCTGAAAAAACTCCACGACCGCGTGGAAGGGGACATGCAGCTCGTGGCGAACGCCATCCTCAACATGGATGAAGTCATCAACAAGAACTGACATGAAGAACCCCGAATACCTACGCCGCCTCAGCGTCGAGCAGCAAACCCGCCGGTTCTTCCTCAAGACCAGCATGGCCTGCATTGGCGGCATGGCCCTGCAATCGCTGCTTCCATCCGCGGCATCGAATGCAACCCACGGCACGATCAACCCCCACCACGCCGCCAAAGCGAAGCGCGTCATCTACATCCATCTCGCGGGCGCTCCCTCGCATCTGGAGACCTTCGACTTCAAGCCGGAACTTTCCAAACTTGATGGCAAGCCTTGCCCTGAATCTTTCCTGAAAGGCAAACGGTTCGCCTTCATCAAAGGTGTGCCCAACATGCTCGGGCCTCAATACAAGTTCTCCCAGCATGGCCAATCCGGCGCTTACGTTGCGGAGCACCTCCCGGAACTCTCGAAGCACGTGGATGACATCTGCTTCATCAAGAGCATGTGGACCGAGCAATTCAACCACGCTCCCGCCCAGCTCATGCTCCAGACCGGCAGTCAGCTCAAAGGCCGCCCCTGCGTCGGCTCCTGGGCGTACTACGGGCTCGGCACAGAAAACCAGGATCTGCCAGGCTTTCTCGTCCTCACAAGCGGCGGCAAGAACCCGGACGCCGGCAAATCCGTTTGGGGCAGCGGCTTCCTTCCCAGCATTTACCAAGGCGTCCAATGCCACGGCCATGGCGAGCCGATCCTTTTTGCCAAAGATCCGGACGGGGTCACGCGAGACGAGCGCCGCGCCACCATCGACGCGCTGAACGAACTCAACCAGCGCACCGCGCAGGAGTACGGCGACCCCGAAACGCTCACCCGCATTGGCCAGTATGAGATGGCTTTCCGCATGCAAATGAGTGTGCCGGAAGCCACCGACATCGGGCGTGAAACGGATCAAACGCGCGAAGCGTACGGCGCTGAGCCCGGCAAGAATTCCTTCGCCAACAATTGCCTGCTCGCCCGCCGGTTATGTGAGCGCGGTGTTCGCTTCATTCAACTCTACGACTGGGGCTGGGACGCCCACGGCGACATCGAAAGCAACGCCCTCAACGGCGGCGTGATTCAAAAGCTCCGTGCCATGGACAAAGCTGTCGCCGCCTTGCTGGGCGACCTCAAACAACGCGGCCTCCTGAAAGACACTTTGGTCGTCTGCGGCGCCGAATTCGGCCGCACCCCCATGCAGGAAAATCGCGAGCGCGGCGGCAATGCCTACGCGGGCCGTGACCATAACCCAGGCGGTTTCACCGTCTGGATGGCAGGCGGCGGGGTCAAAGGCGGGCTGAGCTTCGGCGAGACCGACGAGTTCGGTTACCAGGCGGTGGTTGATAAAGTCCACGTGCACGATCTCAACGCGACAATCATGCACCTGCTCGGCTTCAACCACGAAAAGCTGACCTTCTTTTTCCAGGGGCGGCATTATCGCCTAACCGACGTCCACGGCGCCTTGGTAAAGCCCATCCTCGCCTGAAGGATCCCAAACGGCTTCTGTGGACTTGCCGCGTCCACAACCACTGCGGCAATCGCGCTCTTTGAGAATGATCGTTCGCTTTTCCTCGCGAGCGGCATTGTAGTAATAAATGGGTTCGGATTTTCAGTTGCTGCGGGAATACTTGGAACACGGCGACGAGAAGGCGTTTGCTTGCCTGATTGAGCGTCACCTGAACCTCGTGTTTTCCACCGCCGCTCGCATCACAAGGAGTGAGGCGGCCGCCGAGGATATCGCTCAAATCACATTCGCGCGGCTTGCGTGGAAGGCGAAGACCCTGCGCCAGGACAGTCATTTGCCTGGATGGCTGCACACGGAGGCTCGCTTCGAGGCTCTGCAGTGGTTGCGCCAGGAACGGCGCCGGATGACTCGCGAACAGGTGCATGCGCCTTTGCTCGGGCGGAACAACCAGCAACCTTCCTGGACAGAAGTGGCCCCAGTCCTGGATGAAGCCATCGCCCGCCTTGAGGAAGCTGACCGGCAGGCTGTTATTCTTCGCTTCCTGCAAGGCCTCTCCCTGCGGGAAGTTGGCGAGGCTCTGAGCCTGAGCGAAGATGCCGCCCGCATGCGCGTCAACCGGAGCCTGGAAAAACTCCGCGCTCTTCTCCGGCAACATGGAATTGAGAGTTCCGCCGCCGGTCTAACCACTCTCCTCGGCGCCCATGCCATCGCCGCTGCTCCATCTACACTCGCTCACGTCACGCTGACCGCCGTCACCGTCTCGGCGCCAGCAGCCGCCGTTACAGCAAGCTTGCCCCTATTGCTTATGACCAAAACAAAGATCGCAGTCACTGGGGTTGCCCTGATCGGCACGCTCACAACGGTCACGCTGCTCCAGCACAGTGAAAACGAGCGCCTTCGTGGAACCACGAATGCGCTCTCACAATCCCTCGATCGTGAACGCGCCGAAACTGATCGCAGGTTCTCCGACCTGCAAGCCGAGCTGAATGCGCTTAAAGCCAGCCAATTAATTGTTGGCGAGCGACGCGCCTCAACACCTCCGCCGTTGTCCGTGCAGCCGGCAACGCGCTCGGCAGCTCCCCAAACCCAACAACGGCCCTCCGCAGTGTCCGCCCCAATGCACGATCAAGTTGCCGCCCTCCTGGCGAAGCCGCCCGCAGAACAGGCGGCTTATTTCGCCACCTCCCGCAGGCAGGTGTTGAACCGCGACTTCTCCGATCCTGATGGGCTTTTCAAGGCTCGCGAACTTGCGGCGCATATCCGGCCTGCCCTAGATCAACTCGAGCGCTCTCCGGCGGACTTCGCAGCTTTTCAGGCTAGTTACATCACGGAGACCATTCAATTGGACGGTGAAGAGAAGCGGAACAAAATTCGTGAAATCATCCACTCAACATACGAGCAAGCGGTCGCGCAGAAACTAGATGCTCCTTCTCGGCCCCCCGGGGAAACAGAAGCTGAAGCCTGGGCCTTGCAGCGGGACGCACTGGACCGGGCCGGCACTAAAGCGGTTCAAGCGCTTCTCACTCCTGAAGAACGGGCTCTCTTCGACCGCGCTTTCCTCGGCATTGTCGGCATTGACCTGGGCATCGGTGACGGCGCCGCTCACCGCTTTGTGGAGAACAACGGCCAGACCATTGTCTTCCCCTCTGAGGAAGCGCGCCCTCCCCAATAGGCCTAAGCACCCTTTAAAAGTCCGGAGCCAGCGCGACTCGAAAGCCCACAGTGTAGTCCCGATACCGTGGCTCATTCCATACGCGGTAAGCACAGCGGCAACGCGCCGCTGACACTCCCCATGATCCGCCGCGCATGACCCGGTTCAGGCCGAACGCTGGGCCGGCGGGATCAAACACACTCCCCCCACGCAATGGACCATACCGATCGAGGCACCATTCCCAGACCTGCCCGTGCATGTCGTGCAGGCCCCAAGAATTCGCCTTTTTCTGGCCGACAGGCTGGCTCTGGTTGCGGCTGTTAGCCGCATGCCACGCGTGATCACTCAAAGCGCCATCACTATCTCCAAAGTGGAACCGTCCAGTGGCTCCCGCTCGGCAGGCAAACTCCCATTCGGCCTCAGTGGGCAAACGATACGTGAAGCCCACCGGCAGCCGCTTCTGCGCAGCTTCGGTGGTGGTCAAGGCCTCCAACCACTCCTGGCAATCGTTCCAACTGACCTGCTCCACGGGCAGGCGATCACCACGAAAGAAACTCGGCTGGGCCTTTAATACCCCGACCTCCTCGGCAATCGCGCTCCATTCCTCCTGGGCGACAGGAAACATGCCGAGCCAAAACCCACGGCTGATTGTCACCTCAGTTTGCGGCCCCTCGTCGTCCGAACGCCCGGCTTCGCCAACGGGACTCCCCATCAAAAACCTTCCCGATGCGAGCCAGGTCAGTTTCATTCCGCAAGCCGGGACGACGTAAGGCTCACCTTCAATGGGAGCTTTCCCGGTAGCTTTTGGTCGCGGTGGTTTAGCCCGCGAGGGCTCGTTTGAAAATGCGCGGCGGCCTCCTCCGAGCACCTTGCAAATGTGCTCGTAAGCGAGGTTCAGCTTCTTGGTTTCTTCGGTGGCTTTCTGCAGCAAGCCAGGACTCGCTTGATGACGATCCGGATGGAAAAACTTAAGCCATTCGTAATAGGAGCGTTTAGCCTCCTGGAGACTCGCGCCCGGTTTGAGGCCAAGCGCCTTATAACTCTCCTCAAGGCTCATGTGATGGGAGCGCCGCTGAACACCCCAACGAGAATCGCTACTCTCTGGAATCAGTCAAGCCACCCGCGTTGCCGCAAGAAGTGAGCAGCGTCACTTTGTCCTGATTCCTCGCACCCCTTACAGCGTCGACAAATCTGCGCAAACTGCAGGATGCCCTCGTTGTCTCCGCGACTACGGGAAACAAACATAACGATGCCTGCGCCAGGGGCCTTAACCGCGCCTTGCTTTTTAGCCCCGAACCCAGAACCATATCCGCTGGCATGAAGTCGCCTGCCGAAACAGAGACCACTCCGCTCCCTCCTTCGCGGGGGCGCGAAGGCTCTGCTTTAGCTGCTTCTCCCCAGGAAGCCTCGGCTCTGAATATCGTTGATGAAATTTTCCGTCACCGCCTCAAGCAGCAGGACATCGAGCGCATCCTTAGCCACATTTCCGACACCGATCGCAATGAGTTCCTCTCCAAGATCGCGGAATTGCTCCGGAAGGTTTCCGCGCTCATGGATGTGCACAATCGGATCGCGGATGTGCTATCGCTGGACATCCTCCTGCGTCGCTTGATCGAGATCATCACGGAGGCCATCAACGCCGATCGAAGCACGCTTTACCTCTTCGACAAGGAATCAAACGAACTCTTCTCCCGGGTGGCGCAAGGTGACCTGACCACGGAGATTCGTTTTCCAAGCCACCTGGGCATCGCCGGGGCGGTTTTCACGAATGGCGAGCCGATCATCATCAACGACGCCTACGCAGATCCTCGCTTCAACCAGGAAGTTGACCGGAAGACCGGTTATCGCACCCGCAACATTCTAACCGTTCCCCTCCGCAACAAGAAGCGGGAGGTCATTGGCGCGAGCCAGGCGCTGAACAAAGCTGAGGGTGACTTTAACGCGGAGGATCAGGCCATGCTGGAGGCGATCACCTCGCAGGCCGCGGCCGCGCTTGAGAACGCCCAACTTCACGAGCGGGTTGAGAAAGCCCGGCGCGAAGAGGAGAAGATGCTGGAGATCGCCAACGCCATCTCCACTGAGCTGCAACTGGAACCCCTGCTGATGAAGATCATGCAGGTGACCACACAGATTCTTGAAGCCGATCGGAGCACTCTGTTCATGTTCGATCCTCGAACCCAGGAGCTTTGGTCGCGCGTGGCTGAAGGGGTGGGAACCAAAGAGATTCGTTTTCCGAGCAGCGCTGGCCTCGCAGGCGCCTGCTTCACCAGCGGCCAGGTTCTGAATATTCCAGATGCTTACGCGGACGCTCGTTTCAACCAGGCCATCGACAAAAAGACTGGCTACCGCACGCGCAGCATCCTTTGCATGCCGATCGCAAACAAAGCCGGAAAGCGCATCGGCGTCACCCAGGTATTAAATAAGAAGAACGGCTCCCCATTCACACCGGAAGACGAGCGCCGCCTCCGGGCCTTCAGCGCCCAAACCGCCATCGCCCTCGAAAACGCCCAGTTGTTCGAGGATGTGATGAATGCCCGCAATTACAACGAGAGCATTCTCAAATCCCTCAGCAACGGCGTCATGACCCTCAGCGGGGAAGGGGTCATTATCAAGGTTAACGAAGCGGCGCTGAAGATGTTTAAGCTGACGGGCAACGACATTATCGATCGCAAGGTCGATGATGTTTTCGCGGGCAAGAACCAATGGATTCTCGACAGCCTTGCTGAAGTGAAGCAAACCGGCGCGACGGACCTCACCATGGACACCGACGTGCATCTGGTGGATGGCTCGGTCACTTCCGTTAATCTCTCAGCGGTCCCGCTGATCGACATTAAGAATCAGCACATCGGCTCGATGTTGGTGTTTGAGGACATTTCCAAGGAGAAGCGCGTCAAAGGGACGATGTCGCGCTACATGAGCAAGGATGTTCTTGAGAAACTGCTGCGCGAAGGGGACAGCGCGCTCGTGGGCGCGATGCAGGAGGTTTCAATTCTTTTCTCGGATATCCGCAGCTTCACGACTTTCTCTGAGCGCATGGGCGCGCGCGGCACGGTCTCGATGCTCAATAGCTACTTCACGGAGATGGTGGACGTGATCTTCGCGCATGGGGGCATACTCGATAAGTATATTGGCGACGCGATCATGGCCCTATTTGGAACGCCATTCCAGAAGCCTGAAGATCCCGATAACGCGGTCGATGTCGCGATTGAAATGATCCAGCGCCTTCACGCCTACAATCAGCGCCGCATCGAGCAAGGCCATGAGCCTATCGACATTGGTGTCGGTGTGAACACGGGTGAAGTTGTGGCGGGCAGCATCGGCTCGCCGAAGCGCATGGATTACACCGTCATTGGCGACGGCGTGAACCTCGCCTCACGACTTGAAGGGGTCACCAAGTATTACGGGGCCAAGATCATTATCAGTGAGTTTACACTTCAGAAGCTGAAGCGGCCCCACACAATTCGTGAGCTGGACCTCATTCGTGTGAAAGGCAAAGAGCTGCCCATTTCCATTTACGAACTGTTGGACTTCCACACCCCGGAGACCTTTCCAAACGCCGCCGCTTGCCTCCGCGACTTTGAAGCGGGGCTAAAGCTCTACCGCGCTCGGAACTTTAAAGCGGCCCTGGAGGCGTTCGCCTCCGCCTGTTCGGCATGTCCTCAAGACAAAGCTTCGGCCTTGTATTTTGACCGCTGCCAACATTGCATTGATTCACCTCCAGACGATTCCTGGAACGGCGTCTGGACCATGACGAGCAAATAACCGTTTGCCGCAACCCTGCACCTCCGCCAATTTATGTTTGTTATGCGCTGCTTAGCCTTGATTGCCTTGCTTTTCTCCGCAATGACCCTGCAAGCGAACACCACCGTTCGCTTCACGCTTCCTTACGGCTCGATCGACGTTGAACTCTACGACGACCACAAGCCCATCACGGTCACCAATTTCCTCTCGTATGTGGACCGGGGTGAATACACCAACATGTTTATGCATAGGTGGGACGATGGCTTCGTCCTTCAGGGCGGCGGCTTCGCGGTTCGGCCTCGGCAAGGCACTACTCCAGAAATTGTGCCAATCCCTACCCATGGCACGATTTTAAACGAGTACAGCGTTGGTCCTCGCTACAGCAACACTTACGGCACCATCGCCATGGCTCGTTCAAGCGCCACCAACTCCGCGACCTCTCAGTTTTTCTTCAACTTGGGCGACAATAGTTTCCTGGACTCGGTGAACGGTGGCTTCACGGTCTTTGGCCGGGTCATCGCCGGGTTCGATGTGTTGAACCGTTTTCTTGCCTTCGACTCCGTCAACGGTCCCTGGTTAGGTAATGCTGGCGGCGCTCTTAACGAACTCCCCCTTCAGCAGCCGCCCGATGTCGCTGGGTACGAGGATCTCATTCATACGAAAATCGAGGTTCTCCGCCGTCACCAGCGGATCACCTTTCCGCCCGTTCCTCCTATGACGTATGCCGATGGCTCTTTTCCCTTGGTCGCGGCGAACAGCTCCGGCCTGCCGATCACGTTTCAAGTCGTCAGCGGCCCCGCTTTCATCACAGATGGCCGAGTTTATATTACGGGCGCAGGCTCTATCGTCCTCCGCGCGTCGCATCCCGGCACATCCCTCTATATTCCCGCTTCCGCAGAGCAAACCGTCACCGTTACCAAAGCTTCCCAGGAAATCACATTCGACCCAATTGGGAACCAACTCCTGAGCGCCGGATCGGTCCCCCTGGTGGTAACCACTATTTCACGCTTCCTGCCTCCAACGCTGACAGTTCTGGAAGGCCCAGCGACCATTAGCAATCGGACGGCTGTATTCACCGGCGGGCTTGGGCAAGTCACTATTCGCGCATCCCAGCCTGGCAACACGAACTATCATCCGGCCCCCAGCATCGACCGGACCTTCCAAATTTATGGAACGGTGAACGTGACTTCTTCTGAGGGAGGGACGGCCACGAAAACGCCGGATTTCAGCGCCTACACTAACCTGACCTCCGTCACTTTTACTGCCACTCCGGAACCGGGCTTCACCTTCACGGGTTGGACCGGCACAACGAATAGCGCGCAGAACCCGCTCACGCTGATAGTGACGAGCAATATTAACCTGCGGGCGGAATTCCGGGCTGGTTTAACCGCACCACAGCTCACCATCGTTGATTACGTGCCGGGCACCTTCCGCCTCCAACTCACCGCGGAAGCAGGGTCCAACTACGAGCTGCAGCGCAGCTCCAACCTGACTAACTGGAGCACCATAAAGACGGGCGCCACCACTTCAGGCCAAGTCTTCCTAGTCGATGAGGCGGCCCTAGCGGATCGCGCCTTTTATCGTGTGCGCTCCACTCGACCATAATTGGCGGGCCTGGAAAATGGACCCGCTTGCGTCAGGGCCGTTTTGTCGGACATTACAGATCCGTGCCTTTAACAGATCACATCCGAAGCAAGCTGAGCGCTCTGCCGCACAAGCCTGGGGTGTATCTGATGAAGGACCGCTTTGGGACGGTTATCTACGTCGGCAAAGCGCGCGATCTTCGCAAACGCGTTAGCCAGTACTTTCATCCGTCCCGCCGCCATGGGTGGGACCTGAAGCTCAACGCCCTCGTCGATGCCATTCACGACCTGGACACCCATGTCGTTCGCAGCGAGCCCGAATCGCTATTGTTGGAAGGGCGGCTCATCAAGGAATTCCAGCCCCGTTACAACATCAGCTTCAAGGACGACAAACGCTTCCTGCTGCTGAAGGTGAACCTCAACGATCCCATCCCGCGGTTTACGCTCACGCGCATGAAGCAGGAGGATGGCGCAATTTACTTTGGGCCTTTCGCGCACTCCGGCGCCTTGCGCAGCACCCTGTCGATGGTTCGCCGGAAGTTCAACCTGCGTGGCTGCCGCCCGTTGACGCCGGGTGAAGCGGATTACAAGCACTGCCTCTACGCCAACCTGAAGCACTGCACTGCCCCTTGCATCGGCAATGTCCCGCGCGAGCAATATCTCTCGCAGGTCCGCGCAGCCGTGGACTTCCTATCGGGCCAATCCAAAGAAATGGAGCAGCAGCTTGAGGGGGAGATGCGAAAAGCAGCCGCTGCGCTCGATTTTGAGAAAGCGGCCGAGCTGCGCGATGCGTTGGAAGACCTTCGTCGCACCACGATGAAGACGGAGAAGTTTGAGCGTCTGCCATACACATTGCCGGTTGCCATCAACCCCGACAAAGACCTCGTTGAACTCGGCATTGCGCTTGGCTTGCCAAAGCCCCCGCATCGCATCGAAGGCTTCGATATTTCCAACATCAGTGGCACCTTCGCGGTCGCCTCAATGGTCAGCTTCAAGAATGGCCGGCCTGATCGCAGCAATTACCGGCGGTTCAAAATGAAGACGGTCGTCGGTCAGAACGATTTCGCGTGCATGGCCGAAACGATTCACCGCCGCTATTCCCGATTGAAGCGCGAAGGGGAGCCTGCGGCCGAGAGCCTAGAGCCCGCCACTCACAACTACCCTGACCTGATCCTCATCGATGGTGGCAAAGGGCAGCTCAACGCCGCGCTGGAGGAACTCAGGAAACTCGGCATCGACAATATTCCCGCGATTGGATTGGCGAAGGAATACGAAGAGATCTATCGCCCGGGTGAATCCGAACCGCTCCGCCTCGATCATAGCTCGGGCGCGCTCAAGCTTCTCCAGCGAGTGCGTGATGAGTCCCATCGTTTCGCGAACACCTACAATGCGCAACTCCGGTTAAAGAAGATATCCGAGAGCCTTCTCGACGAGTTCCCTGGAATAGGTGAGCGCCGCAAAGCCGCTTTGCTGAAAAAGTTCGGCTCCATTCAGCGATTGCGCATCGCCACTCTCGACCAAATTGCTGAGGTTCCCGGTTTCGGCGGCAAAGCCGCAGCAGAATTGAAAGCCTTTTTAGAGGCGCGCTCCACCACGCCTGCCGCAAGAGAGGTTGTGTCGGACGCAATCCCGCGCATCGAATACATCCGGCCAAAAAAGGAAAAGGACGACCCGGAGGCCGTCCTTAACCCGAACCCAAACGCCGACTGACGACCCAGCGTTTTGTTGCAGCGACTCTGCAACTAAATCTTGCGAATCCGAATGTCGCCCGCGTTCGATTCCATCGTGATCTTCGGCCCGCCGCCGTTGATCTGGGCATCGATCTTGCCCTGGGCGAACTTGTTGGAAACATTCGCGTTAAAATCGGTCGAGACACGTCCAGCGCTCGTGCGGCCATAAGCCGTGAAGGCTGCGTCGCCAGGGACTTCAACAGTGATGGTCCCGGCGCTCGTCTCGAGTGTGCAATCGGCCGGCGGCGCCTTGCTGAACCGGGCATGCACATTGCCTCCATGCGTCTTGGCATTGACTGAGCTGGCGAGATCGCGAGCCTGGATGTTGCCCCCGGAAGTCTTCAGAGTCGCAGCGCCTTTGACACCGCTGACGCTGACATTGCCGCCTGAAGTGTCCGCCTTCAGGTCGCCACCGATGGCGGTGGCTTCGATGTTGCCGCCGGAAGTGCGCGCCACGAGCGGCCCATCACAATTTATGGCCACGATGTTGCCGCCTGCTGTCTTTGCTGTGGCGGTCCCCACCGTGTCACGGAGGTCAATGTTGCCACCGGCAGTGTCGAGCTTGTGAGTCCCTTTAACCGCGGCGACTTTGACGTTCCCGCCCGCGGTTCCGATCTGCAGATCGAACTGCTTGGGAACAGTGATCGTGTAATTCACCTGCAGCTTGTTGAACTTGTTGTTCCAACCGGACTTCTGCTTGGAACCTTTGACAGTGACGGTGTTGCTTGATTGCGCCATATCGATTTTGTGGGCGGCGAGCGCATCCGCTGCGTCGCTATCCGAGCCTTTGTGCTCCCGCTCAACGGTGACTTGAACTTTATCGGTGTCGCCGGAACGCACGTGAACGTTTCCGCGATCTGCTTCAACGATCAGTGTGCCGCCGGATTGCACGTCAAAAGACTTTTCCTGGCGATCTTTGCCGCCAGCAAAGATGGCGTGGGTTGTCAGAAGCATCCCGGCAAGCGCTAAAGCGCGGACGGGCCCGAATTGAAATGATGTCATGGTCATTGGTTTTCCCTTGGCCCTTCGTGGGCACCTTCATCTAACACCGCAGGGTCAGGAAAAGTTACAACTTTATTCCTGCAGCTTAACCATTACTCCCAAGGTCAGGAGCAGGGCAGGCAGGGCGAGGCTGAACCAGACCAGATGTTTCAACAGTGAAATGTCTTCCATAATGTTCGTTGTCCTTTGTTCCAATCGGCGGCGTGACGCCCCCGTTCATGAAGGGAGAACGCATTCGGAATGACCGCAGTTGCACAAAGTTTCTGCGGCAAAGTTTTCTGCAACTTTTGCCATCGCTCATGCGTTTAACAGGATTTGCCTCGTTGTGGTGAGCGCTGCCTTCTGTTACGAATTGCTGAAACCCACACGAGCCATGAAGAATCTTTCACGCCGGAATTTCATCGCCACCACCGCCGCTGCTGTTGCGCTGGGAACTCTTGCTCCAAGCGCTTTGGGCCAAAAGAAGCGGGCCATCAAAAAGGCCATCATGTTCCAGACCGTGAACATCAAGGACACATCGGTGATGGAGAAGTTCAAGCTCATCAAGGAAGCCGGCTTTGAAGGTGTCGAGCCGTTGAGCCACATGGACACGAAGGAAGTCCTTGAGGCAGCAAAGGAGACAGGGCTGACCATTTGCAGCGTTTGCTGCGCGACGCACTGGGCGCAGCCATTGTCAGCGCCGACGCCTCCGGCCCGCGAGAAAGCGCTCGAAGGATTAAAGCAGGCGTTGCGGGATGCGAAGACCTACGGCACGGATTCAGTGCTGTTGGTGCCTGCCGTGGTGACCAAGGAGGTCTCCTACGAGGATGCTTACAAGCGCTCGCAGGAGCAGATTCGGAAAGCGATTCCGCTGGCTGAAGAGCTGAAGGTCAAAATCTCCATCGAGAACGTCTGGAACAAATTCATGTTCAGCCCAGTGGAAGCGGCGCGGTATGTGGACGAGTTCAACAGCCCCTGGGTCGCGTGGCACCTGGACCTTGGAAACCTGATCAACTTTGGGTGGCCTGAGCACTGGATTCGCACCTTAAACAAGCGCGTCGCTCGCCTGCACATCAAGGAATTCAGCCGCGAGAAAGCAAGCAAGGAAGGGGCGGGCGCCGGTTTTGGTGTGGAGTTCCTGAAGGGCGATAACGATTGGCCGACCATCATGAAAGCCTTGGACGAAATAGGCTACACAGGGTGGGGCATCGCGGAGCAAGGCGGAGCGAACAGCGCGGAAGGCTTGAAAAAGCTCGCCCGCGAAATGGATCAAATCTTTGCTTCGTAACTGGACCGAAGCCTATTCGCTACTCGTAACGCAGCGCTTGAATAGGATCGAGACGCGCTGCTTTCACAGCCGGGAAGATCCCAGCGATAATGCCCACGCCTGCGCTGAACACCACAGCAAGGATCATGGCTTCGGGCGTGATCACCGGGGCATTAGAGGTTGGAGCGGCCAGGGCAAGAAGTTTCACCAGCCCGAACGAGGCTCCTAGTCCGGCCAGAGCCCCAAGGATCGCGAGGACAAGGCTTTCGACCAGGATTTGAGTGAAGACGGCGAAGCCGGTCGCGCCGACGGCTTTGCAAAGTCCGATCTCGCGTATGCGCTCGTTGATGCTGGCCAGCATGATGTTCATGATGCCGATCCCGCCGACGAGCAGGCTAATTCCCGCGATGACACCGCCGCTCATCCGCGCGTTCTTGATTTGGCGGTTGATGTTTTCGACCTGATTCTCCTGTGTTCGGAATTCGAAATCTTCGATCCCGCGATGGGTGCTGAGGAGAACATTGCGTGCTTGGTCGAGAGCCGGTTCCAGAAGTTCAACATCGACGACTTTGATGTCGATATCACTGAGGCGCGGGTCGGGCATCCCGCCGGCGGAAGCTGAGCGGAAGCGCATCCAGGCAGTGTTCAGGGGCATGAGCACCGTGCTGTTCTTGCGGACGAAGGCCCAGTTCTGGCCGCCACGAGGCCCCCAGCCGCGCATGCGTTGCGGACCTTGCTGTTGCTCCTGAGGCGGGGCTTTGGCGCGAAGTTCCCGCTCCTTCTTTTCGCGCTCGCCTTCGTAATGCTGGAACATGCCGACGATGGTGAAGGGCTGTTGATTGATGAAGATGGTTTCGCCCAGGGGTATCACCGGCTCGCCGGTTTCTTCTGGAGTTCCGAAGAGGGCGTCACGAATGGCAGTGCCAATGATGCAGACCGCGTTGGCTTTCTCTTCATCGATTTGGGTGAAGAAACGGCCATGCTCCAGGGTGTGGAGATTCATCTCCATGATGTCTTCCCAGGCGCCGACGCATTCGGTTGGGCTCACGCTTTTTTGTCCGCGGGTAATAATGACATCGTCGATGGACATCTCCGGAGAGACGAGCTTGAGCAAAGGCGCGTTTTGCTTCAGGGCAATGACGTCGGCCATGGTGCGGCCGGGCGCCTGGTCAGCGAGGTGCTCCTGCTCAGGCGGAACGTCTTCATCATCGATCAAGACTTTGTCAGCGCCGCCCATCGCCACCAAGGTTTCCTTCATCCCGTTTTCCATGCCTTTCACGAGGGCAGCCATTCCGACGAGGCTGGCGACGCCAAGGATGATCCCCATCATGGTGAGGAGGGATCGGAATTTGTGAGCCCAAATCTCTTTGAACCCACTCGAGATAGTGTTGAGGAGGTTCATCAGTCGTAACGCAAAGCTTGGATTGGGTGGAGCCGCGAGGCTTTAACTGCGGGAATGAAGCCGGCGACAATTCCGACGGCAACGCTGAACCCAAAAGCCACCACCATGGCTGGCAGCGTGATGATGGGAGTGTTGTCAGTCGGGGCGAGGCTCGCGATGAGTTTGATGAGGCCGAACGAGGTCGCCAGCCCGAGCAAACCACCCAGGATCGCGAGGACGACGCTTTCGATGATGATCTGGATAAAGATATCCTCATCGGTGGCGCCAATGGATTTGCGAATGCCAATCTCGCGAACCCGCTCAGAAATGCTGGCCAGCATGATGTTCATGATCCCAATGCCCCCGACAACAAGGCTGATCAACGCAATCATGCCGCCGCTCATGCGGGCGTTTTTGATGAAACTTTGAATGTTCTCAGCCCAGTCTTCCTGGGTGCGAAACGTAAAGTCCTCGATCCCTTTATGGGTGTTCAGGAGAACATTCTGCATTTGCTGCAATGCTTGCGGAAGAACGTCGATGCTCGCGATTTTCACTTCGAGGCTGGAAAGGCGCGGATCTGGGATAATCGTCGTGTCAGCCTGTGCCGCGCGCGTGCCCGCAGCGGCGCTGCGCATCCCGAAGCGGCCCCCTGGAGGCGCGCCAGAGCGAAGCTTCACCCACATCGTGTTGAGAGGGATGAACACCGTGGAATTCTTAAGCCGGAAAATGAAGTGACCGCCGCGCCGATTCCCCCAACCGCGGCTGCGAGGCGGGCCTCCCTGCACTTGCTCCTGAGCGCCCTGTTTGGCTTCCAGCTCGCGCGCTTTTTTCTCCTGATCACTTTCGTAATGCTGAAACATTCCGATGATGGTGAACGGCTGGCCGTTAATTTCGATCCGCTCGCCAATCGGGATGATTTCGCGGCCCAACTTTTCTGGTGAGCCGAAGATCTCGTTGCGAACCTCCGTCCCGATCACGCACACGCTGCGAGCCTCCTCGTCATCAATTTCGTTGAACATGCGTCCATGCTCGATGACATGCTCACTCATCTCCAAAGCGATCGGCCACACCCCCGCCGTCATGAAAGGGCGGAAAGTTTCGCCATTGCCGGAGACAAGGGCGCCCATCAAGCGCATTTCGGGGGATATGCCCGTGGCGAGCGGTGCGCTGGCTTTGAGGGCATAAACGTCGTTCAGCGTCACCCCCGGCGCTTGGTCGCGCAGATGGCGCAGTTCAGGGGGAAGCTCCTGTGGCTCCACACGAACTTTCTCAAGACCGCCAATGGCCACGAGGGCTTCCTTCATCCCGCGCTCCATGCCGGTGACCATTGCGGACATGGCAACGAGGCTTGAGACGCCGAGGATGATTCCCAGCATGGTCAGGAGGGAGCGGAACTTATGGGCCCAAATTTCTTTGAACCCGAGCGAAATGGCGTTCCAAAGGTTCATGTCCCCGCCGTCGCGCGAGCAGCCAAACGGTCAAGCCCGGCGAGCTTCTCATCAACTTTGGCCGCGATCTTGCCGTCGCGGATTTCAATCCGGCGTGGGGTGACTGCGGCAATTTCGGGGTCGTGTGTGACCAGGATGATGGTGCGGCCTTTTTGGCTCAGGTCATTAAAGAGTTTGAGGATCGCTTCGCCGGTGTGCGAATCGAGGTTGCCGGTGGGCTCGTCAGCGAAAACAATTTTCGGGCTGTTCACGAGAGCGCGGGCGATAGCGACGCGCTGTTGCTGCCCACCGGAAAGCTGGTTCGGCTTATGTTTGCTGCGGTTTTCCAAGCCGACCATCTTGAGCGCTTCCATGCCGCGTTCACGACGCTCGCGAGAGGAGACACCGCTGTAAATCATCGGCAGTTCCACGTTTTGCAAAACGTTGAGTTTTGGGAGCAGGTTAAAAAACTGGAAAACAAACCCGATCTTCCGGTTGCGAATCGCGGCCAGCTCCCGCGGAGATGCCCGCTCGATCATGGTGCCATCGAGCTTGATGGTGCCTTTGGAGGGAGAATCCAGGCAGCCAAGGATGTGCATCAATGTGGATTTGCCGCTGCCTGAAGGACCGATGATGGAGATGAACTCACCTGGCTCGATGTCGAGGGAGACATCGTCCAGGGCGCGGATTTCCTCCCCGCCAAGATGGTAAATTTTACTGACGTTGCGAAGTTCGACGAGCGGCATGGCGGATCAGGTGTTGCGATTCCCGGCGGCAGCGGGAGCGGCCTTGGCTGGCTGAGCAGCGGGTTGTTGAGCAGCGCTTGCCGGAGCTTTGCCACCCTGGCCGGCGCCATCGCGATTTCCATTTTGTTGGCCGCCCATGCCGGCCATAGACTGGGTGTTGCTGTCTCGCTTTGGAGGTTCAAGGGCGACAACTTCACCGTTCTTTAAGCCATCCTGGATTTCGGCGTAGAAAAGATCTGTAACGCCCACTTTGACGGGCCGACGTTCGAGGCTCTCGCCGTTTTTCACATAGACGTAACGATCCACTTGCCCATCGGGGCTGCGATCGGTGAACACGGCGGCGAGTGGCACCGCGAGCACGTCATCAGCGGAAGCCACAGGAATGCGAACATTCGCCGTCATGCCCGGGCGAATGCGCTCTTCCACATTGCGCAACAAGATGCGGACGGCAAAGCCTTTGATGTTGTTCTTGATGGTGGCTTGCGGCGCGATGCGCTCGACCTTGCCGGTGACCACGAGGCCGGAGACAGCTTCCACCGAGACCTCAACCTGTTGGCCAGTATGCAAGCGGGTGATGTCCGCCTGATTAATGTGAGCGTTTATGATTAGGTCGGTGAGATCCGCGATGGTTAAGACTTCTGTGCCCGAGTTAAACCCGCCTGAACCGGAGACTGCCTGGCCGATGGAAACAGGGCGAGTGAGTATCGTGCAGTTAAATGGAGCGCTAATTTGCGTTTTCGTCAGCCGCTCCTGAAGAACATCCAGCTCCCGCTGCGCGCGTTCGAGGCCGTTTTGCGCCAGGTCGTAGGAGGTCTTTGCGTTTTCAAAAACTTCGAGGGCGATCAGCTTTTCCTGAAAAAGTTGCTGGGCTCGATCGTAATCCCGTTTGCGTTGTTGCAGCTCCAGCTTGGCGCGATCCACTTCGGTGAGCATCGAAGCGCGCTGGTTCTGCAGCTCTTTGTCGTCCAGCTTGAAGAGCAGGTCGCCCTTCTTGACCCGGTCGCCGATATCGACAGTCAGGACTTCAATCTTGCCGTTAATCTCGGGGCGGACCGAGACTTGCTCCGCAGGGCTGATTTCGCCCGCGGCATTGACGGTGAAACGAATGTTGCGGCTTTGGGCAAGAGCAGTGGTTTGGCGGCCGGCTGAGGGGTCAGCCTTGGCAGCAGTCCACTTCGGGAGCTGTGTGTAAGCCCAGACGCCAGCGGCGAGCAGGGCAAGCAGAACGATCCACTTCTTCATTTCTTTGACGGCAATTTACGGGAGCGACCGGAGGTCGCGCAATTAATACGTATACCTATTATTTCAGCGGCCACAAATCCCTTGTGCAAAATTTTAAGCGACGCCGCCCTTCTTAGCTTTTATCGCTGACGCGAGCTTACGGCGCGCTTACCTGCGCCAAGTTCGGCTTTGTCTGGCGTTAAGAACGCGCGGTCAGGGACTTGGGCCTGCCAGGCGAACCCAACAGCCTGGTGCTCGCCGGGGCTTCAGACGGATACAGCGCCAAAAAATTCATGTATAGTGGGCGTGTGGAACAAGGGGGCAGCAAGCTCGAGCGTCTCGCGGAGGCAAGCGGGCGTTTCCTCCTTAAGCATTGGAAGCGCGTCCTTGCCATCCGAAACCGGCTGCGCGTCAGCGAGGACACGTTTCACCTTATCCTCGCGGGCATCGTGGGCCTCATCGGTGGGATAACCAATCGAGTCTTCCTGGGGTTGGCCAACTTCCTCATGAATTTGTTCCTGGGGCGTTCAGGAGACCTTGGGGAAATCGCGCATGTCATCCCAATCTGGCAGCGAGTTCTCATTCCAGCGGCGGGAGCGTTGGGCGCCGGGCTCACCCTTTTTTATGGTTTGAAATTGGTCCGAAACCAGGGGGCGACGAATATTATCGAGGTGGTCGTCACAGGCGATGGCCGACTGGCCGCGCGTAATGCGCTCGTTAAAGGAGCTTCGTCGCTCATGAGCATTGCGACCGGGGCCTCCATTGGTCGTGAGGGCGCGATCACGCAAATTACAGCGACAATCGCCTCAAAGGTGGGCCAGTTTGCCGGATGGCAGCCGTATCGGTTGAGGATGTTGGTCGCGTGTGGCGCGGCTTCAGGCATTGCTGCGGCTTACAACGCGCCGATCTCTGGGGCAGTGTTCGCGGCTTACATTGTTCTCGGCAACTTCTCGATGAACTATTTTTTGCCACTGATCTTCGCATCGGTGGTGGCGACGATGCTTTCGCGAACCTTCTTTGGCTTGTCCCCGTGGTATGAGGTGGGCGCGCATGATTTCACGAGCCTCAGCCAGCTTCCCTGGTTCCTTGTTCTTGGTGTCCTGTGCGGAACTGCCTCCGCGTCCTTTCTGAAGTTTCTCAGGTACAGCGAAGACGCTTTTACCAGGCTGAAATGGCCGATCTATTATCGCATGGCTCTCGGCGGGCTGCTCGTGGGCTGCATTGCAATCGCGTACCCGGATGTGTGGGGAAATGGATATGGCGCGATCCATACAATTCTGACGGATGAGCCGGAGCTGGTGTTTGTGGTCGGGCTGTTTTTGGCAAAGCTGCTGGCCACGAGCATCACCGTGGGCTCCGGCGCCATTGGGGGCGTGCTCACGCCAACATTGCTTATTGGCGCGGCGATGGGCGCCGGCTTTTCAACCATCCTCAAGATGGCGGGTTGGTCGCATCTGCCATCTGGCGTGTTTTCGCTGGTGGCCATGGGGAGCGTGCTTGCGGCCACGACGCATGCGCCGTTGTTGGCAATTATTCTAGTCTTTGAAATATCGCTGAACTACTCCCTGATGCCGCCGCTGATGATCTCGTGCGCATTAGCGACACTGGTGGGGAGACGGCTGCACCGGGAATCCATTTACACGGAACCATTGCGGATCAAGAGCCTGGTGGCGCAACGTGAAAATCAGACACCAGGCTCAGCAACAGAGCGGGTGGTTGGGGAGATGATGCGTTCGCCCGTGCAACCCGTGCGTGACAACGCGACCCTGCAGGAAATCGCGCAACGATTTCTCACCTCGACTTACAATTTCCTGCCCGTGGTGGACGCGAATAAGAAGCTCGTTGGGATCATGGCCTTGCATGATCTAAAGGAGCATTTGAACGCCGGCGAAGAATTGCGCGGCATCATCGCCATGGACTTGATGCGCCCCCCGCCCCAGTGCCTCACGCCGGATCAACGGCTCATTGATGTGCTCCCTTTGCTTCTAGCCAGTGACCTGCGCAATGTGCCGGTGGTGGATAACTGTGTGGACTATCGTCTGGTTGGGTCTGTGCAGCGCGCCGAAGCGATTGCGCACCTTTCTGAAGCGCTCGCTCTGCGGCAGCAGAGGGATTAACTCGCTCCTGCGCCGGGTTGTGTTAACTTGGCCGTCCGATGGCAGAGGCCGACAAAGTCACGAGCTTGTATGTTCACGTCCCGTTTTGCGCGCACAAGTGCGAGTACTGCGCCTTCTTCTCGCAGGCGCCGAGCGGCGATGTCGTGAACCGCTACGTCAAGGCTTTGGTTAAAGAGTTGAGCTTGATTGCCGAACGAGCGAAGCCTCGCACGGTCTTTTTCGGCGGCGGCACACCGTCACTGTTAAACCTTGCCCAATGGAAAGAGGTTCTTTCCGGCATGGAGCGGCTTGGCTTGCTAGGCGCTGAGGAATGGACGGTGGAGTGCAACCCCGCGACCGTGTCGCTCGACAAAGCGCGGCTGCTTCGCGACCACGGTGTGAACCGAATATCCATGGGTGTGCAGAGCCTCGACGAAGGATTGTTGGAGAGGCTTGGGCGCATTCATTCGCGGGAGATGGTGTTCAAGTCGTATGACATTCTGCGCTCCGCCGGGTTCGAAAACATCAACCTTGATCTGATGTTCGCGATCCCTGGCCAAACCATGGAAGTGTGGCGAAAAACTCTGGATGAAATCATCTCGATGCAGCCGGAGCACCTTTCTTCGTATGAAGTTATTTATGAGGAAGACACCCCGCTCTACGCGCAGTTGAAAGCCGGCCAATTTGACGTGGATGAGGAGTTGGCCTGCGCCATGTATGAAGAGTTGATCGATCTCGCAGCTCTGCGTGGTTACACGCAGTATGAGATCGCAAACTTCGGCTCAGGAGCGGTCAGTGAATTTGTTCCCGCCCGAGCCTGTCAGCACAACCTTGTTTACTGGCGCGGCGGCTCCTACTTCGGGGTTGGGCCAAGCGCTTCCGAGCATGTTGATGGCCGCCGCACACGAAATTGGGCCAATACAATTCTTTACTGCGAGCAACTGGAAAAGGGTTTGCGCGCGATTGATTTCAAGGAGGAGTTAACTCCTTTTCAACGCGCCGGCGAGACGGCCCTGTTTGGCTTGCGAATGAATGCGGGGTGGCGCTTTGACGAGTTCGTCTCCGTCACGGGGTGCGATCTGCGCAAGCATTGGCGTCCCGTGATGGATACGTTAGTTGCCCGTGGATGGGCAATTGAGGATGCGGAGCGATTTCGATTGAGCAGGCAAGGCTTGCGTTTCGCGGATGCCGCTGGCGAAGAGTTCTTAGTATTGGACGACGAGGCGCAAAGCTTGAGCCGTCACCCATGAGAGGGAGCGGGAAGAAGACTATTTTCCTGCGGAGGGGCGGAGAGGCGGTGGAGAGGAGACAAAAGAAATCACCCACTGTCCCGTCCCCTTTCTTTCGGCTTAGTCTTCTCTGCCTGTCGCCGTCTCTGCGGTAAAGTTCTTCGTTTTTGGCTGCGCTTTTCGGCGGTGGTGCAGAGCGTCACTGTCGCGCCCTGATGAACCTTGAGCAGCCAATCAGAGAGAACCCTGATTGTGAGAGAGTTGCGTGGAAACGAGGTTGCATCGTGCAAAGCGGAATACGCTAAGCCAGGAGTGAAGGCGGCTCGCGTTAATCCAATCCAAATCCCACCATTCGCCGCCTTCACTCCGCTCTTTCGCGACCGACCAGCGCCTAAGCTGAGGGCTTAGGGCGTTTCGGTGAGGTTCCTTTGCCGAGCGCCGCATCCAGCGAGTAACGGCCAGGCCCCGCAACCAGGATCACCAGATAAGCCGCTAAATACAAAAACGCCATCTCACCATTCCCTGGCCCGGTCAGTTTCCCCCGGTGGGCTATAAAGAACGCAACGAACATGGTGATCGCGGCCGCGACAGCGGCCGAGCGGGTTGCAAGGCCGACAGCGAGTAGAATTCCACACACCAGTTCGCCGAAAACGGCCATGGCCAAACTGCCTTTGGAGCCAATCTTGAGGATATCCGGAAATTGAGAGGCCATCTGATTGAAGCCTGTGAGCTTGCCCCAGCCGTGGAGCAAAGCCATTGGGATCCCGAAGGTCAGGCGCAAGAGGAGCAATCCCAGGTCTATGCTATGTGGGAGAAAGCGGAGTTGCAGCAGTCCGAGCAGCTTATGCATTGCCGGAAGTTGATCGAGGCGAGGCAGCAAATGTCAAGGCTCGTAAGTTCCGGCGCGTGAAGAATGACAAACGTAACCTTCCCTTTTGGAGTGCCGTCTAGGAAACAGAAATCATCGAAAACTATGAAAGTAATGACGTTTGGGTTATTGGCGGCGGCTATTCTGGCGGGGTCTAATCTCTCGGCCCAGCAGGATGCGGGCAATCAACCACCCGCAGGCGGCAATCGCCCAGAGCGGGGCCAGCGCGGCCCTAGTGGAGGCCCAGGGATGGAAGGGCTTACCGAAGAGCAGCGCAATGCCGTTCGCACGGAGCTGCAAGCGATGAACACCGCCACAACGGAGCAGCGGGCCAAACTTCGGGACGCTCAGACCGCCCTTCGTGACGCCATGTTCGCTGAGAAGCTTGATGAAGCAGCCATCCGCGCCAAAGCCGCTGATATCGGGAAAATTGAAGGCGAAATTGCGGTGATCCGCGCCAAACACTACGCGACTTTGAAGGGTAAACTACCTGCTGAAGCATTCGCGCGCCTGAAGAACAGCTCCATGGGCATGGGACCGATGATGGGTGGCGGATTTGGCGGTGGCGAAGGCGGCATGCGCCGGCGTGAAGGCGGCGATGCTGGCGGGGCTCCGGGCGGTGGTGAACGCCCGCGCCGGAACCGTCCGGAAGGCCAATAACAATTTCTCTGGTTAAACACTCAGTGGGTTACGCGAGGGCGTGGTTGTAGGGGCCACGCCCTCATCCCGTTGAGCGGCTGCTTGCCAGAAACAGGCCGAAGCGCATAGTCATGGCCGCAATTGCAACGGAAGCAACGGTTGACCTGCCCGCGGGGCTGGGTTCTTGGATGAACCCCGAGGCTGTTCCGGGGCGCGCGCAGAGCGTGAGCGAATCGGCTGATCTGACACTGGTTTCAGCGACCCTCCAGGGCGATAACAGCGCTTTTGAGGAGTTGATTCGCCGCCATCAACCACGCGTTTTCTCGAGCATCCGCCGTTATGTGAGGAACGAAGCGGATGTGCAGGATGTCGCTCAGGACGTCTTTATCAAAGCCTTCGAGAAACTCGGCAGTTTTCGGGCTGAAGCCCCGTTCGAGCACTGGCTCATGCGGATGACGGTGCGTTGCTGCTTCGATTATCTCCGCAGGCATCAGCGGAATCGAGAAACCAAAGCCAGCGAGCTGGGGGCGGAGGATTGGGATTGGCTTGAGAATGTGCCCAACACAAAAGACCCGATGGATGTGGAGCAGGCCACAGCCGCCCGGGAGTTCCTGCACAAGCTGCTGGGCCAGCTCCCTCCGGCCGCGCAGCTGATCATAAATTTGTTGGAAATTGAGGAGCGTTCGGTGAAGGAAATTGCCCAGATCACAGGATGGTCCGTGCCGCTCGTGAAGGTGCGGGCGTTCCGCGCCCGGGCGCAATTGAAAAAGCTGTTGGCGTCCGCGCAGCGGGAAAAGTATTTGTAACCGCAGCGCAACCGCGTAGCGTCTATTAAGGTGCAGAAATGAAACGAAGTGACTTGGAACAAAAACTCTGGAGCACGGCGCGCAAGTGCCCACCCTCCGATCATGTTCCGTACGCGTTCGAAAAGCGCGTCATGGCAGCGCTTCGCTCGCGCGCTCCGGTGGACCCGATTACCGCCTGGGCCAGGCTCCTGCTCAGAAGCGTGGCGCCCTGCCTCGCGCTGACGGTTCTGCTTGGTTTCTACGCGGCGCAAAAGCCAGTGGGTGACGCTGGCTCCACGACAACGGCTGCCCAGCAGGTGGAGACCACGCCAAATCTTGAAGATGCTTTAACCGCTCCTTTGCGGGAGGAAGTTTCGCTGGCGGTTGCATGGTAAAGGTCTGGCAAATTGCGCTGGCAACGCTGCTCATCTACACCGCAGGGGTGTTTACGGGCGGCTTGTTGCTCAAGGTGACGACCAGCCCTCAAGCGGCGGCGCCGGCCGACGTGCTCAAGCCCCGTCCCCTGGACGAGCGCGGGGAGCCCAAACGCCGCGAAGGTGAATGGCGGGAACGGCGAAAGAGCTTCATCGATTATTTCGCCAAAGAACTCGATCTGAATCCAGAGCAGCGGACGAAGGTTGAAGCCATCATCACCGCTGGGCAGGATCGAATCCGGAGCCGCGTTGATCCCATCACGAAAGAAGAATTGGAGCGCACGCACCAGGAGTTGCTGAAAGAGTTGAATCCCGAGCAGCAAGCGAAGGCTGAAGCCTTTCGTGAACGGATGCGCAATAATCCTCCGGGTGGCCCTCAAGGGCCAGGCCACCGCGACGACAGGCATTTTAAAGAGAAGAAGATTGAAAGTGACAAAATAAAGGGCGCAGGCCGCCCTGAAGCTTGTTCTCCAGTCAGCGGCGGGGATTCTTTCGCTGCCCGCTCTTAGGCTATCTCGCTGAAGTTTGTAGCCGGGTACTTTCCTACTTAAACAGCTTCTGGAGCGAACTCGCCAGATCCGCGCCGCCTGCTTTCCCACTTAGGCTCTTGGCATCCGCTGGCTCTGCGGCCGGTTTGCAAGCGAACTCCCGCTTCTGGCCTTTAGCGAGCACCGTCAGGTTAAGTTCTCGGTCCAACGGAAGGTGAGCGAGGTGCGCATTCACCCGACGAGAATCAGTTGCAGGAAGCCCGTTCACCGCGGTCAGAATATCACCAGACTTGATCCCGGCTTTAGCCGCGGGAGAACCCGGCGTCACTCCCGCCACAAAGACGCCGGAGCTGGTCGGCAGTTCAAGCGCCTTTACCAAATCGCTGGTTAGCGGTAGGAAAATCATCCCCAAATAGCTGCGGGTCACCTTCCCGTTTTGCGCGAGTTGGAGAATGACGTTGCGAACCATGTTCGCGGGGATTGCAAATCCGATCCCCTGGCTGCTGCCGCCGATGCTCATGATCGCGGTGTTTATGCCCACCAAGCGGCCTTGCGCGTCCACAAGCGCTCCGCCCGAATTTCCGGGATTTATTGCCGCATCGGTTTGGATGAAGTCTTCGTAATCAAGGATGCCAAATCCTCCACGGCCTGTGGCGCTGATGATTCCCATGCTCACCGTCTGCCCAATCCCGTAGGGATTGCCCAGGGTTAGGGCAACGTCGCCGACGCTGAGTTTATCGCTGTCGCCGAAAACGACAGGAATGAATGCATCACCAGGAATCTTTAGCAGAGCGAGGTCAGTGGCGGGATCGACCCCAATGATTTTTGGGACGCGCTCAGAGCCATCCGCAAGCCCAACCCGAATCTTCTCCGCATTCTCAACCACGTGCGCGTTCGTGACGAGGAATCCATCACGAGAAATCAGAACGCCGGAACTGACGCGCTCTTCAAGTTCAATGACCTCTTCTTGTTCCTGCGCGGCGCTCCGGGTCTGTTTAAGTTTCTTGAGCAATTCGGAGGTGGAGCCGCCTGAGGAACGCAAGCGTGGCACAACTTCCAACTGTTGAACTCGTTTGAGGGTGTAAATGTTGACGACTGAAGGGGACACCTTTTGAACGATTGGGGCGAAGGTGGCCACGTTCGGCCCTCTCGTGACTAGCGGAGTGTTGTCCGACAGGAGTTGCAGCGGGGGAGCCGCGAGGGTCGCGTGCAGGCAGCCGATTGCAACTAGAGCAGCCACGAGCCGCGGCGCTTTCACCTGGAAACCCCATCCACTTGCGTTCACGAAACAAATTACTTCGCGCTGGCGGCCACTAAATAGGGGCGCTCCCTGTTTGGGTGAGCAGGCAAACGCTCCGCGTCGCCCGAAGCAAGCTCCGGCGCCAACGGGTAGTTGCAGGGTGGCGCTGCGGCGCGTATGGTGGGTGCGGGATATGAAAGCTGCAGGGACAATGCTGATTTCTCAGCGTATGAACGACGCGATTAACCAGCAAATCGGGAACGAATTCGCCGCGTCACTTCAATATGTGGAAATGGCCTCCCACTTTTCAGCGGACGGCCTGCCGGTTTTCGCCAAGCATTTCTTCAAGCAAGCGGAGGAGGAGCGCGATCATGCGATGCGCTTCGTGAAGTTCATCCTGGACGCCGGCGGTGTTGTCCAAATTCCCACGCTGCCTGCGCCCCAGCACAAGTTCGCCACGGCAGAAGAGGCTGTCTCTCTGGCCCTTGAGCAAGAGAAGAGTGTGACACGGCAGATCAGCGCGTTGGCAGAGTTGGCCATTAAGGAATCCGATCACATCACAAAAACTTTTTTAGATTGGTTCTTGAAGGAGCAGTTGGAGGAAGTTTCCAGCATGGATAACCTGCTGCGGATGGTGCAACGCGCGGGTGAAGATCGCTTGCTCTACGTGGAGAGCCATCTGTCCGGTTCGTTATCCAAAGGTGAGCCCGACCCGGCCAAGGACGAGGATTAAGATTTCGCCTCACGAAAATGGGCGGCTTCGCTCTTTGGGGCGGGCCGCCTTTTCTTTTGTATCTTCGAGGCCTACGTTAATTTACAAGGAGCGCAGATGTTCATTGATGAGATAAAGGTTTATGCCCGCGCAGGGCATGGTGGCAAAGGGGCGGTGGCGTTCCACCGCGAAGCTTTTGTGCCCAAGGGCGGCCCCAGCGGCGGCAATGGAGGCAAGGGTGGCGACGTCATTCTTGAGGCAAGCCACGATCTGAACAACCTGCTCGAGCAATTCTATAATCCCCGTTTGATTGCGGAGAACGGCCAGGCTGGCATGGGCAAAGGAATGGACGGGTTGTACGGCAAGGATCTCGTCATCAAGGTTCCCTGCGGCACACTCGTCTGGCAGGTGGAGGACACCACACCCGTCATCAACTCTGCGGATGCCGCCGAAGAGCAGCGCAAAGAGCTGGAAGAGCGGCCCACCCTCGGCTTGGCCACGGGAAAGCGCGCCGTCTTCAAAACAGCGGTGGGGGCGCGCGCCATGGAGATCAACCTGGAGGCCGACGACGACGAAAAGCCCACCACCGACGGCCGCAAGGGGCAGTTGGTCGCGGATTTAACCACTGACGGCCAGCGATTCGTGCTCTGCAAAGGCGGCCGCGGCGGGCTTGGCAACCGCAACTTCGCAACCGCCCGTCGGCAAGCGCCCCGTTTCGCTCAACCTGGCGAGCCTGGCACGGAAGGAAACTACCTGCTGGAGCTACGAATCATCGCTGAAGTCGGCCTCGTCGGTTACCCAAACGCGGGCAAATCGACTTTGCTTGCAGCTATATCCAAGGCGCGGCCAAAAATTGCGCCCTATCCGTTTACAACACTCCATCCGCAGATCGGCATTGTGGAATACGCCGATTGGCGAAGGCTGACGGTGTGCGATGTGCCTGGGCTAATCGAAGGGGCGCATATGAACGTCGGGCTCGGGCACGCATTCCTCCGGCATATCCAACGCTGCAAAATCCTGGTGATCCTGCTGGATATGGCCGGCACGGATAACCGACTTCCCTGGGATGATTACAAACAGCTTCTGAACGAGCTGGCGCTCTACGACAAAGCTTTGTTGGAGAAGCCACGCTATGTGGTCGCCAACAAGATGGACGAGCCGCAAGCGGAGGAAAACCTCAAGAAGTTCAAAAGGAAGGTGCCCAAGACGCGCGTATTGCCGATTGCCGCCGGGTACGGCGAGGGCATAGATGCTTTCAAATCTCTGATGCGCGAGGCCGTTGAAGCTGTTGAGGCGGAGGAGAAGGCTTCACACAAATGAAAGAGGCGGTCTCTGCCATGCTCAGAGACCGCCCTATCTCACAAACGTCCCCTAATCTTCCCAGCGCTTATGTTAGCTGCGGGGGGCCGACAAACAACGGGAGCAGCCCTGAGATTAGAGTCAGAGTTCGTTCTGTACGGTAACCGACAGGTCCGCCTCCGCCGCTGCAATTTTGATCAACCTCGACAATCGGCATGCTTTGTGCATCATCCCGACCCGTGCGGGTTCTGCTCCAGCATTGCCATCGTTTGACCTACTACAAAGCGCCCCAGGAATGGACAACCAATCCTGACGAAGCGTTGACGTTCGACGACCCCGCAAGTGCCTTGGCTTATTTTCGCGACCGCGCCATGGAGGACATTCAGCTAGTCCTGCGCTTTAACTCCATGCGCACATTGAGAATCCAGAAGGCCGAGCCTCCGCAGCTCCTGTTGAAGCAGGATGTCGCCGATAATCCAGAAGCCCGTCCTTAACTTTCTGTTGCAAAACAGGACAAGGCGTCGGCTCGGAATAGCTGTCCTAAACTTCTCTCCATCCAAGAAATAACAGGACAACCCAACCTCATTTCCGATAACGCAGGCGCAGCGCGTTCATGATCACAATCAAATCTGAGAGGCCCATCGCGGCTGCGGAGAGCATGGGTGTGAAGAATCCCAGGATCGCCAAAGGCACCCCTGCGGCGTTGTAGAAGAACGCCCAAAACAAGTTCTGTTTAATTGCACGCAAGGTGGCCCGGGCCATCCGAATGGCTTCGGGGACTGCTTCAATTTCCGAATTGATGAGGATGATATCCGCGGCTTCTCGCGCTACGTCGCTGGCTGCGCTCACCGCTATGCCCAGATTTGCTTGCTCCAACGCTGGCGCGTCGTTAATTCCGTCACCGATGAAGCAGACTTTCTCGCCGCGCTCTTGGAGCTGTTGCAGGATGCCAACCTTGCCTTCCGGCATCTGCTCGGCGTGGACGTTCTCCAAGGGAATGCCGAGAGATCCGGCGATGGCTTGTGCAACCATTCGGCTGTCACCAGTCACCATGTGAACCTTCAGGCCATCGCGTTCAAGGCGCTTTACCACCTCGGCAGATTTGTCCTTTAGCTGATCCTGAAGCGCAACAAGACCGATGAGTTCGTCATTAACGACCAAGGCGTTCACGGTCGCGCCCCGTGCAGCCCAAGAATCGTGGAAGCTTTTCCCGCCCGAGACGTTGCCGCCGAGCCCTTCGATCCAGCGAAAAGACCCGAGCCTCGCTAAACGACCGTCCACCCGCGCCTCAATTCCCGAACCGCGGATTTCCTTCCAATCCTCAACGTTACCCTGGGGAGCAGCATGCGAAGCGATCGCTTTGCTCAAAGGATGGTTGGATTTGCTCGCAAGCGCTGAAGCTAGCCCGGCCGCTTTGGTGTTGCCGAAGCTGTCGAATGCCGCGACCGAGACCCTTCCTTTGGTCAACGTGCCTGTCTTGTCAAAAACGACGCAAGTGATGGTGCCGCTTTTTTCGAGGGCAGCCGCGTCGCGAACCAGAATACCTTTTTCGGCCGCGGCATTTGCGCCCGCCATGATCGCAATTGGTGTCGCCAAACCCATCGCGCAGGGGCAAGCGATGATCAGCACCGCGCAAGCATGAAAGATGGCCGATTCTAACCCGCCGACAGTTTGATGCGCGTTCCAGAGAAAGGGTTCCAGAGCCGCTGATAAAGCCCTGGCCGACTCAGGGGCGAGCCCCCACCACAGCGCTGTTCCAAGCGCGAGGCAAATCACGATCGGCACAAACACGCTGCTCACTGCATCGCCCAGGCGTTGAATGTTGGCTTTGCTGTCCTGCGCTTGCTGCACGATGGCAATGATGCGCGCAAGCGCGGTCTGGGAACCCACAGCGTTCACTTCAATGTCGAGTTGCCCATCTTCGTTGATAGAGCCACCGTAGACTTTCGATCCTGCTTGTTTCTCCACCGGGCGCGATTCCCCCGTGAGCATGGATTCGTTGACTGCGGAGCGGCCGCTTAGAACGGCGCCGTCCAACGGAATTTTATCGCCCGGAAGGAGGCGGAGCTTATCCCCAACGGTCAGTTGTTCGATGGGAGTCTCCACAAGGGCCCCATTGGCTGCGACGCGGCGGGCGGTCGCTGGCATCAGTTCCAAAAGGGCCCGCAGCGTGGTCGCAGCCCGCATGCTCATGCGAGCTTCCAGAAAGTGCCCAACGCTGATGAGCGTGATGATGGCCACTGAGTCCATGAAGTAGACGTGTCCATGGCTTCCGCGGAAAAGGAGGTAAACACTATAAACGTACGCTGTGGTCGAACCGAGGGCCACCAGCGTGTCCATGTTCGAATCGCGCCGCTTCAGCTGGTTCCATGCGCCGATATAAAATCGCGACCCGCAGAGAAGTTGAACTGGGGTCGCAATGGCGAATGCAGCCCAGTGATACCAACGGGTCATCCCCAAACCGAAAACCCACTCTGCCACGATAAGCAGGACGGTCGCGATGCCGCCGAATACGAGATTGAACTTCCACCCTGCAGTGGGTGACCACTCGCTCTGCTTAGGCGAGTCCGTGCCGCTGTTTAACAGTGATGCAGTGTAGCCCGCCTGATCGAGCGCCTGCACGACCTTAGCTGAATCCTTAATCGCGGTAGGCGCCCATGTGATAAAAAGAGTGTTTTGGGCAAGATCCACCCGCGCGCCCGCCACACCGGGGACAGAGCGGGCCGCTTCGCCAACGGACCGGGCGCAGCCCTGGCAAGTCATGCCCATGACCCTAAAGCGCTGAGCCGTGGCCTCGTTAGTTGTTGCCTCAACTGCGACTGCCGGGAGAGGTCTTAAGGTTGGTAACTTGTGCGGGTATTCAGCCATGGATGCGGTCAAAATCGCGTTGACCACTCTCGAATATGTTAACTAAGCTCCGGCCCGTAAAGCTGTTAAAAACCATATGAGCACGACCTACGTTCCATTAATCAGTTCCGGCACAGCCGGCCCTCTAGGAGTTTTGCACCTGCCTCGCCTCTGGCTTAAGGCTTCCCTCGAAGCTGCTGGCAAACTAGACCCGAACTATCCTGGCTGCGGCAAGGGTTACGACCAAATGGTGCTCGATGGCCTAGGTTTGGACCGCCAGAAGACGCTGGATTACATCAAGAGCAGCCGCCCGACCTACACCCAGTTTGAATCGTGGGTGAAGAGCCAGCCTGGCGTGAAACTGGATAAAGCTTCCGTTGAAAAGCTCAACTCTGCCATCCGCGGATACATCCACGCGGACAGCACACGCAAAGAGATTTTCTCCGCCTCAGGCCTCAGCGACGAGAATTGCTCCTACCGCGACGCGATCAACCTGAACAACCTCGACGACTGGCAGTCCTTCCATGCCGCTGTTCTGAAATAAGGCTCCGCCCGATTGACCCGCGCTCCAGACAACCGAATTGTAAAACCAAAAGTGAAAACCATGAATCTGAAGATCTGCGCGTTCGCGTGCTTGGCCTTCGTTATGCTCGCGACCACTGGCTGCGAAAGCGTAAAGAACTACTCAATTAACTCGTACCAGGGCCCGCTGCCCATGGACGATTTTCGCTACGTGGAGCGTCCGGCTGGCCGTGCTCTGTAACAGGAGCTTCCATCCGTTTTGCACAGGCTCGCTTCGGCGGGCCTTTTTTATTTCCTTGGCCGTTGAGCGCGTCCTTTGGCCCCCCTGAACCACTTTGCGGCGGAGGGATTGCGGTGTGGGCATCCTGGCCAGCAGCACGGCCGACGCTTTCCTTCGTTGAGCTGGTTGATCAGGCGCACGATATGTTCAGCCCGCGTTTCGGCCTTCTTCACGTGCGTCACCCAACATATCCACTCATTGCGTGCGAGAGGCGTCAGGTCGTTCCATTTTTCGCGGGCGGCCTCATCTGCCGCTAACGCCTTGCGCATGTCGTCTGGAACTGTGTGAACAACGCCACCGCCGATTGGCTGTTCCTCTTCCATGGACCCAAGGCTAAACCAACACAGATGTTGCTCCAGTGAATTCACCGCTGTGATGCGTGTTCCGTTCGGGCTCACTGAATTCGCGAATTCGTTGGCGCGTCTGATAGTTTTACGCCAAAAACTTCCTATGCCAGCCCGTCTCTGTTTTCGCGTCACCCGCCGCTTTCTGCAGCTCGCAGCAGTCATTTTGCCATTGCTCTCCGCCACAGCCGCAGAAGTGAAGCCGCTAAAGGCTCTTCTGATCACGGGTGGCTGCTGCCACGACTACGGCGCGCAAAAGGATATTCTGAAGAAAGGGCTGGAGGAGCGCGCTCATATCATGGTCGAGCAAATCCACACCGAGGACCGGAGCACCAAGGCCTCCTTCGAAATCTACAAGAATCCGGATTGGGCCAAGGGCTATGACATTGTGATCCACGACGAATGCTCGGCGGACGTGAAGGATCAAGTATATGTGCAGAACATACTGAACGCCCACAAAACGGTTCCGGCTGTGAACCTGCACTGTGCGATGCACAGCTACCGCACCGGCACAGACGATTGGTTTAAATTTGTCGGAATTCAATCCTCCTCACACGGACCGCAGGAGCCAATCGCACTCTCTTTCGGAACCAATGATCACCCCATCACCAAGGGAATGCAGAAATGGACCACGATTCGCGAGGAGCTTTACAACAACGTGAAAGTCTTCGAGACAGCTACCCCGCTTGTGCGCGGCTCGCAAAAGGTGAAACGGCGGGACGGAACGGAACGGGTGGACGAAGCCGTTGTTGCCTGGGTCACCGACTTCAACGGAACACGAGTTTTCAGCACAACTCTAGGGCATAACAACCAAACGGTGTCTGATCCGCGTTACCTGGATTTGGTGGCACGCGGCACGCTCTGGGCCGCAGGCAAGCTCGATGAAACGCACCTGAAGAAGACTGCCGCCACTGAAAAGGCGGAAGCCGACGCGAAGCACATGGCGGACGTCAAAGCTCCGGAAGGTTTCGATGCGACAATATTCGCCGGCCCTCCGCTGGCAAATTACCCTGTGTTCGTCGCCGCTGCCCCAGATGGAACTGTGTATGTTTCTAGTGATGGCAACGGCTCTCTGGGCCGCGACCCCCATCGCGGGCGCATCCTTCGACTTCGCGACATTGATGGTGATGGCAAAGCGGATGAGTCGAAGGTGTTCGTCAACGATGTGGATTCTCCCCGTGGTTTGGTATGGGACAATGATCGCCTTTATCTTCTCCACCCGCCGCACATCAGCGCATTCATTGATCACAACGGGGATGGGGAGTCGGATGAGCAGAAAATTCTCGTTAAGAACATTGCGTTTACCTTCAAGGACCGCCCTGCGGATCACAGTTCCAACGGGCTCGAGCTTGGGATCGATGGCTGGCTTTACTGCGCGATTGGCGATTTCGGTTTTATGGAGGCGGAGGGAACTGATGGCCGCAAGCTCCAGCTCCGCGCAGGCGGCGTCGTTCGCGTCCGTCCGGACGGCACAGGCCTGGAACTCTATTCCCGTGGCACCCGCAATATTCTTGAAACCGCCACAAGCCCCGAACTGGACCTGATCTCGCGCGACAACACCAACGACGGCGGCGGCTGGGACATTCGCCTGCATCACCACACTGCGCTGGCAGAGCATGGCTACCCCTCCCTCTACAAAAATTTCGGGGACGAGATCGTTAAACCACTGGCCGATTACGGCGGCGGCTCCGGTTGCGGCGCGGCCTGGATCGATGAGCCAGGCATTCCGGCTGAATGGAACAATGCGCCCTTCACAGCGGATTGGGGCCGAAACTGGATTTACCAACATCGGCTAACACCCAAGGGCTCCACCTTTGCGGCAGAGCAGAAGGAGTTTCTCGGCATCACGCGCGCCACCGATCTGGATGTGGACGCGAACAGCCGCATCTACGCCGCAAGCTGGAAGGGCGCGACGTTCAACTGGGCCGGTCCGGATGTCGGTTACATCGTCCGCTTGTCGCCACGCGGGTGGGCGCCCGCGCCGCTGCCGGAATTCAACACGCTCGCAGCCACACAGTTGGTCGAACAACTGAAATCGCCAAGCGCTCGCCGGCGCGTGGAAGCCCAGCGCGCACTCGTGCGCAAAGGCGTGGATGAAGCCACAGCGCAACTGTTGGTTGAGTTGGCCAAGAATTCATCAGTCGCGCGCTCATCCCGCGTCGCCGCGATATTCACATTGAAGCAAGCGCTTGGCGCTAAGTCGCACCCGCTTATCGCGGGGCTCGCAAGCGACAGCACGATTCAGGAATTTGCAATTCGGGCGCTGGCGGACAGGCTGGAGGAGAACAAGCAGATCCCCGCCGACGTGGTCCTAAGCGGATTGCGAGCCGAGGATCCGCGCACCCGCTTGCAAGCTGCCATTGCGCTCGCGCGGATGGGCGAAGCCAAGCATGCCGGTGCTCTTGCCGCCCTGCTGAATGACTCTGACGAGGTTGTCGTTCACACAACCATCCAGGCCCTGAAACAACTCAAAGCCAAAGATGCGTGCCTTTCCCTCGTTGATTCGACTGGGGCATCAGAGGCTGAACGGAACGGCGCGTTGCGCGTGTTGTCCGCGTTGCACGATCGCGCTGTGACCACAGCTCTGCTTGAGCGATTGGAGACTGAGCGAGCACCCGGGCGGAAGCGAGGCTTGATCACGGCGCTCGCTCGACTGCATTTCAAAGAAGGCGTGTGGAAGGGGGATAGTTGGGGCACACGGCCTGACACCACTGGACCGTACTACCAGCCGGAAACGTGGAGCGAATCGCTTGCCATTTTGGCCGCCTTGAAGAAGGCGCTCACGGCGGCGCCTGCTTCCGAGGCCACCTTCATCGTGTCCGAGTTCAATCGCCACAAGATCAGCGCCACCGACGCCATGGACAAAATCATTGACCTTGCCGCTGCGGATCCGAGCGTTCTGCCCGCCCTGGCTGGCCAGCTCTCACGCGCGGATCACGTTCCAGGCAAAGCGCTCCCGCTGCTTTTGCAAGCCACAAGCGCGGAGCAAACCCCCGACGTGACGCGCGCCCACGCCGTCATCGCCTTGAGCAAAGTGGACAAAGCGGAAGCAGTTGAAGGCTCGCTACAGGCTTTGCGCGCGCTGGAGCAGGGTAAGGATGCGGGAGCGGAGCGCGAGCGGCGCATGGCACGGGATAGTTTCCTCAATTCCGCCGCCCTTGAAAATCAGCGCCAGGTTTTGCTCGATCTCGCCGCCAAGCGCGAAGAGCGGTCGGTGCTCGCCGATGCCGCTCTGCTCCGCTTGTCCGATAGAAAGTCCGCCTCCGTCGAAGCCAAAGAAGCTGCGCGGATCGCCCTTGAAGAAGGTTGGAAAGACCCTGCGCGCCGGGAACAAATTCTCAAGGCCGTTCGTCTCCTTGAATTTCGCCCCTATCGGGATAAGGTCGTGAGCGCGCTCGCTGACAGTGACCCGAAGGTGGCCAACGCGGCGCGAGAAGCAGCGCGAGCGCTCCGCATCGAAGGCGACAACAATGCGAACGAAAGCGCAAAGCTCGAGTCCATGGCTGTAGTGGACGTGATCCGAAGGGCGACACGCATTAAAGGCGATCCAAAGCTCGGAGAATCTCTCTTTACACAACTCACCTGCAATAATTGCCATACCGTCAGCGCCGAGGAGGCGCAACGCGGCCCCTATTTGGGCAACATTGCGGCCACCTACAAACGCGCGGAACTTGCCGAAGCGATTCTTGTTCCGAACAAAACGCTGGCCCAGGGATTCGTCGCCAATCGTTTCGTCTTGAAAGACGGCGAGGAGCACGAAGGCTTTGTCACGCTGGAAGCGGCGGACGCGGTGACGATCCGCAATGTCGCTGCCCAGGAAATCAAAATTCCAGTGAGCAATATCAACCAGCGCGAGAAACTCGAAAAGTCGCTCATGCCCGAGGGCCTCGCAGCCACGCTCACGCTCCGTGAGTTCGCATCCTTGCTCGATTACCTGGAAGCGCTGAACGCGAAAAAATGACTGAACCAATAGACTCCGCTCATTCCTCTGGCTCGCCGATAGCCCCCACCCCGGAGCCTCCGTACTACGCAGTGATCTTCACTTCCACTCGTTCGGACGGAGACCGTGGTTATGGTCAGATGGCTTCGCGCATGGTCCAGTTGGCCCGTGAGCAACCAGGCTTCCTTGGGGTTGAAAGCGCGCGCGGTTCCGACGGCCTCGGCATCACGGTGTCCTATTGGCAGAGCGAAGAAGCAATCGCCCGCTGGAAAGCCCATGTCGATCACGCTCAGGCACAAGCGCTGGGGAAACGAACCTGGTACACCGAGTATCACGTTCGAGTGGCAAAGGTGGAGCGAGCTTACGGCCACTCCCCCGGCGTCTAAGCCACGGAACCCCTAATCCGAAGCGATCTTCGTGCGCCGCAGCCGCACACAGGAAAACCGCCGCTCCCGCTGCAGTTTCTCCGGCTTTATCACCACCTCACCATCCTCAACTTCCTGCAGCCGCAGAAACTCAAGAGCTTCCTCCGGCGTCTCAAAGAGACGCGCATCCTCGAACTCACGGGTCCACTCTTTTGCCGAGGCGAGGAAACGCCCGGAAACGGAATGACGAATAAAAATGCGCGCTTCACGAAACATCGCTTGCAGGCAGCGTAACTCATCACGTCAAAGCTTCCCAATACTCTTCAACTCGCTCGCGGCCACCGCCAGCTTCCGCAACACGCACCAGAGCCTCAGCGGGGTTGCGGAACTTGATGCCTGCGTAATCCGTGTAGCGCTCGAAAATATGCGGGCCTTCGATGATGCCTTGGAAATCTTCGGAGGACGGCCCCATCGAAATCACAGGGACAAGGTCCGAGGTGTGTGATCCACTCGTGAAGCTAACCCCAGTGTAATTGGCCAGCACTTGCGAAAGCGCAGCGGTGTCGGATTTGTACGACTCGTAAAGCGGGGTTCCTTTCTCGTCGATATAGGGCTGAAGCAGTTCCATTCGCTTTGTTGAAGCCTCGTAACCGGTGGCCTCTTTTAAACGCGCTGCCATCTCCTGGGGCGTTTTCCCTTTCTTCACCTCTTTTACCAACTCGCCGATCGACATCTTGATCTTGGTCGTGTTGGTGAACAGACGGGGGCTGTCGCGGTACTCAGAGCCCATCCCGTTCAGGCCAGGGTTGCCTGTGCCATGATCAGTGGTGATGACTATAAGCGTTTCCGGGTGCTCACGTTGAAAGCTGAGGCAGACGTCCAGAGCCTCGTCGAAGCTGATCATCTCATGGGCCGCTCCTGCGGCGTCCATAGCATGGCAGCAATGATCCACCCGGCCACCTTCAACCTGCAGAATGAAGTTCTCATGGCGGGCCAATTGATTCAGCGCAGCGCGGGTCATCTCCGCCAGGTTCGGAGTTTCAGTCACTTTGAGCCGGCCACCTTTTACGTCGATGACGTACGGTATATGGCTTTCGGAGAATATGCCGATGGCGCGCTCCTGCTCGCCCATCACGCGCAGCTCCGCAGGGGTCTGGGCGACGGCGTAACCCGCCGCCTTGAACTCCGCAAAAAGATCGCGTTTATCCTTCCGCGACGACGCTTTGAAAAATTTATGCCCCCCGCCCATCAAAACATCGACTCTCCGCTCCAGGTATTGGGCAGCGATCTCATCGGCAAAATCGCGGCTCGCTGTGCAGGCAGCGAACCCGGCGGGCGTGGCGTGAGTAATCTCGGTTGTGGTCACCAGCCCACGCTTCCATCCGGCATCCTGCATCAGCTCATACAGCGTCACCAACTTCTGCCCTTCGCTGTTCTGATTCACCTTGCCGTTTGGAATCCGTACGCCCGAACCCCAGACCGAAGACGCAGCGGAAGAATCAGTGACGATTGAGTCTTGCGACCGCATATCCATAAACCCCTGGTGCGCGCCTGGCATGCGGGTGAGCTTCACGAGGCTCAGCGCGCGGCCGCGTGTGTATTCAGAAAAGTGGTTGCCGCATGAAAGCGTTCCCGAACTCATTCCGTCCGCGACCATGTGAATGATCTTTTTAGGGCCTTTTCTCCCGCCACGCGACTGAGGCGATGTGGTTGGCCGGAGATTCGCGCATCCGGCGGCCACCAAAGGCGCCGCGCTGGCGAGCTGTAAAAATTTGCGTCTGCTGTTCATGCTGAAATTGGAATATAGGTCACTGATCGCGAAAGGTTCCCGGGATTTATGTGGATGCCCGCGCCAAGCGCAAGCTGTCCAATTGGTATATCACACGATTGTCACACGGCGGCTTATGGCCACGGCCTCAACGACCGCCAAGGCTCCTCCGCGCTGACATCCACTGTGTCCGGTTGCGCGCTTTTCGCTGGCGTGAGAATCGCCAGAAATTCCAAGGTTTCCTCACCAATGTTGTAAGTCGCGTGGACCATTCCCGCTGGGATGTAAATGGAATCGCCAGGCCCAAGAATCCTCTTCTCTTTTTCGAGCCATTCTTCCCCGCGGCCTTTCAAGATGAAGATGATCTCCTCCATATGCGGGTGGTGATGAAATTGATGCGCTTGCCCGGGCGGAAAGTGGGCGCGCACGAATAACAGGTTGGTGTCCTGCACCAGGCCTGGCTTCAGATGCCAATAGCGCACGTGGTTGGGCAACTGCTCGATTTCCTCCTGCCCTAACGTCACGAAACGTCCAGCAGGCGCATTGTTTCCCAGGGTCATGCTTTTCAACGTAATCGCATCATGCGCGTGAAGAAAAGGAGAGAATGATGGTTTGTGCGGAGTTGCGCTCGGGGAACGTCCCCCATCCGGTTTCATCCCGACTGCTGATTCCGGCAGCAACGGCATTTGCTACAACAGACGCTGTCAGGGATTGGATAAAAAGTGGGACAAGGCGGAGCCGGGTGGGATGGCTCCGCTTTTGTTTTATGAAGGCATCCGACCTGCTCTCAGGTTTTGCGCGACCGGCGTTTCAGTGCGGCAGGGCATCGAGCCTGCGTTAACTTATTCCCGGGGACTTTTTATGAAGCTGCGCCTACGCAGAAACGCTGTAATTGGGTTGGCCTTGCTTGTGGTGGCCTTGATTGCGCTCCGACTGGCCCTGCCAGGATTGGTGCGGGACTTCGTGAACAAGAAACTTGCCACCCTGGATGGCTACCGCGGCCGCGTCGAGGATGTAGATATCGCGCTGATCCGCGGCGCTTACGCCATCAACGATGTTAAGATTCAGAAGCTGAAGGAGGATGTCCCGGTGCCCTATTTTGAAGCTCCTAAAGTGGAGTTTTCAGTTGAGTGGAAGGAGCTTTTTCATGGCGCGCTCGTGAGCGAGATCGATGTCTATCGAGGCAAGCTCAACTTCGTCAAAGAACCCCAAAAAAAGACGGACGAACCACAGACCACGAACGACTGGGTTCGCGTTGTCGAAGAGTTGTTCCCGTTCCGCATCAATCGGTTCACCATTCATAATGGCGAGGTTTGGTATCACGATTTTCACTCGACCCCGAAGGTGGACATCGCCATCACCAACATGTTCGCGGTGGCCACCAACCTGACCAACGCGCGGGATACTAAGCAGGATCTTCCCGCTTCCATTCGGCTTGAGGGTGACAGCATCGGCGGCGGCCAGCTTCAAGCCCACATGAAACTGAACCCCCTGGCTTACGAGCCAACGTTCGACATGAACCTGAAGCTCACCAATGTGAACCTGACCGCGCTGAACGATTTCTTCGAGGCTTATGGGAAGGTCGATATCGATGGCGGCACTCTCCACTTGTACGGCGAGATGGCCGCTGCGGAAGGCAGCTTCAAGGGTTATGTGAAACCGCTCATGCGCGATGTGAACATCCTCGAAATCAAGAAGGATAACGAGAATCCGCTAAAGCTTGCCTGGGAAACAATTGTGACCGGCGTGGTCCATCTCTTTTCAAACCAGCCCAAGGACCAGTTTGCGACGGTCGTGCCGTTCAGCGGCAGGTTTGACGATCCCCAGGTTGGAACATGGGAGACGATTCGCGCAATTTTGAAGAATGCCTTTGTGCAGGCGCTCAGGCCCGGCCTGGATCAAAACGTGGAACTGAAGCTGGGATCCAAAACTGAGAAGAAAAAGGACAACGCCAAGAAATAGGCTACTGACAAAAGCGGCGGCTTGGGGCTTCACCACAACGAGTGCCGCTTAATCGCGGCTCGGCGCCGCCATTGCAACCTGCCGCTGCATGCGCTCTTTCACCCGCCCCTTCCCCTTCTGCCGATGCTGAAGCGAAGCCTCCAGTTGCTGCAGCAACGACGGCTTGCTCTTCTCCGCTTCCAATCGTCTCTCGAGCAACTGCAACACCGCTTTCTCCTCAGGCCGTAGCTGCTCATCCTTAAGGGCAAGGCGGGCGTTCCGCCGCGCCATCTGGATAACAATGCCCTCAAGATAAGCGTCCACCACCGCGGGATGCACGTAACACTTTTTGCAAATCGTGGGTGTGTTGCCCAGCCGCTCAGCCACACTTTCAATCGCGCGAATAATATTTTTCTTCGCGGCTTTTTGAGTTGTGGCTTTCTCAACCTCCTGCAAAGCCATCGCCGCAAGCACCGTCCCCGCCCAGGTGCGGAAATCTTTCGCGGTGAACTCCTGCCCCGTCACCTCGCGCAGGTACTCATTTACGTCCGTGGAGGTGACGTCCAGCTGCCGTCCATTCTCGTCGATATATTGGAACAGCTCCTGCCCCGGCAGATCCTGGCAATGCTTCACAATGCGGGCCAGGTACGGATCATGTATGTCAATCTGGTGATCTTTGCCGCTCTTTCCCCGGAATTCGAAACGCATGGCACCCCCACGCACCTTCACATGCTTGTCCTGCAAGGTCGTTAAACCGTATGACTTGTTTGCGCGCGCATACTCCTCGTTGCCTACTCTAATGAAGCCTGTTTCAAGCAGCTTAACAACCGTCGCGAGGATCTTCTCCCTCGGAAGTCCCGGGCGACCCAAATCCTGCGCAAGCCGTTGCCGGATCTTCGGCAAGGTTTTGGCGAACGCAATCATCCGCGCGTATTTGCTTTCGTCCCGCACCTCGCGCCAGCGGGGATGATAACGATATTGTTTGCGCCCCCTCGCATCGCGCCCTGTCGCCTGCAAGTGCCCGTCGGGATTGGGGCAAATCCACACTTCTGTCCAAGCCGGGGGAATCGCAAGGCGCTTGATGCGCGCGAGAGTTTCCTCGTCCGTCACTTCGGTGCCGCTGACATCAATGTATTTGAAGGTCTTCCCCCGCTTCTTGCGGGTGATCCCATGCGACTCATTGCAAATGTAACGAAGCCCAGCGGCGCGCGCCGATAAATCGGGCGCTTTCAGCTCCGCTGCATCGCTCGCCGCTCGCATGCACCAACCTCCGCTGCTCGAGCCGCTGGAACAACCCGCCGCGCGCCTGTTCCTGCAATCGGGGTTAGCGTGAGCGCGTTTCCACTGCGATGTCCGGTCGCCGCTCCTTCCAGGTCCGGTTCTTCATATCCCCAAGCCACGGCTGGAAAATGTGCTCATCCAACCGCAACTCCGCGGTCGCGAGCGGCTGCTCGGAACTCGCTTCCGCCAACACTTTCCCGTCCGGCGCCACAATAAATGTCTTCATGTCGTAACTCGAACTGACCAGGAACACATGGTTCTCGATCGCCCGCGCTCGGGCCAAAACTTCGCTCCCGCCCCAAATCGGCAGAAAGAGCGCCTCAGCGCCCTTCAATGCCATCGCTCGCGCCGGTTCTGGAAACTGCACATCCCAACAAATCATCAGCCCAATCTTTCCAAAGTCCGTCTCAAAAACCGGGTATTCATTCCCTGGCGATAACCCCGCTTCCCACTCCTCACGGGGTAGATGTGTCTTTCGATACTTGCCCACCAGCTTCCCGTCGCGCCCCAACAGCACCGCCGTGTTGTAAATCACCGCGCCCTCCCGCTCATAGAGGCCCGCGACCACATAACTGCGAAGTTGCCTGGCGAGTTTCCCAAGCCGTTCCGTGGTTGGTCCCGGGACGGATTCACTCACCGCCGCGTAGCTTTTGCCGTTTCCAATCACGGTGATTCCTTCCGGCAAGCAGAGAATGTCCAACCTCGCGTTACTTTCCGCTTCAGCCAATTTGCAGAACTTCTCGACGGACTCTCCGGCGGACTTTGTCCCCCTCGGCCGCAGGAAGATGGTTCCCGCGCGAACAACTCGCTTGGACACATCCCGAGCGAGGCCGAAGGAAATGTCATCCCACACAACCGTCGCGTCCTTCGCGAACCCAATGGCGAGCTGAAGCCGCGCTGCCACCGCCTGCTTCGGAGCCGGGGTCGTCAACGAAACCTGGCGCCACTGCCCATCGCCCTGCCCGGAAATCGCGAAATCAGGCGCACGCACCAACTCACCTTTTTCATTCAGCCATTCAATCTTCGCGATCACCGACCTGGCATCATGCTGGATGTTGCTGGCTGCATACCACGCGCTGAACTTGTGCATCTCGCCCGGCGCTATGCTGCGCACTTCGGTCACCCACCCGCCGTGCTCGCTTTCATTTTTCATCTGGATGCGCAAAGCGCTGGCGCCGCGGCGTCCGCCGCTGGGGACAACATCGAACTTGGGGCTGATCTCCTCACGCGGCGCCCACGTCCTCCAATTCGAATCTGGAAAATTTTCCGCGCGGAACTCCGCTGCCGGCGCACTGAGTGCGAACAGTAGAGCCATAAAGAGGCCAGCGAGGCGAGCGGCTGGAATGCGCATTGGGTGCATAGGGCATCTCTACACGATTGGAGGCGGCCACGCGAGCGCTGGTTCGCATTGCAACTCAATTGCGCATCCCTAAGCTCGCACGCATGGCTCTGTTGCGTGTCACACGATCGCTGGAAGGACAAAACGAGGAGATCATCCTCAACACCGCACACATCGTCGTTGCCTTTCCCGACAGGAACAATCCAGCCCGGGGATCGTTCGTGCAAATGGTCACCGGCACTCCCATCCTCGTGAAAATGACCTTCGACGAGCTTTGGCAGCTCATCCAGCGCGAAACCTGACCTCCGCGCCCCGGGTCGCCCTTGTTATTGCCCATTGACCCGCTATGATGCGCGCCGTGACACCAAAAACGATTATTTCCAAGCTCGCCGCTGCGCTCACCATCTGCGCCGCAGCCGCCAGCGCTTTCGCGGCTGACCAATCGGTCGGCCTCCGCGAGTTTGCTGCAGGCTTCACCTCGCCCGTCACTCTCATCCCTTATCCGGACAATTCCGGCCGATTGCTGGTGGGGGACCAAATCGGCACCGCCCATATCATCGATAAAGATGGCAAGGTCCGTCCGCAGACGTTTTTGGACGTGCGCACCAAGCTTGCGCAAATCAAGCAAGGCTTCGACGAGCGCGGCTTGCTGGGCCTCGCATTCCACCCGAAATTCGCCGAGAACGGCCGCCTGTTTGCCTTCTATAGCGGCCGCCTTCGTCCAAACGCCCCGCAGGGCTGGAACCATACCGGCAAGCTGGTTGAATACAAAGTGAACCAGCAGAATGCCACCGTCGATTTCTCGTCCGAGAAGCTGATCCTGGAAGTGGACGAGCCGCAGGACAACCATAACGGTGGCCAGATCGCTTTCGGGCCTGACGGGCACCTTTATCTCGCTCTAGGCGACGGCGGCGGGGCAAACGACATGGGCCTCGGTCATGAGCCGGAAGGCAACGCCCAGCGCACTGACAATTTGCTCGGCAAAATTCTTCGCCTCGACATCGATTCAAAGCAGCCTTACGGCATCCCGCAGGACAATCCCTTCGCCACCAATGGCAAAGGCCGTCCAGAGATTTACGCTTACGGCCTCCGCAATCCATGGCGCTTCTCCTTCGATCGCGGCGGCTCCCGTCAGCTCTTCGCAGCGGACGTTGGCCAAAACATGTGGGAAGAAGTGAACATCATCGTCAAAGGCGGCAACTATGGCTGGCGCGTGCGCGAAGGCTTCCACTGCTTCGATCCAAAGAGCCCTGAAAAGCCTCCGCAGGACTGCCCGAAGGTGGGCGCTCTCGGTGAGCCTCTCCTCGATCCCGCTTTCGAATACCGCAACATGAAGAACAACTCTCCTGAAGGGGAGAAGCTCGGCATCTCCATCAATGGCGGTTACGTCTATCGCGGCAAAGCCCTCCCGCATCTCACCGGCAAATATGTCTTCGCCGACTGGTCCCAGAACTGGGCGCTCGGCATGGGCGTGATGCTTCTTGCCACTCCGCCCGACAGCGCCAACGGCAAATGGACCGTGAAGCAACTCGCCCTTGCCTCGCACGAAAAAGGCACGATTCAAGGCTACATCGTTGGCATGGGCGAAGACGCTGACGGCGAACTTTACGTTCTTACGAACGCCTCCAACGGATTGGTCGGCAAGACCGGCAAGGTTTACAAGCTCGTCCCAATGTGAGGAGCTGCATTTCCTGTGAGTGAAAAGTTAGCTGGAGCCAAGCTCCGCCACCTCAAAGCCCTCGCGCAAAAGCTCGACCCGCTTTTGCACGTCGGCAAGAACCGCCTCAGCCCGGCGTTCGTGCAGAGCGTCAACGACGCCCTCGATCGCCGCGAGCTGATCAAAGTGAAATTCGCCGAGTTCAAAGAAGAGAAGAAAGAACTTGCGAAAGAGCTATCCGAAGCGACAAACAGCGTCGTGATCCAGGCCGTTGGGCACGTGGTTGTCCTCTTCCGCGAAAACGCTGACCCAGCCAAACGCGTCATCTTCAAGCCAGGCCGGGTGGACCCATCCGACGGCTAAACATCCCACATCCGAGCCCGTGCACTGCATGGTAGGCCCGGTCCCCTGACCGGGCGTTCCTTCCATCCGCACTTTCCACGCTCACTCTCGACAACACCCATTGCCCTTCCTAGCATCCGCCCCATGCCGTCATTCGACATAGTTTCGGAAGTGAACTCGATGGAAGTCGAGAACGCGGTCAACCAGGCCAAGAAAGAATTGGCCACCCGCTTCGACTTCAAAGGGAGCAAAGCCGAGATCATCCTCGAAAAGAACGAAATCAAGCTCACCGCCGAGGACCAATTCCGCATCAAGACCCTGGAAGAAATCGTCCTCTCCAAGCTCGGCAAGCGCGGGATCAGCATGAAGAACATCGACCGCCCCGATCCCGACATTTCACCTCTTGGCCACGCGCGTCTCACCCTTAAGATCAAGCAGGGCATCGAAACCGCTGTTGCCAAACAGGTCACCACCTTTGTCCGCGACACCAAGCTGAAGGTCACCACTCAGATCATGGACGAGAAAGTCCGCGTGACCGGCAAAAGCCGTGACGACTTGCAAGAGGTGATCGCGGCGGTGAAAGCTCACGAATTCCCGCTGGCGCTCAGTTTCAACAACTTCCGCGATTAACCTTCCCGTATCATCGCAAAACGTAACAGACAAACAGGGTCTCCGGGCTTGCTCCCGCTCGACCCGCAACCAATCTTAATGCATGGGGATTAGACGTGAGGCGCGTGAGCGCGCGGTTCAGTTTCTTTTTCAGTACGACCTGAACAAGCCGGAGAACATTGAGGAAGCGCTCGCGCAATTCTGGGATTCCCAGCGCGCAGAGGCGATCAACGAGGAGCGCGGCCCCGCCCGTTGGGGCGAGCAGGTCGAGCTTCCTCCCCCCACCACCGAGGAAGTCGCTCTCCGCGAGTTCGCCGAACCGCTCATCCGCGGCACCGTCCAGCACCTGGAGGAAATCGACGGCAAGATCAAGCAGGTCGCCAAGAACTGGGATCTTAACCGCATGGCCACGGTCGATCGCAATGTGCTTCGGCTTGCCATATACGAAATGCTCCACCGCGACGACATCCCTCCCGTTGTAAGCATTAATGAAGCGGTGGACATCGCCAAAAAATTCTCCACGGACGACAGCGGCAAGTTCGTCAACGGTATCCTCGACAAGATCAAGGGGGAAGTGCTCCGCCCTGCCCGGTGAGTCTTGCAACAAGCCGCAGGCTATTCCTCTGCCAGCAACGCTTGCACTTTGGCCGAAAGGTTCTCGCCCGCCTTCAGGTCACGCACGATTCCCTTCTTGTCCACAAGCCACATGGAGGGAATTCCAGTGATCCCAAATTCGCGGCCATAACGATTGTTCCACCGAAGCCCGTCAAAATACTGCGGCCACGGCATCGCTTCTTTCTGGATGTAGTTCACGAGCCGGGCGCGATTATCGTCAAATGAGATGCCGATGATCTCGAATCCTTTGCTGTTCAGCTCAGCGTAGGTCTTCTTCACGTTCGGCATGGCCGCAAGGCACGGTCCGCACCACGTTGCCCAGAAGTCAATCAGCACCACCTTCCCTTTCATTTGGGTGATATCCACCGGCTTTCCCTGCACGCTGGTGAACTTCAGCGACATCGGTTGGCCCACGATGTCCATGCGATTCAGGAATCCCGCAGCTTTCCCCTTGAGCGCTGGCTCCGCGATCAAACTAGATGCGATGTCGCTGTAGATTTCCCGCGCCGCATCCTTCTTAAGCCCTCGAGCCGCGGTGTGCAGGAGATCATACACTCGCGGCTCATACGGAAAGTCCTTCTGCAACTCACGCGCCCCACGGGCTAACGCTTCATGGTCGACGGCATTCGAGGCCCCTTTAGCCCCTGTGGCCGTTTGCAGCGCCACAGCGCGTGCCTCGAATGCGCTGGTCCGCGCTCCCATCTCACTGCCGTAACGAATGGCGAGCAACCGCATCCGCTCCACACTCTTTTTAACCTCCGGGATCTTTGGGTGATCCGGATATTCTTCGGTGAAAGCAATCGCCTTCTTCACGCTTTCCAAAGCCTGTTGAGCCGCGGAGTTATAGAAACTCGCGCGTTCTTCAGCAGTCGGCGCTCCCTTCCGCCAGTCTTCCGGTGTGGCGGGCGTTTCCAATCCCTTCTGCAGCTCTGCATACGCTCGATCCGCCTCCGTTTCAGCCGCTGCCTCTTTCTTGGAGCCCCCTATGGTGATGGCTGGCGCCGTCGTGATGCTCAACAGCACAGCTAACGTGAGAAGGTGTCGAATCATAAAGCCTGGTTAATTGCGGTTCACTATTTAAAGACCACTTTTGCCGCATCGTCGCGCTTGTAGGAGATCTCCGGGCCAGCCTCCCACGCGCCGTTCTTCATATGCTCTGACTTGAAGTGCAGCGTTCCATCCTCATTCAAGGTGAAAACCGCCTTCACTTCGGTCACAGTTCCAACCTTCCCGCCCACCTTCTCGTGGGTCACCAGTTTTCCTTTTTCGGTTTTCATCGTCCCGGTCGTGTAGAAGTCCGCAGTGGTAAAGTAGCCGTAAACAATCGACTCCCGCCCCTCATCCCACACCAGCATGCTTTCACCGGCGTACACCCCGTCGTTCAGGCTGTGAACAATGCGCACACCTTGCCCGTTTAGCGCCCGCTCAAAGCGCATCACGTTGATCAATGGACGTTCTGCCGTGGAGTTCTTCAACTCACCCTTGAACGTCTTTCCCAGCAGAGGCCGGAGCGGCTCCAGCTTTTCATGCAAGGTCGGTTCAGCGGCGGCGACGCTCAGCAACAAGCAGCAGAGGCCAAACACAGATTTGAGCAGATTCATAGGAGTAACTTATGCTCGTCCAATCACCCGCCCCCACGCAAGCAACTTTCCACCGCAGCCCCTCCGCATTCCCAATCTTGCCGTCGTAGACGGCGCATAACCGGGGAGTTCCGCCCCCCACCATGCGCGCCTGAGCGGGATAAGCGCCCCCCGACTCGAAGAATTCCTTTTTGCGCAAAGCAGTTTTCGGCCACCCACGAGGCAACTTTCTACTGTTCCCGACACGATCTTGGGTTAAGATTGGCGGACAGTTACACCCTATGCTTTCCATGCCAGCCCCAGCATTTCTGCGCCTGCTTCTGATGCTCTTTTGCGCGTTCACCCTTGCGGCTGCCGAGAAAGGGAAACTCAGTTACAATCGCGACATTCGGCCAATCCTGGCGGAGAACTGCCTCGACTGCCATGGGCAGGATGCACAAGCGCGTAAAGGCGGCCTCCGCCTCGATGTTCGGGAAGACGCGTTAAAGGGTGGGAAATCAGGCGATCCGGCCATTGTTCCTGGCAAACCGTCCGCAAGCTCATTGATCACTCGCGTGGAGACGCACGACGGAGACGATCTGATGCCTCCCGCCAAAACGGGCAAGCGGCTCACTCCGGAGCAAATTGCCACCCTCCGCCAATGGATTTCCAGCGGCGCGGAATACGAGGGCCACTGGGCATTCATCGCTCCAGATCGTCCTGGCGTGCCAAAGATTAAGGGGAACAACAGCAAGCACCCCATCGATGCTTTTGTGCGCGCCCGCCTCGCCAAAGAATCCCTTCAGCCCTCCCCCGAGGCTGCGCCCGAAACCTTGCTCCGCCGGCTGTCCCTCGATCTCACAGGGCTACCCCCTTCACCTTCAGAGGTGCGGGACTTTGTTAAGGCTCACCAATCCAATCCCAAGGCCGCCTACGCTGATGCCGTAGAACGGCTGCTAGCTTCACCGCAATTCGGCGAGAAGTGGGCGCGTCATTGGCTCGATGTCGCCCGCTACGCGGACAGTGATGGCTACGAAAAGGATCTTCCCCGCAATCAATGGCCGTGGCGCGATTGGGTTATCAACGCCCTAAACGCCGACATGCCTTACAACCAGTTCGTCATTGAGCAGGTTGCCGGCGACCTCATTCCGAACCGCACCCAGTCACAACTCGTGGCCACTGGCTTCCTCCGCAACGGGATGGTCAACGAGGAAGGCGCCATCATTAACGAGCAGTTCCGCATGGAAGGCCTTTTTGATCGGATGGATTGCCTCGGCAAAGCGGTGCTCGGCGTCACCCTCCAATGCGCCCAATGCCACACCCATAAATACGACCCAATCACGCACGAAGAATATTTCAAAATGTTCGCCTTCCTGAACAATGATTACGAGGCGACTTCATGGATCTATTCCGATGCCGAGGCTCAAGAGATAGCCGTCATCAAAAAAGGCGTAGCAGAAGCTGAGGCCGCGCTGCAGAAGAACACTCCCGATTGGCAAACGCAGCTTGAAAAGTGGGAAGCGGACGTGAAGACGCAGCAAGTCGTCTGGAAAAACATTCAGCCTCTCCATCCGGAATGGATCGGCGGCCTCGCGCACCCCGACGTCCTGCCCGACGACTCCGTCCTGACTCTCGGCTTCCGCCCCACCGAAGGCGAACTGGTCCTGACTGCCACAAACATTCAGACCACGAATCTCACCGCCTTGCGCCTGGAAGCGCTCACCCATGGTGACCTTCCCTTCAACGGCCCCGGACGTAGTTACAAAGGAACTTTCGCCGTCAGCGAACTCATCATTGAAGCCCGCAGCCTCGGCACGACCAATGCATGGAAAGCTCTTAAGCTCGCCAACGCTCTCGCCGACTTCGAGCTTCCTGATCAGCCCATCGATCCATTCTTTAAGAAAGCCGCTGATGACAAACGCCGCGTTGGGCCAGCGTCCTACCTCATCGACGGCAAAGACGAGACCGCCTGGGGCACAGATCGTGGCCCGGGCCTCCGCCACCAGGATCTCGTTTGGACCGCGCAATTCGCGACCAACGAATGGCCTGCGGGGCCGCTGGAACTTCGCGCCACCTTGAAGTACCGACACGGCGGATCGGACGCCCACGGTCGCCACAACAATTTTCTGGGCCGCTTCCGCATCGCAGTCAGCTCCGAGCCGCTTCAAGCGCCTCCACTCCCCCGGGCCGTGGCCCTCGCCCTTCAAACCGAGCCGGCCAAGCGCACGCCTGAGCAGAAATCTCTCATTTTTAGCCACTGGCGCACCACCGTCCCCGCATTTTCAGAAACAAACGAGAAGATCGTCGCGCTTTGGAAAAAGCATCCCCAGGGCGAATCTCTCCTCACGTTGGCGCAACGGTCGCCGGAACACCAGCGCAGCACATTCCTTATGGATCGTGGCGCCTGGGATAAACCCAAAGACAAAGTCACTCCTGGCGTTCCCGCTTTCCTCCACCCCATGCCCAAAGACGCGGGCAGCGATCGGCTCGCGTTTGCGAAATGGCTCGTCGATCCCAAATCGCCCACAACCTCACGCGTGATGGTCAATCGGGTGTGGCAAGCCATCTTCGGCAATGGCCTCGTCGAAACTCCGGAAGACTTCGGCATTCGCGCGCCGCTGCCGATGCATCCCGACCTGCTCGATTGGCTCGCAGTTGAGTTCATGAAGCCGACCTATCGTGTTGCATCCGAAAAGAAAGCGACGCCCTGGTCCACCAAGCACCTCGTGCGCCTCATCGTTCACAGCGACACCTACAAACAATCCTCCCGTTCCACTCCGGAGCTGCTGGAGAAGGATCCGCAAAACAAATTCCTCGCCCGCGGCCCTCGTTTCCGCGCCGAAGCCGAAGTTGTCCGCGACATCGCCCTGCAAGCCTCGGGTCTTCTCAACCCAAGCGTCGGCGGGAAAAGCTTCTACCCGCCAGTGCCCGAAAGCATGTTCGCGCTCAACTACCTCAAGCTCGACTGGAAAGCCGCCGACGCTCCAGAGCGTTATCGCCGCTCGCTCTACATGTTCCGTCGCCGCTCCATGCCGGATCCGGTGATGGGCGCGTTCGACGCGCCCAATGGCGATGCCGCTTGCGCGCGCCGCGTCCGATCCAACACGCCTCTTGCCGCGCTCACATCGCTGAACGAGCCCGTCTTCGTCGAGGCCGCTCAATCCCTGGCGATGCGAGTGCTGCGGGAAGGCAGTTCAACCGACGCAGAACGCGCCGCTTTGGCTTTCCAGCTTTGCACCGCCCGCGCTCCCAAGGCTGCGGAAGTGGATGAAATTTTAGCGCTCCTCAAATCGCGCCAGGTTCGTGTGGCCGAAGGCTGGGTTTCGGCCAAAGACCTCGCTTTTGCCGACGCGAAGAAGATGCCTGAACTCCCCGCTGGCGTTACACCTGCTCAAGCCGCTGCCTGGACAGTGGTCGCGCGCGTGTTGCTGAACCTCGACGAAACCGTTACCAAGAACTGATTCTATGCTCCCGGAACTCCACGCTGAACGCGCTCGATACCTCTCCCGCCGCTGGTTTCTCAAAGAGTGCGGCGTCGGCCTTGGCTCGATTGCCCTGGGCTCACTCCTGGGCAGCACGAGCGCGTTGGGAAGCGCCCCTGCCAATCCGCTCGCTCCGCGCAAACCGCACTATCCCGCCAAAGCCAAGCGCGTCATCTACATGTTCATGGCGGGCGCACCGAGCCATCTCGATCTGTTTGATAACAAACCGGAGCTGGCCAAGCGCAACGGCCAACTCCCACCCGCGGAGCTGCTCAAGGACTACCGCGCCGCATTCATTAACCCGAATTCCGCCCTGCTCGGCCCGAAGTTTAACTTCACGAAGCATGGCAAGTCTGGCGCGGAACTCTCCGAACTTCTCCCAAAGCTTGGCGAAGTCGCTGATGACATCTGCATCATCAAATCAATGCAGACCGATGCGGTGAATCATGCTCCTGGCCAGATTCTGATGAACACCGGCTCGCAGCAGTTTGGTCGTCCGAGCCTTGGCGCATGGACCCTCTATGGCCTGGGCAGCGAAGCTGAAAATCTTCCCGGTTACGTCGTCTTAAGCTCAGCCAACGGCACGAGCGGCGGCGCGAGCAATTGGGGGTGCGGTTTTCTTCCCACCGTTTACGCGGGCGTTCCCTTTCGCAGCAGTGGCGATCCGATTCCTTATCTTTCCAACCCCAAAGGCTTCGACGAGGAAACCCAGAAAGCTTCCCTTGAAACTCTCCGTCGCCTCAACGAAATGCAGCTCGCCGAAATCGGTGATCCCGAAACAAGCGCCCGCGTTCAAGCCTTCGAAATGGCGCAGCGCCTCCAAACCAGCGCGCCTGAGCTGATGGATCTCTCCAGCGAGCCCAAGCATATTCTCGACATGTACGGCGTCGATCCCGCCAAGCCCAGCTACGCACGAAACTGCTTGCTCGCGCGCCGGCTAATCGAGCGCGGTGTTCGATTCGTGCAACTCTTCCACGAAGCGTGGGATCAACACGGCGATCTGAAGAACGGCCTCACCAACAACTGCAAAGGCACGGATCAGGCCAGCGCCGCGCTCGTCAAAGACCTCAAGCAGCGCGGCCTGCTCGAAGACACTCTCGTCATCTGGGGCGGTGAATTTGGCCGCACACCCATGGTCCAGGGCGGCAACGACGGCCGCGACCATCACAATCGCTCCTTCAGCATCTGGATGGCTGGCGGCGGCATTAAACCCGGTTTGACCTACGGTGAAACGGACGAACTCGGCTTTAACGCAGTGCGTGATGTCGTTCATGTGCACGATTTGAATGCCACCATCCTGCACCTGCTTGGCTTCGATCACACCAAACTCACCTTCCGCTCGCAGGGCCGTGACTTTCGACTCACGGACGTTCACGGCCATGTGGTCAAAGGAATTCTTGTTTAGCTCGCCGCTCAGTCGTGACGGACGCGGACGGCTGCTGTCCATTTAATGGGGCTCGCGGTGCGAGCCACGCCATCCGCTAAGCGGACCAATGGTTTTACTGCCCATAGTTGAGCGCGAGCTGCGAGTCGCCGCTCGGAAAGCAATTACCCATCGCCTCCGTTGGGTCTTCGGCTTCACTTTGGCTATGCTGCTGGCATGGCAGCTTTTCCTCCTAACCGGCTCGCAAATTCCCGCAGCCGTTCAGGGGCGGAAAGTGTTCAGCACGCTCGTGGTGATCTGCTTTATTTACGCGATGTTCGTCGGCGCCCGCGCCGCTGATGCTCTCAGCAGCGAGCGCCGCGAAGGAACCCTCGGCCTCCTCTTCCTCACCGACCTCAGCTCGTTGGACGTGGTCCTCGGCAAACTCGCCGCGAACTCGCTCAATGCCACCTACGGCTTAATTGCTGCGATTCCCTTCCTCGCGTTCCCGCTGCTGATGGGCGGTGTGACCGGCGCTGAATTTCTACGAGCGGGAGTCGTTCTCCTGAACACCCTGCTTCTCTCGCTGAGTGTCGGCATTCTCGTTTCAAGCCTCAGCCAAAACGAGCGCCGCGCGCTCTTCGCAACGGCTGTGATCCTGATCTGCATTGCCATCGGCCCGTTCGCGCTGCTCTATTACGTCCTCGACAAATTCCACGCCTCCTTCTTCGGAGCGTCTGAGATGGAGGTGGCAGGTGTCATCCTCGGTCTTGGGCCTGCGCTCGGTATCGTGGACCTCGTTGCCCCGCTCGGTCCTACTCGCATCCCTTCCCAGCTCATCTGGGGCAACCAACTCTTCTTGTTGTTGGCGAGTCTGGCGCTGATCAGAGCCAGCAACGTCATGCTCGCCCGCAGATGGAGTGATCGTCCTGCAAGCGCATTAATCGCCCGCATTCGCCTCTGGTGGCACGAACTTCTGCACGGCACTGGCGCCGCTCGAAAACTCCTTCGACAACGTCTGCTCGACCTGAACCCATTTACCTGGCTAGTGAGCCGCGAGCGCTTGAAACCAGCTTACGCCTGGGGCTTCGTGATCTGCCTCGCGCTCGTATGGCTCTGGAGTTGGTGGCGTCACTCCGATGTCGTCTTCGACTGGTACCCTGCAGCGCCAACTTTCCTGATCATGCACGCGTTCGCGAAGCTCTGGGTCGCCTCGGAGGCGAGTCATCGCCTGGTCGAAGACCAGCGGGAGGGGGCCATGGAATTGCTCCTCTCCACCCCCATGACTCCCGAACGAATCATTGCAGGCCAATGGGCCGCTTTCCGGCGCCAGTTCGTCCGCCCGTTCCTCTTGTTGTGCGTTCTGGAATGGATCGCGTTCTTTAACAAACTCGAGTGGTGGGCAATCCTCGGCGTGCAACTCGTCTTCTGGGCCGATCTGGCCGCATTGGTTTACATCGGTCTGTGGAACGGCTTGATCTCCCGCAACCTCACTCAGGCCCTCCTTCGTGCGGCCGGGCTCATTCTCTTCCTTCCGTGGGCCATCTTTCTCCTCTTTGTCGGGCCGGGCGGGGTCTTCCCGCGCTGGATGGGATTTGAAAGGTCGGGCAACAGTTTTGCCGCCCGTATGCTCATCTGGACGCTGCTTTCACTCCTCATTTCCTTCGCATGCGGCTATTGGGCTCGCCGCAAACTCAACACTCATTTTCGTGCTGCGGTTCTGGCGCGGTTCTCTCGAGCCAAACGCGAGGAAGAATAATTGAACAAACCCCCAACGATTACTGTCCCCACATTGTGAGCGCCAAACGCACATCTAACTTCAGAGCTGCATCGAGGGCATCCACCCCGCATCATCTTCTGCCCTCTTTTTCTCTTCGCGCCTTTCGTCCGTTGCGTGCCTCACCAACTCTTTCCGCCGGAGACCAGATTGACATCCAACCCAGCGCCGCCCAAACTATCCACCGTTGAAACAGCGCATGTCCAAAGCACATCTTAACGCTCTTCGCGCGATAGCCATTCTGTCATGCGTGGCTCTCCCTTTGTGCGCCGCTGATCAACCCGCCCGCAAAGCCCCAGCGGTTGCACCTAAAAGCGCCTCCGGCAAAATCGAATTTTCCGACCGCAGCGACCAGGCCTTGGTTCCGAAGTCCACTTTCAATGCTGAAGAAGTGGACGGGCCTGTTCGCTCCCGGGCCACCGATGTCGCTGCGCCCCCTCTGGCGCCCCCGCAGGCCACCGGCGCGCCCTACGACGCCAAAAAAGTTCAGGATCTCCTCGATCGCGAGAAGAATTGGATCTTCAACAAGCCTGAAGATTTCGGCAAAGACCAGAGCGTTGAGGAAGTCCTGGGTGTGGACTCCATCGGCGGTCCTGAGAAGGAAGAATACTCGAGCCGATTTGAACGATTTCTGAAGGAAGGCCCGGAGCAGCCAGGCAGGCTTGGCAACTCGCGGGATCGAGAGCGTGACCGCGAGCGCGATTCAAGCCCGGAGGATAATGAAAACGGCCTCGGAGAAGATTTCAGCCTAAGATTTCTTCTTAACCAGGAGAAAGCAGACAACACCGCCATTGTGGAAGCCGCTGGCGACAAGCGCCAAAACGGCATTCTCGGTCGTCCCGGCGAGCAGCTCCGCGTAAACAGCCCTCTCGCGCGCGGTATTGAACGCCCTGATGCGGACGCCACACGCTTTCAGCAAATCCGCCCGCTCGACGTTAACAAGCTGATTACAGATCCCACGCGAGGCCCTGCAGACAGCCAAAACGCTCTGAAGGATGGCGGGCGGCAGGCATTCACGCCCACGTTTGGCGGCGGCCCCACAAAGGATATGGACCGCATCCTGGAATCCACTCGCGAGACCCTCGCCCCGCCCGTAAATGCCCGAGCTGGAGGCCTGGAATCTCTTGGCGGCGGCGCCTTCAACGCAGGCGCTGCGAAATCCATTGCAACTCCCCCACCCGTGCAGGAAGCCCGGCGGCCTGAGCACAAACCCGCTGTGCTGCCGATTCCGCGCCGCACATTCTAACATTTTCCTGTTGCCGCCGCTTGCGCCGCTCGCGAAGTTCTCCGCATGAGTTCGGTCCAAGCGCTCCTCTGGGTATATATTGTGCTCCTCATTGTTGGAGGGGTGATGGGTTTTGTTAAAGCTGGCAGCAAAGTTTCGTTGATTGCTTCGGCTCTTTCCGCCGCTGTCCTCGCGCTTTTTGCCACAGGTGTTTGGCCACTGCGCTTTCTGTGGATTGTTCTTGCGCTGCTGCTGGTCATGTTCATCAGGCGATACGGGCTCACGCGGAAATTCATGCCTGCAGGGCTGATGATCGTCCTCACCGTGGCCATTCTTGTGGCCCAGTTCGTTCTTCGTTAGCCAGCAAAGGCTCAGAAGTGCGCCCCCAAAATCACCTTCCGGTCTGGCAAGTCCGTGACCAGATTCTATCGGCATTTGAGAGCGGCAATCGCCTCGTTCTAGTCGCTCCCACCGGCTCTGGAAAAACGACCCAGGTGCCGCAGATGATGCTCGACAGCGGATTGGCTGGGCATAAAAAGGTCGTCGTTCTGCAACCGCGCCGCGTGGCGGCAAGAACAGTGGCCGCTCGCGTGGCCTGGGAGCGTGAGTCCCAGATAGGCGCCGAAGTCGGCTATCAAATCCGCTTTGAGGATTTCACCAGCCTCGGCACACGCATATCATTCATCACAGAAGGCATTCTTACGCGCTGGCTGCAGGATGATGCGGCGCTTAATGATGTTGGCGTCATTCTCTTCGATGAGTTCCATGAGCGGAATATCCTAAGTGATGTCGGCCTGGCGTTGGTGAAGCGGATCCAGGAGACCACGCGGCCAGACCTGAAGCTCGGCGTCATGTCCGCGACTCTGGAGGCGGAGCCGGTGGCCGCATATCTGGGCGGCTGCCCCGTTCTGATCTCGGAGGGACAATCTCACCCAGTGCAGGTGAAGTTCCTCTCCCATGCAGATGATCGCCCGATTACCGAGCAAGCCGCTGACCTCGTGGAGAGCATCGTCAATTCGGGGGAGCCAGGTGACATCCTGGTGTTCATGCCCGGCATGGGGGAGATCAACGCCACCATCAACGCCTGCCGCGCCGCTCGCACTCACGAGTCACTTGCTCTGATTCCATTGCATGGCGAATTGCCCGCGGAGGAGCAGGACCGTGCTTTCGCCCCAAATCCACTCCGGAAGGTCGTCGTCTCAACCAATGTCGCTGAGACATCCGTCACCATTGACGGCATTCTGCATGTCATTGACAGCGGTCTCGCGCGGGTGGCCCGCTATGATTCGGAGCGCGGGATCAACACGCTGTTTCTGGAGCCGATCAGCCGCGCCTCATCCGACCAACGGCGTGGCCGCGCCGGCCGCACCGCCCCGGGCGTATGCCACCGCCTCTGGACGGAGAGCAACCACCTCAACCGTCCCGAGAAGAACACGCCCGAGATCCAGCGCGCGGACCTCGCTGAAGTCACACTTCTCCTCCACTCGCTCGGCATTAAACGGGCCTCGGAATTCGATTGGTTAGACAGGCCTGACCCCGCGGCGATCCAGCGCGCGGAACGGTTGCTCATTAGCCTTGGCGCATTGCGTCCTCCAGCGATCGGCAGCGGGGATGAAGGAGCCTCCGATATCACTCAAATCGGCAGGCTCATGCTTCGCATGCCGATGCATCCGCGTTACTCGCGGATGATCATAGAAGCCTCAAAGCACGGCATCGTTCCACCGGCTGCCCTCTGCGCTGCCTTGGTCAGCGGCCGCGACATTCTGATGCGCGTTGGCCGCGAAGACACTCGCATTAAAGAAGCTCGAGAGCTGTTTGAAGCCAGCCAGGACTCCGATTTCTACACGCTCATGCGCGCATTTGAATTTGCGCGCAAAAGCAATTTCGCCGTCGAGCCCTGCCGCCGCTATGGCATCCATGCGCAGACAGCACGCCAGGTCGAGCAGACCTGGCAGCAAATTCTCGATGTCGCCCAGAAGAATCGTCTTTGGGACTCGAAAGCTCCCGCGCCTGCAGCGCAAGCGTCACCTGAGCAAGGGGACCCTTTGCTTCGCTCCATCATGACGGGCTTTCCGGACCAACTCTGCCGCCGCCGCGACCAGGGCACCCTGGAATGCGACCTCACCGAAGGGCGCACCGGGACACTCGCGCGCGAGAGCGTGGTGCAAAATTCCAAGCTCTTCGTCGCTGCCGTCATTCGCGAGATTGAATCGCGCGCTCGCGATGGGCTCACGCTTCTCACGTTGGCCAGCGCGGTCAAACGGGAATGGCTGGAAGAGATCTTCCCGCAGCATCTCACGACGCGCATCGAGCACGTTTACGATCAGACGCACAAACGAGTGGCCGCCGTTCAGTTCGTTCGCTTCCTCGACCTCACGATCGAGGCTGCTGCAGCAAAAGACTTCGATGACGCCGAATGCGGCAAATGCCTTGCAGCCGCCTGGTCGCGAGAAAAACTCACACTTCCACTTCTCAACCATGAGGTGAAGCAGATGATCGCGCGTGTCACCCTCGTTGCGAAATCTGTTCCCGAACTCGGCATCGAGCCTCTCACCCCCGTGCGCATCCAACAGATTATTGCGGTGGCGCTCAAGGGGATCACGCTCGCGAAAGAGGCTCAAGCGGTTCCACTCGTTCCGGTGTTCAAAGAACAGATCGGGCGCGACGTAATGAAATACGTGGAGGAAGCTGCTCCCGCAGCGATCCGGTGGCCTGCAGACAAAGCCTACAAACTCACCTATCCTGAACTCGCAGAGGATGGGGAACCCGCTCCTCCCGAGCTGCAGTTCAAGCTGCACGAATGTTTCAGCGCCACATCGCATCCCACCATTTGCGAGGGGAGAGTCCCGGTGACCTTATGGCTGAGCGCGCCGGATGGGAAACGCCTTCAGAGCACCACGGACTGGCCTCGTTTCAAATCTGTGGAGTATCCCAAACTGCGCTCGGCCCTGCAGAAGAAATATCCCGGCGTGGCCTGGCTCTAGATTTCAGCAAAAGCGGGAGAAGCGACTCCTCATGTAGCCTCAACCTTTAGGTTGAGTTCTCTGAATTCCGCGCAACTTAAAAGTTGCGGCTACAAGGGAGAGGGGCCGCGCAATTTAAAAGTCCCCTGAAATCGCGCCACAGACTGCATCCTCCCTTCTATTCATTTGGAAATCGTCGGCATGGAATGTATCTTCATTCCTGATGCAGACGGTGATCGTTGCCGATGACGATGCGGTGAACCTTCGGTTGGTTGGATCACTCGTTTCAACGTGGGATTACTATCCGATCCTCTGCTCCAATGCGGACCAGGCGCTGAAAGAGGCGCGATCCACGCATGGCCCACTCATCTTTGTGCTCGATTGGAATATGCCCGGCACCGATGGGATGGAGTTGGCCAAAACCCTCAAGAAACTCAATCCCGCCCATTACATCCTGATGCTTTCATCGAGGGTTTCGAATGCCGATCTTACGCGCGCGCTTGAGGATGGCGCCGACGACTACCTGCGAAAGCCATTTGAACCCACCGAACTTCGGGCGCGTGTTCTGGCTGGGCACCGCACCATTCAACTTAACGTGCGGCTTCAGCAGAAGATCGCCGAACTCGAAGAAACGCTCGCTCGCGTGCAACAGCTCGAAAGCCTTTTGCCCATCTGCATGCATTGCAAAAAAATCCGGGATCCAGAGCAGCGATGGACGTCTGTGGAGCACTACATTTCCGCGCGAACGCAAAGCCGCTTTACCCACGGCATCTGCCCGGAATGCTTGGAGCGGATGCGAACCGAGCTTTAAGAGCGCCAGCTTAGGGCGTATGGCGCTGTATCGCGGCCTGCATCGTTACAACCGTTGCAGAACCATGCGTGTGTTGTGCACCATCTTGCCGTCCATAAACGCTTCAGAGGTCTCAGTCCAGACCCCCTTCTCATCAATGGTGATGGTGTTCTGGACGCGAACGGGCCCGTGTTGAAAACTCCACTCGAACTTTGAGCCGTTCACTTTTAGCTCGGTTTCAACAAAGTTCCCGGCGTTCCAGGCACGGATCTTGTAGGTGTGGCTCGCCTGATCGTAGGAGACCACGCCAAGCGCATTAAACGCGACTGTGCCAGCTCCATCACGGCCCGTGCCTTCAATCACGAGAACCAGCCCATCCAGTTTGTAAGCGACTTCCTCCGTCTGCTTGAGCGGCAGCGGATCTCCGGCAGCGCGCATGACCGTCGCGTTCCCTTTCCACTGCCCAACAAGCGGGCTGAGCTTTTGCATCGCGGCCTTTTGAGGAGTGGTGTCAGGCCGGTGCTGCGCCTGAGCGGGCACGAACATAAGCAAGGCAAGCAAGGAGGAGAGTATTAGATTCATCAGACGAAATTCTATGCACGCGGTGAGCGCGCGTATTGAACGAAAGTGACATTTCAAGTGCGTGCATCGACGTGCTCAATCTGACGCAGGTAGTGATGCACCAGGGCAGGTGGCCAACCGTAGATGTCGCGAAACTCCCGTGCCATATGCGCCTGGTCGGCAAAGCCTGCGGCTCCTGAGAGGTCCACCCAACCAGGCTCCGCCCGACGCAAGGCTTCGGAGCACGCTTCACGGAGCCGGCGAAGACGAGCGAACTCTTTAGGAGTAAGACCAGTGGCGGCGTAGAACCGGCGAAGCGCCTGCCGATAACTGAGATCGACCTGCGCCAGCAAAGGTTTGATCTGCAAGGAACCTTTGGACCTCACGATCTCCGCCGCCAGTAGGGCAACTATCAAGTCCGGCTTCCTTCCCGCCTTCGACACAAGACCGAGGAAATACTGGTCAACGGTGTCGAGGCTCGCGCCGCGCATTGTTTCAGCAAAGCTATCGTTGTCCAAGGGTTGAACTTTGTCGCGGAGCGTGGGCACATCGACGCCGAGGATCGAACCGGCTGCGCCGGGAACAAAGCGGATGCCAGAGTAAGTGGCGCCGGCAACGACGGGCACTTGCAGAGCGCGCATGCGTGGACCGATGAGAACGGCCTTCCGGGAGGGAAGCCAGCAGAGGGACACCGTGCCATCCGGAGGGATCGTGTGAAGGCCATTGCCAGCTTGAGTCGCAGAACGCGCAGTAAACTTCCAATAACAACTGATGTGATTGCGCAGATCCGGGTGCGGAGAGAATTCCTCGTAAAGCACACCATCTTGATAACCCCCATAAAGAGGAACGCAAAGCGCTTTGACCCACACTCCCCTACGCCTCCTCTTGAGATCAGCGCGTGCGGGGCGTCAGCTCGAAGGTGAGCCGCACAACTAGAAGGGTAAAAGCAGGAAAGGCGGGGCTCGCCGAAACGAGAACCGCCTCAACCTAAGCGCGTATGGATTTCTCCCCACCGCTGCTCGCGTGTCGGGTTCCCAGGGAATCCTGTCACGCTGGGATGAAGGTAGATTCTGGGCGGGCTCCCTGCCATCAGGGTTCATCCCGAACGTCGATTCAGGAAACCCTCACTGCGGAGGGTAGTGCGGAGAAGTTGGCACACCCGGGCAAACGCCCCAGCTTAAGCCTGCAGCTTCTTTTCGAGAAGCTCGCCCACAGCGTTGGGGTTCGCCTTGCCTTTGCTCAGCTTCATAACCTGCCCTTTGAGGAAGTTGAGCGCGGCAGGCTTGCCTGCTTTGTAATCCGCCACAGACTTGGGATTGGCCGCAATAGCTTCGTCGCAGAAGGCTTCGATCGCGCCGCCGTCGGTCACTTGCACCAGCCCCTTTTTGTCAACAATCGCTCTGGGCGAATCGCCGCTCGCGAACATGTCAGCGAACACATCCTGCGCAATTTTCGTGCTGATGGTGTTCGCCTCAACCAATCCAATAAGCTCAAGGATGTGCTCGGGCGGGAACTTCAGATCGCCTAAAGCGCTGCCAGTTTCGGTGAGCTTTGCGCGAAGGTTGTTGATCACCCAATTGGCGACGGCTTTGGGATTGCGAGCCCGGCGCGCGATGCCTTCGAAGTAGTCGCCCAGGGGGACGTCATCGACGAATGTTTGCGCATCCGAGAGTGGAAGCTGGTAATCGCGCATGAAGCGCTGCTTCTTGGCAAGTGGCAGCTCAACCACGCGAGCTTTTACCCCTGCGATCCATGCATCGTCCGGCGCAAAGGGCATCAGGTCAGGCTCAGGAAAATAGCGATAGTCGTGCGCCTGCTCTTTTGTGCGCATCGTCTCGGTGATGCCGGAAATGTCATCCCAGCGGCGTGTTTCCTGGTTGAGCTTGCCGCCCTTCTTCACCACCTCAATCTGCCTCGGGATCTCATAATCCAGCGCGCGGCGCACACCGCTGAAGCTGTTCATGTTCTTGATCTCGATCTTCGCGCCCAGCTCCTTCTGGCCTTTGGGGCGCACGCTCACGTTCACGTCGCAGCGGACCATCCCCTTCTCCATGTCGCAATCGCTGACGCCGCCGTAGATGAGAATGTCTTTCAGCGCGTTCAGATAAGCGTAAGCCATTTCGGAGCTGGTGATGTCTGGCTCAGAGACGATTTCCAAAAGGGGCACGCCCGCGCGGTTGAAGTCCACGCCGCTATGGCGCTCAAAATGCGAGTTCTTGCCGACGTCCTCCTCCAAATGGGCTCGGGTGATGCGCACCTTCGCAAGCTGTCCCTCAAACTCGAATTCCACAAAGCCGTTCAGCGTGGACGGCTTGTCGTATTGGGTGATCTGGTAGTTCTTCGAGGCGTCGGGATAAAAGTAATTCTTGCGATCGAACTTGGCGTAGCGAGCCACTTCGCAGTTGAGCAGGAACCCAGTCAAAGCCGTGAGCTTAAGCGCCTCTTCATTGGCGACAGGCAGCACACCGGGGAAGCCAAGGCAGACAGGGCAGACGTTTGTGTTGGGAGCCGCCCCGAATTCGTTGGCGCAGCCGCACCACATTTTCGAGCGGGTCTTGAGCTGGACATGCGTCTCAAGGCCGATGACTGCTTCGTATTCCATCGCAGTAATATGGTTACTTGTTCGCCGCTGAAATGGGCGGCTTTTCACGGCGCCAGTTCACGCTCTGCTCGTAAGCATGCGCGAGGCGGAACAGAGTGCTTTCCCCAAAGGGTTTTCCGAGGAGCTGCAGGCCAATCGGCAGCTTTGGGTTGGAGGTGAATCCGCAAGGCAGGCTGATCCCGCTGATTCCCGCCAGGTTGCAAGAAATCGTGAAAATGTCCGAAAGATACATCTGCAGCGGGTCGCTCGATTTCTCACCGGCTTTAAAGGCCGCTGTCGGAGTGGTCGGGGTGACGATAGCGTCCACTTTCTCGAAAGCTTTCAGGAAATCCTGCCGAATCAATGTCCGAACTTTTTGCGCGCGCAAGTAATAGGCGTCGTAGTAACCGCTGCTCAGCACATAGGTGCCAAGGATAACGCGACGCTTCACTTCTGGGCCGAAGCCAGCTCCGCGAGTCTTGCTGTAAAGCTCGATCGGATCGTTGCCATCAACGCGCTGCCCGTAACGAATTCCATCAAACCGAGCGAGGTTGGCGCTCGCCTCAGCGGTGGCCACGATGTAGTAGGTCGCCACTGCGTATTCCGTGTGCGGCAGCGAAACTTCCTGGACCTCAACCCCGAGCTTTTGCAGTTGCTCGACGGCGGCTTGAACTGCGCGGGATACTTCCGGGTCGAGGCCGCCGACCATGTATTCCTTCGCGATGCCAAGCTTGAGCCCGCGAACATCCTGCTTCAGGTGCAGGCGGTAATCGGGCACTTCCTCCGGAACACTGCTCGAATCGCGAGGGTCGATTCCGCTGATCACTTGCGTGAGCAACGCGGCGTCTTCAACGCTCTTGGTGAACGGGCCAATCTGGTCCAGCGACGAAGCAAAAGCGACGAGGCCGTAGCGGGAGACGCGCCCGTAAGTGGGCTTAACACCGACGCAGCCACAGAACGCGGCGGGCTGGCGAATAGAGCCACCTGTGTCCGATCCCAAGCTGGCGAGACATTGATCGGCCGCAACGGCTGCAGCCGAACCGCCAGAAGAGCCGCCGGGAACGCGGTCGAGATCCCAGGGATTGCGCGTATGCCCAAAAGCCGAATTCTCTGTGGAGCTGCCCATGGCGAATTCATCCATGTTGCAGCGGCCGAAAATGACGGCGCCCGCGTTTTTTAACTTCTGGGTGACGGTCGCGTCGTACGGCGAAATAAACTTCGCGAGAATCTTTGAAGCGCAACCCAGAGGCTGGCCTTTGACCGCGATGACATCCTTCATCGCCAGCGGGATGCCGAGCAGCGGCTTATCGTTGGCCTCGCCTGATCTGCGCGCGGCATCCGCGGCATCGGCCTGGCGCAACGCATCTTCAGCATCGACATGAAGGAAAGCGCGCAACTTGGGATCTGTGGCCTGAATTTGGTTCAGGCACGATTCCATGAGCTGCCGGGCGCTGATCTCGCCGTTGCGCAGGCGCGGCAAAGTCTCTGTGATGGTGGCTTGGTTGAGCATCGGGAAGAAAGTTGGAGGGCCTTATTCCACAATTTTCGGAACAAGGAAGAGGCCGTTGGCCTTCGCGGGAGCATTGAAAAGAGCCTCTTCTGTGGGCATGGAAGGCCGCGGCTCGTCGGGCCGGACGACATTCACGAGCGGCACAGCGTGGGCGGTTGGCTCCACCTGGCTGACATCGAGTTGGTTAAGTTTTTCGATGTAGTTGAGGGTGGTTTTGAGCTGGCTGCCGATGGCTTGCTCCTCCTCCGGCGTGAGGCCGATACGCGCCAGAAAAGCGACGTATTTTACATCGATATCAACTGCTGCCATGAAGCCCCTTATTCCTCGTCGAACTTGCGCTTGAGAAGAGCTTCAATTTCGGAGACTGCCTGCCCGGCATCGCTGCCGATAGCGTGGACCTTTAAGCGGCAGCCTGGGCCTGCGGCGAGCATCATAAGGCCCATGATACTTTTCCCGTTAACGCGCTCGCCATCCTTCTCCACGAAAATCTCTGAACTGAAGCGATTTGCGATCTTTACGAACATCGCGGCGGGCCGAGCGTGAACACCAAGCTTGTTCGTGACGACCAGGTCCTTCGTCACTTCCTTTTCTGTTTCGGATGATTTGCGTGCCGCGCTCATTCAAATTCGCACCAGAGTTATTCCCCAATCCCATCGCTTTGGCCAATGAAAATTTGCGGCCGGGTTGGGCCAGCCGGTATATCGCGGAGGTTTACGTAGATGGCCGCAGCCGGTCGCCAGGAAGGGGGTCAGGATTTGAAGGCGGAGGCACGTTCGGTTTTTAAAAGCGCCTCGCCGCATTCCGGGCAAAACTTGGCTTTGGGAGGGGCGGCCGTTTTGCACACCAGGCATTCCACCTGCGCCTCATCCACGCGGCGCTGAATGATCAGATTGCGAATGTACGGAATCCAGGTGAACGCGTAGGCGAAGATAAAAACGGAGTCCTTCTGATAAAAGATGGCGTAGGAGAGAAGGAACATGGAGCCGACCAGGCTGAGCCACCAAAACATCGGCGGAATGACGACCTGCTTCGTCTTTTCGGTGGCGTACCATTGCACGAAGAAGCGTAGGCTGAACGCGAGGTTGCCGAGCCAGCCAATCACCTTCCAGGTGTGCCACTCGATTCCTAGAAATTGCATGGCTGATATTACAGCGCCCGCGAACAACTCCATGCCCTAGAGCGTGCGGCAACGCGGTAGGGCTGTGAAGGTTTCGCTGACCTGATGTTAGTGTGCAGGAACTGCCGCGCTGGCCTCAGCTCCGGTCTCCCGGGGCGGCTTAAAAAAGAGGATCAACATCAATGCGGCGGCAATCGCCATCACGCTCGGAACCATGAAGAGGGTTCGGTAATCAGTCACCGCCACGCCAGCGGCATCCACTTTGGTAAGGGACGCCTGCAAAGGAATAAAAATCCATTTAGCGGCCAGATCACCCAAGCCCAGGATCAGCAGGTTAAACAAGCCTTGTGCGCTCGTGCGGACATCCTTCGGGAAAGCGGCATCAATGAAGATGTAAACGGTGGCAAAAAAGAACGCGTAGCAGATGCCGTGCAGCACCTGAACGAGAACAATCAGGGTTTTACCTTCCGGGAAGAGCGCAAAGGCTCCGAAGCGGAGAGTGTGGCCCAGGATGCCAATAACCATCGTCGTCTTCCAGCCGAGGCGTTTCAGAGCGAGTCCGAGGCCAAGCATCGTAAGGATTTCCGCTACTTGCCCGATGCTCATGATCGGCATGATGTACTTGGGCTCGAAGCCAACGTTCGCAAGAAACCCGCCGGCCATCACGAAGTAACCGTTGTGAATCGTCGCATCGATAAAAGTCACGATGAACAGCACCAGCAAGTAAGGAATTGCGAGAAGCTTGAAAGCGCGGACCCAGGCGAGGCTGGTTTCAGCACCCCCAGCCGCGGCCTTCTTGGGCGGGGTGTGAGGGAGAGTCAGCGAGTAAGCGGCCAGGACAAGGGAGGCGATGCCCGAGATCAGGAAGATGTTTTTATACATCGGGATGGCTTCTACGCCGGTCTTTTGGCCGATGATGAAGTAGAGCGGCCACGCAGCGAGAATCCAGCCTACAGTTCCGCCCATGCGGATGGGGCCGAACTCCTTCTGTGCATCTTTGAGGTTTGCGAAGGCCAATGCATTGGCGACCGAGAGAGTCGGAACGTAGAAAAGCGAATGCACCAGCATCAAGCCGAAGAAGGCGGGAAATGAAGTGGCCCAATAAAGGCCCAACATTGAGAGGCCGCCAATTAAATGGCTGAACGCCAGAAACTTTTCCGCAGCGAAGTTGCGGTCTGCAAACTGGTTGCTGAAGAAGATGCCCACCACAGACGCGATGGCGAACGCGCTCCCGATCAGCGCCTGTTGGTTGCCGCTGAAATTCAATCCATTTGGCCCGATGTACGTCCACACGAGGGGCAGCCATGCTCCCCAGATGAACAGTTCCAGGACCATCATGATAAACAGCTTAAATCGAATCATATTCCGCTGATCAGGTTTTCCGCAGGGTTGAGCGTGACCCTATGCAAAGGGTGCTTCACGAGCAAGCAAACGATTTGCCGCAAGGCTCATTGCGGATTGCCGGGCACAACTTAGGCGGCTAGAACCTGCGGCGTGAAGCCGACGACTGCCACCGCCGCCCCGCAGATCACCCCGGGTCTGCGGCGATTCCTCTATGCCACTGCCGGTATTACTGGCGCCTGCGTTTTGATCGTGGAAATCCTTGGCGCAAAGATGTTGTCCCCCTTCGTCGGCACATCGCACTTCGTCTGGACTGCGCAGATTGGCGTCACCCTGGTCTCGCTGGCTTGCGGCTATTACCTGGGCGGCCGGATTGCTGATGCGCGGCCGAAGTTCAGCCTCATGTTCACAGCGATCCTCATCGCGGCGGTTTATCTCTGCATGACGCTGTTTCTGGTGGAGCCAATTGCCTTCGCCACACTAAAGTATCGGCTCGCGTTGGGCGCCTTGCTCACTTCCGCTTTTCTCTTTTTTATTCCGCTCACCTGCCTGGCGATGGTGGGGCCGTTTCTCATCCGCGCGCTTGTTCCCGCGCTGCACCAGTTGGGAAAGCACGCTGGGCAAATTTCTGCGATCAGCACAATCGGCAGTGTGCTCGGGACTTCCTTGATCGGTTACGTGCTGCTGCCGTTCATGGCTAATTCCACAACGATGCTGATGACCGCCGGCATCCTGGCTTCGCTTTCAATCATCTACTTCATTGTTTGGGGGCGGAACGAAGGTAAAGCCGCGCCAGTGTTGCTCGCTCTCGCCGGAGTGGCGTTCGGGTTCCTCGGTTGGGCCAATGAGCGGGATCGCCGCTTTGCTTCAGGTGAGGAGCTGATGCGGGTGAACTCAAATTTTGGTCTTCTGCAAGTGATGCGTTCGAAAGCAGCAGGCACACTCCATTACCTAAACGACTACCTCACCCAAAACACCTACGATCCGCAGACCGGCAAAAGCATGTCTCTCTTCACTTACATGCTGGCGGAATTGCCTTACTCGTACACCGACAAAGTTGATGATGTCCTGTGCATCGGAATGGGGGTTGGGATCGCCCCAATGGATTTTGCCAAGCGCGGTGAGCGGGTAGACGTTGTCGAGATCAACCCGACTGTGGTGCCTTTAGCCGAAAAATACTTTGGCTTAAAACCCGAAAAGCTGAACATCCATATTGGGGATGGTCGTTACTTTCTCAACAAGCCATCAAAGAAATACGATGTGATCGCGCTGGATGCATTCCTCGGGGACTCCTCCCCCGCGCACTTGATGACGATCGAGGCGTTCAAAGCGATGCGCGCCGCGCTCCGCCCCGGGGGCGTTCTGGTGATCAACAGCTTTGGTGACTTTCGAACAGGGCACGATTTCTTTATGCGCAGCCTGGCCCGGACTTTGCAGGAAGCCTTTGGCCATGTGCGCGTGCACACGAGCGATCCGCACGGCACAAGCAATGTGTTCTTTGTCGCCTCAGACGAACCGCTGCAAATGCGCAAAGAACCTGATTACAATGCCATGCCAAGGTATATCGGACACCAGGTCCGTTCAGCGTATGAAGGCCTTGTCACCATTGATCCAGGTAATGCGCCGACTCTCACCGACGATTTTAATCCGGTGGAATACTACGACGCAGCCAACCGCGAGCATCACCGCCGCAGCATGGCCCTAAGCATGCGCCCACAACGGGGAGCCGCGGAGTAAACGGCAGCGACGCTGTTGACGAAGGGCGCTTCCGTGGCGAATGTCTTTTCCTTTTCGTGAGGACGATACCATTCTTCAAGTTGGACTCGAGCGGCAATGAAGCCGCTTATGTGATGCAAGCCCTGCAAAGCGGCTGGCTGACCACTGGCCCTTTTGCGGCGAAATTCGAGAAGCAGTTCCAGGAGATGATTGGCGCCCCGCACGCGCTCGCGGTGAATTCGTGCACTTCCGCCCTTCACCTCGCGCTCGACGCGCTTGGGGTCAAAGCGGGGGACAAAGTTCTCGTTCCGACATGGACGTTTACCGCCAGCGCGGAGGTGCTCCGCTACATGGGGGCCGATCCAATCATCGTGGACGTGGAATATGCGAGCGGGTTGCTCCGTCCCGAGGCAGTCACTCAGGCGCTGGAGAAACATCCGGACCTTAAAGGCGTCATCGCGGTGCATTTCGCGGGGCACCCTGCGGAGTTGGTCAATGACGCGGGCAACGGGATCCAGGATATCTGCCGCAAGCATGGCCTCTTCCTGATTGAAGATGCCGCTCACTCTTTTCCGACCCGGCTGAAAGGAAAGCTCATCGGCTCGTTTGGCGATGCCACCTGCTTCAGCTTTTACGCGAACAAAACCATCACCACCGGTGAAGGTGGCATGCTCACGACGAACAACGCGGAGTTGTTCAAGCGCACCAAGCTCATGCGGTTGCACGGTATCGACCGCGATGTATGGGACCGCTTCACCAGCCGGAAAGCCGGCTGGGAATATGATGTTGTGGCGCCTGGCTTCAAATACAACTTGCCTGACTTAAACGCCGCAGTTGGCCTGGCCCAGCTCGAGCGCGTGGAAGCTTTGCGCGCTGCCCGGCAGAAATGCGCGGAGATTTACCTGAAGCGATTGGGGCAGCATGAACTCGTCAGCGTCATCCACCCCAAGGTGCCTCTTGAGGATCACGCCTGGCATTTGTTCCCCATCTACCTTCAAGCGGGCGTGAAGCTCTCGCGGAACGAAGTGATCGAGAAGATCAACGCCCAGGGGATCGCCACTTCAGTCCATTACAAACCGCTCCACCGTCTGAAGTACTACGGCGAGACTTATTCGCTGAAGGAAAGCGATTACCCGGTCGCGGAGCGGATGTGGAGCAGTTGCCTCACGTTGCCGTTGTTCGCAGGCCTCTCGGACGAAGACGTTCACTACGTCTGCGACAATGTGCTCAAGATCGTGGAAGGCGCGTAGGCGCCTCCTTTTCCCGAGCCGATTCTAAGGCGCCCGGCGGCATTGATGTTTCTCAGCACGCGCGGATGTTAATGGCGAGGAGCCATGAGCATCAACGTGGGCGAACTGTTCGTTTCCATCCAAAAGATGGCAAACGGACTCATGGAACGGCTGCCATACATCTTCGTCGGCCTGCTCGTCTTTCTTGCTTTTTGGTTCGCGGGTAAAGGTGCGAGAGCCTTTGCTCGGCGCATGGCCCGCAAACACGAAAAGCGCCGCAACCTTGGCCGGGTTCTTGGGCGCGTCATTCAAAGCGCCTTGGTTCTCCTGGGGGTGCTGGTTGCGCTGGTGATCATCATCCCGAGCTTTCAGCCCGCGCAGCTCTTCCAACTCCTGGGCATCGGCAGCGTGGCCATCGGCTTCGCGTTTAAGGATATTCTGCAAAACTTTCTCGCCGGGTTGCTGTTGCTGTTGCAGGAGCCTTTTCGAGTAAATGATCAAATTGTTTACAAGGATTTCGAGGGGACAGTGGAGGACATCCAGATTCGCGCCACAACGATCAAAACATACGACAGCAGGCGAATCGTTATTCCCAATGCGGAATTGTACACAAACGCCGTGACCGTAAACACCGCATACGACAAACGCAGGGTGGAGTGTGATTTTGGGATCGGCTACGGAGATGACATTGATGAAGCCAAGGAGCTGATCATGGGTGTCCTCGAAGGCGCTGACGGTGTTCTCCAAGAGCCGTCTCCTGACGTCATTGTGACTGGCTTAGCCGAAAGCAGCGTAACGCTGCGAGCAAGGTGGTGGGTGGAGCCGCCGCGCCGCGCTCATGTCAATGACACGCGCGACCGGATCATTTCGGACGTTAAACAAACGTTAATTAGCAATGGCATCGACTTGCCAATGCCGACGCACCAGGTGCTCTTCCACGACCAGACCGAAGAAACGGATGGGGATCGTTCCCGGCAACGCGAAGGCTGGCCAGCGGGCAGGAAGGTCATCCCGAAACCGCGGCGCATTAGCGACGCCCACGCGGCGCTCCGATCAGAAGAAAGGTCAAAGCGCCAGATGCAGCGCGAGGAAAATGAAATAGCAGAAAAACCGCAGCCTCGCCGAAACGTAAGCCCGCCCCCATTTTGAACCTCAAGAGATGAGGCGCAACTCAGCAGGCGCGTTCTGTTCGGTCCTTCTCAGCACGCCGTCAGTCAAGATTCTCGCACGCAAGCCGCCATGGTTCCGCAAGGCTTCCTTGGCGCCCGGCGCAAAGGCTTTGTCCATCCAATAGCACGGGCTGCACTCCTCCGTGCCCTCAAATTCGATGCCCTGCAGCTCGAATCGTTTTCCAATAAGCGTGTTCAGGTCGATGCCGCGAAGTATCACATTCCGCCGAAAGACTGAAGGCTCCTTGTCGTGCACGAAGAGGCTGTCTTGAAGCCGCACATAGACCTCGTCCTCAAAAAACGTGATCTGGCCACGATAATTTCGCTTATACCCGAGGAAACGGTCGCCTTCCAAACCTTTGCCCGCCACGCAACGAACTTCGCGCACCTCGTGCATAGGACTAGAGCCAGGCGGCTTCTCGTGGTGCCCGAAGAAGTTATGCCCCGGCGAAATGTAAATATGCAGCAGGTGAACAGGCAGGCTGCTCATATGCGCTTTAATCGCGGAGGAAATGGCAGTTATAACCACCGGGGTTCTTCTTCAAGTAGTCCTGATGGTAATCTTCCGCCGGATAGAACTCGCTCGCCTTGGTAATCTCAGTGACGATCGGTTTCTTCCATTTGCCGGCTTTGCCTGTGCGGGCTTTTACCTCTTCAGCAATCCGCTTCTGCTCGTCCGAGTGATAAAAGATCGCCGAGCGATACTGTGTGCCCACATCGTTGTGCTGCCGGTTCAGGGTAGTGGGGTCGTGCATGCGGAAGAAGAAGGTCAGGAGCGTCTCGTAGGAAGTCTTTGCAGGATCGTACGTGATCTCGACCGCTTCAGCATGGCCCGTCGTGCCGGTGCAAATCTGTTTGTAAGTCGGGTTCTTCGTCGTCCCGCCCGTGTAGCCCACCGTGGTGCTGATCACGCCCGGAATGTCACGAATAATCTCTTCCATGCCCCAAAAGCAACCACCAGCAAAGGTCGCCTTTTCGATTTTCGGCGCAGCTTTGTCCGCGGGAGCCGCTGCCGAAGTCGTTGCCCCCGCTTTAATGAGCCCGGCCTTTACGAACGGATCGAGATACTTCGCGTAACCTTCGGCTTCCATCTTCTCCACCGGAACGAAACGCAAAGCTGCTGAATTAATGCAATATCGCATGCCGGTGGGCGCTGGCCCATCATCGAAAAGATGCCCCAAATGCGAGTCTGCCTTGCCCGATCTCACTTCCACGCGCTCCATGCCGTGCGTGCTGTCCTTCTTCTCAACAATCTCCGCATCGTGAATGGCGCGCGTGAAGCTTGGCCAACCTGTGCCGGAGTCAAATTTGTCCAATGAACTGAACAGCGGCTCGCCCGACACGATGTCCACATAAATGCCCGGCTTCTTGTTGTCCCAGTATGCGTTGCGGAACGGCGGCTCCGTCCCGCACATCTGGGTGACTTGATACTGGAGCGGGCTCAACTTTTGGGTGAGTTCCTCCTTGGAAGGCTTATTGGCTTTGTCGCTCATGGCAGATTTCGGGGTGACCGCTTTGTCCGCGGCAGTGAGCAGAAGAATGCTCGCGGCTACAGCGAGAATATACTGGAATACTCGGTTCATTGGTCCTGGTCCCTAATTGGAGCCTTGCGGCGTCCGTGCTGAATATGGCAGCGAGCGCGGCCTATGTCCACGACCCGGGCCAAAGCAAACAAAAGAGGCGAAGCCGTGTCGGGCTTCGCCTCTCGTGATAAGTCTCGGTCAGGTTTACTTCCGGATCCGGAAGAAGCGCGCATTGCCAGACGCGGCCACGCTCGTGGTTCCAGCAGCGCCGAGAGGCTGCGTCATCCCTTGCACTGGAGACCAGTTCGGGGTTGTAAGCGAGCTGCTCGCTTCAAGCACACCGCCTGTGGCTCCCGCGTTCCACCCGATCGTTATCTGCCCGTTGGCTGCCGCCGCGACTGTCAGCGAAGGCCTCACGGTGATCGGGTTTACCTTCACTAACTGAATCGCGCTCACCGCTGGGATTTCATTGTTCCCAGTCATCGGGCTTTCGGGAGTGACGTTGATGACGATGGATCCATCCGCAGCAGGCCGGACGTTCTCGATGACGACGTAATTCCCCAGCGTTGCATTGTTGGTGGCAGTGCCGGTCATGCGGATGAGCTGCGGGTTGGAGCGGAAGTCCAATCCGGTTTGCGCCTTCCCATGAACGGTCGCGGAGGTTTCGGCCCCGGTCACGGTGTAAGCCTGCTCGTAGGTCGAGTTAAACTGGAAGCCCGCGCTGTAGATGATCACGTTGTAAGTCCCGGCAGGCACACTCCCGAGGGTGATATCCAGGGGGTTGTTGTCATTTTCGATGTAGCCATGGAGCAACACCGCGTCCGCGCTGTCGGTCACAGACATCGTGCCGCTGTACCAATTGTTGGCATCAAAGTTTAATGTAACGGGTGTCGGTTGGCCTTGCGCGTTGCGCAGCGCGTGCGGGCCCACGTCTGGGTTGGGCTCAGCAAAGATGTTGTTGAAGAACTCTTGTTTCACAACACCAGCTACATCCATTGGGGTGAGCACCCCGCCCACCACGCCGCCGCCGCCGCCCACGAAGTTGATGCCAATGTACGGCTCGAGGTTTGACGAGCCATCGCCACTGACCGTTAACGTCGCTTCCTGGCTGGCCACGACCTGCCCAGCCGCGCTGACTTCGACAGTGTATTTTTTGCCGGAATCCGCCGCTGTTAGAATTGGCGTGGTGTAAACGGATCGGTTCCCGCCGAAGATCGGCTGGCCATTGACCTTCCAGTGATAATACACCGGCGTGGCCTGCGAAGTGGCGGCCACAGAGAACGTGGCGCGCCCACCCACCCCGGCCGTCACGCTCTGCGGCTGCCGCGTGATCTGCAGTTGGGCGGCATCCAGGTTCACGGACGTGGCAACTTGTGGCCCGCCGATGATCGGGAGGGTGACCGGATCCAAAGTCGAACCCACTGGGCGGTAAGCAACCGCCAGCCGCACATCACCGCCCCCCTGCTTCACAACGCCGCGCAGCAGATAGCGCTGCCCCGCTGTCAGGACCGGTGTCGTCACCATGTAATCCGTGGAGAACGTGGCGTTGATCGGAAAGATCCCCAAGGATTGCAGATTCGCCTCGGAAGCGTTGCTGCTGAGCGAAACTTCGGCTTCATCATCCGCAACGATAAAGAACTCATAGGCGCTGGTGCTCGGCGGCACGAAATAGGTTGTCATCCGTGCGGCGATATTGTCGATGCGCGGCTCGTTGTCGTATCGGAAGCTCTTGATAAAACGAACTTCGTCCGGCCTGTTCGGATAGTTTGCTGGGATGGGATCCGTCCCCAGCACATCGACGGTGGTGCCATTGATGCCGTAATAAATCTCAAGTTTGACCCAGCCTTGAACAACCTTCCAAGCCGTGAAGTTCGCCGTGGAGTTTGCGGCAATTGGCGTCCCGGCAGCATCGCTTAGGCTGTTTACCGTGACGGTGTAAACGGTCCCTTCCGTTTGAGCGCTCGTGGTCAAAGTCACCCGCTTTGGATCTGTGGGGTCAACCGCGGCCGCGCTGACATTCAGGCCACCGCTGATGCTGAAATCACCCTGCGCGACTGTGGCGGGGTCCAGGGGCCTGCTGAACGTGAGCGTCACGCGGTTCAAAGACTCCGCGCCCACGACTTTTTCAATCTTCGGCGGAATAGCGGTCGCGCCAGAGTTCAGCAAGCCGTCGAGAACAGCAGGAGCGAGGCCTGGCGTCTGGTGCAGGATGAAACGGTCAACTGCGAAACCCGCTTCACGTGTGCCGACGGTAAATATGAGCGTGTTACCCGCTGCCACATCTGCCGCGGAGACGCTGTAGGTGACGTTGTCCTCCGTCCAGCCAAGGGTGTTGGATTGAGGGGCGTTCCTGTCATTGCTTGAAGAGCGAGTGAACTCAGGAGTGTCACCCAACGTGTTCGGGAAATAGTAGCTGTTCGCGGTGAATGGGTCGCCAGCCGTGCGGACGGGATCAGCCATCCAGCGGGTGTACAGCTTGTAGTCACCAGCCTGGCTGAACTTGATCTTGTAGCGGGCGAAGCCTTCTGGAGCTGCCAGGCTGCTGCTTTCGATGTAAAGGACAGCTCCACCGCTCGCCGTGGCTTCCGCCTTCGGCGCCCAGCGCGCAGCGGTTGTGCTGGTGGTCGTGACTTTGCTTTCCGCTTCGAAGGCCACGAATGCGTCGCTTGGCCCTTGAACGACAATGTCACTCTCGGAATTCAGCGCGGCATCCAGGGCTATGTCTGTGAGAGCCGGGGTTTGTGACAGAATGAAACGATCCAGGAAGAACCCGCGTTCGCGAGTGCCAACCTTGAAAGAGAAAGTTCGGCCCGCAGTCACATCTTCCTGCGTGACGACATATTGAGCGGCGGCATCGGCGCTCCAGCCGAGGGTGTTCGACTGCGGAGCAGAGCGATCATTCGCCGCTGAGCGGGTGTACTCAGGCGCATCACCAAAGGTGTTTGGAAAATAATAGCTGTTGGCCGCAAATGGATCGCCAGCACTGATGACCGCGTCCGCGTTCCAGCGGGTGTAGAGCGTGTAGGTTCCAGGGGAGGTAAACCTAAGTTTGTAGGTGGCGAATCCTTCCGGCGCCGCGGTACTGCTGGCCTCCGTATACAGGCCGCCTCCGCCACTTGCTAGGAGGTCGCTCTTTTGCGCGAACTTAACAGTTCCTGTGGACAGGCTATCCGCGTTCTCCGCCTCGAAGGCTATGTAATCCTTCCCTTGTTGTTGAATGATCGTTGCGGCATCCGCAGCAAGGCTTCCTGCGGCCACAACGGCGGCAGCCATGATAAGCCGCCGCAGCTTGAGTAAGTTGGTTTTCATTTTTTGGTTTTGGACTGAGTTGGCTAAAAGCTGCCCCTGAGGGAAGAACAGCCTTAAGCTCTGATTTGGGGTAACCGGGGCTTATGAAAGCAAGCGGCGCAACTGCTTGTCAATGAGGAACAGAAGTCGCCCTAACCCACGATGAAAACTACAGCCCAGCAGCGAGTCCGACCGGGCGGCGGCCAGTCCCTTCCGCCCCTGTTAGGTCATCGCCCAGGTCTTGCCGTGCCTGCTCCGCGACGCGCTGCAGCCGCCGCACAACCGTTGGATGTTGCTCCACCAGATTGCGGCTCTCACTCGGATCCGCTTCAAGATCGAACAAGCTCAAACCGATCTTCTCCACCCGATATCCATGCCGGCTCGCGATACCCCGCAAGCCAGACTCGGTGTGCGACAGCGGTTTGAGATTGTCATAATTGGACGGCTTGCCGTTTCGTCCTGGTTCAGCCGCCACGGTCAGGTATTCATGGGGAAAATGGAGCTTCCACTTACCTTGGCGCACCGCGTGCAGCTCCGTCCCGCCATAATACCAGAAGGTGTCGCGCCCTTTCGCGTTCCGCGCTCCAAGGAGGAGCGGCGCAAGATTCAACCCATCAATCTTGTTCGTTAGCGCAGGAGCCTTAATCAAGCTGGCAAATGTAGGGAGCAGGTCCATGGCGGTGATCAGCTCGGACGACCCCGTGCCAGGTTTGATCTTTCCAGGCCAGCTCGCAATAAACGGGGTCCGCACACCGCCTTCAAACGTCGTGAGCTTCCCTTCACGAAGTGGGCCCGCCGATCCGGCGTGCTCGCCATACGAAAGAAAAGGACCGTTGTCCGAAGTGAAAATGATCAGCGTCCGGGCGGAGAGCCCATGCTCCCCTACCGCCTGCAGAACTTGCCCAACGCTCCAATCAAGTTCTTCCACCGCATCCCCATACAATCCAGCAGCGCTCTTACCCTTGAAGTTGGCGGACGCGAAAATCGGCACATGCGGCATGATGTGCGGCAGATAGAGAAAGAAGGGCCTCTCTTTGTTCCGCGCGATGAATTGCAACGCCTTCTCCGTGATACGGCTCGTGAATTGGGCTTGATCTGGATCTTGCTCAATAACTTTCTCACCCTCGAACAGTGGCAACGGAGGCATGCCTTTAGTGACCGGATGCAGCGGGCCATTGTCGTTGGAATAAGGAATGCCGAAGAACTCGTCGAAGCCGCGGCGGGTCGGCCAGAAATCCATGTGATGCCCCAAGTGCCACTTGCCGTACGCCGCCGTGGCGTAGCCGCGGCCTTTGAAAACCTCGCTCATGAGCTGCTCCTGTCGCGAGATGCCCGTTTTGCTGACATGATTCAAGGCGCCACTCAATCCCACCCGATTCGCATATGCCCCCGTCATTAACGCCGCGCGTGAGGCTGTGCAAACCGGTTGCGCCACATAAAAACTCGTGAACCGCCGACCTTGCTTCGCGAGCCGGTCAATGTTCGGTGTGCGAATGTTTTTTGCGCCATAACAGCCGAGGTCGCCGTATCCCAGGTCATCCGCGAAAATGAGGATGATGTTGGGTGGAGTCTCCGCTCCGTGAACAGCCCGTGCTGCTAAGCAGAGCAATGCGACCACAGCCCAAGCCAAGGTAGCGCGCAGTGGGTTGGCCCGGCCACCAAACCGGGCGCCTTGGCGAGCTTCACAGGCATGGGTGCGGCCAAAGACGCGAATTGAGGGCAAAGGGAGCATGCCTCCTCATTAACGAAGTTGTTCCTTTCACGCAAACCAACTCACCGAACAAACGGACGGTGGATCCGCAACTGCCTCTGCCCGGGAGAGACATCCTCTTCCGTTGATGAAAACGCGAGATGCAGTCGATCTGCAGCCCGCTCTGCGGCGTCTTGAGAGCCTGCATGAATTCTCGCCATCGTGCACCCCGGCCCAAAAGGCTCGCCAATCTTCGCAAGCTGATCCAGCCCTCCGACTCCGGGGCCAGATTCCAAATCTCGAACGATCTCGCGGACCAAAGCCGCATCGCAACGCGTGATGACCCCTTCCTCCTGGGTGCCGCAATCGACCGTTGTGGCCCAAATCGTTTCCGATGCGAGCATAGTGCGGAACGCCTTCAGGCTTGCCCCTTCGGCGGCCAGGTACTGCTCGAAGCGTTTCCGTGGCTCCCCTGAAGCCAACGCCGCTCCTGCCGCAGAACGCGCGCTGTCCACATCACCAGCTTTGCCCGTCAGCAACAGCGCTTCTGCTGCGACGGACAACAGCAACTCCTCGAGATCCGAGGGGCCACGGCAATCGAGGCACGCGACCGCTTCCTTCACTTCCAACCACCCACCGAAAGCAGCGCCTAATGGTTCAACCACCTCGCGCACGGAGACGGTCACCAGCAAACCTTCACGTTGACCCGCAGCGATCAGTTCTTGAGCAATGTTGTCGTAAGCCGCGGCTGACGCACCCGCATCGTCTGGAACATTCAGCAGAACGACAGCACGAGGAGCCCCCACCGCCTTTAATCTCGCGAGAATAACCCCAGGCTGGGTCTCTTCGTTCTCGTCGGGCTCATGATGAGAACCTGCTTGTTGCGCGAAGACGAACCCGTGCTCCTGCAGCCGCGCCAGCGGCAGGTCAAGGCCAGCAGCCATAGTATACTCCGGCACGGCGCCAAGCTTCCGGGCGGCCTCCTTGTGATAAAAAAAGAATGGCGCGCGCAAGCGAAGTGACGCCAGCAAAGCGCCGAGAACGAAGCACAACTTCTCAGCGCCGCGTTCCGGCACACTCAGAAATGCAACAACAGGCCGCGGATCCGCCGGATACCAAAACGGTGTCATCGGGCCGGAGTCACTAGGCGTCAAAGTCCTTCAGCTCGTCAATCGCCCGTTGAGCATCCTCTGTTCTTGTCTGAACCCGAATGCCGGCCATGTGCATGAACTCAGCGGGGGCCAGTTGCGAAGTGATTTCATCGGGGATAAACGCTTCGACCCCTCGCGAGCCCAGAAACATCTGCACCCGCATCGCATCCGTGTAAGTCAAACAGCGCTTCACCGTCTGCAGCATGCACCTACCCTACTTCGCGCAGCCATCCACGGCAACAGATTCACCCGCTCTGATCAGCTGCGTTATCGTTCCCTTCCATTCCCTTCGGACACCAGCCGCAGCAGATTGAACAATTCCGGTTGACACGTAATCTGATGTTTCGTAACTTGCCCAAGTCGCTGCTCATGCAGCCTCACGCGTGTCAATACATAGCAACCAATTTACGCCAATGATGACTCGCCTTTGCCCACGCCTTCTTTTCTGTTTAGTGGCAATTGGGCTCCAAACGTTAGCGGCACGTGCAGCTGATTACGGCCTCTTCGCCAGAAGTAATATCGTCGCCTGGTGCATCGTTCCTTTCGACGCGAAAAAGCGTGGTCCCGAGGAACGCGCCGCGATGCTGGAGAAGCTCCGCATTCCCGCTCTCGCGTACGACTACCGTGCAGAGCACATTCCGACCTTCGAGGAGGAGATACTGGCGCTTAAACGGCACAATGTCCGGCTCCATGCATGGTGGTTTCCAACAACTCTCAACGAGGAAGGGCGGCAGATTCTAAGGCTCCTCAAGAAGCACGACATTCACGCGCAACTCTGGGTCATGGGCAGTGGAGGACAGGTTAGTTCGCAGGATGAGCAAACGCGGCGTGTGGCTGAGGAAGCGAGTCGCATTGCCGAGATCGCGAAAGAAGCAGCCGCAATTAAGTGCCAGGTTGGGCTCTACAATCACGGTGGCTGGTTCGGTGAGCCCGAAAATCAAATCGCAATTATAGAGCGGCTCAAGACCCAAGGCCTCACTAATGTCGGCATTGTTTACAATCTCCATCACGGGCATGACCACCTCGCACGTTTTCCTGAGCTGTTGCGGCGAATGAAACCGCACCTGCTGACTTTGAACCTCAATGGGATGGAGCCGGGCGGCGACAAAGCGGGAAAAAAGATCCTGCCAATCGCGCAAGGCAGCGAGGATCAGAAAATATTGAAGACCATTCTCCAGAGCGGTTGGCGCGGGCCCGTTGGCATCCTCAACCACACCGATGAAGATGCTGAAGCTCGCTTGCTGGATAACCTTGAGGGTCTTGAGTGGGTTACAGCTCAGCTAAACTCGCCGACTGGCGCCTCCAAGCCGAAGCCGCGCACGTGGGCTCCAGGTCGCTAATCGCTGGCGATTTTTCAATCCTGCCGCAGAATATTTCTGTGAACGCCTTGTCTGCCATAAAGCTCGCTTTGCTCTGCCTTGCGTCGGCGTCTTTGCTGGCAGCGGCCCCCTTGCAGTGGTCGCCACAACCCGCGGGCAGCAACGCTCCGGTTCAGCCCTTTGGGACCGGCGCCCCCGGCTTCACTCTGCTCTCCAACGAAGCCTCCGGCATCCGCTTCACAAATTTCGTTAGCGAAGCAGACGCGACTCGGAACCACAATTACCTGAACGGCGGCGGGGTTTCTCTGGGCGATGTGGATGCGGACGGCCTGTGCGACATCTTCTTTTGCAACATCAGCGGGCGGACGGCTCTGTTCAAAAACCTCGGAGACTGGAAGTTCACCGACGTCAGCCAGGCTGCGGGGCTGGCGCTCGACCGCAGCTTCTCTCATGGCGCCACCTTTGCAGACGTCGATGGAGACCGTGATCTCGACTTAATTGTCACCTTCACGGGCCCAGGCGCTCGGCTATTTCTGAATGACGGAAAAGGAAAGTTCACTGATGCCAATGCCACTGCTCTTGCCGCCCGCGCCGGGAGCACAAGCATTGCCCTCGCTGATGTGGACGCGGACGGAGATCTCGACCTCTACATTTCAAATTACGGCGAGAACACGATTCGTTCGGGAGCCACCGTCACAACCACTTTCCAGAACGGCCAGGAAGTCGTGATGGGACGGCTGCGGAATCGGCTCAAGATCATACAGGGCAAGCTGGTCGAATATGGCGAGCCGGATGCCTTCTATCTTAATGATGGCCGCGGTGGATTCACTAAAGTGGATCGGCTCGGCGGTTCGTTCCTCGATGAACACGGATCTCCTCTGAAAGCTGAGCAATGGGACATGGGGTTGAGCGTTATGTTCCGAGACATTAACCAGGATGGTCACCCGGACATCTACGTTTGCAACGACTTCCAGGATCCTGACCGCATCTGGATCAACAATGGGCAGGGAAAGTTCCAGGCAATCGCGCGAGGCGCCCTTCGCACGACCAGCCATTTTTCAATGGGTGTTGATTTCGCGGACATCGACCATGACGGCCATGACGATTTCTTCACGCTGGACATGCTTAGCCGCTTTCATTCGCTCCGCATGACGCAGATGCATCCAAAAACGCCCACACCAGATTTCACGGGCGAACCGACTTTTGATCGCCCGCAATATCGCCGCAACATGCTCCACCGGAATCGTGGCGATGGAACTTACGAGGAGATCGGCCAGTATGCCGGGGTCGATGCTGCTGATTGGGCCTGGTGCCCCGTCTTCCTGGATGTGGATTTAGATGGCTTCGAAGACCTGCTTGTCGCCAACGGTCATCTATACGACACGCAAGACCTTGATGCCATGCAGCGCAATGAGGAGCTTAAGGCTCGCACCGGTAGGCGCGGGAGCTTGTCGTTGCATGAATTCCCAACACTGTTGACCCCGAACAACGCCTTCAGGAACGCGGGAAACTACCGATTCGAAGAAGTAGGCGCGAAGTGGGGTTTCAACTCCCCGCAGGTCTCCCACACTATCGCTTTGGGGGATCTGGATAACGACGGCGATTCCGATCTCGTCGTCTCCTCGCTGAATTCCCCCCCTCTGCTCTACCGCAACAACAGCAGCGCGCCGCGTGTCGGCGTGCGTTTGCGGGGATTGAGCGGCAACACTTACGGCATAGGCGCTCGCATCACGCTCGAAGGTGGAGCCGTCGCCGTTCAATCGCAGGAAATTATGGCCGGCGGCCGTTTTATCGGCAGTGATGAGCCTTTCCGCAGTTTTGCCGCGGGTGAGGGCAAGCAGATGAGCCTTCGCGTTCGTTGGCGTTCGGGGTTGGAGTCCGTGCTTACTAACATCACCGCCAACCGCACTTACATTGTTGATGAAGCATCCGCCAGAAAGCCTGCGCCTTCGCTTCAGCCTCCAAAGCCGAAGCCACTGTTCGCGGACGCCAGCACGAACCTGAACCATCGCCATCGCGAGTTGCCCCTCAATGACTTCGAGCGTGAGCCCCTTCTCCCGCATCAACTGAGCGTGTTGGGGCCAGGTGTTGCCTGGGGGAACCTGAACAATGATGGCGACGACGACCTTCTCGTCTCGGGTGGCGATCAGCAGCCTCCAATCATATTCCAAAGCGAGAATGGGCGGTTCATTCGCCAACAATTGCCTGCAGTGGGCGCGGAGCAGCTAGCTTCCCTCATCCTTCAACGACAGGACAAAGGCTTGACCGCAATCTCCGGCTCAGGCCTCGGTAAAACGAACTTCCCCAGCCTCGCCGAAGTCCGTCTGAATACGGCCCAGCCACTTGCAAACATTACGGGGCCCGCAGGCAGCCTTGCTGCGGCGGATGTAAATGGGGATGGCGCACTTGACCTCTTTGTTGGTGGCCGCGCGCTTCCCGGCGCCTACCCTCAAGGTTCGCCCAATCGTTTATTCCTTGGCAAAGGGGACAGCTTTGAGCCGGACCCTAAGCACAATGAGGCTCTTGCCGCAGCGGGACTGGCGAACGGCGCCACGTTTACCGACGTAAACAACGACGGCTGGCCGGACCTGGCGCTTGCTTGTGAATGGGGTCCCCTGCGCATTTTCCTGAACGAAAAGGGTCTCCTGGTTGAGCGCACCGAACAATTTGGCCTCAGCGGCTTTACTGGCTTGTGGAATGGCGTGACGACTGCGGATTTTGACGGCGATGGCGCTCTCGATTTAGCCGCCTCGAACTGGGGCGAAAATACCGCCCCCCGCCCGGAGAAAAACCGCCCGCTCACACTTTACGTCGGCGACTTTGATCAGAGCGGCTCCCCTGATCTTCTGTTGGCATACCTGCCCGCGGACGAAAACCGCGAGATGCCATGGCACCAACGATCTGTGCTCGAAACGGGCCTGCCGCTGCTCACTGAGAAATTTCCCGCCCACAAGGCCTACAGTAAAGCAACAGTCGCGGACATCATTGGATCAGCCAAGCACACGAAGCGAAGCGTGACGCATTTCTCCTCAATGATTCTCCTAAACCGTGGCAACCGCTACGAAGCCAGGACGCTTCCGCCCGCTGCCCAGTTCAGTCCTGCGTTCGGCCTCGTTGCAGGAGATTTTGATGGAGACGGGAATGAGGATCTTTTCTTTGCCCAAAACTTCTCGGGCGTCCGGCCGGAAGCCTTCAAGATGGACGCGGGCCGCGGCCTCTTATTGGTCGGAAACGGTGATGGTGACTTCGAGCCCATGAACGCGGCTGAGAGCGGCATTGCCATCCATGGAGATCAGCGCGGCGCAGCAGCCAGCGATTATGATCAAGATGGGCGGCTGGATTTGGTCGTAGCGCAAAACAACGATTCCCTGGTCCTGCTCCACAACCAATCAGCGCCAGCAGGGGTGCGAGTCACGGCGCCAGTGGGCGCGGCAGTGCGCCCGGTTTACCGTAATGGCAAAAAGGGTCCCCTAAAACTCATCACCAGCGGCACCGGCTACTTCTCCCAAAACAGCCAAACCCTTATTTTCGGGAACGCAGCCCAAATCAGCAGCATCGAGGTGAGATGGCCCGGCGGTAAAGCAAGCGTCAAAGAGGTGCAGGGACAGCAGGAGATAAAGCTTACTGCTGCGGAGTGAGTGCGAGGCCCTTGGCGGCTAACACCTGGATCAGCCGCTCGATGAATGGGATCTGCGTCTCCTTCAGCTTCTCGCGAGCCTTGGAAAGTGGGAAAAATGCGACACGGTCGATCTCAGGAAAATCAGAGTAGCGGCCCGACATCGGTGGCCACTCGATTTTAAAAGTGTTGCAGCGATGAACATTCGCGTCGGTCCAGTCCCCCTCGAAGGCCCAGCCATGAACTGTCTTGCCGCCCTTCTGGCGAATGGAGCCGAGTTCCAGGAATGGCCCGGTGGGCTTTAAGCCCACTTCCTCCTCGAACTCGCGTTGAGCGGTGTCGAGCAAATCCTCACCGGCCTGCACCTCCCCTTTGGGAATGGTCCAGTGCCCGTTGTCTTTGCGGGTGAAGTAAGGGCCTCCTGGATGCGCGAGAAAAACCTCAAGCTCGCCTTTGCGCAGGCGATACATGAGCAACCCAGCGCTCACTCTGTCTGATTTTCGCGCCATCCAGTTCGCCAGCCAAATGGTGGGCCCGGCTGTGACCGGGCGTGTTCGAAATGGCCAGCGCAACTGACGATACGGAGGGAGCCGCTTGCAACGCAAGCGGAGCGATACGGAAAAAGAGCCGACTCCGGGCTCAACTTACTTGAGCAGCTCTTCGGCGATCTGCACCGCGTTCAAGGCTGCTCCTTTGAGCAATTGATCGCCGACCACCCAGAAGCAGAGGCCGTTCTCAAGCGCGCAATCCTTGCGAATGCGGCCCACCTGGCAATTGTCGCGCTCCGCGACATAAAGTGGCAGCGGGTATTCGGCCTTCTCGGGTGTGTCCACAACATCCAGGCCGGGTGCGCGGCTGAGAACCTCGCGGGCCGCATCAACGCTGACTGGCTTCTGGAACTCCGCGCTAATAGCGACGGAGTGAGCACGGTAAACCGGCACACGCACGCAAGTGACACTCGCGCGGAATGCAGGGTGATGCATGATTTTGCGACCCTCATTCTCCATCTTCATCTCTTCCTTCGTGTAACCCGTTGGAAGGAATGAATCGACCTGCGGCAGGACGTTAAAGGCAATCTGGTGCGGGTAAACCTCGCGGGTCACCTGCTGGTTCGTGGCAATCTGCTCGACCTGGCGGCGCAGCTCTTCGATGGCTTTCGCCCCGGTGCCGGAGACAGCTTGATAGCTGGAGGCAAACACGCGAGTCACACCAAATGCCTTATGCAATGGATACAAAGCCATCAGCGTGATGGCGGTGGTGCAGTTTGGGTTCGCGATGATCCCTTTGTGCAGCTTCACGTCCGCCGCGTTGATCTCGGGGACAACCAAAGGAACGGAGTCATCCATGCGGAAGGCGCTGGAATTATCCACCACTACAGCGCCCGCTTGGACGGCGATCGGCGCGAATTCGCGGGAAATGCTGCCACCCGCGCTAAATAACGCAATATCAACCCCTTTGAAGCTGTCTTTAGTCAGCTCGGTGATGGTGACATCTGTGCCCTTATATTTGAGGGTTTTGCCTGCGGAGCGCCCGGAGGCGAGCAGGGTCAATTTGCCCACGGGAAACTTGCGCTTCTCCAGCGTGCGGATCATTTCAACACCCACGGCGCCCGTCGCGCCCACCACAGCTACATGCGGTTGTCGATTCATATAAGGGAGGGGGACTATACCCCCGAGCAAGGGGGTGTCAAACGAAGTGATAAGCCATTTTGGGCGCGCTAACCCGATTTCGTAAGGGCCTGAATGCGGGTTTGGTAATAAGGGCCACGGCTGGGGATAAGCTGGATAAGTCTTTGGTACAACTCAACCGCCTGCCCCGGTTGCCCGACAGCTTCCGCCAGGCGCGCCGCGCCGGTTGCAGCTCGGCCCAGCCAGTAAGGATCAGCAGGCTCGCCGTTGAGCCCTTTGCCATAAATTACGTTCAGGTGGAAATCGAGCGCCTGGCGTTGGAGAGATAATCGAACGGCGCGATTCGTCGTCAGCGCGCTCATCTTCTCCAGCACATCCCCGATGCCCACATTCGCCTGGCAGATCGCGACAACTGGGGCGGCGCTGTTCGTCAGCACGTTCCAGTAAGCGTTAGTGGCGCGCGCGTAATCGTCCGGTGATTGGCTCGCATATTGGTAGTAGCAGTCACCAACCTTCCCCCAGGCCAGCGGAGTGAGCGGATGTTTAGGAAAGCGCTGGGGAATTGTGCTGAAGGCTTTAATCGCTTCAGAAAAGTTCTGCAACG
>DASPKX010000183.1:0-34724 GCA_035627835.1 Candidatus Methylomirabilota bacterium
GGCTCCTTGCATCTTTAACAGCGCGGGCCGCACGAGCAGCAGAAAGGTGACAAACGCCGACACTGGATTGCCGGGAAGCCCAAACAGCCGCTTTGATTCCAGTGTTCCGAATACAAACGGTTTGCCTGGGCGAATGGCCACGCGCCAGAGATTGATCACGCCGCCAACCTCCTGAAACGCGGACTTCACGAAATCAAATTCACCCACGCTGACGCCACCGGACGTAATGACGGCATCGCAGTCGCGGAACGCTCGTGAGAGCGCTTCGCGAGTTTGCTCCGCATCATCGGGAACGATGGGAAACACCACAGGCTCGCATCCGATCGATTCGCAGAGGCTGGCCAGCATCACTCGGTTGCTTTCGTAGATGCCGCCTCCGCTTCGCTCCGCTCCAGCTTCCAAAAGTTCTGACCCGGTCGCGAGCAAGGCGACGCGGGGCTTCCGGCCCACGCGCACAGCTGCGATCCCACACGCCCCGAGCAACCCGATGCTGTTCCCGCTCAAGCGTGCCCCCTTTGACAGGAGCGGCGCCCCCACCTTGATGTCTTCGCCTTTGAAACGAACATTCTCCCACGGCTGCACGGCTTCGAGGATTTGGACCGCTTCACCGTTGGCGCGAGTGGCCTCCTGCATAACCACAGCATCCGCGCCCGCAGGCAAAGGTGAGCCAGTGAAGACGCGCACACATTCACCGCGCTGCACCTTGCCCGCAAAGCTCTCGCCAGCCGCAACTTTGCCGATCAACCGCAACTGGGCGGGCGCATGCTCCGAGGCTTGCAGCGCGTCCTCAGCACGAAGCGCATAGCCATCCATTGAGGAATTATCAAGGGGCGGGAGATCCAGCGGGCTGGCGATGTCCACGCTTAAGATGCGTCCGGCGGCGGCGCTCAGCGGGACATCCTCGCTTGGGAGCGGCGGAATGTCCGGGAGCACTTTGGCCAGGGCTTCGTCCAGCGTAAGCATGCTGAATCATGGGCTGGCGCAAATCCCCTCGCAATCGTTTGAATGCGCCCCCCGGTTGCGGGCGTCCAAGTCGTGGCTTATTGCCCCCGTGGCGATCGCCGCCTAGAGTTACTGAAGCAATGAATGCTGCTGCCATCTGGTTTCGCCTGAGCACGAGCCTCGCGCTCGGAGTTGCTTCATTGGTCCTGGCCGGGTGCGCCACTTCGACGATTGAGAGCCGCCGCTCAGAGCGGATGTCCTCCTACATGAGCCTCGCCCCAGACGAGAAGCAGTTGGTGGACACGGGCCAGATTCGGATGGGGATGACTCAGGATGCCGTTTACATCTCCTGGGGGCAGCCTGCTGAGGTGCTTGAAGGCGAGGATGAAACTGGCCGCTACCAGATTTGGCGTTACGTCGGCAGCTGGATGCAGGAATCGCGTTATTGGGCCTACCGCGAAGTTGGCTCCGGGCCCGACCTTTACCTTGAACGCTATTTGCTCTCCGATTACCAACCGCGCGATTACGTGCGGGCGGAAATCGTTTTCCAGGAAGGGAAAGTAAAGCGCTGGCGGACGCTTCCGCGGCCCGCTTACTGAGCAGCTTTAAGCTCGCGGATTATCGCTTCGATCTGGCGCCGGTGAATCGTGTGGTGAATCGCGGCCAGGCAATGCCATCCATGCGCGTTCAACGGCCCGAACCAAGGGTGGGTATGCGTGGTCTTTGAGTTCAGCTTCCCAAGCGCGGCCACTGACTTCACGTATCGGCCGCAGATTCGCCGGAATAGCTTCACGGTAGTCTCGCTCTGCTCCACGCTCGGTTTCACATCCTGGATGCGAACCTCCCGGTCGATAGCTTCCTCATTCCGCAAGCGCTCGACAATGGCCTGGATGAAGGCGGTGGTGATGTTGAGATGCCCGACCGTCATCAACACAGACCAATTGCGGCTGCTATCCTCAATCCCCATGACGCGAGGGATTACCACTTGCCGCTGAGCCAGCTCGAGCGGCAGCGATTGAGCGAGGGTGGCGATGCGTTCGGTTTCGCGTTCGAAACGGGCCAGAGCGTTTTCAGGGGTCATGACTCCGCGAGCAAGCGCAAAGGCGCAGCGCACGAAGAGCAGCTCGGCGGTGGGCAGCCCGGCTCCAGGCGGACCAAGTGGCGCATCTGCATCCATGGGGGCACTATGACCAGAGGCTCCGCTCAGGGCAACCCCGAGGGCAATTGGCTTGCCAAAGGCCCAACCCCAATCGATGGTGAACAAATCGGCCTATCCGCCGTCCAAGGAACAGACCATTCATTCTTCTATGAAGCATTCCCGCAACATTTCACGCTGGGCTGCCGCATCTTTGCTTGTGGCTATTTGCGCTGCGCCTGCGATTCACGCCGCTGATAAGGCGCCAGCCACTCCGCCGGCCGCTACGGCGAAAGCCGAGCCAAAGGCGAAGATCCAAATTGATCCGAAAGCGGATGAGTTGCTCAAGAAGATGAGCGAGGCATTCAAAAATTCGAAGTCCATGCGCGTGAACATGAAGACGCTCATGAGCATGAAGCTGGGCGGGATGAACCAGGAGATGCCAGCAGATTACAAATTCGTGGCCGAACGCCCGAACAAGATGTCCATGACCATGCAAGGCGAAGGCATGGGGGTGAACGTGATCAGCGACGGCAAGAAGCTGGTGGTGCATGTGCCGATGATGAATCGCTACACCGAGGCGGATGCGCCCGCGAAGATTGAAGATGTGGGGGAATCATCCGGCGCGCCTTCCGGCCCGCATGAAATTCTCACAAGCGGCCTTTTCTCGGATAATCCTTACGAAACCTTGATCAAAGACGCCAAGAAGATCGCGTATGTCGGCATGGGCAAGGACGCGGAAAAGGATCTGCATCACCTGCGCGTGACGCAAGATGATGTGGAGTGGGACATGTATCTTTCAAACGATGCCAAGCCGACCATCAGCAAGATCCGCGCGGACATGACCAAAGCCATGGCGGAAGGGGTTCCCGAGGAGGCCCGCGCCGGTGTCTCCATGGTGATGACACTCACCTACAGCAATTGGGATCTGGCCGCGAAGACGACGGCGGATGATTTCAAGTTCACCCCACCCGCAGGCGCGGAAAAGGTGGAGGAGATCGTGCCGCAAGCCAAAGCGGACGATGACGAGGAAGAGGAGAACGCGCCCAGCCCATTGATCGGCAAACCAGCGCCGAAGCTCGATGTTCCTTTGCTGAATGGCGGCGAAGCCTCCCTCGCCAAGCACAAAGGCAAGGATGTGGTCATTCTCGATTTCTGGGCCACGTGGTGCGGGCCTTGCGTGCGCGCGATGCCGATCATCTCTGAAGTCGTTTCGAGCTACAAAGACAAGGGCGTGGTTCTCTACGCGGTAAATGTGCAGGAGCAGCCAAAGGCGATCACGGAGTTCCTGGAAAAGCGGAAGCTCAATGTGACTGTCGCGTTGGACAAGGATGGAGCTGTGAGCGAGCGCTACGGTGTTGAGGGAATTCCGCAAACGGTGATCATCGACAAAGAAGGGGTGATTCGCTCCGTTCATGTCGGCTTCAGCCCGGAGCTGAAGGATATCCTGAAGAAGGACATTGACCCGCTGCTGAAGTAAGCTCGGCCTTCCATGATGTATTCAAGGCGGCGTCCCCAGGGGCGCCGCTTTTGTTTTGTGACGAAAGCGTGCGGGCGCCGTGTTCTGAGTTGACTTCCGGCGCGAGGCTCCTAGGTTCGGCTCCAGCCATGTTAAAACGCGCAACATCTCTGCTGCTCTGCTGCGTTTATCTTTTCGTGGTTCTATTCAGCGGGTTGCTGCACGAGCACTCCGATGAAGCGACGTTGGGGCTGGAGAAAGATTGCGCGGCTTGCGCGCTTCATTTCCATGGGGCGGCTGAGGAGCCGGCGCCCACCCGCATTCCGGTCACGTTTTCCGAACGCGATGTTCAATTTTCTTTTGCCGCGCCCGTGGGCGGCATCTGCAGGATAGCTCTCCCCCCGGAGCGCGGGCCTCCTTTCTGCGCGTAAACCCCAACCCCGCCTCGCAAGAGGCATCACCTAAATGCCTGCCATGGCTTTCCGTGTGGCACAGCCATGCGCCGGCGCAATTCCTTTATGTCGCAGAAAAATGAAAAACAAAGTTTTGACCCTTATTGCTGCGGTGACGGCCTGCAGCCCTGTTCTCGCCGTCGATGACGTTGAGCAGTTGAAGCGTGAGCTTCGCGAGTTGAGAGAGAAAACGGAGCAGCTGGAGCGGAGGCTTCAGCAGATTGACTCCACAAACACCGGAGCCACCAACCAGACGGGTGGCGCCACCGCGCCCGCGGCCACGCGGTCCTTTGGGCCGGCAATCGACAGTGGCGGCGGCTTGAGCCTTTTCCGCGGTCCTTCCGGGTACTTGAACATGTCCGTGGATGGGCTGATGTCGGTCGGCAGCAGCACCGCGGATGACATCGAGGCGCTGAATCCCGGCGGCCATGACCCGCAGGTGCGTGGGTTCACCTTCCAATCGCTTGAGTTGATTTTCGACGGGGCGATCGATCCTTACTTCCGGGGATTTGGCGCGGTTGATTTTCACATCGATAGCGAGGGTGAAACGGGCGTAGAGCTGGAGGAGGCGTATTTGGAAACGATATCCCTTCCAGGCAACCTTCAATTGCGGGCTGGCCAGTTCTACACCGACTTCGGGCGGCATAATCCAACCCATGCGCACGCCTGGGCGTTCGTGGATGCGCCACTGGTGAACTCTCGCTTGCTGGGGCCCGAAGGGTTGCGCAACCCGGGCGCGCGTCTCGCCTGGCTGGCGCCGCTGCCCAACTACACGGAGCTGTCATTCTCCGTGCAGAACAGCCACGGCGAAACAGCGGAAGGATTCCGGAACAGCCATGAAGGCGAGGGGTTCCTCGGGCGTTTGCACAACGACACCCGCGTGAAGTCTTTTGACGACATGCTGCTGGCTTCGCGGCTGGCGACATCGATTGATCTGACCGCTTCGCAAACATTGCTGGCAGGCCTTTCGGCGGCGCTCGGCCCGAATGCGAGCGGTGACGACACTCGCACGGAAATCTTTGGCGCGGATCTATTCTGGAAATGGAAGAGCGCGCAGCATCATGGCGGATTCCCGTTTGTCTTCTGGCAGACCGAAGCGATGCTTCGCCGGTATGAAGCCGGGGCTTTTGATGAGGATCTGGACATGAGCGGCATACTCGATCCCGGCGAGCCGGATCTGGACGGGGACGGACTCCCAGATTTTGCGCCCGCGGAACGCCTCGTGGATTACGGCTTCTACACGCAGCTCGGATATGGCTTCCGTAAAGGCTGGGTCGCGGCTTTGCGGTTCGATTATGTGCGGCCGGAGAATTCAGCGGCCTACGAGGATCCGTTGATCTTCGGGCCGGACCTGGCGCGCGCGGAGCGTTGGAGGGTTTCGCCAAACCTGACTTGGTACCCAAGTGAGTTCTCGAAGATCCGGCTGCAATACAATTACGATGACCGCCGCTATATTGGGGTGGATCATTCGGTGTGGCTGCAATTCGAGTTCCTGCTCGGCAAACATGGAGCGCATCGTTTCTAAGAGCTGTTATGCGCAAATTACATTTCGTGTTCGCGGCGCTTGGCGCGCTGTTTCTCAGCGTTAGCGCTCATGCGGAGAAGCTCCGCGTGGTGGCCACGTTGCCGGACCTGGCTGCGCTCGCGCAGCAACTCGGGGGCGATCATGTCCAGGTGGAGAGCTTGGCTCGTGCTTCGGAGGATCCTCACTTCGTCGATGCCCGGCCGAGCTTCGTTCGGCTGCTTAACCAGGCCGATGTTTTGATCGAAGGCGGCGCAGGCTTGGAGGCTGGATGGCTGGAGCCGCTGGTGCAAAACGCCCGGAACCCAACAATCCAAACAGGGAAATCTGGGCGAGTTGTCGCAAGCGCCGGGCTCACGTTGCTGGATGTGCCCGCATCGCTCGACCGCTCGCAAGGGGATGTTCACCCGCAAGGGAACCCCCATTACATGCTCGACCCGGAAGCTGTGAGCAAGGTGGCAGCGACCATTGCGGCTGGGCTGAGCCAGGTGGATGCAGCCCATGCGCACGATTACGCGGCGGAACTCCGGAAGTTCCAGGAGCAACTGAACGGCGCGAAAAGCAAATGGATCGAGCAATTCTCCGCGTGCAAAGGCGCGCGAGTGGTCGCGTACCACAAATCGTTCGATTACCTGCTGAAGCGGTACGGGTTGGAGCTGGCGGGAACGATTGAGCCGAAACCAGGCATTGAACCCTCACCCGCGCATATTGCGCACCTGGTGAGAGACGCAAAGGCAGCCGGGGTGAAGGTCGTGATCGCCGAGTCGTTCCGCCCGCAGAAAACGGCTGAGCGTGTGGCGAGCGAAACAGGCGCGCAATATGTTGCCCTCCCCTTGCTGGCAGGCGCCGATGATTCAGCGAAAGATTATTTCAGCTGGATGAACCTTGTGGTGAGCCGCCTGTCCGAGGCGTGCGGTCGCACCGCGAAATGATGAGCGCGCCGATTCTCACTGTAAGCAAGCTGAGCGTCGGCTACCAACAACGAGCCGTGCTCCAGGATGTGTCGTTCGACCTGGAGCGCGGCTCTTACACTTTTATCCTGGGCGCGAATGGTTCCGGCAAGAGCACGTTGCTGAAGACATTGGCCGGCGTGCTGAAGCCGCTCAGCGGCAATATTGCTTCCGCGCCTGATTCAGTCCGGATTGGCTACGTCCCCCAGCGGCATAGCATTGATCCGTTGTTTTTGCTCACGTCACTGGATGTGGTGTTAATGGGAGCGGCGGCGCATCTGGCCGCTGGAGCGCCGCTGCCGAAAAGCCATCGTGCGCGCGCGGAGGAGTTGCTGCGGCAGGCCGCTGGCGATGTGGCGGATCGCGAGTTCGCTCGCTTGTCGGGCGGGCAGCAGCAACGGGTGTTGATTGCGCGCGGATTAATGACGAACCCCGACCTGCTATTACTGGATGAGCCGACCGCTGGCGTGGATGCGACAGCAGCGATTGGAATTCTGGAGTGGCTGCAGGAGATGAATGCCTCGGGGCTGACGATTGTGTTGGTGACCCATCATCTGTCTGAGATTCGGCGGTTTGCCAGCAGCATGATTTGGGTGAGCCGCGGCGGCGCGCGCAAGGGGAGCGTGGACGAGCTGCAAACACCGGGGAAATTGGAGGAGCTGCTGCTCGGATGAACGAGACATTGCGCGAAATCTTTGCGTCGGACTTCCTGCTGCGGAACTCGCTTTACTTGAGTTTAGTGGTGGGGCTCGGCTGCCCGTTGATTGGAATATTTTTGGTTTTGCGCCGGCTGGTTTTCCTGGGAGTGGCGCTGCCACAAATCTCCGCGACTGGAGTCGCCCTCGCGCTTTCGGTGCATGTGCTCGCGGGGCACGAAACGGGATTGCATAACGTCGATCCTCACAATCTGGCTATGGCCGGATCGGTGGGGTTTGCGCTGCTGGCGGTGATCGGCTGGGCCGCGATGGATCGCCGAGGGGGCGGGATTGCGGAAGGGCGAATTGGCGCGAGTTACGTTATCGCGACCGCGGCCAGCATTCTGTTGCTGGCGAAATGCCCCCAGGCGGAGCAAAGCTGGTTGAGCCTTTTCAAGGGAGAGATCATCGCCCTCAGCTCGATAGACCTCGTGATGACAGCGGTGGTGATCACGATTGCGCTGGCGGCGCTCTTCATCTTCCGGCGTGACTTTCTGCTCGTGTCCGCAGACCCCGAGATGGCGCTTTCATTGGGCAAACGGGTCACACTTTGGAACGTGGCTCTCTACCTGATCATTGGCGCAACCATGGGCGTGGTGGTGCTTTGCGCAGGGCCCTTAATAGCTTTTGGGTTTATGCTGATTCCGCCGCTGATCGCGCATCGACTTTCTTCAAACCTGCGCCAACTGGCCGTTATCGCCAGCATAGTCGGTGTATTCGCGGCGCTGACTGGGTTCGTGATCGCATACCATTGGGATCTGCCAGTCGGGCCCACAGACGTAGCGCTTCTAGGTGTGCTTTATTTGATGTCCATCGGGGTCAAGTTGCTGCGGCGCCAAGGCTAGGATTTTCCGCAGAGACGCCGGCGCTGAGCAGAGAAGGCAACGGACTTACAGCATCGTGGAGGTCGCCGCACACCTCCACGTTCAACGGTTTTACTTGTCAGATCTCTGCGCCACTGCGTTTCTGCGGGAAATTCCTCGTCCCCGAAAAGCGGACGCCGACTATTTCTGCGGTGGCTCCTCTGAAACGAGGTAAGCGACCAGGTCCAGGAGATCCTTTTCTTCCAACGCGTCGAACAGGCCTTCCGGCATCAGTGACAACGCGGATTGCTCGACGGACTGAATGTCCGTTCGGTCGAGAGTCATCTTCTCGGTCGCGGTTTGAAGAACCATGGTGCGATCTGTGGTGACTCCAACAACTCCGTTGATCGTGCGGCCATCTTTCAAAGTGACGGTCGAGGCGCGGAAGTTCTCCGGAACCAGCCCGCTCGGATCCACGACGTTGTCGATTAAGTAAGCCAAGTTCTTCCGGTCCGAACCGGTGAGGTCGGGCCCAACTTCGCCCCCTTGTCCGTAAAGCTTGTGGCACGCGCCACACGACACGGTGTAAATCTCACGGCCATGCGCAGCGTTGGCTTTGCCAATCTTTTCAGGTGTTAACGCCGTCTTGTATTTAGCAACCTGCTCGCGTTTGTCCGCTGTGCGGGCGGGAAGTTCGGGCCAGAGCTTGGCGATGGCCGCGTCGATAGCGGGATCATTCAGGATCCGGAGCTGCTGGAGTTGGAAGGCGGTGATTTGTTGCTTCTGGATATCTCCCTTGCCCACAGCCTCCAGCATCATCAAGGCGGTTTTTGGGCGGGCTGAAAGCGCGTTGACCGCTTCGAGGCGGGCGTTGGGCGAGCGCAAGCTTTTGAACTGTTTCACCAGGATTTCCGGAGCTTCGGGAGCGCCAAGCGCGCCCAAAGCTCTGACGGCATCGGGGCCGATCTCCCGCTCCGCAAGCAGGGGCTGAATAATGGGGAGCAATCCTTCCGCGCGCGATTGCACGAGCGCTTCCAAAGCTTCGCGGCGGTTTTTGATGTCGAAATCATCGTCCGCGACGATCTTCTTCAATTCGTCTGCCGCGCGTCCGTCGCCGAAGAGCACACCCAACTCACGCAGGAGTTTGCTGCTGTCGGCAGTGGCGGAGGACGACAGCTCACCTGCGACTCGAGCCCAGGATTGCGGGGCCTGGGCTTTGCGCCAGCCGCGCATGGCGTCGTTCATCCCGGTGAGGACATCCAGTTGCATGCTGGGGGAAATGCGCGGAAGCAAATCGACGAGCGCATTCACCGGAGCGGGCGTTTTCTCCATATCGCTGGTCACACGGCGGGCAATGAACCGCCGGACCTTGGGCATTTGAATGGACTGGATCAGTGCGGCGGCCTGGTCTGGTTGCCGCGCGACTGCATGCTCAATGGCGTGCCAGAGCAGCAGCGGCAGGACGCGATCATTGGCAAAGGCCGGGCTCCCGACCGCTTTGGCGATATCCCAATGGGATTGTTGGAAGTGCGGTTCTTTGCGGAGAACAGAAGTGAGCGCCGCCAGCACGAGGCCGGATTGCTCTTTGCTCACGAGCTGCGACACACTCGCTGCGAGAGCCGGCGAGAGCGGCCCTTTGTCGATCAACAACTGCACGGCCCAGGCGCGGATGTGCTCGTTCGAATGCGCAACCTGCTTTAGCAGGAACTGCTCATTGGCGCCCCCTGTTACATACAACCGCCACAAGGCGCGCAGCTTCCGCGGAACAGACGCATCCGTGTCGTAGATCTTCAGCAACGCCTGGTGCGCCTCCGCCATGTTCTGACCGGCGACGGCCCGCTCCTGCAGAATGAGCGCCGCCATGCGCGCGAACCATTCGTTCTCGTGCAACTGCAGCTTCACCAATTCTGCGGTGGACAATTTTCGCAGGTCCAGCGGACCCACCTTCTTTGGGTCGCCGTACGTAATCTTGTAAATACGGCCTGAGGTCCGATGCACACCATCGTTCTCGTGGCATTCCCCCAAGTCTGACCAATCGAGGACGTAAACCCCGCCATCAGGGCCATACGTCAGATCAATGCCGCGGAACCAAACATCGCTTGTGGATGCGACGTCCGGTCGATGACGGGAGATGTAGGTCGCGCCGTGCCGCTCGATGGTGTCCTGGTTCAAGCGGCGGCCATGAAAGTTCAGGGTGAAAAGGTTGTTCCGATACTCCCCGGGCCAATTGCCGCCGAGGTAAACCATCAGCCCCGAATGCGCATGGCCACCGCCGAGTTCGAGCGTGGATGCTGTGACACCTTTGCGGATGTCGTCCCAACGCTCGCGGGTGTCCCAATGCACATGATCGGCAGTTTGATCAATCAGCTCGTACAGATGCGGGTTGTCATGCTCGCCATACATGCGCTTGGTGTGCGCGCCGGGAACGACGTGCCACAGATGTCCGATGACAGTGTTGATCAGGAAAAGCTGGCCGTGCTCATCCCAATCATGCCCCCAGGGATTGGTCGTGCCACGGAACACGACGTCAAATTGCCGAGTGACAGGATGCCAGCGCCAAACAGAGCAATTGATGTTCGTGCGGTCGTCATCGTCCGCTCCTGGCGCCCCGACAGCGCTCGTGGCCTGAATGCCATGCCGCCCGTAAAGCCATCCATCAGGTCCAAACTTCAGGCCATTCACCACATTGTGGCGCACTGCGCCTTCATCGAAACCGTCCAGCAACACTTCCGGCTCGCCATCGGGAACGTCATCACCGTTCTTATCCGCGATGAACATCAGCTTCGGCGCGCAGAGCACGTAAACACCCCCAAAACCAACGGCTACGCTGGTGAGCTTCACACCTTTGTCCCAGAACACGGTGCGCTTATCGAACGAGCCGTCCTCATTCGTGTCCTCAAGAATAACGATGCGATCGCGGAGCGAGGCATCGAAGTTCTTGGGCACCTCCGCATAAGTGTAATTTTCCGCCACCCAAAGGCGTCCACGCGCATCCCAGCAGAGGGCGATCGGCTGCTGGATCGCAGGCTCACTGGCGAAGAGAGAGATCTTGAAGCCGGGCGGGAGCTTCCATCCTTTGAGAGCTTCCGCGGAAGAGATGAATGGGCTGGTCTCCTCCTGGGTGTTGGGAGTTTGAAAAGCGCTCTGCGCCACAACGGGGACGGAGAGCGAAAGCGCAGCGGCAAGGATGTGCAGAACCTTTAACATATGGATGCGACGAAACTGCCTTGCTCAAGCCCAAGCGTCAATCGACGGGCTGCTGTTGCAGCCCGTTCCGTCTGTAGGCGCATCCCGTTACGCGCCCGCAGGGATGAGACGCACACTGAAGCTCGCCCTACAGGATCAGGGCAAACGTGATAAGACAGGGTTCCCTCGTTTGACGTTCAAGGAAACCATGATAGCTTGCCTCGTTATTCAGCTTATGAGCACGGGCAGACTCGACACCTCGGGGCTTTTTGGTTCCACAAAAGCCGGTTCACGCAAAATTTCTCTCCCTGCTGACGCGCTGAAGGTGCGCCACAACGGGATTGAGTTCCATGCTTCTGAGCCAATCGCGAATTGGACGGAGCTGAGCGTGGATCTTACCCCGCCCGCGCACGGCCGGAAAATTCATGGCCACGGCGTGGTGGTGGCTTGCACAGGGAGCCGCCGAGGCGGCTACGATATCAGCGTCCTCTTCATGGACCTGTCGAAGGAATCGCAAGCCCGCCTGGACAACATGGCAGGCCTGCCCCGCGCGTAATTAATCGCGGAGTTCGTGCGCGGAAGGCTTCACGCCCTTCTTCGCGCCGTTGAAGCTGAAGAAGGTCGGCTCGTACGAGCCCACATATTCGACGTTGGCTTTCTGGGGAACCTCAAGGCCGGTCAGCCAGTAGCTGGCGTTCACAAACATCCGGCGCATATCTTCGCTTTGAAGATCGACCGCCGCCCCAATCGTGCTGGTGAATGAACGGGTGGTCTTCCCGTTGGGCCATTTGTAATCACGAATCCAGACCATCGGCATCATCGGATCGTTCTTCTTCCCTTCCACAGCGGCATCTTCAGCCTTCATACCTTTCAAGACCTGCCCCCGCATGAGGATCTTGTCGGTCGGCTTCAGGTTCACGACGCCGTAGACATCGCTCGGGCCCCAAACATCTTTGACGCCCCGCAGAACGGGGTGATCCTTGTTTTCCTCCACAATCACGCCCCGCGCGCTTTCTTTGGCGTGCACGCCGTGATGGCTGATCCAGGTTTCGCCAAGGACTTCCTGGCCAAAGCCGCCGACCCAGGGATTCTTTCCGCGCCAATCGTAATGGGCATATTTGCTGTTCTTGTTGCGCGAGTATTGGAAAGCGTGGGTTGACGTCCGGATCGCGATGAGCGGCTTGCCGCTTTGCAGGTAATCGTCGAAATGCTTCATCTGCTCATCCGGAAATTCGCGGAAGCGGGTAAACAGATAAACGAGGTCAGCGCTCTTCAGATGATGCAAACCAACAACGTTCGTCTGGTTGTTTGGATCGATCTCGCCGGTTTCAGGATTGATCGGGAAGAGGACGGTGACCTTGAAGCCATGGCGCACGGCGAGGATTTTCCCGAGCATCGGCAGAGCTTCCTCTGAGCGGTATTCTTCATCGCCAGAGATCATAACGATGTGCTTGCCCTTGCCCGGTCCAGAGCGGCCTTCGTATGTGACCCATTCCGCCGCCAGGCTGCTGGCTGCCGCGATAATTAACCCAACAAAAATGCCAAGCGCTTTCATGTAGCTCCTATTGTGAATCTGCCCAGAGGATGACGAAGCAGGCGTGGCGAGACAACCCGGAAATGTGGCGGGTAAATCTATCACTCCGCGGGCGGAGCCGCAGGGGTGTTCCCGGTCAAAGTGGAATTTGCCTCGGCGGATTGGCGCTGCGCCTCGGCCTGCCAGGAGAGCAGGAAGAGCAGCCCGACGCCGGTGCAGATTGCCATGTCCGCAATGTTGAAAGCCGGGAAGCCGACCTCACGGCCGCCGCGCTGTTGAATATAGAAATATAGAAAGTCGGTCACGTGGCCTGCATGGGAAAGGCGGTCAATCAGGTTGCCGACAATACCGCCGTACATGGCGCCGAGAGCCCATGCGCCTAAAGTCCCCGGGAAGTAGAAGTGCTTGCGGAACAAAAACAGCGCGAGCAGCGCCACGCATGAGATTATCGCGAGCAGTCCATTGTTATCGCGGAACATGCTCCAGGCCGCGCCTGTGTTGCCCCAATGCACGAGCTTAAAGAAGCCTTCCACGACGATGCGCTCCGAGTGCAAAGGGAGGTTCCGCTCCACCAGCCATTTGGTGAGCTGGTCCGCAGCGACAAGAGCGGCGGCGATAATGGCGATCTTCTGGCCGTGTTTCACTTCGTGGGTTTATTTACCCGAGGCGCGCGGGGTTGAATAGCATGAAGGCGCCCCATCCGCAGCGTAATGGAAGCGCTGAGAAGAGGGGATGCGCTGCCTTCGAGCGCGTCCTGTGCCCGCATACCCCCGCGGGCATTCGCGCCAATCAGATGGCGGCGTTGGAGGCAGGATTGGGGCTGCCGAATGACTTCTGGGACTTCTCCAAGAGCCTGCGCAACGTTTGGGTGAGCACGGAGGGGGTGAAAGGTTTTTGCAAGAAAACCGTTTCGGGCGGAAGCACGTGCCCAAACACTTCCTCCGGGCTGTAGCCGCTGATGAACACTACCAGGGCGTCGGGATCGATTCCCCGAATAGCATCCGCCATGTCTTTGCCCGATTTGCCGCCCGGCATTACCACATCCGTCACGATGAGGTCGAAACGCGTTTCCGCAGCTTCGTACGCTTCAAGGCCCTCAGCGGCGTTGGCCGCTTCTGTCACGCGGAAGCCGGACCGCTCAAGCGCCGTTTTGAGGAACAGGCGAACGGCGAGTTCATCCTCGACCAGGAGCACCCTTGCGCCCGGCGAATTTCCCGCAAGCTGCGCCGCATGCGCGGGAGAATCTTTGGCCGTGGGCGCGCTGACAGGAAGGAAGATGGAGAAGCGCGCGCCCTGCCCCGGCTCGCTCCGCGCGTGGACCCATCCCTTGTGCTGCTGCACAATCGCGTAGACAGTCGCAAGCCCAAGCCCGGTGCCTTGCCCAACATCTTTCGTGGTGAAAAACGGCTCGAAAATGTGGGGCAGATGCTCGGGCGGAATGCCGACTCCGGTGTCGCTGGTTTCCAGGCAAATATAGCCCCCTTCGGGCAATTCAGTTGGGCGCCAGCGCAGCTCGGCCTCCACCGGTGGGCGAATCTCGATCGTAAAGGTTCCCCCCGCGGGCATCGCGTCGCGGGAATTAACGGCGAGGTTCAGGAGCACCTGCTCGAGCATGCTTTGATCGGCCACGATGGAGGCGTTGGCCGAGCCCGCGTCCACAATGGTGCGGACTTCAATGCGCTCGCCGAGCAAGCGCTGCAGCAGCTTGGCCATGTTTTGAACCGCGGCGCTCAGCTCAACGGTGCGGAGCTGAACCGGACGCTTGCGGCTGAACATGAGCAATTGCCGCGTGAGATTGCTGGCTTTCTCGGAGGAGAGAATGACTTCCTCAAGGCTCTCCCGGACCCGCGGAGCTAAAGCGGGTTCGGCAAGCGCCAGAGAGGCCTGGCCCTGGATGACCGTCAGCAAGTTGTTGAAGTCATGCGCGATGCCCCCGGCCAGGCGGCCAATGGATTCCATCTTCTGGGCCTGGCGGAGCTGCGTTTCAAGCTCCCGCTGCTCCGTGATATCCAGCCAGATGCCCTGAACCCCACAGATTGCGCCTTCTTTGTTAAAAATCGGCGTCTTAAAGACGTGGAAAGTGCGGGCACGGCCATTGAGGACGGTCTCCTCAATGCCCGAACTGGGCTGGCCGGTGGACACAACGCGCGCGTCCTGAGCAATGAGCGAACGGGCGAACGCCTCCGGCAATAGCTCCAACGCGCTCTTGCCCATGACTGCGGCGGGCGTGAGGCCGGTGACGGCGAAGAAAGCTGAGTTTGCGAATGTGTATTTGCCATGGCGATCTTTGCGGAAGACCGGCTGCGGTATTGTTTCAACAAGGGAGGCGTAGAGCGCCTCGGATGCGCTGAGCTTCTCCTCAGCTTCCTTGCGCGCGGTGACCTCGACATTCATCCCCTCGATATGGGTGGGCTCGCCAGCTTCGTTGCGCGCAATGGTGGCGTTGGTCAGAACCCAAATAATCTCACCATTCTTGCGGCGAAAGCGGGCTTCGAAGTTTTGCACGTAGCCCTGCTCTTTGAGTTTTGTGATGAAGATATTGCGCTCGGCGGGATCAACGTAGAGGTCGGTGGCGATGTTTTTGATGTCGCGCAAGAGCGCTGACGGTGAGTCATAGCCGAGCATGGTTGCCAACGCGCGGTTTGCGTGCAGGTAGCGGCCTTCGAAGCTCGATTGGAATATGCCTGTGAGGGAATTTTCAAAAATCCCGCGCAGGCGTTGCTCGCTCTCGACCAAACTGGCTTTCGATTGCTCCAGGCGCTCGGTGACCCGCTTCAAACTTTGCGCGGCGGCGCGGGCCTGCGATTGGCTTCTCCAGAGCACGAAAGCGACCACGGTCAGCCCCGCGATGACAACGAGCGCGCCGTAGAGCGCATAGGGAGGCCGCGGTGAGATGATGAAATCCTCCGGGCTGCGCGGCCCGAGGAAAAAGTTATTGTCGAACGGCGGCTCGTTGTCCCACTGGCCAACGACACCAGTGACGCTGGCGCTGCCCGCCTCAAGCAGGCTTTTTGCGAACTCCACTTTCCCGACGAAATCCATGCTCATGAGCAGGATGGGCAGTTCGCCGGTGCGGTCCTTGAGGAAGAGCATCGGTTTAGTCGCCGAAAAGTCAGGCGCAAGCCTTAACGAGCCACGCACCTTAACCAGGCGGCCTGTCTGCTTCTTCTGCATGGCCTCGCCGATGGTGAGGGCGGCGGGCGCCGGAGGCTGGCCTCTGCTCACCAATTCCATTTCCGCCACGCGCAGGGCGTCGGTGCCGCGGTTCTGCTCGATCTTGCCGCGCACTTTCACCCGATCTCCCGCGGCAAACACGAGGTTTGTTCGAGGGGTGGCGCGGACGAAATGGAGCGAGATGGATGCCTGCGGATCCTGTATGGCGGCATAACGCTCGCCTGTCTGATTCAAGTCCGCCTTGGAAGTGAGCACCCCCTCGACTTCCACTTCCTCTCCCAGGAGGTCGGGGACAAAATCAGCGTTGGCATCGGCCCGCGCTTCAGAAAGGGCCAGTGGACGGAATGGGGCCGCGAACGAGCTTGCGGCCACGAGCGAGACTGCGATCAGGGCCAGCCACTGCATGACACACCTATTATGTAACGTTTTGACGATCCGCCAAAGCAATTCCATCAATGATCGCGGGCATGCCTTCCCCAACCGAAAGTGGGAGGCAGCCAAATTGGATGAGGTGTGAAGCCGCGAAAGCGGTTTTCTTTCGGCAGAAAGGCGCTATTTTAGGCCCGCTCCCTTCGAGGGAAGGGGATGCATTTCTCCCTTGCCATGCGAGGGGTCGAGCGGTTGAATAACGCGCCTTCGGCAAAGTGGGCTGGATAGCTCAGTTGGTAGAGCAGAGGACTGAAAATCCTCGTGTCCCCAGTTCGATTCTGGGTCCAGCCACCACTTCTTCTTGTTACCAAGACCACCATCCGCGGTTTTCCCGGATTTCCGCAGATTAAGAAATTCCGATGGCTAACCCTGCGCTTCGCCGAGATTGTTGCCCACGGCCTTTGATCCGAGACTGAACACACGCTTTCCTCTGAGCTGTTTGATTGTTATGCTGGCGGCATGCTAGCGCGATTGCTCTGCATTTCCCTCACCGCTGTTGCCCCTTTGTGCTTTGCTGAGGATTGGCCTCGCTGGCGAGGGCCGGATCTCAACGGAATTTCCGCTGAAAAGAATTGGTTCGCGCCATGGCCGAATGGCTCGCCTCGACAGGTCTGGAAAGCGAGCGTTGGGCTGGGCATGTCGTCTATCTCCGTAGCGAACGAGATCGCGGTCACGATGGGTAACGAAGGTGACCAGGACACCGTTTGGTGCTTCGACGCGAACGATGGGAAGCTGCGTTGGAAGCACACATATGCTTCTCCCTTGGACCCTAATTTATACGAGGGCGGGCCAAGCTCCACCCCCACAATTGAGGCCGGGACGATCTACACACTATCGAAAGATGGGCATCTTTACGCGTTGGCTGCGGCTGATGGCAAACCACGTTGGCACGTTGATTTGTTGAAGGAGCATGGGGTCAAGAAGCCGGAGTGGGGCTTCGCCAGCTCGCCACTAATTATTGGTGAGCGGCTGTTCGTGAATGCGGGCGGCGCAGGCGCGTGCTTCAACAAGGCAACGGGCAAGCTCATGTGGCTTTCCAGCAAAGAACCGGCCGCGTACGCGACACCTGTCCCGATAAAGTTTGGCGGACGGGAAGCGCTCATGTTCCAGGCTTCGCGCGAGGTCGTGGCCGTGGCCCAGGATGATGGGGAGCGGTTGTGGGGCACGGAGTGGAAAACGTCCTATGACACGAGTTCCATCGATATCATTCCGGTGGGCTCGAAGGTTTTCATCAGCTCGTATCGCCATCCGGCGGTTGTCATCGATGTCGGGGCAAATCCGCCGAAGCAGCTCTGGGAGAACAAAGAATTCTGGCAGCACATGAACACGCCGACTTTGGTGAATGGCGTGCTGTATGGGTTTCATGGCGACGGGCGGCACGACGCGGAGTTCAAAGCGGTTCACTTCGAGACGGGCCAAACAGCTTGGACCGCAAAGAACCTTCCGGTCGGCTCGAACATCGCTGCCGATGGAAAACTGATTTTGCTGACGGGCAAGGGCGAGTTGATCGTCGCGGAAGCTAATCCGGAAAAATACGTTGAGCTGGCGCGCGCTCAAATCCTGGGTGGCAAATGCTGGACCAGCCCCACGCTGGTGAACGGCAAGATTTACGCCCGCAACGTGAAAGGCGACTTGGTTTGCGTGGCCACGAAATAGCCGCCCGCGCTCTGGTGATGTTCAGCTTTGCTCGGGCATGCGCCTGGAAAGAGAGAACAGAATCGCGGAGTAAACCGTGAAGAGGAACAGCAACGAGTAGATTTGGAACGGGAAGTCGAAGGTTGCGTGAATCATGCAGCCGGCGAGCGCGATCCAAATCGGCCCAAGCATATCGACGCGCGCGATGAGGCCGCCCGGAACCCACCAGCGCGCCAGAATCAACCCCAGCGGTACCAGGCAGAGCGCGAAGCCAACCCACCCGAGGCTGACGCGGGTTTGCAGCCAATCGTTATGCAGGTAGCCGTGCCACGGTTGGTCATAGCTGGCGCGGTAGAGACTGTACATTGCGGAAAAGGATCCCGCGCCCGTCCCGTAGAGCGGGAAATCATCCACGATCTTCTGCGCGTTCTCCCGAATCTCGCTGCGGCCGCCGAGCGCGGCGATTTCCAGGCTGTCGAAACGATTCATGAGATTCGGCCCCGCGACGTAGAGGCCAATGGCGAGCGTTGCGGCAAAGGAGAGGAGCAGGACGGCCTTGATGCGCGGGCCGACTTGTTTTTGGAACGAGAGCGCGGCCACCAGAATGCCGAAGAGCAGCACCGCGATGAAAGCGCCGCCGGTGCTCAACGAAATGATAGGCGCGGCCGCCACCAGAACGAACGCGGGTAGCAGGACAGTGTGCGGGCCATCTCGCAGCTTGAGTGTTCGCTTGGCCTGGCTGAGCAAAGCCTGGCGGGTCGTCCACCAGAGCCCAAAGGCGATCGGCCAGACCAGATTGAAATATTGGGCCGCGTTGCCGCGGTACGGATATGGGCCAAAGCTGATTTGCCCCGCGCGGCTCCATTTGCTTTCGAAGGTCCAGAGCAGTTTTTCCGAGCCGTTGATTAACTGAAGGATGGAGACGAGCGCCACCAGCGCGCCGTTGATGCTAATAACCCAGAGCAAGCGCTTGAGGCGCTCCGGGACGATGGGTCGTTTGAGGCCGAGCGTCGCCAACGGATCGTCCTGCTTACGCTCCTGCTTGACCTCGTGAATGCTTTTGCCAGGGAGCCATTCCCATAAGGACCAGAAGACGAAAGCCAACCCAAGGAAGGTCCAGAACCAGTAAAAGCTCGCGGCTTTATCGTAGCTATGAGGGAGCCATGGAATGTGGTCGTGGTACTCCAGCTCATATGTCCCGCGGTGAAACGTCGCGCGCGCATTGACAGCGCCAATCAGGATATAGAGCAGCAGGGCAATCGTTGACCACCCCAAGGCTCGGACGACGTTTTTGCTGCCGCGGCTTTCCTGATGAAAATCCCAGCGATAAGGGCGCAGGTGCGCGAAGCGGCGCATGATCAGCTTGGCAATCAGAAGCGCCCCCAACAGATAGGCGCAGCTATTCATCGTCCAAACCGCCCAACGCTCCGCGCTGCCGAAGAGCCATGGAGTGAGAACGACCATGGCGTAGAGCGTCGCTTCCGTGAGGACGTCGCAGAAATAGTAAGCGCCCGCGGAAGGGCTGTGCTTCCGGTGGCGGTGCGAACGGGACTCCGTTGGATGCGTTTCGCTCATGAATGGTCCGGCGCGACCAGCGACATGAACTCGTCATGGGCGCGGCGCGCCTTTCGGCTTCCTCCAAATAGTTGAGCGCGGCGCCCGATGCAAGCCACTCCACGAATAAGCCGCGCTTCCGCGAGCACGTTTGCCAGAGCGTCGTCGCCCGCGCCGCTCAGCCAGGGAGCGTTCGGATTGGGGGTTAAGCCGATGAACGGTTGCTGTTGAATTGGGAGGGCTGTGCGCTGCGCGAAATGCCAGGCTGCCGTTGAAAAAGCCGCGCTATTGCGAAAGCCGAAGCGATCGACAAACCCGAGGGTAAAATCTTCGCGAAAGCCTGCGTCTGCAGCGGCGGCCCAGGAGCGGGCCCAATCCAAACGAGCGGCGTCGGATCGGCAAATGCGGACACGACGTTCGAGCAAAGCTTCAACGCGCTCGCGTTGTATGGTCATGGACATCGGCTCGGCTGGGCAATCGCCAGACAAAGAGAGGCCGAGTTCAAAACGAGCGTCCGCAGCGCTTCGCAGGAGAGAGATCGAGTCGGCGCACTTAGAACCCGCCAGGATGGTCACGGGTAAAAAGATGATTTCGCGCAGGTGCGCGGACTTGCCTCGCTCGATCAGCGCCTCCAAGGAGAAGAGGTCTTCCCCGAAAAGCCGCGCCATCAGAGGGGCGGATTTGCGGGAGGCGCCTGCAAGGCCTGGAGCTTCGAGGAGATGCGCGACGGCGAGCTGGGCTTTCGGCAGGGGACCAAATAACTCGTCCTCGTTTCGGTTGTTATGGCGCGCAGCCCAGCGGCGCAGGAAAAGCGCGATGCGGTTGACCCAGGCAATGTTCCACATCTCCACCGGCCACGATTGAAGACGCTCCGATTGTGAATGAATGTTCCCGAAGCGGTCGGCGAAGAGTTGCTCGGGCATCGCGCTGAGAAACCAAAACGCAACTTCCAGCCACGGCGTGTCCTGCCAGGCAGCGGGGCCCTTCGGCCAAAGTTCAGCCGGGATGCACAAGTGGCCTTCCACACCAAGATCCTCGGCCCAGAACGGGAGTTGGATCCTCGCGAGCTTCGGCGGAAGAGTGATGCGCGCGCGGCTCATGGGCGGGGGTTTAGCCAGCAGGGCAACGATCAGCTCGCGATGCCGCGGCCAATACCGCGAGAGCGATTCAAGCACATGAAGCCGCTCGAAAGAGAGCCCGCCTGCAATCGTTTCAGCGCTCCCTAAAGCTTCCAGAATGCGTGTGGAGGAGAGCGCCATTGCGGGCCGGTTAAGTGGAGAGAAAATCTCCGATTGCGCCAATGACTTCGTCCTGCTGCGCGCGGGTAAGCTCGGGATAAACAGGGATGCTCAAGACCTGGCTGGCGAGTTTTTCGGCTATGGGCAGAGCGCCGGTCTGCACATTCGCGAAGCACTCCTGCTTGTGCAATGGAACGGGGTAATAGATTTCGTTGCCGATTTTCCGCTCGAGCAGGAAGCGATGCAGGGCATCGCGCTCGCCTGCGCGCGTCAGGCGAAAGGTGAATTGATTCCAGATGTGCTCCACGTCCAGCCGCGCGCTTGGAAGGATCAGCCGGGCTTCATCGACTTCCGATGGACAAGAGCTGCTTTGGGAAGGAAGCGCCACACCCGGCAGCTTCGCGAGACGCTCCAGATAGTAGCCGGCGTTCGAGGCGCGTTTGGCGTTGTAACTGGAAAAGTGCCGGAGCTTCACCCGCAGCAAAGCGGCTTGAAGCGCGTCGATGCGGAAGTTGGCGCCAACATGCTTGTGGTAGTACTTCGGCTTCGAGCCATGCACGCGCAGGAGGCGGGCTTTCTCCGCGAGCGCGTCGTCATTGCAGACGAGCATGCCTCCATCCCCGAAGCCGCCGAGATTTTTGGACGGGAAAAAGCTGAAGGCGCCGAAGTCGCCCATGGAGCCGCAGGAGCGGCCTTTGTAGAGGGCGCCCATAGACTGCGCCGCATCCTCAATCACTGGGATGTTGCGCGCGCTCGCGATTTCCAAAATCCGATCCATCTCCGCAGGCTGGCCGAAAAGATGGACAGGAATGATCGCTTTGGTGCGGCTGGTGATTTTGGCCGCAAGATGGTCGGGATTGATGTTGAAGCATTGCGGGCACGAATCGACGAACACAGGCGTGGCGCCCGCGCGCGACACACAACCTGCCGTCGCAAAAAACGTGAAGCTCGGCGTGATGACCTCGTCACCCGGGCCGATCCCCAGCGTCATGAGCGCGAGCAGGATGGCGTCGGTGCCGGACGTGACGCCAATGGCATGCTTCACGCCGCAGAGCTGCGCGACTTCGTCTTCAAAGGCGGTGACTTCCTGGCCGAGAATGAACTGGCCCGAGTGAAGCACGCGGGCAAATGTTTCCTGCAACTCCGCTGCCAGAGGAAGGTTTTGGGCGTTAACGTCCAGGAGCGGAACAGGCATAAGTTCGTTGCCGCTTAGGCCTTAATGACCTGGCCAGGCTTAGTCTGGACCTTGGTCATTGCATTCCGCGTGTCGATGATGCACTCCGCCCATTCCGCCAGTTCCTGATAATTCACCGCATCGTGCGCCGTGGAGATCAACACCGCGTCATAGCTGGAAACGACTTCCCGCTTCCACTCCACAGACGGTGTGCCCGTCCAGGCTCCATGCTCGCGCGTCGGCAGAATGACCGGAATGTGCGGGTCGTAATAGGCCACTTGCGCCCCCTGGCTCTTCAAGAGGTCCAGCAGCACAAAAGTCGGTGATTCGCGCATGTCGTCCACGTTGGACTTATATGCCAAACCAAGAATAAGCACTTTGCTGCCGTTAACGGGCTTGCGGCGCGCGTTCAACGCTTCGGCAACCTTGCGAACCACATGCTGCGGCATGGCGGTGTTAATCTCACCGGCCAGTTCGATAAAGCGGGTGTGCTGCCCGAACTCCCGGGCTTTCCAGGTGAGATAGAAAGGATCAATCGGAATGCAATGCCCGCCGAGCCCTGGGCCCGGGTAAAACGCCATGTATCCGAATGGCTTGGTTTTGGCGGCGTTGATCACTTCCCAGACATCAATGCCCATGGCCTCATAAACAACCTTTAGTTCGTTCACCAACGCGATGTTCACGCTGCGGAAAATATTTTCGAGCAACTTGGTCGCCTCGGCGGCGCGGCAAGAGGACATCGGAATGATCGTCTTGATCGCTTTTGCGTAGAGTGCGCTGGCCTTCTCCAGACAGGCGGGCGTAAGCCCGCCGACGACTTTTGGAATAACGGCCACTTTGCTGTTCGGATTGCCGGGATCTTCGCGCTCTGGCGAAAACGCGAGATGGAAATCAACACCGGCTTTTTTGCCGGAGCCCTTTTCAAGAACCTTGAGCAAATCTTCGTCTGTGGTGCCGGGATAAGTGGTGGATTCAAGAACCACGAGGGCTCCTTTTTGCAGGTAGGGCGCGATGCTCTCGCCGGTGATCAGAATGTAGGAGATGTCTGGCTCGCGATTTTTATTGAGCGGCGTGGGAACGCAGATGATGACCGCTTCCACTTCCTTGACGCGGGAAAAGTCGGTGGATGCTTCGACGCGCTTGGCCGCGAGCTGCTCCTGGATGGCGGAGCTTTCGATGTGCTTGATGAAGCTTTTGCCAGAATTGATAGACGTCACCTTGGCAGGATCAATGTCCAGCCCGAGCACAGAAACCCCCGAGCGCGCGAACTGCAACGCCAGTGGCAAACCCACATACCCCAACCCAACTACTGCAATCTTCATATAAATGATAACGAGGGCCGAATCCCGAAAAGGACCGGAAAGGCGCAACCCCTCCTATTTCAGCCGATGACTAGTCGCATGATTCACCGCTTTTACAAGCCCATTCAAATCGGTCGCAGCCGCTCTGGCAAGCGACCGGGCAGGGGACGCAGTCCGGGGGCCTGTTAATGATGCTCGTGCTCCGCCTCCGGCTCGTCGTGGACTTCACCATGCAACTCGCCTGCCGCTATGGCCCGCTGGATCTCGCGATGGTTCACTTTGCCGGTGCCGAGCTTCGGAATGTCTTTCACGTAGCGCAACTCACGAGGGGCGGCCAGGTTGCTCAAGCCCTTCTCCCGAATCGCCTGGCGAATGGCGCGCAAGTTCACACGGGTGTCATTCGCCACCGCAATGAGCGCCTCGCCTTTTTCGGCATCCGGTCGGGACACCACAGCGATCTGGCATCGCAATCCGTAATCCGGAAAGGCTCCGGCCAACGCTTCTTCCACCGCAGTCAGGCTCACCATTTCGCCTGAGATTTTCGCGAATCGTTTTAAGCGGCCGCGGATGTGCAGGTAACCATCGGCATCCACTGAAACAATGTCACCAGTGTCATACCAGCCATTCAACGCCTTAAAAGCTTCGTTGGCGTCGGGGTTGAGGTAACCGCGCATGATGTTCGGGCCGCGCACGAATAATCGTCCGCCTTCCTCCACCCCTTCCACAGGCTCAATGCGCGCTTCCATGCCCGGCATCAAATGGCCCACTGAGCCGTAGCGGGGATTTAACGGCGTGTTCACGCTGACGCAGGGGGCGCATTCTGTCGCGCCGTACCCTTCGAGCACGCGCACCCCAAAGCGTTGCGACCAGGTCTGCGAGGTGGCTTCCTGCAACTTTTCTGCCGCGGCAAACAGATAGCGCAGGCTGCGGAAGTCGTAAGGGTGCGCTTTGCGGGCGTAACCGTTTAGGAAGGTGTTCGTGCTGAGGAGCACCGTGCAATCCATATTGTAGAACACCGTGGGCACCACTCGGTAATGGAGCGGCGATGGATAAAGGTAAACGAACATGCCGCGCACGAGCGACAGCAGGGTTCCCACCGTCAGCCCGAAGCTATGGAACAACGGCAGGCAATTGAAAATGCGGTCGTTGTCCATCAGATCGGTAACCGCCAGCATTTGGCGAATGTTCGCCAGGATGTTCTTGTGTGTAAGCTCGACCCCTTTGGGGACCCCTTCCGAACCGCTTGTGAAAAGCACAACCGCCGGCTGATCTTCCGGTGTGAACGGGTTCAAGCGGCGGCCAATGGAACGTGGGTTCCAGCTCAAACGCAGAGCGGCGCCGAGCTTTTGCGCCGGGGTGATTTTTGCCCGGACGTCTTCGAGGTAAATGATTTTAACTTTGGCTTGCTCGAGGGCGCTGATGTCGAGCTTGGCTCGCTGCAGGAAGGCTTTTGAAGTAATGATCTCAGACAAGCCAGCGAGCTTCACGCATGCGAGCATCACGGCTGGGCCAGTAGAGAAATTCAGGATTGCTGGTGTGCGGTCGAGCGCCCAAAGCGCCATCAGCACGATCGGTGTGGCGTTCACGTTGGGCAGCAGCACACCGACGCGGCGGTTGGCGGAGAGCTGCGGCTCCATCGCTGCCGCTAGCAGATCCGCGCCAATGAGGATGCGTTTATAAGTCAGCACTGTGCCAGTGGCGTCCTCAATGGCCACCTTTTTGGGCGCCGTTTCGGCGTTGCGGGCGATGGCCAGGAGGAGATTCCGCTCGCCCAACTCCATCTCGATTCGGAATTGCTGCTCGACCATCATGTTGCGCAGCCACTCCGTCAGCTTTCCACGTGCCGCCGTGACGCTCATGTGCCCGAAGGTGGGCGGTTTGACCGCCTCACTGAAGTGGGCCGTCACTTTAGGGAACCAGAGTTTGTACCCGTTATTCGGCGAAGCCAGGATGCGGCTGGCGCCGCGCAAGTAGCAGGTGATGACTTTCGCGTTTGTTTTTTGCAGGAGAAAGCCAGTTCCCTCGAACAGCTTCATGAGCACGCCCGTGCGGGAAAGGCGGCCTTCGGGGAACACAACGAGCCGTCCATTGTTCTGGAGCAGTTCCGCCATGTGTTTCACCGCGTAGGGCGACGCGGTGTCGATGGGGAAGGTCTGCTTATTGATCATGATCCGGCGATGAAGCCAGGTCTTCTGTGCGGTCGTGCTGGAAGTCACGAACTTCCAGTCTTCATCCAGGCAGACCCAGAGCATGAGCCAATCGACCCAGGAGGAGTGGTTGGGGAGGAGGAGCACGGGGCCGGGGGTCTTGAGGACCATCTCGTCGAAGGTCCGAAACCCAAACAACATCCGCAGCAGCGCCCGAAAGAAAGCTCTCATGATGAAGGTTTCCGGGGAGTTGTAGCGCTTGTGAGGGTTCGCGCACAGATAATACCGTGTGCCGCGACGGAAGCTCGTGTGACCGCAACCTTTAGATGAGGCGGGGTTTTCGAAATGCCGTTTGTGGCGCTGGAAAACGCAAGCTGAAGCTTGCGGCTACATGGCAAGCGCTTTTCGGGTCATGTAGCCGCAACCTTTAGGTTGCGCAGGGGTCTCCACATATCCCATTGGCGGCACGGAAGAACCCAAGCTGAACCTTCCGGCTACACATCATCGTTTTCCGGCGGGCTCGCTCCGGGTGACTATTCGCGGCTTTGTTTAAACCTGGGCGTCTGTTAAAGGAGCGGCAGTGCGGACGATCTATTTCGATTACAACGCCACCACGCCCCTCGACCCTGCCGTTCGCGAGGCGATGGATCCGTGCCTGGGCGAGATGTACGGAAACCCTTCGAGCGTTCATCATGTTGGTCGCAAAGCCCGTGCCGCGCTCGATGAAGCGAGATACCGGGTTTCCCAGGTTTGGAAATCGAAGCCGAGTGAGGTGATTTTCACCAGCGGCGGCACGGAGAGTAATAATATGGCGATTTTCGGCGCAGCGCGGTTGCGCCGGGATCAAGGGAAACATCTCATCACGAGCGCGATCGAGCACCATTCCGTGCTGCATGCCTTTCAGCGCTTGGAACGCCGCGAAGGGTTTCAAGTCACTTACGTCCGGCCGAATAGCGATGGGGTGGTAGAGTTGGAAGCTGTGGCTGAAGCTCTAAGGCCTGACACAACACTCGTGAGCGTCATGGCGGCGAATAATGAAACAGGAGCCCTCCAGCCGTTCGCCGGCATTGGAGACCTGTGTCGCGCCAAAGGCGTGTTGTACCACTGCGATGCCGCGCAATTTTTTGGAAAATTGCCGGTGGAGAGCATTGATGCGTTTCACGCTGATCTCGTGACCTTTTGCGCGCATAAACTGCATGGCCCGAAAGGGGCAGGGGCTCTCTTTATTAAGTCACCCCTCTTACCCGAGCCTATCATCGTCGGGGGCGGGCACGAAAATGAGCGGCGGGCCGGGACGGAGAACCTTGGCGCGATACTCGGCTTAACCGCCAGTATTGAGCGGTTCACCCGTGAACCGGTGTTTCCGAAGGATCAACTGCAAGCCTGGACTGACCGGATCGTTCAAGAACTAACAAAGATGGATGGCGTGACGTTGCGCGGCCCCAGGAAAGAACGCCTTCCTAATACGGCGTCGTTCACGGTGGACGGAGCAGACAGCATGTCTTTGATGGCTGGTCTGGATCTGGAAGGAATCTGCGCGTCGAGCGGGTCTGCGTGTTCCGCTGGCTCGCTGGAGCCCTCGCATGTGCTTACGGCGATGGGGGTGCCGAACGACCTGGCGAACTCGTTCGTTCGATTTTCTTTGGGGCGGGAGAACACCGAGGAGGAGGTTTCTGAGACAATTCGTCTCTTTCCGATGGTGGTGGAGCGGATCCGAAGCGCCTGAATTAAGCGCCAGTAACCTGTGAACAGGTGTTAGCCCAATGGAACAATCAGGGTTTCCCCGAGTTGCTGGGGAAAATGCCCAATGTTGCTGGCCCCTGTCTTTTCGCGCAACTGCCTGTCTCTAAGGCAGGTGCGACGTTATTGGTGTTGTTCACGGCCCTTAATAAGAAGAGTCTTTCTTTAATACAGAAAGAATAGTAGTAAGAGCGCCCATGAAACTGGCCATTCACAAAGATCAGTTGATCGCTGGGTTGCAAGCTGTTCAGAACGTTGTGAACGCCCGCACCACTCTCCCGATCCTTTACAATGTCCTCGTTCGCGCAGAGGGCGATCGGGTCAGTTTCACCGGCACAGACCTGGATGTAACGATTACTTCCACCGTCCCTGCCACGGTTCAGACGCCCGGAGCTACCACCTTACCCGCTAAACGCCTGTTCAGCCTCGTGCGCGAGTTGCCCAGCGGCGAGCTGGAGATCGAGGTGGACGGGAAGAATTACTGCGCCATTCGTGCAGGAGCCTCATTCTACCGCATCCACGGCCTCCCAGCGGAGGATTTCCCCCCTCTGCCTAACCTGACCGAGGCTCGCCGCATCGAGCTGCCCCAGGAGAAGTTCCGCGCGTTGCTGAAGAAGACTTCTTACGCGATCTCCACCGATGAAACTCGCCACGTGCTGAACGGCATCTTCCTGAGCCTGCGCGACCACAAGTTGACCCTCGTCGCCACCGATGGCCGGCGACTGGCATTGTCGGACGAGGATATTGATGTTCCCGCAGGCGCTGAAGGGGAATGCATTGTCCCGACGAAGGCTATCAATGAGCTGACCCGCCTGCTGCAACCTGGCGGAACCTTGGAGATCAAGGTGGGCAACAACCAGATCGGCTTCACCTTGAACGACGACAAGAATCTGCCAGTCGTGGTGATTTCGAAGCTGGTGGAGGGAACGTATCCCAACTACCGCCAGGTCATCCCAGCTGAGCCAAAGCAACGCATCCCCCTCAGCCGCGAGGAACTGCTCGGGGCGCTGCGCCGCGCGGAGTTGATGACGAGCGACAAGAACAATTCCGTGAAGCTGATGTTCGCCAACAACACACTGACCATCACCGCCAACACCCCTGACGTGGGCGAAGGGCGTGAAATGCTGGCGGTGAAGTATGGGGGCGAAGAGCTGGCCATTGCGTTCAACCCGATTTACCTGATGGACCCGCTCAAGGCTCTCGACAACGACGAGGTGTTCCTCGAGTTGATCGACGAGTTGAGCCCGGGGATGCTCAAGATAAATGGGCCGTTCCTTTACGTGCTGATGCCCATGCGCATGTCCTAAGCAGCCAGGTTGCATGCGGGTTCACTTTCACGGGGCGACACGGACCACCACAGGGTCCATGTTTTTGCTGGAAGTGAACCGGCAGAAGATCCTGCTGGAGTGCGGTCTCTTCCAGGGCCGCCGCGAAGACACCATCGAGCGAAACCGCCGTTTTCCGTTCGACCCATCCGAACTGAGCGCGGTCCTGCTGAGCCACGCGCACATCGATCATTGCGGCAACTTGCCGAACCTGGTGAAGAATGGCTTTACGGGGAACATTTACTGCACCTTCGCCACGCGCGATCTCGCCAGCATCATGCTGGAAGACTCGGCTGAGGTTCAACGCGCGGACGCGGAGTTCGTTTCCAAACAGCGGGCAAAGAAAGGGCTGGCTCCCGTTGAGGCGCTCTACACTCCCACTGAGGCCGAAGCCGCTGTGCGCCAGTTCGTGACGCTCAATTACGAACGTCCGATCCAGGTCGCAGACGGTGTTCACGTCACGTTCCGTGATGCCGGACACATTTTGGGATCGGCTCAGGTCATTCTCGACATCAATGAAAAGGGCCGGAAGTTCCGCTATCTCTTCAGCGGAGATATTGGGCGCGGGAACGATGAGATTCTGCGCGACCCGCTGCCTGTTGAAGGTGTCGATTTCCTGCAGATCGAAAGCACTTACGGCGGTCGTGAGCACACGGCTAAGACCAACGCGCTCGAGAGCCTGCGCGATCTGGTCAAGGGAGCGCTCGAGCGCAAAGCCAAGGTGATCATCCCCGCGTTCTCTGTCGGAAGAACGCAGCAGATCGTTTATATGCTCCACCAGATGACGCTCTCTGGAGAGCTTCCTCGGTGCCCGATCTTCGTGGACTCACCGTTGAGCGTGAACGCCAGTGAGGTTTACCGCCTGCACCCGGAGTGCTTTAACGAGCGCATCTACAGTTTCCTCCGCGAGAAGGCCAATCCGTTCGGCATGGAGAACCTCACGTACATTCGCCATGTGGAGCACTCGCGGAAGCTGAACGAACTCGAAGGCGCCGCGATCATCATTAGCGCCTCGGGGATGGCTGAAGCCGGGCGCATTCGCCACCATCTGAAGAACAACCTGGGCAACGCGGCGAACCTGGTGCTGTTTATCGGCTATTGCGCGGAGCACACTCTGGGGGCGCAGATCCTCGCCAGGAAACCCACCGTGAACATTTTCGGCGAGCCGACAGCGGTCCGCGCGCAGATTGCCTCCATCGACGCCTTCTCTGGCCACGCAGATAGAAGTGAGTTGATCGATTACGTGAAGCGATTGAGCGGGCCCATGCGCAAGATCAGCGTGGTGCATGGCGAAGAATCCCAATGCTTGGCTTTCACTGAAGCCCTCAAAGAATTGAAGCCTGGCGCTGATATTCGCGCGCCGGAACGGGACGAAGTCCTCGAATTTTAGTTTTCACAGCCGCACCGGCAGCAAGCGCTCTCCGAGAATTGCGAGGGCTTCATCGAAGCCAGCCTTGCTCGCAAGCGCGCTCATGTATCGGCCTGTGCGCACATTCGCCCCGGCTGCCCAACTCGAAAACGCCGGGAGCACGATCACTTTTTCACTCAGCAGGAAGCAGGGGAACTTTCGATTCGATATGCCATCACCGAGTGAGATGGCCGGATGCTCATGGCCCATGAAGACCAGTTTCCCCGTGTGCGCGGGCGATGGTTCTTTGTCGCCATGAACGAACAGGTATTCGCCCGCGGAGAACTCGCTGGTTAGCTCCAGGCCAGCCCGGGCGGCGAGCGGCGCGAGTTTCCGGTCATGGTTGCCGCGGATCAAGACCAGTTGCGTGTCGGGTCCAAAGCAGCAGCGCAGCTCATTCAACTCGCGTTCAATCGGTTCAAGCGCGAGCGCCTGGTGAACGATATCGCCGAGCAGCACGAGATGCTTTGGGCTGTAGCTGGCGCAGAGCGCCTGGAGTCTTTTCAAGCAGTCGTCAGGTTGAGCAACAGGGAGAAGTTGGCCGTTGTGACGATGAGCCCAGGCGTAGCCGAGGTGGAGATCCGCGATGGCCAGGACGCGCTCGCTTTCGATCCACACCGCTCGCCGAGCATCAAATTGGATCGATCGCCGCTTCACGCGTGGGGCGGCACTTTAGCATAAGGCGCCGAAAAGACGAACGGAGACCTGCAAGACGAACGCAGAGGAAGCAGAGGAAACAAAGAGAGGGCGCAGAGCAGGAGCTGACATTCGGCCGAGATGATGACTCACAAACAATTCATTTCATCAGGTTCATTTCTCCGCGCTGTCCTTTTCCCTCTGCCCCTCCGTGTTAAGTCCTGCCTTCTCGTTCGCTTCGATCTTCTCCCACCACAAATGGTAAAGGCGCTCGGTCATTTCGCGCGGGTCTTCCACCAGCAGTGCTTCCTTGATCTTGGTCGCGAACAGCGCGAAGGAGAGCGGCGGAACGTGGTCCACTGGCCGCAACCGCACCGGCCGTGTCTGCATTTGTTCGACCCAACGCTGCGCGGTTTCCAGGTCGATATACACATGCACTGCGTCGCGCCTCGCTTCGCGCATGAGGATGTGGTTGGGCTCATGCTCCTGCAGGACGTTGAAAAGCACCTCGCTGCTCCATTGCAATTTCCGGAGCGTCTTCTGTTCGCCGAGGATGTTGCGATAAACCATCAGCCCGGTCTGGGCGGCGTTGCGAAAGTGATACTTCATCAACTCAGAGCGAGAGAGCGCGGTGTGCAAATCTTCCGCGAAGTTCCGCGGCGAGAGCAGTTCCGGCAACTCATCCGCCGTGAACACCTGCCCCGGCGTGACAGTCAGCACGAAGCCATAATCATCGGGCGTCGCAATGGCATTACCACCGCGCAGCCTGCTCAAGCGGAGCGCCACGACTCTGCTGAGCGCTTCGTTGCCACCGCGCCCGATAAGACAGTGGAAGAAGTAATGCCGCGCGCGCGCGTGGGTGCGAGCAGGCATGAACCTGCGGCGTGTGCGCGGCTTCTGTTGTCCGACGCCTTCGGCCCAATCAGTCGCGCCTTCGAGCAGCTCTTCCACCAAGAGGAAGTCCGCAGTGGGAATCTCCGATACCGCGGATTGCGCGGCATACATCTTGCAAATGATGGCTGCGTTCGTCTTCCCGCACTCCAGGCGTTCGCTGATCCAATCGACGTTGTGCTCGCAACTGCTGCCCACGGATTCAAACCGCGCGCGCAACTCGCTACGGAAACCAATGATCTCCTCGGCGACCTTGTTCGTGAGCGGCATCTTGCTCGCGTTCCAACGGGGCACAGTTGGCAAGGCGTGGTCCGCGCGCGTGACGAAACATTCCATCGTCCCCACCCGCTCCAACTTCACGGGCCTGCCCGCGATGATGAACACATCGCCCACCTGCAGTTGCCGCAAAAAGATTTCTTCGACCAGCCCCAGTGTGCGCGCCCGCAGCTTTACGGCGATCATCCCTTCATTCGGGATCACGCCGACATTCTGTAAAATGTCGCGGCGAATTCTTCCTTCGCGTGTGACGAAGGTTGTTTCGGTGAGATGAATCTTCCCGAAAGTCTCGGTGTATTGCTTCCGCAACGACTCCCCGCCACCGGCGAGAAAGTCGAGAGCCTCATCGAACTCCGCGCGGGTGAGATCCTTGTAGGGATACGCGCGATGAATCAGCTCGAAAGCCTCGTCGCGGGCCCACTCGCGCCCGCAACCCATGCTCGCGAGATGCTGCGCAAGCACGTCGAGCGGCTTCTGCGGAATGCGCACCGGATCGAGCTGTCGGCTGCGCGCGAGCAACACAGTCGCGCAGCATTCCACGAGATCATTCATGTTTGTGGCCACAACCAGTCCGCGGCTCACGCTGTTGATGTTGTGCCCCGCGCGCCCTGTCCTTTGCAGCGCTCGGCTCACACCTTTGGGTGTTGAAAGCATCACCACCAGGTCCACGGATCCAATGTCGATGCCCAGCTCGAGGCTTGTGGAACAAACCGCCGCGCGCAGCTCGCCACGCTTGAGGCGGTCCTCCACTTCCTGGCGCACATCGCGATCCAGCGAAGCGTGATGGCATTCGATCTGTTCGCTCAACTCCGGCAGCTCCTTGTGCAACCAATACGTGGCTGCTTCGGCGCCCGAGCGCGTGTTGGAGAAAATCAGCGTGGTCCTGTTTTCCGTGATGAGCTTCGCGAGTTCTTTGATCAGCCGTTGCCCCGTGTAGCCGTATTCAGGGTAAGGATTCTTGTGCAACGGCGAGTAAACCTTGAGATCGATCTTCTTGGCCGCGCTCACGTCAAGGAGTTCACAGGCCCGGTCGGTTCCGACCAGAAAACGGGAAACCTCGTGCAACGGGGCGACGGTTGCCGAGAGGCCAATCCGTTGCAGCGCACTGGGCGTCTCGGACTTTTCACGCCGCGCGCGCTCGCCCAATTCCTCCAGTCGCTCCAACGAGATGGTCAAATGTGCGCCACGCTTGTTTTCCGCGAGCGCATGCACTTCATCCAGAATGATCCAGCGCACTGTGGAGAGCGCCTCTGTCCAGCGTGGTTGCGTAAGTAGAATCGAGAGGCTCTCCGGTGTCGTGAGCAGAATGTGCGGAGGCGACGCGAGCTGTTGTTGGCGCTGATAACTGGAAGTGTCGCCAGATCTGAGGCCGACTTTGATGGGCGGTTCTTTGCCATAGATCGCCTCGAGGGGTCCGCGCAGATTCTTCTCCAGGTCATAGCTCAACGCACGGAGCGGCGAGATGTAGATCGCGTAGATGGATCGGCGCAGCTTTTTGGAGTCGTGCAGCTCCGCAAGTGCGTTCACCACCGCGAGGAATGCCGCGAGCGTTTTGCCCGTTCCCGTGGGTGAAACGATGAGGACGTTGCGCCCCGCTTCGATGTGCGGCCAGGCAGCGGCTTGCGCGGGGGTCGGTTTGCCGTAGGTCTCGTAAAACCAGCGATATACCTGGGATGAAGAGCGCTCGCGCATGCGCGCAGGAATTTTGGCGCTTTTTAAATGAAGTGCAAATTCGCGGCCAGCGGTTCCCTGTAGTTCACTTATTTGTGAACTCTTCGCGCAGCATTCTGAGGGCCGCATCCACCAACAGCTCGCCGGAACCTTCCGCGCAGCGCGCGCTGATCACTTCGTAATTTCCCTGTGGGTAAGCCACACGATTTGGGACGTAACCGACACTGCCATTGGCCAGCTCAGCAATGATCGTGTGCTTGAATGGAGAGCCGCGCTTTATGGTGAGCCCAAGCTCAACGAAGATCTCTCCGGGCAAACTGACCCAGGCCAATTCTTTCCCGAGCGTGATCACTTGCACTTCGGCCTCCAACGGCTGGCCCTGCCTCCCTTGAACTTCGAGCGTTTGAAACGCTTTCACTTGCTCAAGAAACTTCGGCTTCTCCGGCGCATTCATGCGCGCCAGCACAGCGCGAGCCTCGCTGACTTCCTGCTCCGTGATCTTGGCCAATGGCAGCGCGACAACCTCCGCGCGCGCGCGCAAGGATAAGTTCGTGAGCGGCGCGAGTTCGTCCCACGCGCGCAGCGCGCTCGCTGCAAGGATCGTCCCAATGCGCGCGGCTTCACCGTGGCCTTGCTGCCGATGCCCGTGCGAAACGTTGATGTGATTCACGTCACCCGCGCACCCGATCGTGAACAGTGTCACCAGGTTTGTGTCTTTCGCCGCTTTCAGCGCTTCCCGCAACGCGAATGGGTAATCGGCTGAGAACTTCATGCCCCCCACGGTGTCGAGGTGCATGGCGAAATTCACATAGGCAGCGAGCGGGCGCTTCTGAGCGTCCTCGAAAACAACCAGAGGAACTTCCGGATCCACCGGACCGGCGGGCCGAATGATGTTGGGGTTCAGCTTGCCGGCGTTCCAGCCCACCGTTCCATCTTTCATGTGAAAGCGGCGGTTGAACGCGAGGCCTTCCGCAACGCCTTTCGCCGCCGAGATGGTCACCGGCGCGAGACGCTCCTTCGCCAAACTCACACTCTCCACGATCCACTTCGGCAACTGCTCCGTGTAACTCACCGCGATTGGATTGCTCCCTCCTTGCGAATCGAAGCGCGCGCTCGTGCTCGCGAAGATAGGACCCGTGTGTGCGTGCGTTGCGCTGATCATCACGTGATCTGCAGGTATGCCCAGTGTGCGCGAGACCTCAGCACGGGCTGCCTCCACGAAGCGCCGTTGAGTGCTGATGAGATCCAGTGAGACGAGCGCTGCCAGTTTGCCATCAACTTCCAACACGATTGTGTTCGCGAGCAGCTCGTCGTGTGTTCCTTCCGCAGCCCGCTCATAGTAGTACCCAGCCATTGGCGCGCCTGTCGGCGGAGTGATCTTCACCGACGCGGCGCCGACGCGAACGGCGCCTTCGCTTGGCAGCGCGAAACAGAGTGCGGCGGCCAG
>DASPKX010000184.1:0-3845 GCA_035627835.1 Candidatus Methylomirabilota bacterium
TTTGACCTTGTCAACGGCGACGTCATCGAAATGACCGTTCTGCACAGCCCAGAGAACCACGGCCTGAACTTCAACGGGAATCGGGTTGTACTGAGGCTGCTTGAACACTTCGACCACGCGCTTGCCGCGCTCGAGCTTGGCTTGCGTCTGTGGGTCGAGGTCTGAGCCGAACTGAGCGAAAGCTGCCAATTCGCGGAACTGCGCGAGGTCCAGCTTGATGCGGCCGGCGACCTGCTTCATCGCCTTGATCTGCGCGGCAGAACCGACGCGGGACACAGAAAGACCGACCGACACCGCCGGACGAATGCCCTGGTAGAACAAATCGGTTTCCAGGTAGATCTGGCCGTCGGTGATCGAAATAACGTTCGTCGGGATGTAAGCGGAAACGTCGCCTGCTTGCGTCTCAATGATCGGCAGCGCCGTCAGCGAGCCGCCACCCGCTTTTTCGTTCACGCGAGCGGAACGCTCGAGCAAGCGGCTGTGCAGATAGAAAACGTCACCAGGATAAGCTTCGCGGCCGGAAGGACGTTTCAAAACCAGGGAGACTTGGCGATAGGCAACAGCGTGCTTGGAGAGATCATCAAAAATGATGAGGGCATCCATGCCGTTATCCATGAACCACTCACCCATCGCGGCGCCCGCGAATGGAGCGAGGTACTGGTTGGTGGCCGAGTCCGAAGCGGTGGCGCTGACGACAATGGTGTAAGGCATCGCCCCTTCCGCTTCCAAAACGCTCAACACGCGAGCGACGTTCGATTGCTTCTGGCCAACGGCGACGTAGATGGAATAAAGCGGACGGAAAGATTTGTCGCCAGCAGCTTCAGCGGCGCGATTCAAGCGCGCATTATTGATGATGGTGTCGATGCCGATAGTGGTTTTGCCCGTGGAACGGTCACCGATGATCAGCTCGCGTTGGCCGCGGCCGATCGGAATCATCGCGTCCACAGCCATGATGCCGGTCTGCATCGGCTGGCTAACGGATTGGCGCTTGATGATACCGGGGGCGATTTTCTCCACCGGATAAAACACATCAGCCTTGATCGCGCCTTTGCCATCGATCGGCTGGCCAAGCGCGTTCACCACGCGGCCGAGCATCCCTTTCCCAACGGGAACCTGGAGCAGCTTGCCAGTCGTGCGGACTTCCTGGCCCTCACGGATCGAGGTGTAATCGCCCAGAATGATCGCGCCGACTTCAGTTTCTTCAAGGTTCAAGGCCAGACCAACGACGCCGTTGCCGAAGTCGAGAGTCTCATTGAGCATCGCGTCAGTCAGCCCTTCGATCTTGGCCACGCCGTCGCCGATTTCGCGGACGATGCCGACGTTCTGGCGATTGACCGTGGTCTTCACGCCGGAGATCTGCGCTTCGATGTCCTGTAAGAGTGTGCTCATATTAACTAGGTAAATTATGCTGCTGCTTCAATGGCGTTCAGGCGTGCGCGCACGCTACCATCATAAACATCGCTCCCAACCTGGATGCGAAGTCCGCCGATCAATGATGGATTCAGTTTGTAATTCAGAATGAGGTTCGGACCGTAGCTGGAGGCCAGCTTTGCTTCCAAGTCTTTCCGAGTTTCAGGGGTAAGTTCAACCGGACTCTCAATGGTCGCAGTCCGCTTGGCAATATCCAGTTTCACCAGGCGCTGCATGTGGGCCATGATGGCCACGTAGCCGCGAGGCTTCTTCTCGGCGAGCTGCTGGAAGGCTGCGCGGATCTTGTTGTCGTCCATGCGACCGTTCACCGTGGCCGCACGGAAAAGCTCCTTAGCCTCGCGACGAGTTAGTTTGGAGGATTTCATCAGCGCGGATTAAGCGGCGATTTGGCGGGAAGCCTCATCAGCAAGGCGCTTCTGGTCTTCCATCGTCAGGATCTTGCCAGACACATTCGCAGTGGTTTTAACCACCAACGCAACCACTTCACGACGCAGCTCAGCCATCATGCGAGCATGGTCAGCGGCGGCGGCTTCACGAGCTTTGGCGATGATTTGCTCGGCGGTGGTGATGGCGCGCTGGGTTTCGGTTTCCTGCACACGGGCAGCGGCAGCGCGAGCTTCTTCAATTAGCTTTGTTGCCTGGCTGTTGGCCTGTTGCAGGATTTCCTGGCGAGCTGCTTCAGTTCGGGCGACTTCAGCCTTAATTCGCTCCGCATTCGCCAAACCTTCAGCGATGCGTTGTTTGCGCTCCTCGAGCACCTTCAGGATTGGATCGTATGCAAACTTCTTCAGCAGAAACGCCACGATGCAGAAGGAAATGACCTGTGAGAAAAACAGCACAGGATGCCACCCGAACGTGCGCGCGATTTCGTTTGCGGTCCCGGTGAGACCGCCGCCCTGTGGAGCGGCAGGAGCTGCCGCAGCTAAGAATGAGATGATCATACAAAATTGGCTGAGGGCGCCCGCAAGCGAACGCCCTCAAAACCGTTGGGCTTACTTCGCGAGGAAGATAGCGAAGAACACAACACCTTCAGCCAACGCTGCGGTGATGATCGCTATCGTGCGGATTGCGCCAGCGGCTCCTGGGTTGCGCCCAGTCGCTTCAGCTGCCTTCAAGCCGATAATTCCCACGCCAATGGCTGAACCGATAGCGGCCAGACCGACGTGCAGATTACCAGTGATTTCGCCCAGCAACGGTAGTAACATGTATTTACCTTTCGTTTTTCTTCCCAACCCCCGCAGTCTTGCCACGGTCCGGCTGGGAAAATTCTAAATTAATGATGCGCTTCCTCGCCGTGATGTTCGTCATGCGTCGCCATCAGCGAAGTGAACACCGCCGTCAGCAGTGTGAACACAAACGCTTGCACCACACCGACCAGCAGCTCGAGGAAATAAAATGGAATAGCCAGCAACGACCCCACCCAAGGGATCAAACCGGTCATGGATTCGAGAATGTTTTCACCCGCGAAGACATTGCCGAACAAACGGAAGCTCAGGGAGACGGGACGGAACAAAATAGACACAACTTCAATCACACCGACAGCCATGAAGATGGCCATCAGGAACAGCTTCATGAAACCCTTCTCATCCCCGCCGCCGCCGAAAATGTGCTTGGCCATCCCGCCAACACCGATGGCTTTGAGGGACCAAACAAACCACATGAAGAAGAACACCAGCGCCATCGCTGACGTCATGTTCAGGTCTGCGTTAGCGCCGCGGAGGAACGGACGGAATTCCGTGACACCATTCTCTGTGACATTCCACCCAATGGTGCCGACCCCAGGGAACAACCCCATCCAGTTGGCGAAAGTGATAAATATGAAACAGGTCGCAAAAAACCAAAATGCGGAACGCACCAACTTAGACCCGAGCAGCTCTTCCAGCAGGCCGTAAAGCCCCTCGACCATCATTTCCCAGAAATTCTGCAAACCGGTTGGAACAGCCTTGATGTTGCGGGTCGCCAACTGTGCGAAAATTATCAGAATCGCCGCGGCCACCCAGGTGGCGATCATCGAATTGGTGATCGCAAACTTGCCAATCTGGAAGACAACAGGCGCGTAAGCTGGCAGACCATGATGCTCACCTTCGTGGTGCCCATCCGCGGCAGCGTGGGAGGTGTCCACTGGATTTGGGACAACGTCAGCTGCCGGAGCGTCCGCCGCAAATCCCAGCAATGGCATCCCGGCCAGGGCTAATAAAAGGAGCAGTCGTTTAAGTAAAAACATTCGGGCAATCTTCGCAGTTGCAGAGGACACTTCCTCCTCAGCGCCAACCATCGCGCGCGAAGTGCGGGAGAAAGTGCCCGATAGTGAAATTTTTCACAAGCGTTTTTTTGACTTTTTGAAAACGCCGTTCTTCATCGCTGCCTTTGCGCATCCACTTGACTTCAAGGCGCAATTCTGAAAAACATTAGCC